>QKGS01000062.1 GCA_003250355.1 Bacteroidota bacterium
ATAGAGATAGATACTAAACGAATGATTTTAACTGAATAATTATGAGAACACTTTTAATAACTATGTTACTGCTTATAAGCATAGCTATGTATAGCCAATACGAATCAATTTTTGGTGATTCTGTAACAACTTTTAATATTATACCACATGGAATCTGTGATGCTGTAACTACCGAAGAAATTGTTTTTAGGAATGATACCGTAATCAATTCTAAAACATATAAATATTCTGAAACCGGTTTATTCTTTTATAATGATACAATTTTTGTAAGTGAAGATACGGTTAGTGGAAAAATATGGTTATTTAATAGAGATAAAGCCAGAGAATATATTATTGCCGATTTTTCGTTAAATAAAGGAGAAGCTTTTTTGTTGTATAGTTATAATTTTAACGATTCAACATCCATTAAAGTTGATTCGGTGTATAATATTGATGGCCGTAAACATATAAGATTTGAGAATAAATATATTGAAACATGTGTTGTAAGCCCTGTAGGTCTCGAATTAATTGAAGGTATAGGTTCTAATGCCGGCATTTTATACAATTCAGATCATACTATTAGCAGTTTATTATTGTGCTTACAAAAAGATGACGAAAAAGTTTATTCTTTTTTTGATGATAAGTGTTTTTATGAATCAGTAGGTATTTTGGATAGTAAAGATGCGGGTGTTTTTGTATATCCAAATCCGGTTATCGATTTTTTTAATATAATTATTGATAGTGGAATTGAACATGAATATTGTGTTACTATTTACAATTCAAATGGAAGATTGCTTATTGAAGATAATAATATTGGTAGTACTAATAATTATGATATGTTAAGCTTTGATTCGGGTATATATTATTATACTATCAAAGCTGGAGCAAAAATTATTAAATCAGGCAAAATAATAAAGGAATGAAAAAAGTATTGTTGCTATTAACTTTGTACTCTATTTGTAGTACGAGACTAATAAGTCAGGAATCGCCTGTTTATGATTTAGTAATAGAAGAGCCGACAACTAAGAACTCTACTTGTGCTACTAATGTGGTTAATGGCGATTTCTTAAAATATGGAAATTTGGAAACATGGATTCCAAGAGGTGCACAAATCCTTTGATGAACTCACCAGTAAAAGTAATTGAGATTAATTTTAATATATTTCAAAAAAACGATGGAACTGGAAATTTTCAAAATACAGAAAGTGATAAGCATATATTATTAAGTATGGTTGATAGGTTAAATGAAATTTATAGCTCAATATGTCCTACCTCTGACCCTTTCGATTGGGTAGTTGAACTTCCAAATAATGATAGCCGTATCAGGTTTGATATTGGAGAACCAGGACATGAAAGAATTTATTTTTACAAAAATGACGATATTTATGGCACATCAAGTGCTTATAAAATGAAATCTTTTGTAGAGAGTGTTGACTCTAATAGGATGAAGCAGTTAAATATTTATATTACAGAAGGTTATTTTTACGGAAGGTTAAATGAAAATATTGTTGTAACAGAGGGAGGTTATGGATATACAAGTGCACCTACTGTTACATTTAAAAGCAAAGAAACAGGTTATGGAGCAAAAGCAACAGCACAAATTCAAAATGGCAAAGTTGTTTCTATAACCTTAGATAATACTTGTAAAGATAGCAATGGAAATCCTAAATTATGCAGCGGATCATATTCAGGGGGGAGAGAGTCTGTTGAAGTATTATTAACCGGTGGAGATGGTTTAGGGGCTTCTGCAAAGTGTTATGTAGAAGGAGGTGCAAATGGCTATGCAACTGTTCCTAGCAACAGTAATATGAAATACAATAACTATACGGTTTTACTGCACCATTCTACAGGATATAGAGATCCGGCATTATTGGCACATGAATTGGGGCATAATTTATTCTTGTATCACCCATGGGAGAATTCTTACTGCAATAGTTCCGATTATTTGAATGATGTTTTTGGCAATAAATGCCCTTTAAGTACTATCAATGGGTGGGCGTTTGATCCTTTTGCAGTTAATGGAGATGGGATTACCAATAATTTAATGAACTATGGTCCGGGTAACTATACATATTTATCACCTATGCAAATAGGAATTATGCACCGTTCCTTATCTCTATCTTCTGTTAGAAAATATGTAAAAGAGTGTTATTCTAATATCCCATTAGTTATTACAGACAAGCAGGATTGGGATTTTGATATTCGCTTATATCGTGATATTGAAATTAAACTCGGTGGAGAGTTAAGGGTATCTTGTAACCTTGTTATAGCTGAACAAGCTAATATTATTTTAAATACTGGAGGTAAGTTAATTATTGATGGTGCAGTTTCTACAAATACAGGTAATATTTGGCAAGGCATTATTGTTAATAATGGAGGTATATTAGAAATTGTTAATACTGATATTCAGAATTATAATATTACGGTTAATTCAGGTGGAACAATCAAATTTCCTTCTAATAGCAATGTCGCTATTATTAATAACTCTATTATTGATGTAAAAAAGTATGGATATGTATGTATTGATTCTGCGGCAGATATTGAATTAAGAAATCCATTGAGCTGCATTAACTTGCATGATGGTTTTTACTGGGGTGTTCATCCTTTCTTTGTGGGTAGTAGCAACAACTGCGTTTCCAATGTTTCAAATATTAACTATACGGGCAAAGGTTCAGTAAATTTCTATTCGTCTGATGTATATATTCAGAATCAGGCATTATTTTTCGACGAATATATTACGGGTAAAAACATTTCAGCCGGCACAAACGTAACAGCATCAAAACCGCAAGGCAATGTTGTAATTAAAAACGGAACCTGCGTAATATTTGAAGCCGAAAATGAAACACTACTTCACAATGGCTTTGAAGTAGAACTAGGAGCCGAGTTTGAAGTAAAATAGAGTAACGTAACATAACAAACGGCTGCATTCCTAAGGTTTGCAGCCGTTTTTATTGTGT
>QKGS01000014.1 GCA_003250355.1 Bacteroidota bacterium
TCAAAACAACATAGGAGACAATGCTAACATGACTAATTACTTTGGAAATGAACCCAAAATGCCTCAATTGCAAGAAAGTGAGGTTAAATATAAAACACAAATAGACTTATTAAATGAGGAGCTAAGAGCTAAGGAGCTAGAAATAGCTAAGCTTCAAGGACAGGTTGAATTATTGAAAACAATGTTAAATAAATAATTATTATTGCTATCATTGTGGTGAATAATCAACCACTTACTTTTTTTTTAGCAAAATGTTAACAATTAATATTGAAACCCTAGCCCTACACCTAAATGTTAATGAAGTATCTCAAATTAATGTAGGCAACAACCAACAACATACTAATGTTAATAGTGGTTGTAATGGCAGTTGTATAGTTTTTAAATCATGCATAGAAGCATTCCAAGAGGAATTAAGGCTTTTAAAGCAAATAATAGAAAGCAAAAATTAACTTTTTACTCAAATACCGTTTAATAACCTTTCAAAGAATTAACTCTGAATTATACTAAATGGTAAAAGTGTACTTTTGGAAAAGTCATATAGTTACCTTATAAATTTGGTGTAACCCTTTGTTATTATTAGCGTTGTGCAATAATCATTAATATTTTAAAAGTGTACTTTTGGAATTACGCCCCATAAAAAAATATCTTGAAAGCATTAAAGATGAGCTTAACGGTAAAACAGTTATTGATATACCTTCAGGAAATGGAGCAACATCGGAAATACTTTTGGAGTATGGGGCAAATGTAAAAGCATTCGATTTATTTCCTGAATATTTCAAACTTAAAAATGTTACGTGCGAACGAGCTGATATTATGGATAAAATACCATTAAGCGACAGCTCAGCCGATATGCTTATTTGTCAGGAAGGAGTAGAACATTTTAGCGACCAGCTTAAAGCTTTTAAAGAATTTAACAGGGTATTGAAAAAAAATGGCAAACTTATTATTACCACACCAAGTTATTCAAATCTATCGGCAAGGTTTAGCTATTTTTTACTCGAAAGCGAA
Source organism: Bacteroidota bacterium (assembly GCA_003250355.1). Classification (GTDB taxonomy): domain Bacteria; phylum Bacteroidota; class Bacteroidia; order Bacteroidales; family SZUA-534; genus SZUA-534. The sequence goes on from QKGS01000014.1 coordinate 1,009, forward strand.
GCTAATGGCCTTATGCCTCCTAATGAAATAGACGACATATGGATGTCGGATAAGTCACTTACTAACGAAATATATTATGGTCACATATTCCTGGCCGGGCTGCAAAAACTACGTGTTATTGGCAAACTTTCAGGCTTTAAGGTTAAAAATATCAGATATGTACGACTAAGTAAAGGTTCCGTGTTTTTATTCATTATCTTTTATCCAATCATTTTTATGCGTTCATACAGAACTTACCTAAAGCATATGAAAAAAGATAAGAACCTCTCTTATGAATTAAAAAAACAGGTATATAAAGAACAGTTCGATATAAATATAAAACCTTCGAACCTACTCAATAAGCATACCCTTATTATATTTGAAAAAGAGAATAATGTTAACGAAATAAACTTTAGCAACGAAAATCTAATGAAAGGGTTTAATACTATAATGTAACGTTATTATTCAACATAAATAACCTCCGGTTCCAACTGAACCTTAAATTTCTTATATACGGTATTCTGAACCATTTCGGCCACTTCTTGTATATCGATACCGGCAGCTCCCCCTTTATTAACAAGTACCAAAGCTTGCTTGCTATGAATACCTGCCGTTCCATTCTTATTAACATACCCCTTAAGCCCGCAATTATCGATAAGCCAGCCTGCTGCCAGCTTGGTTTCATTTTCGCTTACCGGATATGTAACCATATTCGTGTATTTTGCAGTAAGCATATCGGCTTGTTTTTTATCAATAACAGGATTTTTAAAAAAACTACCTCCGTTGCCAATAATATCGGGGTCGGGTAATTTTTCACTACGTGTTTTTATTATTACTTCACGAATATCATTAATCCCGGGATTCGAAATACTTCCCAGCTCACTTTGCAAACTGCCGTAGTGCGTAATCAATTGCTGATGTTTATTAAGCTTATAAACCACTGAATCAACTATATATTTATCTTTATATTCATTCTTAAATATACTGTTACGGTATCCAAATTTACATTCTTCATTTGAGAGTGTTTTAAATGAACCATTTTCAAGGCTTACTATATTTACTTCAAATATTACATCTTTTGCCTCTACCCCATAAGCACCAATATTTTGAACTGGCGATGCTCCTACACTGCCTGGAATATTTGAAAGATTCTCAATACCTCCCCAACCTTTATCGGTACAGTATTTAACAAATGTATCCCAGTTTAGTCCTGCCCCGGCTTTTACTAATACATAATCATTACTTTCATCTATAACAGTTATGTAACTATTAACCGGATGTATAACTAAACCATCAAAGTTTCTCAAAAACAGCAAGTTACTGCCACCACCAAGAATAAGATGCTTTTTTGAAGGCAAATAACCCTTTTGTATTAATTCACTAATATTTTCCGGATTATTATATTCATAGTAATATTTGGCTAATGCATTTATTTTAAATGTATTAAGCTTCAATAATGAGTAGTTTTCTGTTATATGCATTAATGTGATATATATTTATTAGTTACAAATATTCGCATCATAATTGACATTCTAAAATTATTTGAATATTTTTACTGAACCAATATTACTAAACTTTATGAAAATGCTGAATGCCAGATTAATATTATTAACTCTTTTTCTGCCTTTATCATTTGCCTGTATCGGTTATGTAACAGGTATGTATTTGAAGGAACCAGCTTTGGCTGTTATATACTCTTTATCGGGTGCTATACTGGGGTTTATGATTGATTATGTATGTGCTTTTCGCAAAGTATTCAAAATACTACTTCACAAAGTTCCTCTTCCGCTTATATTATCGCTATTGTCGTGGTGGATTGGCCGAAGTATATCGAATAACTATATAGGTATACTTGCAGGTATTTGCGGTGCTATTATAGGATTATGGCTAAACCGTATAATGGTAGTGAGCTTTAGGTATTATAAAATACGAAAACGAATACTGGTGCTTGTATATTTTTTCTTCTCTATTGGTATTATAGGTCTATTCTTTGGTATACCTGTTTTTAATTTGTTTTTAGGGGTATTGGCAGGCAATTACTTATCAATAAGAGTTACTAGTTTTTACCGTGGCAACAAAGAAAAAATTCGTAAAACATTTTTCCGCGGTTCATTATTTACTTCATTAACAATACTTTTCTTATCGTTACTTTCAAGCTATATTGCTCTATTCGATATTGATCACACCAACTATCTTTTATCGCTCATTCATGTAAATGAAATGGATTACAATAAACTGGCACTGTTTATTGTAATAGGCAGTGTTTTACTGGCTGTTGCCGAATTTGCCATAACTATGTTTACTGCCCAAACAATGCTTTCGTACTGGGAACATAAACGTAAACGCTATTTAAGCTTATGAGTAGTGAGTATCACGACTATCGTTTTCATTTGAAAATTATAACAAATATATTCACCCCGTGACTTTTGGGACACCCCCTTTTTTATATCAAATACTACTACTTACTTAATGATTTAGCAATCATATTATGTTGCATATTAATATAACCATCATTAGGGAATATTTTCTTTGCCAGGTCGAGTTGTTTTTTCGCTGCAGCAACCTTGCCATCTTTAACCAATAGTTCAGAGTATTTTAAAAAACTATCTATTATCTGGCTTCTAACAATAGGGTCAACAACTACACTACTAACGGAATTAAGTTTTGTGTATGCTTCTTCAATATCACTATTACCCTTAGTGTCTTCGCCTAGTAATGAATATACACCCGACATATATACAACGGTATAGTCTATTTCTCTGTTCAAATCGTTGTACTTATCGGCCATAGATGAAGCTTTGCTATATTGCTTTCTGTTCAAATAATTAACAAGCAATTCACGCTGCTCCTCTTTTAATTTATTAATAAATTCTCCATTTTTTGAATAGAGTTTATCGTCCTTATCTTTTTTTGCGAATTTTGAAGCATATTTAATACTTTCTTTAACCCCATCGGCATAATCTTCTCTAATAAATTCATCGTCAGATTTTGCCAGATTATAAAAACACATTGCAATGTATAAGAGTGGTTCTGGGTCTTTGCTGTAAGCTTCTTTATAAGTGTAGTTATCGGCTCTGAAAAGGCACGACTCATACTTACCTTCTTCGTAAAGTTTTTGTAGTTTTTCAATACTTCCGCCGTTAACCTGTGAAAATCCATTTGTGATTATAAAGGATAAAAGAATGACACTTAAAAATCTCATAATAATAAAGTTGAATATTTAATAATAACAATTGTATGAAATTTTATATAAATAAAAAAACATAGTTAATAGATATTTCAAATGTAATAGAACTAATGTATATTTACAAATAATAAATAATATTGTATATGCTTTGTTTTGACTTTATATATAATACAATAGAGCAGCCGATATTTGTTATTTCAACCGACAACTACATTGATTTTACTATTGACAGGGCAAATAAAAGTGCTTTGGAACTAATAAAGTATGAGACGGATGAAGTACTTGGCTTATCGCCCGGGGATATTGGACTTTTCACATCGGCTAACGACTGGAAGTTGCTATCCGACATGAAACATGGAGAGTCGTTAAAAACGGTTTCAAAAATCAGGGCTAAAAATCAGACTGAAATATCGTCGGAGCTTTCTATTTCAAAATACAAAAGCGATTCGGAAGAGTTAATAATTGTATTTCAACGTAATATTGGGGGTAGCCAAAAGATACTTGAAGCATTACGACAAAGTGAATACCGTTTTTTAAGAATGGCTGAAAGTGTACTTGAAGGTATTATAATAGAAGAATCGGGCAAGGTAGTATTTGTAAACTCTGCAATGCAAACCATAACCGGGTATTCGAGAGATGAAATAGCTGAAATGGATTATGAGAACCTAGCTCGTGACGATGAAAAAGAACGTTTGGAGAAATTCAAAAACAGAATAAAAGATAAAATAAACGGCTCTATTTCAATAGAATATTGGATAAAAACCAAGCGCAGCGATGATAAGTGCATAAATATGAACGTAACTGTATCGGCTCGCCCCGATGGCAGGAAACTTACTTATACAATAATATCGGATGTATCGGAACGAAAAAGAACCGAAGATGCTTTACTAAAGAGTAAGGCCGATTTTCAGATGCTTGCCGAGAACTCGCCCGATATAATAACTCGATATAATCCGCGTTTGTTTTACACATATGCTAACAACTCTGCAAACAAAATACTGGCTAAAGAAAGTGATACCATTGTTGGTAAAAACAACAAAATACTTGAAATAGAGAGCAGTGTTGCTTCATTTATTGAAGATATGCACCTTGAAGTATTTCGTACAGGTAGAACTGTGAAGTTTGAGTTTCGACTTACTCAACCCGGTGGCGATATAAAAGTGTTTCAAGCCAATATGGTTCCTGAAATTACTGATGGTGGTAAAGTTAACTCGGTGCTAAATATAGCACGTGATATTACACAAATAAAGAATATTGAAAAAAATCTGAAAGATGAGCAGCAATTCCTTATAAGCGAGAATAAACTTTTGGCATATAATATTGAGCTTTGGTACAATAGTATAAAGGAGAAATCAGATACTGATGTAGTTGAAAAATTGAAACCATTATCAAAAATTGCAACATGGACTCAATACAAGCAAATACAGCACGACTACAAACCGGAAACACTTATTATTGGTGATTTTATCGAAGAATATTTTAAAAAGATAAAGAGGGAATTTAGCAGTACCTTAATAGAGCTGGTACAAAACATTCCGGAGTTTAAAATTTCGGTGTTTACCGATTCAGGCTTTCTTGTAAGGATATTTGATATTTTGCTGGAAAATGCCCTTGAAGCCACTACAATGGGTAAAATAGAATTGGGATTTGATATTTACAGTGAAACTGAAATAGTGTGTTTTGTTAAGGATACAGGTTGTGGTATAGAACCTGAAAATGCCGATAGTGTATTTGAACCTTTTACTGTATTCAATAAGGAGAACCATTTGGGTTTGGGACTTAGTATTGCCGATAAGCTAACCGATACTGTCGGAGGTCAAATATGGTGTTTATCGGCTCCCGAAACAGGGTCAACTTTTTGCTTTACTGTACCTGCAGAGATAAATGAGAGTGTTTTAAATGCCAAAGAGGAAGAAAAAACCGACTGGAGCGATAAGAACATACTAATAGTTGAAGATACTGACAATAACTTCATGCTTCTACAGGCTATATTAAAAAAGTATAATCCGAATATTGACCGCTCCATTTACGGTAAAGATGCCATAGAAAAGGTGAGAAATAAGAAGTACGACATTATACTTATGGATATTCAGCTACCCGATACTAATGGGTATGAAGTAACCAAAGAGATACGCCTTTTCAATAAAAATGTACCTATAATTGCCCAAACAGCTTTTGCTATGTACGACAATGTGGTTAAAGCTCTTGAGGTTGGTTGCAACGACTTTTTAACCAAACCTATAAAATCAAAAAAGCTTATAAGTATGATAGAGCAATACTTTTAAATAATTAGCTTATATATGATCTTTTCACTATAAACCTCGTCAGGGTTAAGTACACAATTTGGAAAGTTTTTATTGTTTATGGAATCGGGAAAGTTTTGTGCCTGCAAGCTTATACCATTGTACTGCTGTAAAGGTAAACTACCTTTGCCTATTTCACTACCATTGAAATTCATAGCAGTATATACCTGTAATGCATGATTGGTAGTATAAACTTCAACACCCCTTCCCGATTCTGGTTCTGTCAGCTTGCAAGCAAAAGCCAGTTCACCTTTCTTTTTGTCAATAATAAAGTTGTGGTCGATGCCGCCAATAGGACGAATAAGTGAGCAGTTGGCCGAAATACAGTCGCCTACTCTCCTTTTTTTACTAAAATCAATATTGGTGTTTTTAAGTTGCTTAATCTCTCCTGTTGGGATTAATTGCTCACGGAATGGAGTAAAGTATGAAGAGTTTATTTCAAGTTCATGATTAAATATTTTGCCTTGGCCTACTCCATTCAAATTAAAATAAGGGTGAATATTAATATTAACTATGGTAGGCTTATCGGTTTTTGCCTGAATGTCGACAATAAATTCATTGTTATTGTTAAGGGCATAAATAATTTCGGTTTTCAAATCAACAGTGTCGTATCCCATTAGAATATCGACCTTATTACCGGTTGACGGCACTAATATTGATTTGAGTTTACCGCCATATGCAATAAACTCTATTTCAACACCATTGTTATTTGTAAGCTTGTATATTTTATTGTTCATAGTATAAGCATTATTTTTCTACCTATTTTTGAAATAAGTTCATTTATCTAATAAAATCCTTGTTCTATAAATTATCCCGACAGCAATCAGGGAAGTACTAAAGTACAGTTTTATTTCAATTGGAACACTATCTGAATCATGTATAAATACTTACAAAAATTTTTATGTATTTTTGTAGGATATTTAAATAATGAGAATTATGAATATTGTTGAAAAAAGAGATTTTATACACAGTCACTTACATCAAATAGATGAAAAGACGATAAACGAGCTTTATGAAAAACTGCAAAAGGGAGAGATTTTAAAAGAAAAATTAACAAGCCGAGCGTTAAAATCAGAGGATAATATAAAATCTGGTAATGTTTTTAGCAGAAGCGAATTAGAAAGAAGAATAGGTTGAAGCTTTTATATACCGACCAGGCAATCGATAGTTTAAACGAAGCTTTGAATTTTATTGCTCCAAAAGTGGCTTACGATAAGTTATTAGAAATACGAACTAAAATATTAGATAAAGCTGATACTTTATTATTGCGGCCTAACCAAGGACAGGAAGAGCCATATTTAGCACATTTAAAACTGGAACATCGTAGGTTGATTGAAGGAAACTACAAAATCATTTATCGTATTGTTGGCGAAATAATCTACATAACAGATATTTTTGATACAAGGCAAGAAACATCAAAGATGAAAGGTTAACTACCGTATAAACTTCACTACTAACCTGATAATAAAAGTATCTCCCAAAAAGTGACGGAGTGAATATATTTGCCGGAAATTATAAATATTAAATTTATGCATTGCAGATAATTAAAAATTCACCCCGTACTAAATTTACCAAAAACATTTATTTTCGCCTCCTCTGGCTCACTCACTCAATCACTAACTAACTTCCACCGCACTTTTTAGTACAATCTTGTTTTTTGCATTTGTTTTTGTCGGCACAACAAGCATTGCTGCAATCGGATTTACAACTATTTTTTACAGTTACACCTGTATAACCAATTTTAGCAAAACCTTCTATCAGATTATCGGTATTGGTTTGGTCGGCTCGGTAAGTTACTGTTACTGTTTTAGCTTCCAAATTACACGAAATACCTTTCACTCCCTTTTCAAAGGCAATGTTTTTTTCAATTTTGTTAACACAACTCATACAATGCATATTAACATTGAATGTAGTTTCAACTTTTTCTTTTTCCTGTGCATTTAATGCAAATGCAAAAAAAGAGATTACAATAATTGCTACAATTTTTCTCATTTTAATTTATTTTAAATTTAACATATTTACATAACTATTCACGCTCTATTGCAAACCTTACACCTGCGTAAAACATACGTCCATGAACGGGTCCCCAAACCATTGAGGCATCGAAATTATTGCCCCACGGATTAGCAGCATCAACAATGGGGTTGTCCATTTTAAAGTTTGTAAGGTTTTCACCACCTATATAAACACTCCACTTTCTGAAGTATTTGGTAACTTGTGCATTAAGTATGGTATATGGTGCATAAGTACTTGTCCACAGGTTATTTTTCACCTGCGGCATACGCCCACTTCCGTTAAATTGCGATGTAAAGTCAACCTGCCATTTTTTTAAAGGGGTTTGATACGAAACGGTAAACAACCCCTTATATTTGCTTGTAAGCGGTTTGTCGCGCAAAATTCCGTTATAAGTAGCTTTAACATCGGTATATCGGATAGCCGTAGTTATATCAAGACCTTTAACTATTTCGGCCGACAATTGCGATTGATAACTTCCTGAAAATGAATTACCATTCAAATTATAAAAACTAACCATTGAAGGGTCGGTATCAACATCGGCTACTACTTGTGTAAAGAATTTAGTGTAATAATAATCGTTTGAAAAAACAAGCTCTTTGCCCCATGGATAAAAATAGAAAGTAGCATTTAAGCCTGTATTTAATGCTCGTTCAAGGTCTAAATTATCGGCTATTTGTATTTGTCGTGAGCTGGCAAGTAAATATGAGTTTTCGGCTATAATATTAGCTGAGCGGTATCCCATTCCTACCGAGCCTCTCAAATGTATGTTATTGGTTACATTGTATTTAGTATGCAAACGAGGTGTAACAAATAACCCGTATTCATTGTGATAATCGGTTCGAATGCCTGCAAGGATTGTAAAATCGGGTGAAATATTGTAAGTAACCTGGCCAAATATACCGGGAACAATTTCGGTACGACTCATATTTACAGTATCGAGTTTTTCAGTAAACTCGTCGTACATAATAGACGAACCAATACTATACTGATGCTTTTTAATACCCTCTGTTTCATTCTGATATATTACATTTACGTATCCATTGTTTTGTAAGCCGTTGTAAATATTTTTACCATAAAACGATTCTTGATTGTGATAGCTTCCACTTATTTGTACTCCAAGACTTTTACCTGTTGCATTATTGAATATGAACCCTTGCTTGGTAAAAAACTCATACCGTTCTGTTTTCACATTAATACCATAAGCTGAGGTATCATTAGTGTAAAATGACTTTTGCCCCGATTTTCGGGTTTCGTTAATAGCTTTTACACCATATTGGGCTATATATTTATCGGTTTTATACATCCATCGGTTAATAATGTTGTACTGCCTAACCATAGGTACATCGAGAAATTCGTCGTGGTTTTCATCTACGAGCATATTATCGTTTTTAATATGTCCAAGTATCATGGTTGATAGCTTTTTGTTGATATGTACAGAACTATTAACGTTCAATTCCATTCTACCGGCAGAGCTTGAAAAAGCATTAACGAATAATTTTTCCGACACATCGGGTTTCTTATATTCAACATTTATTTGCCCAGCTATAGCTTCATAACCGTTAATAACCGAGGCTGTCCCTTTTGAAACCTGAATACTTGACATCCAAGGGCCTGGAATATATTCCAATCCATAAACAGAAGCCAATCCGCGAAAAGCAGGCATATTTTCGGTAAGCATTTGCACATATAAGCCCGATAAGCCTAATAATCGGATTTGCTTTGCCCCTGTTGTTGCATCGGAGTACGAAACATCGACCGAAGGGTTTGTAACAAAACTTTCGCCCAGGTTACAACAAGCTGCTTTGCAAAGTTCGGCATCGGTAATCTGAATTGTCATTATGGGTTCAATTCGCGATAAGTGAGTTCCCGGAGCTCTCTCTGCAACAACAACTTCACTAAGTGAATGCCCTTCGCTTACCATTTGAATATTGAGATGCTTGCGACTTTCAATTGTTATTTTTTTACTTTCGTAGCCTATATAACTAAAAACAAGTACATTAGTAGCTACTTTATTGGTAATGGAGAAACGACCTTCGCTATCGGTTGTAGTTCCAACTGTGGTACCCTCCCAGTAAACACTTACTCCGGGCAAAACACTTCCACCTGAATCAACAACAGTACCTTCGATATTTACTGCAAGTACTATTGCCGATATTACTGTAAATAATACAGTTAATATTATATTTTTCATTGTTTTTTAATTTAACTAATACTGCCTGTTGAACACTAAACAGTAAAACTGATTAATGATTATATTCCTAATGGAATAGTTGTTCTATGAATCTTGATTTTATTTTCAGCGCAATAGCATTAAACTATACTGATATGATTCAAGAAATTGAAAAAAACAAGAGATTAGTTAAAATCAAATAATGTAGGTACATAGCATTGCCAAAGTGTGCGCCACTTTTTTATATTTAATAATGCTATGTGTATAAGAATGTGGGGTATATAAAAGTGTACTTACATAATCGGATGTAAACAGTACTGCCACTATAAAACAAGTAACCTGTTTTAAATCAACACTATGAGTGGTTTTAAAATATTCGGGATTGTGCTGAAAGAAATATTTGTTCTGTTCATGTTCATGTTTTTGGTTATCTGAAGTGGTGCAACAGGTTTGCTCATGATTACTACAACAACCATCGTGAATAGTTGAACAATGGGTTTGGTAATCGGCAACAACTAATTGAGCTACGGTTTCACTTTCACCGCATGGCGGACAGGTATCTTTAATAATATACATACCAACACTACTTGCCAAAACCAATAATGCAAGCGAAACTGACAATATGTATTTAATTATGTTCATTTATTAGAATTACTTTCGTAAAAATAATAAGCAAAAATAGTGCCTTTTGTTTATAACCACGATATTTTACTATTAAAAACATTTTAAATAAAGTATGTTATATGCAAATAAACAATAATCGGTTTAATAAAGTATTTGTTCAATAATTCCGGCAAGTTCTGTATTGTCGATATACGGTTTAAAATATTCATGCCCTATGCCTGTTACCCTTACCGGTATTGGCATAGGTGTGTGGTCGTTGGTTGTCCAGCCTATGCCCGCTTTTTGGTTTAGTATATGTATTACCCTTGCGGTAAATGATTTATTATTGGTAAATAAATAATCATAATCGGTAGCAATAAGCCCTTTTAATACTTGTGTTTGAAATGCTTCGTTAAGCCATTCGGTTTCATCTGTATTTAGCGTAAGCGTATTATTACCGTTATTGAAGCCGAAATATTTTGAAACAGAATCCATTACCTGATTAAAGGTAGGTTGTTTGTATTCACTTACCACATTTTGCAATAATCGGTCAAACTCTTGTGTTGATATTTTCTGATTTTCAAGTAATTGTAACTGAATATTTCCCAACAATACATTTTCATTAGTACCAAGCGACATACCTCCTGTTTCGTGGTCGCCTAATACTATTACAATTGTTTCGTCGGGGTATTGATTATAAAATGTTATAGCCTCGCCAACAGCTTTATCGAAATCGAGCATTTCGTGTATGCATGAAGCGGCATCGTTTTTATGACAGGCCCAATCTATTTTACCACCTTCAACCATCAGAAAAAAGCCATTTTCATTATTAAGCTGATTTAATGCCTGCTTTGTAAAGTCGGCCAATGAAAGAGCCCCCTTTCGCTTGTCGATGCTCCAATAAAAATCGCCGTATCTATATACCTCAGGATTTATGGAAATGAGCATAGTGTCGGCCTTTGTTATAGAATTAAACTCACTATGTGTTTTTGATATTTTATATCCGGTTGCTTTAGCCTGGTCGAATATATTGGCTGAATCGCCTGTATTTCCACGGGGATAACGAATTCCTCCACCGCCAAAATAGTTGAATTTACTTGCAGGCAGTTCCTTGCCTATTTCATAATAGTACTTTCGGCTGTTTTGGTGTGCGTAAAAACCTGCCGGTGTTGCATGGTTCAAATATACACTCGATATAATACCTATACGATACCCTTTGCGTTTAAGCTTTTCGGCAATAGTTTCGTACTGTATGGTTAGCGATGTATCTTTGCATAAAACCCCATTGTTGGTTTTGTATCCGCAAGCCATAGCAGTAATTGCTGCCGATGAACAAGTAGTATAGTTATTGGCCGAATGTGTGGTCATAAACGATTTTACAGCCATATTATTCATAGCCAGCCCCTTGTTATGTATTATATTGCTGTATAGTTCGGTTGCATATATTTGGTTTACACTCATACCATCGCCTATAAGCAATATTATGTTTTTTACTTTTTTTGCTTCGGTAGTATTATTACAAGCAAACAGTATTGTGAACAAAAACAGAAGTATGGGTGTCAGTTTCTTCATTACTATGGTTAATTATTTGAATTATCAAAAGTAATAACATAACTGAACCATTTGTTAAAAAACGATTGTATTATTATGATATAGAGCAATAAAAAAGGAGTTACTACTCATGTAATAACTCCTTCATAGTTATAATTAAATAACCTTCGTATTACGACTAATAACTTAGTTACTCAAGGTCTTCAATTTTTTCAAGTGCATCGACAAGGAAACCAACTAAATCGTTTTTTTTATCGGAATCCATCCAAGCCATAGCATCGCGCGGGTGTTGATTCAATGAACCTGCTATCATATAAGGGAGGAAATACCCCCAGTCGATTTCCTGCTGTAACGGTTTTATATAGTCTTGAATAGACTGCAAAATAGGCTTCAAACGGTATTTAGGATTCTTCAGGAATTGAATTAACAACTCAAGGGGGCAGTTACCTGCTCCACGGCCAATTCCAAGCATGGTAGCATCAAGCATACGTGCGCCATTTATAATACACTCTATTGTATTAGAAAATGCAAGTTGCTGATTGTTATGACCATGGAACCCAATTATTTTTCCGGGTAATGCTTCAGTGTATTTTTTCATCAGATACTGTATATCTTCTGAATACATACTACCAAAACTGTCAACAAGGTAAAAGGTAGAAACTCTTGATTCTGCAATATCCTGTAATGCTTCGTCGAGACGGCGCTCATTTACTTTTGATACTGCCATTAAGTTAATAGTAGCTTCATAGCCTTTATCCATTACATGGTGGGCTAGTTCTATACCTTTATGTATCTGATGCTCATAACAAGCTACACGGAACATATCAATAACACTTTCTGATGCTGGTGGAATATCTTCAAACCTGATACGGCCTATATCAGCCATAACAGATATTTTAGTGTTAGTATTGTTATCTCCCACAACACTTCTTAAATCTTTTTCGCTACAAAATTTCCACGGCCCGTATTCATCACGTGAAAACTGTCCTTCACTAGCTATATAACCTATTTCCATATAGTCAACGCCAGCTTCAACACACGAATTGTAAACACTTTTTACTAACTCGGTGCTGAATTGCCATTTGTTCATTAAACCACCATCTCTGATAGTGCAATCGAGTACTTTAATATCTTTCTTGTACATATATTTTTTGTTATAGTTTAGCTATTTTCATCTCTTCGCTTATAAAATGATTTATAAGGTTGCGGTACATTTCTTCAATGGCATCGGGCGATAATCCGTTTTGAACTGCCCACTCGCGACGCTGTGCAATTACTGCTTCGCGACGTTCGTGCGCTATTATGCTGTCTTTTGTTTTTTCTTTGAAGTTAACTACCGCTTGTACATACTTGTATCGTTCGCCCATAAGTTTTAGTATATGTTCATCAATACTGTCTATCTCATTTCTTACGTCAGTAATGTTTTTACACTCTTGTGGCGAGTTCTTTGGTACGTATGCCATATGAAATGTCTGTTTTTGAATTAAGGTTGCAAAAATAATTTTTTATGTTGAAATTCATGAAAAATGGTTACTTATTTTAGAAATTCAAAGTTGCTGGTTAAATTTTCCCCAATATATCACCGCTCAACTCTGTAGTTCCATAATCACTCTCCAAAACGGTAAACGGTATTACAAAACTACACCCCTCTTTAAAGCGGCTGCAACCATAAGCCGACTTACCTTTAAGCATAGTTCCCTGTTGGCATTTGGGGCAAGTTAATACCTCGGGTTTAGCAGGTTTGCCTTTTTTTTCAGGCTCTTCAGTGAGTTTAAATACCGGCTGAAAATTGGTCGATATTTCTAATATCCCTTTTACTTTTTCACCATTAACCACAAAACCCGAAATAGCAGTAGTTTCACCTTTTTCAATTAGCCTTTCTATCTGTTTATCGGTAAGTTTTTTTCCCTGTTGTATAAATTCAATTTTAAAATTGCATCCGTCTTTATAAGCAGAACACCCAAAAGCCGATTTACCTTTAAGTATTGTACCGTTTTTACATTTAGGGCAATTAAGTTGCGCCGTCTCGTTCGTTTTGGGAGTATTCTTATTAGTAACAGTTGTTTCTTTGCTTTTTTCTTCTTCAATAGTTATAGTTCCCCTGTTCTCATACATTACTTCGTGTACAAGCCTGGCAACCATAAGCTTCATTTCATCGAGAAATACTTTGGGGTCATATTCGGCATTTTCTATTTGTCGGAGCTTTTTCTCCCACATACCTGTAAGCTCAACCGATTTTAACAAATCATTGCTAATAGTGTCAATCAATTGTATTCCGGTAATTGTAGGGACAATATTTTTTCTTTCCCTAATTATATACTTACGTTTAAATAGTGTTTCAATAATATTGGCACGAGTACTTGGGCGTCCAATACCATTCTCTTTCATAAGGTCGCTCAGCTCTTCATCTTCAACCTGTTTTCCGGCAGTTTCCATAGCCCGCAGCAGTGTAGCTTCGGTGTACGGTTTAGGTGGTTGAGTTTGTTTTTCGAGCAAATCGGGTTCATGCGGGCCGCGCTCACCCTTAACAAACTCGGGAAGTATCTGCCCCTCGCCGCTCTCATTATCATTTTGCTTTTTGGGGTATACTACACGCCAGTTTTCTTCAATAATTATTTTACCGGTAGCTTTAAATTCTATTTTATCCACCTCGCCTATTACAGTGGTATTTTGTACTTCACAATCGGGGTAAAAATTTGCAATAAAACGCCTTGCTATTGTGTCGTAAACCTTCTTTTCGTCGAGTATCAACCCCGACGGATTTACGCCCGTGGGTACAATAGCATGGTGGTCGGTTATTTTCTTGTCGTCGAATACTTTTTTACTCTTGCGAATAGGCTTCCCAAGCAGTGGTTTTATTATATCTTCGTATGGAGTAAGTTTCTCAAGTATCCCTTTTACTTTGGGGTACATATCGTTTGGTAAGAAAGTAGTATCAACACGCGGATATGTAACCAGCTTGCGCTCGTATAATTTCTGTATTATTTGTAAAGTTTCATCTGCTGTAAAACCATATTTTCGGTTACACTCTACTTGCAATGCTGTAAGGTCAAAAAGTTTTGGAGGAGCTTCTTTACCTGCCTTACGAGCAAATGACACTACTTCAAATTCCTCTTGTTTAATACGTTCAAGAAATTCTAAAGCTTCGTCTTTAACCATAAATCGGCCCTGTGTGGCATTGAACAAAACCTCACGATAAGTGGTTTTCAGTTCCCAAAATGGTTCTGAAACAAAGTTTTCAATCTCCTTATGGCGGTTTACAATTAGTGCTAAAGTAGGTGTTTGAACTCTTCCAACAGAAAGCACCCCTTTATTGTTTGCATATTTTAATGTGTATAACCTTGTAGCATTCATTCCTAGTAGCCAGTCGCCAATACTACGGGCATTTCCGGCAGCGTAAAGCAAATCGAAGTCAGTGCCGTTTTTAAGGTTTGCAAAGCCATCGCGAATAGCCTCATCGGTAAGCGATGATATCCACAGTCGCTTTATTGGTTTTTTGCATTGAGCTTTTGTAAGTACCCATCGTTGAATAAGCTCCCCTTCTATTCCGGCATCGCCACAGTTTATAACCTCATCGCATTCATTTACCAGCCGTTCTATGGTATTAAACTGCTTTCGTATACCATTATCGTCAATAACCTTTATTCCAAACCGTGCCGGCAGCATTGGCAGTGAACTCATATTCCAGTACTTCCATTTATCGGTATATTCGTGAGGCTCTTTTAGTGTACACAAATGACCGAATGTCCAGCTTACACAGTAACCATTTCCTTCGAAGTAACCATCTTTACGACTATTGGCTCCAAGAATTGAGGCCAAATCTTTTGCTACACTTGGTTTTTCGGCTATGCAGAGTTTCATTCTTTAAGTTACAGGTTACAAGTTGCAGGTTACAAATTTTCTCGTTCCTGCATTTACTTCAATTCGATTTCAAAAATAAAATTTGAGTGTATTGGTTGCAATTTTTGTTATTAACAAAGAATTAAGAAGAGGGTAACTGAATAGTATTATCATGTGTCAAGTTAGTCGAAGATTTATTGCACACTACTCTTTTGGGAAGAATTTGAATATTAAAAACAAACCCCGGATAAGTTTGCTTGTCCGGGGTTTATTTTGCATTAATTATAATAAACTAATCTTCAGCAGTAGCCTGTTCTGATTCCATTTTCGATGCTTTATCGTTCATATTTAAGTTAGTGTAAATATTCTGTAAAGCTTTAAGTGTACTGTTACTTTTGGGATTGTATTCATAAGATTTTTCGAATAACGGTAATGCTTTTTCAAACTCTGCATTTGCTTTAGCATACTCGGCCTCAAATGCTTCCGGATCGGTTTCGTTCATACCGCTGTCATTGGCTGCTTTTTTTATGTCGTTTCCTTTGTTGTAAAACTCAACACCCTGACGCTGATAACAAACTGCTGCCAGTTTTATTAAAGACTCATCGCTGTTGTATTTAGCCAAACCTTCAACCAATATTTTATCCATACTTGTAAGGTCATCGCTATTCATATATATTTGAGCTATAAATACATAGGGCTTAGATTCTTTAAAATCGCTTTTTATTGCCTCTTCAAAATATGGTATTGCCTCGTTGTATTTTTTCGATTTATATGCACAGTAACCTGCATTGTAAGTAAGATTAATGTCAACTTCAGAACCTTCGGCTTTATATAACTCTATAGCCTTTGAAAATGCTGCATACGCTGTTTTATAATCTTTGTTTTTATAAGCTTCTACTGCTTCATTGTTATAATCTACTGCCCCTTTTTCTTCTTGCGCTACTATTATTCCTGCAAATCCTGAAATAAATACAAATACTAAAATAAAAAATACTCTGTTCATAATATAATCTTGTTTTTGTGATTTTGTAAATTTTGAGCCCCAAATATAGGGCTTTTGAAAAAAAGATGCAAACCAAAGAGTTCGTGCAACCACACAATAAACTCACTTAATATCTGATAACGAGTGATTTAAGGTGTTATTATTTTGGGTAGTGAGTAGTGAGTAGTGAGTAGTGAGTAGTGAGTAGTGAGTAGTGAGTAGTGAGTAAAAAGTAATAGTGTAATTTACATATTTTCATTTTTATAATTATTTTCAGCCTTTCAAAAAATAAGAGTTATATGAACATTAATAATTTGGGCAACCTGGCGTATAAGAACCGATACTATATCTTCTTTATTTTCATTGGTTTAATATACTTTTTCAATCTGTTTATTGACGTTATGGATATTGATGCAGCACAGTATGCATCTATATCGATGGAGATGCTGGAAACCGGAAATTTTCTGCAAGTATTTGAACGCGGGAAAGATTTTTTAGATAAACCTCCGATGCTTTTTTGGATGGCTGCGGCTTCGTATGCTCTATTTGGGTTATCGACATTTGCATATAAACTGCCTGCTGTACTGGTTATATTACTGGGTATATTTTCGACCTATAAATTTGCACAAAACTGGTACGATAAAAAACGTGCCCGACTGGCAGCTTTGATAGTTGCAACCACACAGGCTTTTATGCTTATAACCAACGATATACGAACCGATGGAATACTTACTGGATATACAATATTTGCAGTGTGGCAACTGGCATCGTTTTTACAGAACGGTAAGTTCAAGCATATAATATTAGGGTCTGTCGGATTGGCATTTGCCATGATGTCGAAAGGGCCAATTGCAGTAATAATAGTTGGTGCAGCCATAGGGAGCAATATACTGTTAAACCGCCAATGGAAACACATACTCAAATGGCAATGGATAGCAATGTTTGTGTTTGTATTAATACTGTTGCTGCCTATGTGTTGGGGGCTTTATACTCAGTTCGACCTTCACCCCGAAAAAGTAGTATATAGCCTTGAAGGGCCTTCCGGTTTACGATTCTTTTTTTGGACACAAAGCTTTGGACGAATTACAGGTGAAATATACTGGGACAACGGTGCTCCGTTTGAATACTTTCTGCATACTATTATGTGGGATTTTCAACCATGGGTACTATTCCTTTTTTTAGCAATTATTGACCGATTCAGAACTATAATCAAAAATAAATTCCGATCGCCAAACAGTAAAGAGCAATTTACATTCGGAGGTTTTGTACTTGTATTTTTAGCTCTTAGCACATCGAATTTTAAACTGCCTCACTATATATTTCCAATATTTCCGTTTGCTGCAATATTTACAGCCGATTATTTGGTTTCTATATATGAAAATGGCAACAAGTATTTCAAAACACTCAAAAATATTCAGTTCGGATTGCTCCATATTTTATTTATAATGGTAGGAATAACTTTAACCATATTCTTCCCCGACCGTACTTTTATACTACCGGTATTTAGCATAGCTATGGTGGTACTATTTTATATTAGTAATGCAAAGATTACCGACCAACTCGAAAAGCTTATAACCATAACACTTATAGTAAATATTACAGTAAACCTGATAATGGCTACTCACTTCTACCCTTCTATAATGCCGTATCAGGTTGAAAATGAAGTTGGAAAATGGGTAACAAAAAATAAAATACCGGATGATAAGTTTTACTGTTACCGCACATGGATACACTCTCTCGACTTTTATGCACAGCGCAATGTTATGGTAATAAACGAAAAACAGATAATAGAAAAACTGAATGCCGATACATATATTCTAACTGACCAAAAAGGGAAAAATGATATTATGAATACTAACGACGAATGGCAAATAGTACACGAGTATCCTGAATTTTACGTAAGTATGCTTACCCCGGAATTTCTGTACGCAAAAACCAGAGCCAATACCCTTGAATACAAATACCTATTGTTAAAAACCAAAAATAATTAATAAGCCCACCAATGAGCAAAACTATAATATTCGACTTTGACGGAACCCTTGGTGATACTCTTTCGGCTGTTGTATCTATATACAACGATATGGCTCCAAAATATAAGTGCAAAATAGTAAATACCGAAGATGTTCAGCAGCTTAGAAGCCTTACCCCGCAAGAGGTAATTAAAAAACTCAATGTTGACTACGTAAAACTGCCACTGCTTTTAGCTATGGGAAAGCGAAAAATGAAAATAGGGGAAATTAAGCCATTCGATGGTATTATTGATACTATTAAAATACTGCATGAACAAAAACACGTATTGGGCATACTAACATCAAATTCAAAAAGAAACATACGTAAATTCCTAAAAAACAACGATATACAACACTATTTCAATTTCATAAGTACAAGTTCAAAACTATTTGGCAAGTCGTTGGTGTTACTTAATATAATGAAGGGTTACAACTTAAAGCCCAATGAAATAATATATGTTGGCGATGAAACCCGCGATATAGAAGCTTGTAAGCTATCGAAAATACCTGTAGTATCTGTAAGCTGGGGGTTCAACACCCCTGGAGCTCTAAAAAAACTAAACCCCGAATACCTTATTAGTAAACCGGAAGAGCTTATTGATATTATAAACCGAGGGTAGTTTACCGAAAATCGGAGACTACCATATAATGTTTTATGATAAAAATCATAAAACATTATATGGTATAATATATATATTTGCGCCCGTCAAATATGCCGTTAAGGCTAATCAATAACTTAATAATATTTACATTTTACTATGAAAAAAATCACATTACTGCTAGTTATGTTTTTAACTATCACTTATTCGTATTCTCAGTACAAATACTCTGTACACGCAGGTGCTGCTGTTCCATTATTGAACTTTGCATCAACCGATTTATATAACGATTTGGCTGCCGGAGCTTAAGTTGGTTTTAATACCGGTTTTGAATTTTCATACCAGTTTTCTGAAATGGGATTTGGAGCTTTTGGCGGTATTGACATAATGTACAACGGATTATCAAATAGTATTAAGAGTTTTTATAAAAACCAACTAAGCCCTATGTCTATTGATAAGTACTTTAAATATATAAATGTCCCTATTTCGTTAGGTGTTGATTACAGATATAATGTGGCCGACAATATTGGAATTATGTGCAAAGCAGGTATAGTATCAAATTATTTGAAAGTAACCAATATGGAAGCTTCAATGTTTGGCATAACAACAAAAGTATCGAACAAGCTCACCTCAATGCTCGGATTAAGATTAGGCGGAGGTATTTTGTTGAATGATAAAATATCGGTAATGCTAGATTATTACCCTATGACAAAGGGTATTGTTAAGTCAACTACCGAATCGTTTGGATATAAATATGAACAAGATCTGAAAATTGATGTAGATATACTTACAGCAACAATAGGATTTTGGTTTTAAAAAAGTGTTATAAAATCATAAATTTTTATAATCCATTATTTGGGAGTTTTTATAAATTCTTTTACGTTTGCGCTCGTTAAAAACAAAAACCAAAATTATGTTGAAAGATATATTAGCAATTGCGGGTCAGACAGGTCTTTACAAACTAATTTCACAGACCAAAAACGGTATTATTGTTGAGAATTTAGAAACAAAGAAACGTCAACCGGCTTACTCAAGTGCAAAAATAAGTACACTAAGCGAAATAGGTATTTACACAGCCGATGGCGAAGACAAGCCACTTGTTGAAGTGTTTAAAAGCATAAGAGATAAAGAATCGGGAGGTGCTGCAATAAGCCATAAATCGCAAAACGAAGAGCTAAAAGCTTATTTTGAGCAGGTTATGCCCGAGTACGATACAGAAAGAGTATATGTTTCTGACATAAAAAAAGTTCTTCAGTGGTACAATATTATTCAGAGTCTTGAAATGCTCAACATACTTGACCAAACTGAAGAAGAGGTAAAGGAAGATAAAGAATAAAAAAAACTGAATACACAGGAAAAGGATTGATTGTAAATACAGTCAATCCTTTTTTTTAACAAAAAAGCACAATGAACTACACCATTAAGCGAACATACGTTAACGAATTGCTGAAAATAGAAAACTTTAGCGACCTGAAACCATACTACAATGAGCTAAAAACAAGACATTTACTTAATGCTAACGATATACAGCAATGGTTAAAAGACAAGAGTGAACTTGAAGCAGTAATTGAAGAAGACCTTGCGTGGCGATATATAAAAATGAACTGCGATACCAATAACCAAGATGCCGCAGAATTATTTAACCATTTTGTAACAAATATTGAACCCGAGATATCGAAAGAATCGAACGAACTGGATAAAAAAATACTAAGCCCCGATGTAGCAAAATACATTGAGGCTGCAAAATACTATACCGTTATACGAAGGGTTCGAAAAGATGTTGAAATATTCCGTGAAGAAAACATTCAGCTTGAAGCCCAAATGCAGCAAAAGGAACAGGAATATGGTCAAATAGCTTCACAAATGACCATTACCTACCAAGGCGAAGAAATGACAATGCAGAAGGCTTCAAATTTCTTAAAAAACACCGACCGAATTGTTCGTGAACAAGTGTATAAAATGATTAACGACCGTAGATTCGACGATAGCGAAAAACTTAACACACTTCTGTCTGATTTAATATCTTTAAGAGATAAAATATCGGCAAATGCAGGTTTTGATAACTTCCGCGACTATAAATTTAGAGCCATGGGACGTTTCGACTATGGTGTAAACGACTGTAAACAATTTCACACAGCAGTAGCAGAAACAGTATTGCCTGTTGTAAATAAAATATTGGAACAACGTAAAAAAAGCCTTAAAGTTGATACATTACGACCATGGGATTTACAAGTTGACGAAAATCTGAAACAACCATTAATGCCTTTTAAAACAGCCGAAGAGCTGGTTAAAAAAACAGCTCTCTGTTTTCGTAATATTGAACCCGAATTTGGAGTATTTCTGAACCATATGAATAAAATGGGTTATCTCGACCTTGATTCACGTAAGGGGAAAGCTCCAGGAGGTTTTAACTATCCGCTGCATGAAAGCAACGTACCTTTTATTTTTATGAATGCCACAGGCAATATACGCGATGTGGTTACTATGCTTC
Source organism: Bacteroidota bacterium (assembly GCA_003250355.1). Lineage (GTDB taxonomy): Bacteria > Bacteroidota > Bacteroidia > Bacteroidales > SZUA-534 > SZUA-534. Next base: position 22,739 of record QKGS01000014.1, read on the forward strand.
ATGAGGGTGGACACGCCATACATTCATTTCTAACTGCACCACTTGAACTTGTCGATTTTAAAGATACCCCATCGGAAGTAGCTGAACTTGCAAGTATGACTATGGAGCTTATTAGCATGGACTACTGGAATGTATATTTCGATAATGAAGAGGAACTAAAGAGAGCAAAACGTGAACATTTGTCTGATGTAATTTCTGTATTGCCCTGGGTTGCTACTGTCGACAAATTTCAACATTATTTGTATGAAAACCCTACCCATACACATGAAGAGCGAGAAAAGGCATGGCTCAATATTTCAAAGGAATTTGGAAACAATATAGTCGACTATTCTGGTGTAGAAAAATACCGCTCGGTTCGTTGGCAAAGTCAGCTACATATATTTGAAGTACCGTTTTACTACATAGAATATGGTTTTGCTCAGCTTGGAGCCATTGCTATATGGAAAAACTTTCGTGAGAATAAGGAACTGGCATTAAAACAATATAAAAATGCACTAAAACTTGGATATACAACAACAATACCCGAAATATATAAAGCTGCCGGTATAGAGTTCAATTTCTCGAAAGAATATATTAAAGAGTTAATGGATTTTGTGGTTGATGAATTGGAATTATTATATTAAATATTTCATTAACCGAAACTCATAATTAACGCCCGATTGTTTTATTTTTTGTATGGTATCAGCCAAATATTCTTTATAAATATTTGGCCCTTCCATATGGCAACCAACAGATAATACAAAGTCGGTATTTTGATTTTTAAAATACTCTAATTGCTTATTATGAGTAAGTTCAAATGTAGCAAAATCAGACATAGCTCCGTTATTGGGTATTTCAAGTATAATTCCTATTTTATATGGTTGGGTAAAAATATTGATAGCTCCTGTATAAAATTGTTTCATATACCCATTGGCCAAATACCCGGTATTAATTGTTTTATTACCCCACGTATCAATTACCTGCCGGGTAAATACACCATTTTTATCGCCAAAATTATCTTTATAATTTCCATTATCAACCTCATTATATCCAAATGAAAATACCTGCGGTGGAACAGCCGATGAATCATATTTAAAACCCTCTTGCTCAAGTATTTTATACACTGTTTCATTTATAAGCCACCCTCCTGCCCTAAAACCTTGTATGTTGCAGTTAAAATAGTTTTCAGTTATTTGTTTTGCACCTGCAATAATAGTTTTAAGTTCAATAGAATTATAAACTGTCAATGGTACTCCCCGCCCCGAAGTAAGAACCGTTTTTAACCATTGCGGATAATATTGAGGCAAAACACGATAATAATTATTACTAATTCGAAAAGGGATATTGAAATATTTTACAAGCTCTTTGCGAGGGTGTAAGTCAATTCCTATTTCATCTATTGGTAATATTATACCATTAAACTTTTGCTTATCAATTGTTCTGAGAAAATATGATGGGCAAATAAAATGATTGATTGGTATATCGGGAAAATACTTCCTGCGCCATTGCCTGAAATAACCAAGATTACTAAGGCTCTCTCCTTCCCAATCTACACTTATATTTATTATTAGTTTTTTGTTACTCACTTATTAAATTGGTCTATTGCTTGTATTTCAACATTACTTAATTTACTAAAGCTTTCATTAGTAAGTGGCATTATTGTTTCTATTTGTTCAATTGCATAATTTAAGCGTGATATATGGAGCTTACATACATCTATTGACCTGTTTAGCTTTTCTATTACTACCTGATTTGTCATAACAATAACGATGTTTCCTTTATTTGATTAACAAAATCTTTATTATGCTGCAAATCGAGAACAACATCAATTTTTCTTTCTCCAATTTGCTTTTTTAGTAAAACTAAAAATTGGAGCTTTTTATCAAAACTTTCGCTTTCTCTTATATTACCAATATGACTAATTAATAAATCAATATCACCTCCTTTTTTGGTATCATCGGTACGTGAGCCAAATAAATATACTTTAGCATTATTACCAAAAAACGGTTTGTGCTGTTTGCTTTATAATATCTATTTGATAATTGCTAATTCTCATAAGTTCGTATTTTACTTTAAAAATATAAAAAAACAGACTTAGATTTTATAAAAAATATACTAACACACAAATTCGCTAAGTTCTAACCAACGCATCTCTTTTTGGTCGAGTATTTCGTTTATTTCGTTTAATCGAATCGATTTTTCTGTTATCAATTCAGAATCAGTACTACCTGAACTAAGTATTTCTTCAATTTCAGTTTTTTCAGTATTCAACAATTCTAAATCAGCTTCGAGCCGGTCAAATTCCTGCTGCTCTTTATATGATAGCTTTTTTTTCTCCTTAGTGTCGGGTTCAACAGCTTTTTTAGTTTTTTCTTCTACTATTTTAGCTTTCTCCGAATTGACAATATCTTTTTCTTGCTTATCGGTCCATTCACGGTATTGAGTATAATCGCCGGGAAAATCCTTTACCTTACCATTACCACTAAAAACAAACAAATGGTCAACAACCTTATCCATAAAATAACGGTCGTGCGACACAATAAGAACACAACCGTCGAATGCCTGAAGGTAATCTTCGAGAACATTAAGTGTCATTATATCCAGGTCGTTAGTAGGCTCATCGAGAATAAGGAAGTTTGGATTCTGCATAAGCACTGTCATAAGATATAAGCGCCGTTTTTCGCCTCCGCTAAGCTTACTAACAAACGAATAGTGCATTTTAGGCGGAAACAGAAAGTAATTCAGAAACTGAGTTGGCGAAAGCTGTTTACCTTCACCCACACTAATATCTTCGGCTATTTCCTTTATTACCTCTATCACTTTCTTGGTTTCATCGAACTGAATACCATCTTGTGTATAATATCCGAAACGGATGGTTGATCCAATATCGATATTACCCTTATCTACAGGTATTTCGCCGGTTAATAAATTCAGAAATGTTGATTTACCTGTACCATTTCCTCCAACTATTCCAACCTTTTCGCCACGTTTGAAATTGTATGTAAAGTCTTCAAGAATTATGGTTTTATCGAACTTTTTGTAAATATTATATATCTCAATTATTTTCTTGCCAAGTCGTGAACTAGCCACATCAATTTTCACCTGGTCGGAATTTATTCGTTTATGAGCCTTTTGTTTTGTATCCTCAAAGGCATCAATACGGTATTTTGCCTTTGTGGTTCGAGCCGATGGTGTACGGTTTATCCAATCGAGCTCCTTTTTATACAGGTTTCTGGCCTTTTCAATTTCGGCATTTTCAACAGCAATACGCTCCTGACGTTTTTCGAGATAATAGCTGTAATTACCCTTATAACGATACATTTGCATATTATCGAGTTCGTATATAACATTACAAATTCGGTCTAAGAAATAACGGTCGTGAGTTACCATTATAATAGTTGACGATGAGTTGTTAAGGTATTGCTCAAGCCATTCAATCATATCAAGGTCGAGGTGGTTAGTAGGCTCATCGAGCAAAATAATATCGGGGTTACGAATTATAATAGCAGCCAAAGCCAAACGCTTTTTTTGTCCTCCTGATAGCGTTCCTACTTTTTGGTCGAGTTTATCTATTTTCAGTTTCGACAACACCTGTTTTACTCTGGCTTCGTAATCCCATGCTTTAAGGGTATCCATAGCATGAGTAGCTTTATCCATTAGTTCGGCGTTGGCTGTTTCACAGGCTCTCTCATATTCCTCTATCGCTTGTCGAACATCGTCGCCGGCTTCCATTACCTCATTCAGTACCGTGTTGTCATCGTTCAACGGAGGTACTTGCTCAAGGTAACCAACAGTTAGCTCATTTCTATAAATAATGTTACCGGAATCGGCAGTATCTTTACCTCCGATTATTTTCAGCAGTGTCGATTTTCCGGCACCGTTTTTTGCAATTAGAGCCACACGCTGACCCTTATCGACCGAAAGGTTTATATTTTCAAAAAGTAATAAATCGCCAAACGATTTCTTTAGATTGTCAATTTGTAAGTAGTTCATTTATAAAGTAAAAGGAAGTTATTTTTAGTTATAGTTGTATAACAATAACTTTATATTAAAAGTCCAAATATAGCTATAAATAGTAGAAGATTATATTTGAACTCTAAAACGTTTAACCCGCATTAGGCATTAGGTTTTTCAAATTAAACGCATAGTTCGGGTTTAATACAAGAATATTTACACTACCTTTCGCAAAATTTTACTAAAAATGGATTCAGGAGTTTTTTTACTTGTGTGCGTACTTGCTCTGGCAATAGGTACTAAACTAAGACAAAACAACGATAACCGACTATCGGAAAAAGCACTCAAACAGCGAGAAAAAATTAAGCGTATAATGATGACACTGGCGTTGGGGCTGGTGGCAATAATATTCATACAATATATTCCGGCAGTATATACCGAAATAATTATTTCGCTTGATACCCGTTTTTCGTTTGAAACATATATGTCAATTGCAATTGTAGTAGTAACTTTTTTTACAGGCTTGCTTATTATTAAAAGGTTATATTTGCAAAAAAAATAGAGATAGTTATATGGTTACATCTGATTTGCCCGGCGAAGGGAAAGGGTTGGTTTTACCTTTGGTTGAGCAGTTTTATTCGTTACAGGGTGAGGGTTTTCATACCGGAAAAGCAGCATATTTTATTAGAATTGGTGGGTGCGATATAGGCTGTCGCTGGTGCGATTCAAAGGTGTCGTGGAATCCCGGAATACACAAGCTTGTAACTGTTGAAGATATTGTAAAAGAGGTAATTGCAACCCCTGCCAAATCGGTAGTAGTAACAGGTGGCGAACCATCGCTTTACAATATGGAACCGCTTTGCAATGAACTTAAAAAACACAATATTGAAACATTTGTGGAAACAGCAGGGGTTAATAATATTACCGGTATATGGGACTGGATATGTTTATCGCCAAAAACAAACAATCACCCGCATAGCGAAATGTATAAACGTGCCAATGAGCTGAAAATGATTATCTACAATAGTGAAGACTTTAATTGGGCTATGGAATGTGCCGAAAAAGTAAGTGCTGATTGTTTACTGTTTTTGCAACCTGAATGGAGCAGATTTAATCAAAATATTGAAGCAATTGTTGAATTTGCAAAGAATAATCCGCACTGGATGGTGTCGCTGCAATCACATAAATTTATGAAAATACCGTAATAAGTTATATTGATTATTCTTACCTTTTATCTTTCCGTTCTGCTTTAAGTACCCCTTTTATTTTATTAATATTACTCAATAGAGTATCAAGGTGGTTAAGGTCATTTACAAAAAGTGCAATTACTCCCTGAAATATTCCATCTTTGGTATTTACGGCCAGTGAACGCATATTTACTTTATGGTCTTTTGAAATAACCTCTGAAATATGAGTTACAATACCCACTTTATCGACTCCGGTAACTATTATTTCAACTATAAACGAAGCATTTTTCTGCTGTCCGGTCCATCGGGTATTAATAATTCGGTACGGATACCTTTTTATCATATCGGCAGCATTGGGGCAAAACCTACGATGCACCTGTATTCCTCTATCTACGGTTACAAACCCGAATATATCGTCGCCGGGTATCGGGTGACAACATTTAGCCAACTGATAATCAATATCCAGAAGTTTATCGTCTATTATAAGATAGTTTTCGCTATCGCTTTGCTTTGGAACAAATCCTTCGGCACTTAGTTGCTCCGGTTGTTTTTCTGCTTCCGCTTGGTCTTCTGTTAACAGTTCTTTTATGTGCTGAACATCAATTTTATGTTCAGCTATTGCCTGATAAAAATCAAGAGCCTGTTTATATTTATAATGTCCTATAAGCCTTAATACAACCTGATCGGTATTTTCTATTTTTAGCTGCGTAAGTTTGCGTTCAAGCATCTCTTTCCCAACTTCGGCTTGCTTAAAGTCGAATTCGTTTATTGAGCGTTTTATTCGGGTACGTATTCTGGGACTTGCAACTATGTTCAGCCATTCTTTTCTAGGCCGTTGCTTTTTCGATGTCAGTACCTCTACTGTATCGCCATTATTGAGTTTATATTTTATAGGAACTATTTTATCGTTAACCTTACCTCCGGTACATTGGTTTCCAACATTGCTGTGTATTGAATATGCAAAGTCGAGAATAGTAGCTCCCTCCCTAAGCTTTTTAATATCGCCCTGTGGGGTAAATATGAATATTTCTTTGGGCAATGATTGTTTTTGTGCCTGCTCTATAGCCTCTTCGTTGTTTTGTTCCAAAGCATCGCGAATTTGGCGAAGCCAATTTTCGTGCCCCCCCTCGGTTTTTGCTTCCTTATATTTCCAGTGTGCAGCATTCCCTTTTTCGGCAATTTCGTCCATACGCTCGGTACGTATCTGAACTTCAACCCATTTGTTGTCGGGGCCGCTAACTGTTGTGTGCAACGATTCGTAACCGCTGGGGCGCGGTGTTGAAATCCAGTCGCGCAAACGCACCGGATTAGGGCTGTATATATTTGTTACTAAGCTATATACTGTCCAACAGGCCTCTTTTTCTTTCTCTCGGTCAATATCTTTTAATATTAGCCTTATGGCAAATAAATCGAATAACTCCGATATGTCGATATTCTTTTTTGAAACCTTGCCATATATTGAATTTACTGACTTTGGCCTACCTTTAAACTCATACTTAATATTTTTACTTTCAAGTACTTCTTTTATTGGATTAGCAAACCGTTCAATATAGTTTTCACGTTGTTTTTTAGTCTCTTTTAGTTTCGAAGCTATCTCAAAATAAGCTTTAGGGTCGATATGGCGTAGCGAAATATCTTCAAGCTCTGTTTTTATATGATACAAACCAAGCCTGTGAGCAATTGGAGCATACAGTAATCGTGTTTCCTGTGCTATTTTAAATTGTTTCTCTTCATTAAAATTTTTAATACTCCGTATATTCTCAAGTCTGTCGGCAAGTTTTAGCATTACCACCCTTACATCGTTTGTAATAGTAAGTATAAGCGATATGAAATTTTCGGTATTTAGCGAAAGCTTTTCGGTATACAGTGAGCTTATTTTTATAAGCCCTTCTAACAATTGTGCAACCTCAACACCAAACTCGTTTTTTATTTCTGTTGTATCAATATAGCTATCTTGTACCGAATCGTGAAACAATGCTGCTATAATTGATGTTACCCCAAGGCTGAGCTCCTTTTTTGCCAATATAGCTACCTTTACAGGATGATTAATATATGGCTCGCCTGATGCTCGTTGCTTATTTAAGGTAATGGCGCTAAGCCTCTCTATTGCATTGTTAAGTGACAATAATTCATTTTCTGCAAAACTTAATTTACAAACACTTAATAATTCATTATATATATCGGTATTTTGAAACTTATCCATCTGGCCGTTTTCTTTGTTTTTGCAAAGGTATAGTTTATAGTTTAAAGCTCAAAGGGGTGATATTAGGTTATGGTAAAACTCAAATTGAATTAAACATACTTTTTTGTATTATATAAAGCAATGTACATAGATACTAAGGGGAGCATATCATTTCTCAATAAGGTTATAATGCTCGCTCGAAGGAAAAAGTAAAGTAAAAACAAAAAATTAATCGTCTTGCTACAAAAAACCTTTGGTATTTTTCGATATTTTTGACATTCCTTGACAAATCAATATTGAACCTTTGTCGATAAATTGTTTAGTATCGTTTACTGAACCTCACATAGTTAATTGTAAACTATATTCTTTGATTTTATTTGAGATTACATAAATGGCGAAAAAGAACGGAAACGGAGCTGATGAAAAGCTCGAACAGAAGCTGTGGAAAACGGCAGATAAATTACGGAAGAATATTGATGCAGCCGAGTACAAACATGTTGTGCTTGGCTTAATCTTTTTAAAATATATCTCCGATGCTTTTGATGAGTTATATGAAAAGCTAAAAGCCGGAGAAGGCCGGTATGCCGGAGCCGACCCCGAAGATAAAGACGAATACGGTGCTGAGAATGTATTCTTTGTGCCTGAAAAAGCCCGTTGGACTTACATACAGTCACAGGCTAAGTTGCCAAACATTGGCAAACTGATTGACGATGCAATGGACTTGATTGAAGCGGACAACGCTACACTTAAAGGAATTTTACCCAAAACTTATGGGCGTTCTAATCTCGACCCTCAAACATTGGGCGGTTTGGTTGATACCATTGGTACAATTGCCTTGGGCGATGAAAAGGCAAAGTCTCAGGATGTATTAGGTCGGGTTTATGAATATTTCTTAGGTCAGTTTGCTTTGGCAGAAGGTCAAAAGGGAGGACAGTTCTATACACCTGAAAGTATTGTAAAACTATTGGTTGAAATGCTCGAACCTTATCACGGTCGAGTTTACGACCCTTGTTGTGGTTCTGGAGGAATGTTTGTACAGAGCGAAAAGTTTATTGAAAGCCATGCCGGGCGTGTGGATGATATTTCGGTTTACGGACAGGAAAGTAACCAAACTACGTATCGCCTGTGCCGGATGAACTTAGCCATACGTGGTATTGATGGTTCAAATATCCGTTGGAATACTGAGGGTTCGTTCCTGAATAATGCTCATAAAGATTTAAAAGCCGATTATATCATTGCCAATCCTCCGTTTAATGTGAGCGATTGGAGCGGTGAACTGTTGCGTGACGATGTCCGTTGGCAATATGGTGTTCCCCCTACGGGAAATGCCAACTTTGGTTGGGTGCAGCACTTCTTGTATCACCTTAAACCCGATGGCGGACATGCAGGGTTTGTGTTGGCAAATGGTTCGTTAAGTTCCAATACAGGAGGCGAAGGCGACATACGCCAAAAGTTGGTGGAGAATGATTTGGTGGAATGTATTGTAATGCTTCCCAAAGCTCTGTTTTTTAATACAGGCATTCCAGCCTGTTTGTGGTTTTTACGCAGAGGCAAAAAGCAACGCAACGGAGAGGTTTTATTTATTGATGCCTCCGAATTGGGTTATATGATTGACCGTAAAAACCGGGTGTTTGCCACAGAAGACATTAGCAAAGTAGCCGATACGTATCACAACTGGCTTGCTTCGGCAAGCTCAGCAACCAAACCGAACACTGAGACTGAGGTAACTGAGCGTAGTCGAAGTTACGAGGATATAAAGGGCTTCTGTAATTCTGCCACTATCGAAGATATTCGAAAACACAAGTTCGTACTCACTCCGGGGCGTTATGTAGGCATACCCGATGAAGAAGACGATGGCATTCCATTTCAGGAAAAAGTTGATACACTTACTTCAAAGCTCAGGACGCAGATGGATGAAGCACAGGTTTTAGACAAGGAGATTGCGGAGCAATTAGCTAAAATTGGAATAAAGCTTTGAGAGGTAAAAGGTATAAGGTTATGAAAAGTTTGATGCAAGATAAAAGTTATGCTTTTGCAGTTCGCATTGTGAAACTTTGCATACATCTGAATGAAAATAAAGAGTTTGTATTAAGTAAACAGTTATTACGAAGTGGAACTGCTGTTGGTGCATTATTAAGAGAAGCTGAATTTGCTCAAAGTACAGCTGATTTCATCAACAAACAAAGTATTGCATTAAAAGAAGCCAACGAAACTATTTATTGGCTCGACCTTTTACATGATACCGATTATTTAGAATCGAAACTTTTTGAAAGCATTGTAGCAGATTGTAAAGAATTGGTTGCAATGCTTGTTTCAAGTATTAAAAAGCTAAAAAGTAAATTATGACAAAACAGGTATATAATTGCAGTATAGGCTTACAGGTTAAAACACCTTTTACCTTTAACCTATTACTTTTTATTTTAATTGCGCAACTTGCCAAAATTGGGATTGAATTATGATATTGGCAGATCAGATAAAACAAGGCGAAAGCAAAACACTTGAATTAAAGGAGTCTTTGCCTAAAAACGATCATATTGCAAAAACAGTAATTGCCTTTTCCAATACCAGTGGTGGGAAACTGATTATTGGAGTAAACGATAATCGTGAAATTATTGGTATTGACGATACCATGGTTTTCGATATGCAAGATAAGATTGCTTCCATTATTGCCGATAGCTGTTCACCGGGCATCATGCCTGAAATTTACAGTGTTAACATAGAAGGAAAATTGGTTTTGGTTATCGAAGTAGTACGTGGCAACATGAAACCCTACTTTCTGAAAAGCCAAGGCAAAACAGATGGTACTTACATACGTATTGGAGCAACCAATAGAACTGCCGATTTAGATACCATTGCCGAACTGGAGCGTCAAAAACGACACATCAGTTTTGATGAAGAAATCTGTTATGATATAACATTTGAGCAACTCGATATTTCTCCTTTAACGCAACGATTCGAAACTATTGACAAGCCATTAAACCATGAAAAACTGGTAAACCTTAAGTTGATTAAAACTGAAAATGGTCAAACATATCCTACCAATGCCTTAATGATTCTCCTTGGCAAGTTTCCGCACTGCACAGTAAAATGCGCGAGGTTCAAGGGAAATACCATGTCTGTTTTTACCGATAAAAAAGAATATGGAGGCGATATTTTCTCAATACTGGAAAACACTCAAAGCTTTGTATTGAACCACATTAACCTGAAAGGAGAAATAAAAGGGCTTTACCGTACCGACACTTACGAAATACCGGTTTCTGCTTTGCGTGAAGCCCTGATTAATGCTATGGTACACCGTGATTACGTGAACCAGGGCCGTGATATTAAAGTGGGTATATACGATGACATGGTAAATATTGTATCTCCGGGGGGCTTGCCCCACAGCATTACCATGGAAGACGTTTTTAACGGGCGTAGTGAAGCACGTAACCGTGTGGTTGCCCATATCTTTAAAGAGTTGGGCTTGATTGAACAGTGGGGCAGCGGAATTAACCGGATAATTACAGCTTGCGTTGAGCAAGGTTTACAAACACCCAAAATAGCAGAACAAAATGACTTCTTTGACGTGGAAATTATCCGTCCACGACCGATTACGACCGATTACTACCGATTAGAGGACGATAAACAGCCTGAGTGGCAGCAAGAGTTACCGCAGGAGTTGAAAGATCTATTAGAACAAGGACTTGAACACGAACAGCAGGAGTTACAGCAGGAGTTACAGCAGGAGTTGGAGCAAGAGTTGCAGCAAGAGTCTCTTTATGGGAAAGTATTAGGTCTGTTATTAGCTGGAGCATTATCAACACAAGAAGTATCAACAGCATTAGGCCAAAAATCCATTTCGGGTCAGTTATATTATATAATAAATAAGATGCGTGAAGATGGGTTAGTTGAATGGACAATACCTGATGTACCTAAAAGTCCTAAACAAAAGTACAAACTTACAAAACGAGGTTTGGCTTTTTATACACTAATTAAGGTAAAAGATAAAAAGTAACAGGTAAAAAGTATGAGAAACGATATAGCAAAATTAAAACGTGGCGGTAAAAACACCTTTTACCTTTTACCTATTCCCTTTTACTTTTCTAAAATGGAGGGTGACAAATGAATAATCAGGCAATCAAAGTAATCAGAAAAATCATAGCCTGGTCCGAACTTGATTCGGACGTTCAGACAATTGTTAAATTTGCAAAAATTGGGATTGAGCTTTAAAAAGCATTTTCGTTATTTATAAAACGAATGAAAGAATGAAGAAAAATAAAACAATAAATGTTAAAGGAAGCGATATTACCGTTGTTCAGATTAACGAGCACGATTTTATATCACTAACCGACATTGCAAAACATAAAACCGATGACACCAGTGCTGTAATAGGTAACTGGATGCGAAACCGCAATACGATTGAATTCCTGGGTATTTGGGAAACTTTATATAATCCCGATTTTAAACCCCTCGAATTCGAGGGGTTTAAAAATCAGGCCGGATTAAATGCGTTTACCCTTTCTCCTCAAAAATGGGTTAATGCAACTAATGCCAAAGGTTTTATTGTTAAAGCAGGCAGATATGGAGGAACTTACGCTCATAAGGATATTGCCTTCAAATTTGCCAGTTGGATTTCTGTTGAATTTGAACTGTATGTAGTTAAAGAATTTCAGCGTTTAAAAGAAAATGAAACAAAAGAGTTGGAATGGGATTTAAAACGCCAGCTAACAAAAATAAACTACCGCATACATACCGATGCTATAAAAGAAAACCTCATTCCAAAGTACCTAACAGTGCAACAAATAAGCTATGTGTATGCCAATGAAGCCGATGTGTTAAATATGGCTCTATTTGGTAAAACTGCAAAACAATGGCGTGACCAAAACCCCAACGAAAAAGGAAATATACGTGACTATGCCAATGTGAGCCAATTGGTATGCTTGGCTAACCTCGAAAATCTCAACGCTGTATTTATAAATGAAGGGCTAAAACAACCCGACAGGCTTGTAAAACTAAATCAAGTAGCAATTCAACAAATGAAAATACTGCTTCAAGATGCAGGTTTACACAAACTGGAAGGAGGCCAAAATGAATAATCAGGCAATCAAAGTAATCAGTAAAATCATGGTTCAGACTATTGTTAAACTTGCAAAAATTGGGATTGTGTTATGAGTGAGTGGAAAGATTTTGAATTAAGAGAACTGACTACAAAAATAGGTAGTGGGGCAACACCAAGAGGTGGTCAGGAGGCATATAAGGCAGAAGGCATATCCCTAATTCGTAGTCAAAACATACTCGATTTTTCATTCTCATATTCAGGCTTGGCATTTATAGATGACGAGCAAGCTGATGGATTAAAGAATGTGATAATTGAGGAAGATGATATTTTAATCAATATTACTGGCGATTCAGTTGCAAGAGTGGCAAAAGTGCCTATGAATGTGCTACCTGCAAGAGTAAATCAGCACGTTGCAATTTTAAGAGCAGATAAAGCAAAATTGCACCCTGATTTCTTATTGTATTATTTACTTAACCCTGTTTATAAAAAGCATTTACTCAGAATTGCCTCAGATGGTGCGACAAGAAATGCTTTAACAAAATCAGATTTAGAAGAGCTTGTTATTGTAGCTCCGGAAAATGTTTGTAAACAAAAGGAAGTTGCGAACTTACTTTCAATTTACGACAAAAAAATAGCACTCCTACGCCAACAAAACCAGGACTTAGAAGAACTGGCACAAACCCTTTTTAAACGTTGGTTTGTGGAGTTTGAGTTTCCTAATGAAAACGGAGAGCCATATAAAAGTTCGGGCGGTAAAATGGTTGAGAGTGAGATTGGAGAAATTCCGGAGAGGTGGCGAGTTGGAGAAGTATCTAACCATGTATCTCACTCTACAAAAAGTATCAATCCTAATAGTCAACCAGATAAAGAGTTTTATCATTATAGCATACCAGCATTTGACAATGGAAAATACCCTGTCTTAGAATTGGGAAATGATATATTGAGTAACAAATATATTGTCACAGAAAAGTCAATATTAGTTTCTAAATTGAATCCATCCACATCAAGAATTTGGACTGTTTTTATGCCTAAACCTAATGCCATTTGCTCAACTGAGATTCAGGTGTTCATTCCAAAACCAAATCGTTATGCCTTTGCTTTTGGTTTATTTCACTATAATGGCGTTAAGAAAGAAATGGCTCAAAGAGCTTCTGGAACAAGCTCAAGCCATCAAAGAGTTCGACCAGGAGATATTCTCAATATAGAGTGCATTGTTCCAACTAATGAAACCCTGAAAAAATTTAATGATGCTATATTTGATTCATTAAAAAAAGTAGAGGACAATCAAGAAGAAATCCAGACACTTACTCATCTGCGAGACACCTTGTTGCCAAAGTTAATGAGTGGGGAAATAAGAATAACGTAAGAGCAGACCTACGTGTCTGCCCTGTATGATGAGGGCAACCACAAGGGATTGCTTCAACGGGATTGCCCCAACAAATGAAATATGAACAAATACAATCCACATATTCATCATCGTAGGAGCATCCGCCTGAAAGGATACGATTATTCGCAGGCAGGCTTGTATTTTGTAACCATTTGCGTAAAAAACAGGGAATGTTTGTTTGGCAAAATTGTAAACAGTGAAATACAATTAAACGATGCCGGTAAAATGATTGATACGGGATGGTTGAAATTACCCGAACAATTTCCCAACATACAATTACACGCATACATTGTAATGCCCAACCATTTCCACGCCATTTTGGAAATCGTAGGGGCGACCCTTGTGGTCGCCCCAAACGGAACGGTCGCCCCAAACGGAACGGTCGCCCCAAACGGAACGGTTGATACCCATTTGGGGCAACCACAAGGGATTGCCCAACACAAAGGGCAACCACAAGGGATTGCCCAACACAAAGGGCAACCACAAGGGATTGCCCCTACCGATTCAACGTCAAATAAAAAAACGTTGGGAAATATTATTGGTGCATTTGAATCAATGACCACGGTTAATTATATCCATGGGGTAAAATCATTGGGTTGGCAACCTTTTGATGGTAAAATGTGGCAACGAAATTATTGGGAACACATTCGAAATGAAAAATCGTACAATAATATATCAGAATATATAATTACGAACCCTCTGAAATGGGATGCTGACAAATTGAATCCGACTAACAATCAATAATTATGACCAAAATAACTGAAAACGATATAGAATTATGGGCAATTGAGGAATTGGAGAACCTTGGTTGGCATTATATTCATGGTGCAATGATAGCTCCCGATGGAGAAGCTCCTGAAAGGAGTTCCTTCGGAGATATTATCCTGAAACAACGGTTACAGGATGCCATTGCGAAAAACAATACAGATATACCTTTTGAGGCACAACAGGAAGCGGTAAAAGCTATTGAGCGGATAGCCTCTCCGGAACTAATGGTCAACAACCAACTGTTCCATGAATTGCTTACCGAAGGAGTACCTGTGGAATATCG
>QKGS01000011.1 GCA_003250355.1 Bacteroidota bacterium
TACCACCAACAAGGGGCGTGCCGATATGACTTTAACAGGCCCGAACGAAATTGTAATACTCGAATTTAAAGTAGATATGCCCGCCGAAGATGCCCTGCACCAAATTAAAACCAAACGGTACTACGAAAAATACCTTAACGCAGGCAAGCAAATATATTTTGTAGGTATGCACTTTAGCAGCGACGAAAAGAATGTGGTGAGTATGGTGTGGGAGAGGTTTGAGAATTAGGTTGCGGGTTGAAGGGTTGAAGGGTTGCAGGGTTGCAGGGTGGCAAGGTGGAAGGGAGACTGTGGACTGTGGACTGTTACAAGTTTCTATTTCCTGTCTCCGTTTTCCGGTCTTCGGTCTCCTTTATTTATTATTTACACAATACTAACTTAACGACATTGAATGTGCGGCATCTGGGAATTTAACTTTAATTTCTTAATAACTTGTTGAAATCTATTTAGTTTACTATTGTGCTCATATAAAAGCATCTTTTTAAATTTGTAATTAATTAGACAATCGTTTCATGGGCTTTGATTCAGGGTGTGGCTGTTAGTCATGCCCTGAGTTTTGTTAAGCAATTAGGTATTGAAACTTGTGAAATAATTTACCTAAACAATGAAATTAATGGGTTAATAATCTGAATATAAGATAATAGAGTCTTTGAGGTACATTATACTTTATTAATAATCGAATAGATATGGCAGGGGCAGCAACACAGCAAAAAGATACGGTAGTACAAACACCGTTAATGAAGCAGTATTACAGTATTAAGGCTAAACACCCCGATGCTATATTGTTGTTTCGGGTAGGCGACTTTTACGAAACCTTTTCCGACGATGCCATAAAAGCTGCCGAAATACTTGGCATTACACTTACCAAACGTGCCAATGGCTCTGCTGCATATATTGAACTTGCCGGATTCCCATATCATGCACTCGACAATTATTTGCCCAAGCTGGTACGTGCAGGTCAGAGAGTAGCCATTTGCGAACAGCTCGAAGACCCTAAAATGGTTAAGGGTATTGTTAAGCGCGGTATTACTGAGCTTGTTACCCCGGGAGTATCGGTGGGCGATAATATTTTGAACCATAAGGAAAATAATTTCCTTGCCGCCGTTTATACCGAAAAAACAGGTGCAGGGGTTGCTTTTTTAGATATTTCCACAGGCGAATTTTACTGTGCCGAAGGTAGTTTCGACTACGTTAATAAGCTTCTTCAAAGTTTTAAACCTAAGGAAATTCTGTTTGAGCGTCATAAGAAAGAAACCTATATGGATAACTTTGGGCAGGGGTTTTACAATTACCCGCTCGACGAATGGGTTTTTACCCCCGATGCTGCTAACGACCGTCTTCTAAAGCATTTTGAAACCAAATCGCTAAAAGGGTTCGGTATAGAGTCTATGCATTATGCAATAATTGCCGCCGGTGCTATCCTTTATTATCTCGATATTACTCAGCATCATCAGGTGGGCAATATTACCCGTATAAGTCGTATTGCCGAAGAGGAGTATGTTTGGCTCGACCGATTTACCATTCGCAATCTCGAAATATTCGGCTCTATGAACGATGGAGGCAAATCGCTGATTGATGTGCTTGATATAACCAATACAGCCATGGGTAGCCGTATGCTGAAACGATGGCTTGCATTACCCCTTAAAAATATTCAGAAAATAAACAACCGCCTCGATACTGTTCAATACTTTACACAAAATGCTGATTTTAAGAACAGTATAGCTGATTATTTAAAGCATATTGGCGACCTTGAACGACTTATTTCAAAGGTTGCGCTGGGGCGTATTAATCCGCGTGAGGTTAATACACTTAAAAATGCTTTGGCTGCAATAGAGCCGGTTAAGAGTTTGTGTATGGAATCGGACAACGAAAGCCTTAAAATACTTGCCGAACAGCTAAACCCTTGTGCATCTATTAAGGAACGGATTGAAAAGGAAATACACCCCGATCCGCCTGCTTTACTCAACAAAGGGAATGTAATGGCTCAGGGGGTAAATGCCCAGCTCGACGAACTGCGTAGTATTGCATTTTCCGGAAAGGATTACCTTATTGATATGCAACAGCGCGAGAGTAATAATACGGGTATACCTTCGCTTAAAATTGCTTTCAACAACGTGTTTGGTTATTATATTGAGGTTCGCAATACTCATAAAGATAAAGTACCCGATAACTGGATTCGTAAGCAAACACTTGTTAGCGCCGAACGATATATTACCGAAGAACTGAAGGAGTACGAAAGTAAAATACTTGGTGCCGAGGAAAAAATACTTGCGCTTGAAACCCGGCTTTACAATGAACTTGTAAATGCGCTATCGGAGTATGTACCTGCTATTCAGCTTAATGCCGAACTGTTGTCGAGAATGGATTGCTTGCTTTCATTAGCCCAGGCTGCTATTAAAAATAATTACTGCAAACCTTTGGTTAACGACAGCAATACTCTTGAAATAGTTGGGGGCAGACACCCGGTTATTGAAACACAAATGGCTCATGGCGAGGAGTATATTCCTAACGATGTGTACCTTAATCAGCACAACCAGCAGATAATGATTATAACAGGCCCCAATATGGCCGGAAAATCGGCTCTATTGCGCCAAACCGCTTTAATAGTACTTATGTCGCAGGTTGGTAGTTTTGTCCCTGCACAAGCGGTTAATATGGGCTATGTCGATAAAATATTTACCCGTGTGGGGGCTTCCGACAATATTTCACTTGGCGAGTCTACTTTTATGGTCGAAATGAACGAGGCTGCAAGTATTCTTAACAATATGTCGGATCGTAGCCTTATACTGTTCGATGAGCTTGGCCGCGGAACCAGTACTTACGATGGTATTAGCCTCGCTTGGTCTATTGTCGAATACATACATGAACATCAACAAGCTAAGGCTAAAACATTGTTTGCTACTCATTATCACGAGCTTAATGAAATGGAAAGCTTGTTCAAAAGGGTTAAAAATTTTAATGTTTCGGTTAAGGAGCTCGACAAAAAAATAATATTTCTGCGCAAGCTTATGCCGGGGGGGAGTGAACATAGCTTTGGTATTCATGTGGCTAAAATGGCCGGTATGCCCAAAAGTGTGGTAAAACGTGCCGAAAAGATACTTGCCGAACTTGAAGAAACCCGCCGTAGCAGCGAAGTAGACAAAGATGTTAAACAAGCTGCTAAAGAGCGTGAGGGTATGCAGTTGAGTTTTTTCCAACTCGACGACCCTGTGCTAAAACAAATACGTAACGAAATTGATAAACTCGATATCAATAACCTTACCCCTATGGAGGCTTTGAATAAATTACATGAAATTAAGAAAATAAGCGGGTTGTAAATAAGGTTTTAGGGTTACAAGGTAGAAAGGTTAAAGGGAAACCGGATACATGATGCCATTCAAGGATGTGAGCCTGTATTGTTTTTTATAATTTAGTACAAAGTATCAAGATTATATTTACTTGATACTTTGTACTTTATTTAGCTATCTGAAAATTATAAATCCAAAATATTGAACTTACTTTTCATACTACTCCTTTATTAGCTTATGTGTGTGTTCTTCGGCTCCCTTTCTTATTTTTACAATATAAAATCCTTGCGAAAGGTCGGCAATACTGAGCGTTCCTGTTCCGTGAATACACCCGTTCAGTAGTTTATATCCGGCACTATTATATACTGTTACTGTATATTCGGCTCCATCGGCTCCTTGAATTGTGAAATTGTTTGTAGCCGGGTTAGGGAATATTGTGAGGTCGTTCAAAAGCTCTTCCTGAACTGCTACTTCTTGGGCTCCTATTTTAATTGGGAAAATACCTTTATTGTAGCTTTCACCATTGCTTGAGGCAAATTTGGTAAACAGGTAATAGAAATCGCCATCGGTTAAATCATTGGTAGGTACAACATCTTTAAGGTGAATTTTTAATACCGATGTTCCCGATTCTTTCCCTACGGCAGTGGCATCGGTTGCAATTATATCTTTCTTAACACCCCAGCTTTTGTTCATATGACGGAACCAAACTCTTACTCCGCCAACATCAGATGCTACTACTTTATTGCCACTGCCTGCATGGTAATTTACTGATACTACCATTGTATCGCCGGTGGTAAATATACCCGATAAGTATTTTGTATTATCGTCGAAAGCTATACTAGGTGCTACAAACTTTGTAACTTTAAATACTACGCTGTCATTTATTGTGTTGTTGTCAGAAATTGCAGCATATACAATAGCTTCGCCTGCTGATAGTGTAGTTACAAATCCGGTCGAATCAACTGTTATTATCGTGTTATTGTTGCTTGTCCATGTAAGCTTTGTATTATCGGCATACTTAGGAAGTACATTTGCCGAAAGCTTAACTGTATTACCCTGAATTAGCTCCATACTGTCGGTTGATATTGTTACCGATGCAGCCGGAATAGCATACCACGAAACTACATTTATAGTAGCTGTATCGGTTATGCCATTTGCAGCAGCTTTTACAATTATTTTGGTGCTTTCTCCATTTTTAATGCCTGTTACTACCCCTGTTAGCGAATCAATTTTGGCAATGGTAGTATCGGCCGATTTCCATATTACATCTCTATTAGCAAATACCGGAACCAGGTCTATTCCAAACTCAACCGATGTGCCAACACGGCAATCTTGTGTATTTGGCACTATGGTTATTACCTCCGGGTCAACCTTATCTGTATCAAATATCTGGTTTGCTTTTTTGTTGTTAAATTCGGCTGTTTCGCCATTTCGCCAGCGTACTGTTATATTCTTAACCGAATCGGCATTGCCCAATCCAAAGTGAACCATATTCAGTAAGCTTTGCGAAAAAACCTCGCCACGTGAACTTACTCTCTTATGGATAGTATCGGTGGCTGTTTTTACAATTATATCGGCCGATATGGGGTCGACATTATTAATAGGCGAATAGCCAACTTTAACAATGGCGTAGTTGCCGTTATCGGCTTTGTTATTGTCATACAAATGCCATGTCCCAAATTCATCGTCACCATTTAAAATATCAACATCGCCATCTAAATCCCAGTCAAAGGCCTGTCCCATATCACCATGAGAGCGGTCGCCCATATTATTGGCATTGTGGTGTGTAGTTATTTCAAAGCTGCCGTTTCCGTTATTTAAAAGCATATAGTCCGATAATCGCGACTTCATAAATCCAAAACGGTGAACAAATAAATCTTGATAAGTATCGTTGTTAAAATCGCCGGTAGTTACCCCCCAGTGGTTGCCACCCAATGGAATATTCCACTCAGCCGATACATCGGTAAGTTTTCCGTTATCGTTTCGCAGTAAAATATCGTTGTGGTTTCTGTCGTTAGGAGCCCATGCCGAATAGTATTCGTGTGCCCCGTCAATTGAGAAACTGATTGACCAGTATACATCCGAATTTCGGTGCGATTCCACATTCCATTTTCCATTACCAACATATCCAATATATACACCATTTTCGGTTCTTTCTGTGGGCCAGCCGTCGGCAGATTGCTGAGTTATATATAAAGTATCGTCAATAGAAGGGTCGAACGGAGTTTTTGAACTTCCCAGGAAAATAGGAAAATTGCCATTGTAGGTACTGCGATATACATGTTCGTATCCATATATCATTAATGAATCGTGGGCAGTAAGTTCAAAAAGGCTGATTCCCTGATTGCCCGATAAGCGCATATCGAGTTTTTCTGTTAAAGGGTCAAAATCTACCGAGTTGTTTGTTGAAACTTCGTAATAGCCCTCACCCATAGTAAGATATAAATCAAAGTCGCCATCGTTATCAATATCAACATCGGTGGCTGCCTGAATACCCCATAACCCCTGTATAGTAGCAGGCAGCCATGCGGTAGTAACATTAGTAAATGAAAAGTCACCATTACCAATCCACACCGACAGGGGCGAGAATAATACAAAGTCATCAATGTTGTCGTTGTTAAGGTCGGTCATAAGAACACGTTCGCAAAGGGCTGTTTCAAGTCCGGGTACATTTACCAACGAAAATGTACCATTCCCTTTATTTGAATAAAAAATATGCTGTGCACCATTAGCTCCATTTATCCCTTGAGCATTAATTAATGCAAGGTCAAGGTCGCCATCAAGGTCAAAATCGCCCCAGCGCGGTGCTCTACCTCTTGCTCCCGATGTAATACCGGCTTCAGCTTCGCTGCGTAAGAATGTGCCGTTAACATTTTTATAAAACACCGGAAGGGCAGGTGAGGTTCCGTTTCCTCCACCTAGCGATATTACTATGTCAAGGTCGCCATCGTTGTCGTAATCGCCGCAGGCCGAACCATGCAAGTCCATCTGATTCCATAGAGCTAAATCTTTATTGTGCTTTGTTACAGTACCGTCGTTATTGTTCCAAAACAGTTTGCTGTATGCATCGTTATGGTTGTTTAATACAAAATCGTAGTCGCCATCGTTGTCAATATCGGCTATCGAAGGGCCGCCGTATTTCAGGCTTCTCTCATCAACCAATCCGGCTTGTGCCGAAATATTGGTGTATGATGGTAACGATAATCCTGTTATATCATCAAATGAAAGATTGCTAATAGTTATGTTCTGCCCTTTAGCAATTAACGAAAGCTCAGTATCACCCGCAGAACTGAAATTAACCAATGCATTCAAATTCATTGGTGTGTTTCCATAAATATCCATATTATCAACTATTACCTCGCTCCCCGATAGTATGGTTATATTGGCATATCTTTCGGCAATAGATACGGTAAAGTTTGCCCGTTTCATTAAACTACCCGAAACTGTGTAGTTAAATTTAAGTGGCTTGGAAAGTTGAATTACAGTATCAGATGAAATAACCTGGCTACATAAATTCGTAGTTACGGCCATAAAAACCGACAGCAGTAATATCCTGCTAATTTTTGTCTTTAATTTCATAATTAAATCAGTTATTAAATGTATTAGTAGTATAATTCAGCAATTGACAAATGGCCAATTACTGAAACTCTAAACTACTGACTTAATGATTATTGCTGCCTGAAACCAACTTCACAAAAACAGGACATTTCAAATAAATGAGCGGACATTTGTTTACCTGATATATATTATTTTTAATTTTTTGTATATACTTTATTCCGGAAGGTTCTACTACTATTTTAGTGGGTAAACTTATATGTGTTTGTGTTCTGTACTTAAAATTAAGTCGGCAGCCCACATTCGGCAGTCCACAGTAAAAAAGAGGTCTGCTAACTTTTATCTAACTAAAATACATAAAAGTTTTTTTGTTAGATATTTAGCTATGTCGCCAATTAAAAAAAGGCTGCCTACTGCCTACTGTGAACTGGCGACTTAATTACTGCCTACTAAAAACCGAAGCATATTTTAGGTTAATAAATAAAAAATCTTCCATTAAAAATGCAGTAGTACCTTCCAGAAGAGTTAAAAAATGGAACTAGGAAATAATTATCATTTTTTACTATTTTTGATATAAGTGAATGTAAAGTATATATTACTTTATTACTAAACCAATAGCCCAATGAACGAGATATTAAAAACTCACACATCGTTTGAACTTATTATTGACAATTGTTCAGAAGCCATATTACTTGTAAATAGGAAAGGCGAAATAGAGTATGCCAACTCTAGTGCAAAATTAATGTTCAATTACCGAAATTTTATTGGAATAAATGTTTCGGAACTGATACCCGAGCGTTTCAGGAAAAAGCACAGTATTATAGTTGATAGCTTTTTTCAATTCCCTTCGAAACGTAAAATGGGCGATGGAATTAATCTTTATGCATTAAAATCGAATGGAACAGAATTTCCGGTTGAGATAGGGATAAATTTTTATGAAGAGTATGGTGTAAAGAAAGTAATACTATCAATAATCGATATTAGCGAAAGGGTTAACTATGAGTTGAAACTCAAAGAGTATTATGGCAAGCTACAGCTTTCGCTAAAAGAGACTCAGTATCAGAAACGTTTGTTGCAACAGAGCCAGGAAAAGTATAAGTCCATAGTTATGAATATGGACGATGTATATTACCGTACCGACCTCGACCAAATTATTGTTTATATAAGTCCTTCGGTATTACGATATTATGGAGCCGATAGTATTGACGATGTAATAGGGTTAAATGTTGTAGATACATTCTACTTTAACCCCAACGACAGGGTTATGTTACTTGAAGCCTTAAAGGCAGGTAAGGGACGTATAAGTAATTACGAGATAGTATTGAAAGACAAATTGAACAAACCGGTTAATTTTGCAACCACCTCGCATTTTGTATACGATGAAAATGGCAAGATATGCGGCGTAGAAGGTATTTTACGTGATATTACTGAAAAGAAAAACCTGGAACGTATTCAGCAACAAAATGCCGATAAAATTGCACAAGCATATGAACATATCAGCGATAGTATAAATTACGCCAAAACCATACAGCTCTCAATGCTTGCAAAACATAACGATTTGAAAGAGTATTTTACCGATTATTTTGTTCTGTTTGAGCCCAAAGACAATATTAGCGGCGATTTTTATTATGCAAACCAAATAGCCGATGTTGTTTATTTTGCCGTAGGCGACTGTACCGGGCATGGAGTGCCGGGGGCTCTTATTACAATGCTGGCTATTAATACATTACATAATGTTATACGTAAAAATTCCGAACCTGCCGAAATACTGGAAAAACTCCGTTTAAAAATTAAAGAAGCATTTAGTGGAATGGGGCAATATAATCTTAACGGGCTCGACATAGCTTTGTGTGCTTACTATAAAAATGATTCCAAAATAATTTTTTCAGGGGCATTTTTACCCTTGTTACTCATTAGAAATAACGACTTAACTGTTTATGAACCAACAAGAAACCCTGTCGGAAGTTATTTGAACGAAATACCATTTGAGTCAAAAACAATTAAAGTTGAACCTGCCGATAAGTTATATTTATTCTCTGATGGTTACCACGACCAGTTCGATAAAGAAAATGACCGTAAAATGGGTAAAAAATCATTCTATCGTTTACTTAAAGATTCTTCACGTTTCGAAATGGACGAACAGTTGCTATTGCTACACACACATTTTTACACACGTAAAAAAGATAAAGAACAAACCGATGATGTTACCATTATGGGCGTTCAGATATAACAATAATGCTCATGTTTAATAATTTATGAAATAAATATGTTTTACAATAATATGCAATCGCCACTAAATCATATAATTACAAAATATTAATCAGCACCTGTTTTTATAATACTAAACTATTTTTCCTTTTATTGCAAGGCATAATTTTTGCTGAACATTATAGTAAGCTTATTGTTTTATAAAATTATTAAGCTATGGAACTTAAAAATTTTGTAAAAGTCGTAGAGCAAAGCATAAAGGATAATTGGAATGAACCGGCTCTATCAGACTATAAAAGAAAAACATTGACCTATGGCGATGTTGGAAAAGAGATAATAAAGTATCATCAGCTTTTCCGAACCTGTGTTAAACCGGGCGATAAAATTGCTTTATTAAGCAAAAACTCGGTGAACTGGACACTAACCTATCTTTCGGCAATTACTTATGGAGCAACCATAGTTCCTATATTACCCGATTTTCACAAAAGTGATATTACCAACATTATAAACCATTCCGATTCAGTACTTCTGTTTATTGGCGACCATTTGCTCGACAAACTTGAAATAGGTAAGTACAATAATATATATGCAATAATCAACAACGATAACCATTCGGTTATATACGAAGATAAGCACTTTGAATTTTCTAATACCCTTAAAGGGTTAGACTATTATATATCAGTAAAATATCAGCCTGCACTTAAACCAAAAGATATACTTTTTGCATATATTGACAATACACATATAGGTGTTATAAGTTATACCTCGGGAACAACCGGCTTTTCGAAAGGGGTAATGTTGTCGCTTACAAGCCTTATGGCAAATGTTGAGTTTGCTCAAAACAATATGAGTATTGAGCGTGGCGATAGTGTTCTTTCAATACTGCCACTGGCTCATGCTTATGGTTGTTCATTTGAGTTTTTATGGCCATTCTCAAAAGGGGTTCATATTACATTTTTGGGTAAAACCATATCGCCTCAGCTAATGATGGAGGCTTTTAAAATTGTAAAGCCCAAAGTAATCCTTATGGTTCCGCTTATAATTGAGAAAATATATAAGAAAAAACTTTTGCCGATTTTGAATAAACCTTCAATGAAAGTTTTACTTAAAATACCATTAGTAAATAAGCTTATATACAGGAAATTTCATTTGGAATTAACCAATGTTTTCGGAGGTAATTTTAACGAAGTTATTATAGGTGGGGCAGCATTAAACAAAGAGGTGGAATTATTCCTTCGCAGAATAAAGTTCAACTTTTCGGTAGGGTATGGAATGACAGAGTGTGGCCCTTTAATTAGCTATGCTTCGTGGAATCAAACTCACCTGGGTTCATGCGGTAGGTTGGTTAACAGGTTGCAATTACAGATTGATTCGCCCGACCCTGAAAATATTCCGGGTGAAATTATGGTACGCGGCCAACATCTAATGAATGGATACTATAAAAATAACGAAGCAACAACTAAAGCAATAGATGAAAACGGCTGGCTCCATACCGGCGATTTAGGAATAAAAGATAAAAACAACTTTATATATATTATGGGTCGCAGTAAGAGCCTGATACTTGGAGCAAGTGGCGAAAATATTTATCCCGAAGAGATTGAAGCTAAGCTAAACAATCTTCCATTGGTTCAGGAACAGGTTGTAGTTGAAAAAAACAAAAAAATTATTGCTTTTGTATACCCCGATTTAGCTGAAGTTGAAAAACAGGGCATTTCTAAAGAACAATTGGTTAAGGTAATGGAAGATAACCGTAAGATACTCAACGAAAATCTACCTAAATATTCACAGGTTTCAGAAATCCTTATTCACGAAACAGAGTTCGAAAAAACACCAAAACAAAGCATTAAGCGTTTTATTTATGCTCAATAATATGAACCGTTTTTGAAACATTTTTTCTATATTTAAAAGTTGAAGCGTGTTTAACAATAAGGGTATACAAACACTAATTTTTACTTATGAACGGAAGGCAGTATTTTACACAAAATCTGTTATTTTATGTTATTATATCGGTATTAAGTGCCGTTATACTTGTTTTGGGGTTTATAAAAACTGATACAGTAAATGTAGAATTACCAAAAATCGAACATGGTGTTATTGACCTTTCTAACCACGATTTTTCTAACATACACTTATTAAAATTAACCGGCGAAGCCGAATTTTATTACAACAGGCTTCTTACTCCTGAAACTATAAATGATACAACAATTGCCAAGCTATCGGGTTATATCGAATTGTCCGATATATGGAATCATTTTAAAATAAATGGAGAAGAAATAGGCGGAATAGGTTATGCAACATACCGATTCAGAATTAAGACCGATACTTCCAATAACCGATATGCTTTTAAAATATATGAGTTTGTAAATTCATATAAGCTTTGGATTAATGGCGAAGAAAAAGTTGGTGCAGGAATTGTTGCCGACAATAAAAGCGACTATACCCCAAGCTGGAAGCATAACGAAGTATATTTTAACCTGAACAAACCTGAGAACGATGTAATTATACAAGTTGCCAACTTTCATCATCGCAAAGGGGGGACAGAGGGTGATATTATTATTGGATTAGCCGACAGTATATTTAGTAATAAAATTAAGCAACTGGCTCTTAATTATTTGCTTATAGGGATACTTATAACCATGGCTTTTTATCATTTTGTACTCTATTATTTTAGAAAAACCGATAAATCGATATTCTATTTTGGTATGTTCAATCTGGTAATTATGCTCCGTATGATGCTTACCGGCGAAAAAGTATTTGTTGAACTGTTTCCATTTATACCATGGGTTATATATGTCCGTATTGAATATATATCACTTATGATTTCTACTGCTCTGTTTTTATATTTTCTGTATAGCCTTTTTCCTAATTATTTTAGTAGAAAATTGTCAAAGACAATAGCTTGGATTTCAATTGCTTTTAGTGTGTTAGTTGTAGTAACACCTCCAATAGTATTTACTCACACAATACTCCCGTTTCATATAGTTATAGCTTTTGTATGTATATACTCGTTGGCAATACTTGGAAAGGTTACTTACCTTAAAATTGAATATTCGGGTATTATATTAATAGGCTGTATGGTGCTTTTATTAATAGTTATAAACGATATGCTCCATTATAACAGAATAATAGGTTCTTCATATTCTATGCCCGTTGGTTTAATTGCAGTAATTGTTTCGCAGGCATTTGTACTCTCTAAAAAAATATCGCAAGCATTTTTCAATTCCGAGGAATTGACCGGCAGATTAGAACTTTACAATCTGCAACTTGAAGGAATAATTGAAAAGCGAACCAGAGAAATAGAAGATAAAAAAGCAAAACTACTGGCTAAAACCATTGAGCTCGAAAACACAAACCGACAACTAAAGGAGCTTAATTCATTTAAGGAAACTATTTCGCACATGATAGTGCACGATTTGAAAAATCCGCTGAACGTAATTATGACACTTAGCGAAAGCAAAATGATAAAGCTGGCAGGTCGTCAAATGCTTAATATGATTAAAAATATACTCGATGTAAATAAGTATGAAAATACAAAGCTTGAGCCTATACTCAATCAGAAATCGTATTCCGATATAATTAATAAAATAATAGACCAACACGACATACTTATTAAGCAAAAAGAGATTAACCTAATTGTCGATATTCAGGAACACTATACGTTCGAGTTCGATGAATCGTTGGTTGAACGTATTTTAGCTAATTTGCTCTCAAATGCAATAAAATTTACCGACACAAACGGTAAAATAATGATAGAAGTAAACTTTGACCAAGGAATGGTAAAAACCGCCGTTACCAACTTTGGCGACTTAATTGAAATAACCGATAAGCACAAAGTGTTTGGTAAGTATGAACAAATAAAAAGAAAAGATAGCCAGTATGGAAAATCGTATGGCTTAGGTTTGGCTTTTTGTAAAATGGCCGTAGAAGCCCACAACGGAACTATTGATTATATGTCGGGTGAAAAAACAGGAACAACATTTTGGTTTACACTCCAATATATTAACGGAACTAAAGTAAAGGCTCAAAAAACTGATATAATTATCCCTAAGAAATTGGTGCTCAATATAAACCTTATATCACAAGGCGATAAGGAATACTTATCGGTTTTTGCAAATACCCTGTCGAAGTATTCACTTATTCAAAGCAGCAAAATACTGGAAATAATAAAGGGTATTGATAAAGAGTACTCGTACGGTGTTTCATTAT
Organism: Bacteroidota bacterium; assembly: GCA_003250355.1. Lineage (GTDB taxonomy): Bacteria > Bacteroidota > Bacteroidia > Bacteroidales > SZUA-534 > SZUA-534. Next base: position 13,257 of record QKGS01000011.1, read on the forward strand.
GGCTCGAACATATTATTGGCTGTATCAACGATTACGATGCTAACCAATATATGGAATTGCTCAATTTGGTAAAGGTATAATGGACGAAAATAACATTGTTTTAAAAACAAATACTTTAGTTACAACAGCCGATACCGATTTTAAAAACCGACTCCGTGCCGGTAGTTTGGTTAATATGCTTATACAGGCAGCAATTAAATCAGCCGGGGAGCTGGGGTTTGGTTTCGAAATGCTTAAACAGAATAACCTTATTTGGGTACTAAGCCGCCTTACAGTTGAAATATATAAACCTGCACTTTGGAACGATAGTATTGAAGTGGAAACATGGCCTAAAACTATTGACCGCCTGCTGTATATCCGCGATTTTACGGTTCGCAATCAGCATGGCGATGTAATAGCCAAAGCAACTTCGGCCTGGCTAGCTATTGATATCGATTCACGCCGTCCTAAACTCATTAACAATGCTAACTCAGGGGTATTTAATCAATTGTCCGATAAGTATGCACTCAATTATTTGCCTTATAAAATAACCGATGTTGCCTATCAAGATTCATTTTTTAAATATGCTGCCTATTTCGATATTGACCTTAATAATCATGTAACAGCCACCCGTTATATTGACTGGATGATGGATGCCTTTCCAATTCATTTTCATGAAAAGAACTACCCCGCACAATTATCGGTTAATTATATAAAAGAGACATTGTTTAACGATAAGGTACAAATTAATTATTCACAATACGGCTCAGAATACCTTTTTGAAGGTAATAATGAGTGTGCGGCAATATGTGCTTTCAGAGGAAGTATTAAGTTTAGTTAGTCATTCCCCTGTTAATATTTATATATTATTTTCTTATAATTGTTTAGCTAGCAATATAAACCGTACTTTTGTTTAAAAATGTAATATGCTTAAAATACTATCAAAAACAGTTTCATACTTACTCCATCCGGCACTAATGCCAATTATTGGAATATTTATAATATTTACAAGCACACACCTAATGCTTTTGCCTATTCAGGGCAAAATAGCAATACTGAAAGTAGTTGCAGTGTGTACTATTTTATTGCCTTTGTCGGTTTTACCCCTTATGTATTATCATAAGCGCATATCAAACATTGAAGTATCGGCTCGAAACGAACGGCTGCTACCTGTTTTTATATCGGTAGTATTTTATTTTACAGCCTATTATGCACTTTCAAAAATGGGGGCACCGCGTATAATTAATCAATTTATATTGTCGGCATTTGTTAGCCTTGCATTGGCAGGTATTATACATTTTAAATGGAAAATCAGCTTGCATATGATTGGTATGGGGGGTCTTATAGCTTTAGTATCGGCAATAAGTTTTTTATATAAAACACCTATTCAATTCTATTTGGTATCATTAATATTACTTACCGGGGTTTCGGGTTCTGCAAGACTTTATCTGGAAGAACATACGCAGGAGCAGATTTACTCAGGCTTTTTGGTAGGGTTTGTTACCACATTTTCTATTATTGTACTTATGAATATTTAAACAAATGGTAAAACGAAAAAAATATAGCGGCAAAGAAGCTAAAAAAGGAAAAGGAACCTCGTTCAATAAAGATTCTGTTATTAACAACATAATAAAAATATTTAGTGATGACCCCGCTCGAACACTTAACTATAAGCAACTTTCAGGATTACTCAACATTAAAGACAATAATACAAAGCGCCTTATAAACAGTTGCTTGATAGAGCTTGCGCAAAATAACCATTTAAAGGAAGTGAGCCGCGGCAAATACAAGCTTAAAGCACAGGGAGCATATATAATTGGAAAGGTTGACCTTACAGCAAAAGGTTCAGCCTATGTTATTTCCGACGACATAGACCGCGACGTATTTATATCGGCAAAGAACCTAAACAAAGCCTTTCATAACGATACCGTAAAAGTATTTATACACGCCCGATCAAAAAATAACTATGTTGAAGGCGAAGTAGTTGAAATTATTAAACGACATAAAACCGAATTTGTAGGTAAGCTCCAAATATCTAACAATTATGCATTCCTTGTTCCCGAAAGCTCGGGTATGTTCAACGATATTTTTATACCAATGGAGCGCCTCGGAAAACAAGCTAAAGATGGCATGAAAGCTATTGCAAAAATTGTTGACTGGCCCGAAGGACACAAAAATCCTATAGGCGAAGTAGTTGAGGTACTGGGCTACCCCGGCAACAATGAAGTAGAAATGCACGCAATACTTGCCGAGTTTGGCTTACCTTATCATTTCCCCGAAAGGGTAATAGCGTGTGCCGAAAACATTCCCGATCAAATACCGCAAAGCGAAATAGACAACCGTCGCGACTTTCGTAACACTACCACATTCACTATTGACCCATTCGATGCAAAAGATTTCGACGATGCCCTGTCGTATAAAGAACTAGAAAACGGCAACATCGAAGTAGGGGTTCATATAGCCGATGTTACACATTATGTTCGCCCCAACACAGCACTCGAAAAAGAGGCTTACGAAAGGGCTACATCGGTATATTTGGTAGACAGGGTTGTGCCAATGCTTCCCGAAAGGCTATCGAATCAAATATGTTCGCTCAGACCAAATGAAGAGAAACTAACCTTTTCGGCAGTATTTGAACTCGACGAAAACGCTCATGTGGTGAAGCAATGGTTTGGACGTACTATAATAAATTCAAACCGCCGTTTTACATACGAAGAGGCACAAGAAGTAATTGAAACCGGCGAAGGCGATATGAAAAATGAGATACTTGCCTTGCACGTACTTGCACAAAAGCTCCGCACTCGCCGATTTGCCAAAGGCTCTATCGCTTTTGAACGTAGCGAAGTTAAATTTGAACTCGACGAACACGCTGCTCCCGTTGGTGTATATTTGAAAGAAAATAAGGAGAGTAATCGTCTTATTGAAGAGTTTATGCTTTTGGCCAATAAAAAAGTAGCCGAATTTATTGGTAAGGTTGAAGATAAAAAAGAAGCAAAAACATTTGTGTATCGTATTCACGACAAACCAAACTCCGATAAACTTTTTGCTTTTTCAAATTTTATAAAGCGATTCGGGTATAAAATTCAAACTAAAAACGATAAGCAAATTGCCGAGTCAATGAACAACCTGCTCGAAGAAGTACGAGGTAAAAATGAGCAAACCGTAGTAGAAACTCTAGCTATTCGCACTATGGCTAAAGCAGAATATTCTACCACTAATATAGGTCACTACGGCTTATCGTTTGGTCATTATTCACATTTTACATCGCCCATTCGCCGATACCCCGACATGATGGTACACCGTATGCTCGACCACTATTTGAATGGTGGAAAAACATTCGATAAAGATACTTACGAAAGCTACTGCAAGCACAGTTCGGAACGTGAACAACTTGCCGCCAATGCCGAACGTGCTTCGGTTAAGTACAAACAAGTTGAATTTATGAAAGATAACGTAGGCAAAGAGTTTGAAGGCATAGTATCGGGGGTTACTCAGTGGGGGGTGTATGTTGAACTTGTTGACTCAAAATGCGAAGGCATGGTAGCTATGCGCTCATTAACCGACGATTTTTACGAATATCATGAAGAGGAGTTTGCAGTAATAGGACGCAGCTCAGGCAAACGTTACACCATGGGCGACGAAGTAAAAATACGTGTTACTAAGGCAAATATGGAGCGCAAGCAACTCGATTTTGAAATGGTAGACAGCTTTACTGAAAGTAAAAGTGTAGAACGGGAGTTTGGGTTTAAAATATGATGCATAATGTGAATTGAACTACTCTGCCTGACCTGTAACTTGCAGAAATTTTTTCCCGATTTTGCTGCTCAATATTTCGTATTTGGCAGCAAAGTTCTCGGGTAGTGCCGAACCCGAAAATGAACCTCTTAAAAACTGGCTTCCTTCCATTATCACCTCCATATTTTTATTGAATACCTGATAATCGACACGGTGAGTTTTTTTTCTGGCCTTTCTCTCTTTCTCTTCACCGGTTTTCTTCTTTGTCTTGGTTAAGTCTTTGTATATATGATAACCGGTAAAATGCATAAAATAATCAGCACCGTTTTTGGTCATAGCTTCTTTTATTTCCTCAGGCTTACATACCTCTTTGAGTACTATAAAATCGCCATCTTCAGTACCTCCCTTTGTTGTATAATTACACTGTTCAAAATCGGGAAGGGTTACACTTCCATCTTGAACAAAATTTATATCATTATTTACTTGTACTCCTGAAAGCAATAGCTTGTTGAACATTTCAGGTATTTCCGAAACCTCAATACCATTAGCTTTTGCATATCGTTCGTTTGCCTTTAATTCCGATTTGAAATTCTTTTCCGGAAAACCTGCTAAAAGGACAGTGCTTTGTGAAAAAGCTATAATTGCAAAAGAACACAAAGCCATAACTGATAAAACTTTCTTAACCATATTTTTGAAAATTTACGATTTACAATAAGCAAATATATTCTTTTTTTTGATATACAGCATCTTACAACACCGAATCAATGGTTTCGCTTATATCGTTCATGTTAAATGGTTTTTTGAAATATTTAAGTATAAGTTTCGATTGTACAGCATTTTGTATCTGTTCGTTTATTTCAAAACCGGTAAGTATAAAAAACAACTTTTCAGGGTGAATCTGCTTTGCCTTGGTAATAAATTCTATGCCATTCATTTCAGGCATTTTCATGTCGCTTATTACAACCTTTATATCGGGGTCGTTTTGTAATATTTCTAAGCCCTCCGAAGGTCGGTCGGTAATTATTACATTGTATTTGTTTCCAAAATTTATTTTGAACAGTTGCAGGTTTATCTGCTCATCGTCAACGTATAACAGCTTTATCATATCAGTATTTTTTTCAATATGTTACAAATATACTAAAAGATAGAGTGAAATCATGGTATTTGCTGTTAGCTTTGTATTTGTTAAAATATTTTATTGAAAATGATTGATACGCACGCTCACTTATACGCTTCCGAATTTGAAAACGACATAAACCAAACCATACAACGCGCTGTTAATGCAGGAGTTAAGCATATAGTACTTCCGGCTATTGACTCCCAAAGCCACAGAGAATTAATTAATTTGTATAAAACAAATCCCGATTTTTTTATTCCCTTTATGGGTTTGCATCCCACTTCTGTAAATGAAAAATATAAACATGAACTGGCAGTGGTAGAAAAGCATTTACATGAAAATGTGTTTTTAAAAGGAATAGGCGAAATAGGTATAGACCTGTATTGGGATAAAACATATTACAAACAACAGGTTGATGCTTTGCAAATACAGCTTAACTGGGCTAAGGAGTTAAATAAACCGGTAATAATTCATGTTCGCAATTCATTTGATGAAACGTACAACGTAATAAAACCTTTGCAAAACGGTAAACTTAAAGGGATATTTCACTGTTTTGGCGAAAATGCCGAAGTGGCCAAACAAATAACCGATATGGGGTTTATGCTTGGAATAGGAGGGGTTGTAACTTTTAAAAACACCCACCTTAGAGAAACATTAAAGAGTGTTGACCTGCAAGATATAGTTCTGGAAACCGACAGCCCATATTTGGCTCCCGTTCCATACAGGGGCAAAAGAAATGAACCTGCTTATATGCAATACATTACAGCACAACTGGCTCAGGTTTATAACACCGATGTGCAAACCATTATTAACCGTACAACAGAAAATTTCAATCACTTATTTGAAGTTTAATGCAATAAAGTATTAGCCGGCATTTCAGTAACAATATTGAGTGCCTTATAATGTTAAAATAATATTACAAAGCATAATAACGCTTATGTGACAAATGTCAGGAAAGTAAAATAAATGCTGCTCGGGGATATGAGGTTATAAAATTTTTTGTATTTTTCGTCGCATTTTAGCGTCAGGCTTGCATATAATAAAGGAGAAATGGCCGAGTGGTCGAAGGCGCACGCCTGGAAAGTGTGTATCCGTCACAAGCGGATCGGGGGTTCGAATCCCTCTTTCTCCGCAAAAATGTAACTGATTAGTAACTAATTTTTAAAAACTTAAATAAATAAACAAAAATCGCAAAGCAATGAAAAGATTACTTGCATTATTAACAATTGTAGGGATGCTTTCAATGGCATCGAACGTAATTTACGCAGAAGAAGTACAAGATTCTACTGTAACTGAAGTAGCTGCTCAGACTGCAGCTGTAGAAGAAACTGCTCCGGCAACTGAAGAAGTAGCTGACGACGCTATTGAAGGTCAAAGCTTACACGCTGCAATTAAGCAGAAGTTTATCGAGGGTGGACCCGGATTTATGGGAGTTGTAGTGTTAGCTCTAATATTTGGTTTAGCAATAGCTATTGAGCGTATCTTAATTCTTAATTTTTCTACCACAAACACTAAAAAATTATTGGCTAACGTTGAGGAGGCTCTTAATTCGGGAGGTATTGAAGCTGCAAAAGAGGTTTGTCGTAACACACGCGGACCGGTAGCAAGTATTTTCTATCAAGGGTTAGACCGTTCAGGAGAAGGTATTGATATGGTTGAAAAATCGGTAGTTGCTTACGGTGGTGTTCAGGCTTCATTGTTAGAGAAAAACCTTTCTTGGATATCGTTATTTATTGCTCTTGCACCTATGTTAGGGTTCTTGGGTACTGTAATTGGTATGATCGCAGCATTCGACGCTATTAAAGCAGCCGGCGACATTTCTCCATCGCTTGTAGCAGGTGGTATCTCTCAGGCTCTTATTACAACTGTTGGTGGTCTTATTGTTGCTATGATTCTTCAGGTACTTTATAACTATTGCGTAGCAAAAATTGACTCTATTATTAATGAGATGGAAGATGCATCTATTACTTTGATAGATATTTTAACAAAATATAGTCACTCTCAAAAATAATTTTGAAAAATGGAAAAAAGTTTAGCAGTTAAAGTTATTACTTACCTTTTCTATGCTCTTTTTATATTTAGTATTGTATTTGCAGTAATATTTGCAACTGACGCATTAGGTAAAGGTGATTTATTGATAAAATGGTCTTATGTATTATCATTTGTTTCCATAGGCGGAACTTTAATTTTTATGATTAAAGATATGTTCCGTTCTAAGAAAACAATGATTATGAGTGGTGCTATTATTGTATTTGGAGGGTTATTAATTGGTGTTTCGTTAGGAATGTCAACAGATGCCCCAATTGTAAATGCAGTTGGTGAAGTTATTGCCAACGGTAAAACAGCAAAAATATCAGATGCCACTTTGTATCTTTTATATATCCTATTAGGATTATCATTTGTAAGTTTACTTTACACTGAAATAAGTAAAGTATTTAAATAATAATTAGGCCATTAGGCTATTAAAAATGGAATAAAATGCCAAGAAAGCTTCCTGAATATAATGCATCTTCTTTGGCCGACATTGCATTTATGCTTTTAATCTTCTTCCTGGTTACTACAACTATGGATACTGATTTGGGTATATCTACACAGCTTCCGCCTCCGGTACCGCCACAACAAAACGACGATGATCAGAAAATCAAAGAGCGTAACGTATTTGTGGTACTGATTAACAAAAATGACCAATTATTGGTTGAGGGTAAGCTTATGCAAATAGGTGACTTAAAAGAAGCGGCAAAAGAATTCATAGAAAACCCTAACCGCAGTGAAGAATTACCTGAATTTAAAGTTAAAGAAGTTGAATTCTTTGGTGAGGTAGAAGTATCGAAACAGGTAATATCACTTCAAAATGACCGCGGTACATCTTATGGATTATACATACAGGTACAAAACGAATTGGTAAAGGCTTATAACGAACTTCGTGATGAGCTTTCTCTTAGAAAATTCGGTAAACCATACGAAGAACTTGACTCTGACCGTCAGGCTGCTGTTCGTGTTATTTACCCTAAGAGTATCTCAGAAGCTGAGCCAAAAAATTATGGAGGAGGTAGTTAATTATGGGAAAATTTAGAAAAGACGACGGAAAAGAAGTACCGGCTATTAATACATCAGCCTTACCTGATATTGTATTTATGCTACTATTTTTCTTCATGGTTAGTACTACTATGAAAGAAGTAACTCTTAAAGTTAAAATGACTATACCGGGTGCTACCGAAGTTAAGAAACTGGAGAAAAAGTCGCTTGTAAGCTATATTTACATAGGTGAGCCACAACGCCAGTTTGCTAAAATGTTCGGTACCGAACCTCGTATTCAGCTTAACGATGCTTTTGCTAATGTGTCGGATATAGCCGATTACATTGAGGCTGAACGTGCTAAACGCGACGAAGCCGAAGTACCGTTAATGACTACTTCGCTTAAAGTAGATGAGAATACCAAAATGGGTATTGTTACCGATGTTAAGCAAGAACTGCGTAGAGTTAGTGCTCTTAAAATCAACTATTCTACTAAGAAGGTTGTTAAAGAATAATAAGTTTGTTCTTAATATATAAAGGCTGTTCCAATTGGAGCAGCCTTTTTTATTTGTATGTAAATTATTTATATTTAACCCGCTTTATGCATTAGGTTTTTTTATCTAAACTTTAATAGAGTAGTAATTAATACTTTCTACTTCTGTACTATACTTAGTTTCGGTTCTAATGCAACAAATTGGTAAACATGAAATTTTTTGAGCAGTTAGGCAGGTACTTTATATTCATAACTCAGGTTTTTCGTAAACCTGAAAAAAGTGCCGTATGGTTCAGGCAGTTTGTTCGTGAATTGCAAACGCTTGGTGTTAATTCAGTAGGAATAGTTATACTGGTATCAATATTTATAGGTGCTGCCATAACTATACAAACTGCCTATAATATGGATAACCCGCTATATCCGCGTTATTTGGTAAGCTTAACAACCCGCGATACTTTGCTTTTGGAATTTTCATCGACTATAATTGCACTTATACTTGCCGGTAAAGTGGGTTCTAATATAGCATCGGAAATAGGTACTATGCGTATAACCGAACAAATAGATGCACTGGAAATTATGGGTGTTAATTCGGCTTCGTTTATAGTATCGCCAAAAGTGTTTGCTCTTGTTATATTTATGCCTGTATTGGTAATAATAAGCATATTTGTGGGCATTATAGGCGGTTGGGTATCGGCTATACTTTCAGGTGTAGTTACTACTAAAGACTTTGTGTATGGCATTCAATTAGAATTTAAACCGTTTTATATTCCTTATTCATTAATTAAGTCGGTTGTATATGCCTATATAATTGTTACTGTTTCGGCATTTCACGGATACTATGCCAAAGGGGGCGCACTCGATGTAGGCAAATCGAGCACTAAGGCTGTTGTACACAGTAGTATATTGGTATTGCTTTTCGACTTGTTATTAACCCAGCTTATATTGTCATGATAAGTGTAAAAAACGTATCGAAAAGCTTTGAAAATAAGGCTGTACTGAATAATGTCAGTGCAGATTTTGAGCCTGCTAAAGTTAATATGATAATAGGTAAAAGTGGTTCCGGTAAAACAGTACTGTTAAAATCGCTTGTGGGGCTGCATGAAATAGATAGTGGTGCAATATTATTCAGTGGTATCGATTTTTGCTCGCTGAAAGTGAAAGAGAAGGCAAAAATAAGGCGCGAAGTAGGAATGTTGTTTCAAGGTGGAGCACTGTTCGATTCGGCTACAATACTTGAAAATATACTTTATCCACTCGATTTGTTTACAAATAAAACATACCGAGAGAAATACCAGCGGGTTAAGTTTTGTTTAGACAGGGTTAACTTGCAGGGAGTGGAAAAGCTATATCCGGCCGAGCTTAGCGGTGGAATGCAAAAGCGTGCAGCAATAGCCCGGGCTATTGCTTTGAATCCTAAGTATTTGTTTTGCGATGAGCCCAACTCGGGATTAGACCCTCAAACTGCCATTGTTATTGACAAGCTGATACAAGAGATAACATACGAATTTAATATCACCACAGTAGTAAATACCCACGATATGAACTCTGTTTTGGAGTCGTCGGATAACATTAATTTTATACATCAGGGTAAGTCGTGGTGGTATGGCCATAAAGAGGAGCTTTTAAATACCGATAATGAGGAGCTTAAGCAATTTCTGTTCTCATCGGAGGTTATGCGCCGAATAAAGAGGTAGAAATTATTATTATCCTTAAAACCAGGGGAATAAAGTAACTGAGTTTGTAAACAAATGGGGGTTTTAGAAATTTAAAAAGCTTATCTTTGTTAAAAAATAAACTAGAACAATGATTGATTCTACTACTTTACTTAAATATTTGTCAGATAATAAGAAACGTTATCAGGCGGACTACCATTTGACAAAAATAGGAGTATTTGGATCAATTGCCAGAGGCGAACAAACAGACCAAAGTGATATTGATTTGTTGATTGAATTTGAGCCAAATACTGAAGATATACACACTATTAAGTATAAACTGAAGACTGAGATTTATAATGTTTTTCATACGACAGTTGATATATGCAGGCTAAAATATATTAAACCTGTTTTTAGGGCAATTATAGAATCAGAAGTTAAATATGTATAAAACTAGTCATAAAGACTTTGCTTGCATATTGAATATTATTGAGGCAATTCAAAAAATTGAGAATTATAGTGTTGCGTTTAATAACGCTGATGATTTTTATGAAGATACAAAATCGTTTGATGCTGTTATGATGAACTTTGTAGTGATTGGAGAAATGACCGAAAAGCTATCGGATAAGATTATTGATGAGACATCAGATAATATTGAATGGTTACGAATACGTGCGCTTAGGAATATTATTGCACATAATTATTTTGGTATTGATGCTGAAGAGATATGGCAAATTATTCATGGTAAATTGAAGAATCTAAAGATGATACTCTTACAAATTACTGCGGAATAATTGTGATTAGATTAATAAGAATAGCATTCGGGAGTAAGTATTTACTAACCCCTCTTTATAACCCTCCGGTTACGCTAAGAAACGTTGAAAAATAAATTTGCTTTTTCCGGCGTACCTTTACCCCTTTCTGCGGATTTTATGTTTTCGGCACTCCAATTATTTACCATTTGCCGTACAAAATGTACAATTTGTCGCATTTACCTTACCTTATTTTACCATTTTTATACCAAATTGTTGTAATACAAAATACCTGAATTCAGGGATTGTGCACTAAAGCAATTGCAATTGCTTTGTGATATGAAACATTAATTCTAAAAACTTAACAATTTGTATTGAGAATGAAATCAGAATATACTCATTCACTTAGAACCATTATAACTACAATTGTACTTATAATATCTGCTATTTACTGCCATGCCCAAACCACTTCGGTACTCGATTCGGTGGTGAGAGTAAACTACTTAATGGGTAGTAATAATACCGTTTATGTTTCAAGCATTAACACTTCTGTTTACAAACAGGGTGTTATGGTTATGAACAGCTATGCCGCATACGACCAAACCGATAGCTTAAAAAGCTCAAACCGGACAGTAGTGGAGCTGAACAATGACGGTGATATAACCGACTCTGTAATAATACAAAACAACGATACCGCTTCATATTATTTGTGGTTTTACGATACCGATAACATAAAAGTGAAGCGTGAAAAATATGTTTACGATAAATATTTCGAAGCTCTGATGCTAAGAGAATCTATCATTTACGACAGTGCCGGCAACCAAACAGAGCTGAAAACTGCCGCTATGAAAGCCGACAGCACCAACTACTATTTTAATTATGCTTATATGTACAGCTACGATAATAAAGGGAGACAGGTTGCCGATTATCGTTACCTGATTTCGGAAGACAGCACTATGAGCCTCTATTTAATACGATCTAAGGCCTATTTGCCAACCGATTCGCTAGACTACGAATATGAGGTATATAACTGGACTTACGGCAGCGATACCTCATATACATATTATTATTACCTGACCGATACCATAATTTACGACCACTATTCTAATTCGTGGTCGGGCAATAATACAGTGAAACTCGACAAACGCGAGATTTTTATATACAATGGCGATGGCAATATTACTGCCCATATTACTCACGGTTACTATGGCAGCGATAATATTACCTCGGCTTATAGTACATCATATTCATATTTCACCAATGGTTTGTTGAAAGCTTCGGCTAAATACACATACAATATTAATACAAAGCAGTGGGTTTCCGATGGCGATGTTACAAGCTATATTTACTATTCCGATGGTAAGCTTAAAGAGAAGGAAAGAACTTATACTACATGGTTATACGACAATAACTTTAATCCATATCAGGCAAAGCAGGGCGAGAAGTATACTTATAGTTACAATACCGGTGGTGATATTCTCAGCTATTCATATTTAACTTCAAATGACTGGGTAAATTATACTGTAAATAAAAGTATTACCAAAAACTACTCAGCCAAAGGTTGCCTGTCGTATATTCACGAATTATCCAATGATTTTTACTCATACGAGTATAAGGAATATATTATATCCGACACCAATTGTAATATTATTCAGCGAAAAAGGTATACATATCCCGATGGTGCATTAAGCGAAAATGACAGGTATGAATTTTACGGTTCGGGTAATATAAAGTCGGAGTACAGGTCAAGTAGTACAATGTCTGACAGAACTGAGTACGATTATTTGGGCAATAAAGTTTGCAATATTTATAAATCTGCAACCAACGATTTTTGCTCCGCAACAAACTATTACTATACTTATTACACCAATATTGACACTACTGTTTGTGAGAGTGAGGGGCTTAATTTGTTATATACAAATATATGTAATACAGGTGTATATACCGATACACTTAAATCGTTAGTTGAAACCGATAGTATAATCGTATATAACCTTACGGTAAATGAGAATGTTACCCGTTTGGATACAGGAGTTTGTGGTAATAAACTACTTGCCTTTAACGGCAAAATGTACAGCCGCGGAGTATACGATTCTGTTATAAATAAAAATACTATCGGATGTAACGATATATTCAGACTTTCGGTAACAAAATATCCTGAATTTTATGTTGAAACAGATACTGCAATTTGTAGTGGTACAAGTATTTATGGGAAAAATGAATCGGGTATTTATTACATTAAAAATAGCACAATACATGGTTGCGACAGCACTATAAAGCTTACGCTTAATGTGGCAGATGAACCAACAAATGAGCTGAAAGCTGAATATAATCTCTGCTACTCCGATTCGTTGAAAGTAGAATTGCAGGATAACTTCGATGGTTATTTATGGAGTACAGGCCATAACTCTGAAAGCATTGTCATTAAAGGAGAACAGCTTGGCGAAGGAAGCAGTACTGTATATGTCGATGTGGAGAAAGGGAATTGTGTAACCCGTTTCACTTCTCAGGTTAATGTGCACCCCGATACCCCTGCCGACCAATGCTATGTGAAAGGCGACGATATACTGTTTTACCCTAATCCGGCTACCGATGTTTTAAATATTGAAACAGGCAGTGAGCTTACAAGGGTAGATATTTGCGATAGCAATGAAAATATTCTGATTACTAGCAATATATCAAATAATGCTCAGATTGATGTATCACCGCTTTCAACAGGGAAGTACACCATAAAGTTTATTGCAACCGGCAATGTTATATACGAAAAGGAATTAATAAAACTGTAAATAATTTGAATTGAATATGAGAAAGTTAACTTCATTATTATTATCGCTGTTACTATGTGTGGCCGTATTTGCACAAAGCCCCGACAGCTTTACTTATCAGGCACAGGTACTCAATACCGATGGTTCGCCAAAAGCAGGCAGGAATGTAGTATTAAATATCAGTATTTTGAAAGGGAGTGCAGCAGGCGAGAATGTATATTCTGAAACACATAACACTGTAACTAATTCGCATGGTGTTGTGAATGTAATAATAGGTGAGGGCGGTTCCTCTGACGATTTCAGTACAATAAACTGGTCGGCAGGTACATACTTTGTAACTGTTGAGGTTGATGGAACTCTTTTAGGCACAAGCCGTTTGCTTTCCGTTCCTTATGCAAAATATGCAGATAAGGCAGGCAACGCATTTAGCGGAAGCTATTCCGACTTGAGTAATAAACCCGACTATACAAACTGGGATAAAGACAGCAGCGACGATTTCAGCGGCAGGTATTCCGACCTGTCGGGGACTCCCGATTTGAGTGATACTGCAAAATATATAAAAACTGAGAGTGACCCTGAATTCGGGAAATCGGTAGCAGCATCAATTACAGCTGCCGATACTGCCCGATGGAACGGTGGTGTTACTGCAATGATGACAGCATTTCAAATGCCTGTGGGTAGCATAATACCGTTTGCCGGCCCTGCCGAGAATGTACCTGTTGAGCAAGGATGGATGGTTGCCGACGGCCGTGCTCTGAGCAGCAGCGATTACCCTATGCTGTATATGGCTATTGGTACAGCGTGGGGTAGTGGAGCCGATGGTTCGGGAACCGATTTTAATATACCCGATTTACGGGGATTGTTTCTTCGCGGTGTATCGGCTGCAACATCGCGCGACCCCGACCGAAATGGCCGTTCAGCAATCAAAACCGGTGGCAATAGCGGTAACAATGTAGGTAGTTATCAGAACGATGCCTTGCAGAATATTACAGGCTCTATAAATAATACATACGCAGCTACCGGACGCTCGGGTGCTTCAGGTGCTTTTACCGGTTCTACAATGAGTGGTGGTTCTACAGTTTCCAGCCCTTCGTACTCAACCAGTGCAAGTATGGCTATATTAAAGTTCGATGCTTCTAAATCGTCGGGAGCACGTACATCGAGTGAAACACGTGCCGAAAATGTTTATGTTGTGTATATGGTAAAAGTTAAGTAATGAGAATGTTGATATTTTTAATATTAATTTCAGGAAACCTGTTTTCGCAGATGCAGCCTGTGGTAGTTCCTGCAGCAAACAGTGCAGAAACCGCCGATGCTATTATTACATGGAGCATAGGGCAAACATTTACAGGCACTTGTGGCAGCTCCAGAGCCGTTCTTGCACAAGGGAATGTAAGCAGCAAATATGATATTATTAACCTGTTGTCTGAAAGTAAAAGTAAGTTTGAAGTGTCGGTATTCCCTAACCCTGTTGCCGATATGCTGAATGTAAAATGCAATATTACTGCCGGTATGGTAAGTTATTACATTGCTGATATTAAAGGGAATAAAATTATATCAGGCATATTCGAAAGTGAAGATACTGCTATTGAATGTTCAACTTTAAGTGACGGTGTTTATTTTATTATAATTGATGGAGTTGAGAGTTTTAAAATAGTAAAGAAGTAAATTCAATAATGAATTATTTTGTAGCAATGAATTATAAAATTAAATCACTACTGTCCGGTAAATTTAAAAGAGATTTCTCGCAAAGCTCGGAATGACGTATTTTTTCAAATCTCTCATTTATTTACAGTTGAGATTCCTCCCGAGTTGAACCGGTCATTCCGACCATCGGGAGGAATCTTTAGCTCACTATTGAAAAGAGTAATTTCAAACGTCATACAACATTATTAAATGAAAATTTTCTACTCTCGGAATGATAGTTCTTCAATGTTGTTGCGGCTAGACATAATTTAAACTTTTATACATTAAAAAAATCAAAAACATACCCGATATTTTCATACAGAATATTAGTTTTGCCCAAAACATTGAATAAGATGATACAATTTTCAGCCGAACAAGTGGCGGAAGTACTGCAAGGAACTGTTGTAGGAAACCCCGAAGTAAAAGTACACACCGTAGCAAAAATTGAAGAAGCAACCCAAGGGGCCTTGGCATTTTTAGCTAATCCTAAATATAAAGACTACCTATACACCACAGGTGCAAGTATAGTACTGGTTAATAACGATTTTAAACCTGAAAAAGAGGTTCAAGCAACCCTTATTAAAGTGCCCGATGCTTACCAAGCATTTGCTTCGCTTATGGAGATGGTTGCAGAGGCTTTGTACGAAAAGAAAAACGGTATAGAGCAACCTAGCTTTATGCACGAAACAGCAACGCACGGCGAAGGGTTATATTTAGGTGCATTTGCCTACATAGGTAAAAATGTAAAAATGGGTAAAAATGTAAAAATTTACCCGCAGGTATATATTGGCGATAATGTGAAAATAGGCGACGATACTATATTATATGCCGGCTGTAAAATATATCACGATTGCGTTCTTGGAAGCAATGTAACCATACATTCGGGAGCAGTAATTGGTGCCGATGGTTTTGGCTTTGCCCCAACCGATACCGCCAACTATAAAAAAATACCGCAAATAGGTAATGTAATACTTGAAGACTTTGTAGAAATAGGCTCAAACACTACTGTTGACCGTGCTACTATGGGGCATACTATTATTCGTAAGGGTGCAAAACTCGATAACCTAATTCAAATAGGCCATAACGTTGAAGTAGGCGAAAGTACTGTAATGGCAGCTCAGGCCGGTGTGGCAGGTTCAACCAAAATAGGCAGAAACTGTATGTTTGGCGGTCAGGCTGGTATTACCGGTCACATAACCGTAGCCGACGAAGTAAAACTTACCGCAAAAGCGGGTGTTCTTAGCAGTATTGAGGAAAAAGGAGCTATTCTTATGGGCGCTCCCGCATTCAATATTTCCGACTTTAGAAAATCGTATGTATACTTCCGTAAATTGCCCGAGTTAGAAAGCCGTTTACGCTCAATTGAAAAGAAAACACAGGACAAATAGATAAATACAAAAGCCGCTTATTCGCTAATGGAATAAGCGGCTTTTTAGTTTATTGCTACTATATATTATTTAATTAGCGGCATATTATTTATATTCTTTCGTTTTGTTTTAATCAGCGGCTGAAATTACAACTCTTATTTATTCCCAATAGTAAATCTCGACTTTAAGTAAAAGCTAATCCCTTCGGGTTCAATAGTTCCCGGCTGATTCATTGCGTGTTCACCATAAGCAGGCATTCCCTGAGTGTTGTTTAAAACATTAAGAGCTACAAACGACAGTTCAAGCTTATCCCAAAATTTTTTCGAAACTAAGGTAACATCTACAAAATTGGTTTTGGCTGTTTTTTCTTTGCCATATAAGTCAATATACGGAATACCGTATATGCCGCGCCAACCTATATTAAACCTAACCAATGAAGCTATATTGTATTCTGCACCAAGAAACGAGTTGAAAGTAGGAACAAACAGTGGTTTGTAGTCGGCATTATGAGGTTCCGATTGTTCAATTTTATTGCCGTTATTGTCGAATGAATAGTTGCCTGTTGCATCTTTTGCATAACCTTTTACAACCTTAGCCGAGTTATATGAGCCATTCCAGTATACTAACAAATCTTTCTGCGGCATTGCTTTTATTCCCCATTCAATACCATAAGCTTCAAGGCCGCCGGTATTTATAAAATCGTTAAAATTATTATCCTTCGACTGGGTAATCTGGTTATCAAGCTTTTGGTAATATGTGGTAATATTGAAATCGTACAAATTATTTATGTTACCTACAAAACTAAGTTCGTGAGCATCGAGATTTTCGGCATCGGGCGATGTTGAGCTTCGCTCATTCGATTGCGGACGGCGAGGGGCATTGTTATAGAAGTATTTTACAACCATATCGTCGTTAAGCTTATAAACTGCACCCGCACGGTAAAAAACAATTAAATCGCTGAAAGTGCCATCATCCTGATAATCGACACGTGTACCTGCTATTAGTTTTAAGTTGTTGGTTACATTATATCCCACTTGTGTAAATGCGTTGTGATAGTATATGTCGTTAGGCTCATATACCGAGCTTGACCAGTCAACTCCCTGAGCCAATGCCCACGGGTGATTTAAGTAGTTGGTTTTCTCTTTGGTTTGTCCAAACAGGTCGCTGCCCAAGGCAATATTCAGTTTACTGTCTATAAGTTTAAAATTTGCATTAAAACCTATATCGCGGCGTTGGTCGCCTCCCGCTCCAACAGGTTCAAAAAACCACATACGTTTATAGTAGTTGTGATACAACGAAATGTTAACATTATCGTTGTTAAGCGGTAGAGCATATTCAATTCTGTAAGCTGTCATATCGAGCTGGTCGTGAGGCGATTGTTTAAGGGTGTCGGCTATCCCTTTCCAAAATTGTCCGCTGCCATTTAACCCATAAGCTCCGGTTGAGTCTTGCGAATATGTTGGCCCCCACCAGTATTGTGGCGATACATGGTCGTTGTGTTCATGGTAAAACACTCCTTTAAACCCTTTATAATCTACCTTTCCAATAAAAGAGAACGATGGATTTACCCCGTTTGTTTTCCATTCCTGACCCGGTATTCCGAATGTGTTTTTTTGGGTTGTGTAGTCTTGTCCTTTTTGATTGAGCCCTACAAAAATAGAACCATCTTTATTGTCGAATTTATGTCCATAAAGGGCACTTACCGAGTATTGATTATTGTTGCCATACGAAGTAACAAGTTCGGCTCCGTTAAGGTCGGTTCTAATGTTACTGTTCATAAGCCCGGCATTGGCACCACTACCCCAGGCTAATCCGGCGGGTCCGCGTACAGCTTCCATACTGCCAAAAAACTCATGCGGCAACGTAGTATGACCAAAGTCTATAATAGGCATTAACTCTATACTATAACCATATCGCCATATCGATTGCCACCCGCGAGCCATAACACCATACTGACCGTAATAATCGGTATTGTAAAACGAGTATCCGGGGGTTCGTCCAACGGTTTCGTACAAATAGCGTACACCCCAACGGTTAAGTTCATCTTTCGATATTTGATACACCGACATAGGAGCCTCCGACAACCGTTCCTCCTGCTTCGATACCGAATATACCTGTATATCCATTAGCTCTTCTAACGACATATCGAGTAAATCTTGGTCAATATCAGAAATATTGTCCTGTGCATGAATGTTGACTGTTGCAAATAATGTGGATGCAACAAACAGATAAGTAATCCATCTTGCTTTCATAATATATCCTTTAAGTTAAACACCAAATTTTTAATACGCTATTTATTGAAATAATGTTACAATGAGGTATTTAAGATAGTATAAATTATGTAAATACAAAAATCAAAATATACTCAATTTTGAGTATTTCATTTGACTTATTTCCTCTGTAACATTGTATTATAGTTTATCCTTTTGTTTAGTTAATGGAACTATTGGTGTGTTTCCGGAACAGAGAGGTAAGCTATATAATAGTAGATTATAAGTAAGTTAATGTTTAGCACTTTTGGTGTTGTATGTATACCCTTTAATTGTTGACACAATTTTTTACAACATCGAACTAATTAGCTTATGAAAAGTGCAGCCTGCTTATTTATAAGCAGGCTTTTTTCAAAGGTGGTAGTTTTTATTATTCTTCATACGTTATAAATCACAGGGGTTTACATAGAATATATATTATATTGCACATAGCTCTGTGTACAATATTTACTGGTGCTTATGCCTACAATAGCAGTACTTATGTCGATTCGTTAATTATTGCTTCACAATCAGAGGTTCACGATACCGTTAAACTAAATACTTACTTTAAACTATTCAATTATTACCTTAAAACCGATACTGCAAAAGCTTTACAATATGAAACTGTGATTATTCAAATAGCAAGTAAGTATAATATACATAAGCATATAGTAAATATGAATACTGCTAAGGCTATGTATTATAAGGATATTGCCAATTTTGAAATGTCGAAGGTTAGTGTAAACAGGGCAATATTGTTGTTAGAGAATAATTATAAAAAAAGCAATTATAATACCCTTGTTGGCAGTTACTTACTTTTGGAGTGGCTTTATAAAATGGGAAATGAATTAGATAGTTCCATAGTTATATGTAATAGAGGTTTTGAATTGGCAAAAACCAATGCTGATAGCTTAAATATGGTTAGACTTTTGCTTGAAACAGCCTCTGTTTATAAATTAAAGTACGATTATGTAAGGGCTCGCGAGTATTTGCAAAAAGCATATGATTTAAATATTAGAACTGATAATGCAATACTCTCAGCCGATATCTCATTAGAAATAGGCTTATTGCTTATGCAAATGGTCAATTATGAAAGGGGAGCCGAGTATTTGAAGAGAGCCTCTCTTTTATACAATGGTGTTGACATAAAAAAGTATAACAATAGCCTTGTACATATTGCTCAGTGTTATAACAGTTTGTCAGAAACCAATCTTACATTCTCCGACTCTGCCAAAACTTACATAAATAAATTATTGTATAATTATGACAATCTAAGTAATATTCAAATATTCAACTTATATAGAGTTTCAGTTAAGTACTATTCTGCACTTGATAGTATCTATTTAGCAAGCAGGTATATCGATTCCATAGAGTTGATTATTGCCGGTAACAATGCACAATATCAATATTATGAATTTGTTATGTTGAAGGTGTCGTATTGCTATAAAACACAGCAATATAAGCAAGCTTTGCAATGGTTACATGAGCTTGAACCTTATTTGAATCAATCTCGTATAACAAACTATTATTACACTATGTCGAGCGAAATATATTATAAACTCGGCAATTATAAAAAGGCGTTCTATTATCAGGGTAAAAGTTTTAATGAATACGATTCGGTAATTGCTGAGCTACGCTTATTTAGTGAAAACGAGTTTAAGCTAAATATAAAATTACAGGAACAGCTATTGCTTGATGAAGCAATAAGCCATGAGATTAATATGCAGAATCAGAAACATATACGACAAGTTATTTTGAGCAGCTCTTTAATTATAATAACACTGTTGGCTTTTCTTTTTATAATTCTGTTAAGAAAGTATAGAGAGAAAAAGAGAGATAATGAAGAACTTGAAAGGAGAGAACGAATAGCTAAAACGCTGTTAATGGAATTGAACCACAGGGTTAAAAACAATCTGCAAATAATGTCGGTTATGCTTTCGTTGCAGCGGTATAGTACAACAAACAGCGATGCAAAAGAGGCTCTAAAAATAGCACAAGGCCGTATAGATAGTATGGTGCTTTTGCACAGACAGTTACATAAGGAACCATACGATGCTGTTTCCGATTTACATAAGTATATTTCCGATTTAACCAACTCTATAGCTCAGTCGTTGAATTTATGCAATAATGTTAAGATATCGATTAATGTATCAGAGGTTAAAATTAAAGCAGCCACGGCTGTAAATATTGGAATTATACTAACAGAACTTATAACTAATGCCTTTAAGTATGGTATTGATTATGAGCGTGATAATACAATCGCTATTAATGTTAATACTGTTAATAATAAGCTGTTTATACAAGTGTTAAATAACAATATTGTAGATATACCTATACATAAAAATGGAAGTAGCGGAGGATTGGATTTGGTTAGGGCGTTGGCTGCCGATTATTCGGGGAGTGTAACTGCTAATTTTAACGAAAGTGGGGAGGTAATAGTTGAATTATTGCTCGATTAACACAAGAGCGGTGTGATATATAACAAGGTAGGGATGAACAGAATTATAATAGTAGAAGATGAAGCTTTAGTTGCATTAGGAATGCGCAAAATTCTTGAAAGTAACGGTTATGCAGTTATTGGCTATGCAACTAAGTATACTACGGCTTATGAGTTAATAGTGTCGAACAGTTGCGACCTTATTCTTTGCGATATTAATCTTGGGGGTGAGTATTCGGGAATAAAGCTAATGCGTGAAACAGTTATGAATAGTTCAGTTCCTTTTATGTTTATTACCGCTTATGCCGATACTGATACTCTTAAAAATGCACTTGAAACAAAACCGGCAAATTATATTATAAAACCATTTAATGAGGAGCAGCTGTTGGTAGCTGTAAAAGTGGCACTTAATAATGCAACACTGCATAAAACACATTTTGATATACCAACCGATACCGAATTGCAAGTACTCCAATTACTTGGCAAGGGATTAAGCTCAAAAGATATTGGGCGCAAATTGGTTAAATCGCAACATACTATTGATACTCACCGGCGTAACTTAATTAAAAAATACAAAGTGAGTAATATATCGGAGCTTATTTGTTTAGCTACCGCTCGTGGTTGGGTAAGGTATGAGTAATTTTTGTTCAATATTATTAAAATCTTTAAAACCTAACCATGCATTAGAATTAATTATTCTTTCAACCCTGCAACTTGCAACCCGCAACCTAATTCTCAAACCTCTCCCACACCATACTCACCACATTCTTTTCGTCGCTGCTAAAGTGCATACCCACAAAATATATTTGCTTGCCGTGGCTGAGGTATTTTTCGTAGTACCGTTTGGTTTTAATCTGGTGCAGGGCATCTTCGGCGGGCATATCTACTTTAAATTCCAGTATTACAATTTCGTTCGGGCCGTTTAAAGTCATATCGGCACGCCCCTTGTTGGTGGTATCTTCGGCATAAGCCAAAAAGCCGAGGCTAGCCATAAAAGTGTACATAACACTGGCATAATACCCCTCGTAAGTACCCATGTTGTTGTTCACATAGTTCTGGTATGGAATGGCAGCGAAGAGTGATTTTATTTCGGTTTCGAGACTCGAAAAGTCTTTGCTTTTCAGAATATTATGAATTTTAAGCTGATGAGTAGTTTTTTGCGTTGACATATTGCTCAAATAATCGAAAAACAAGGCATTGAGCGATTTTTGAATCTCCAGATTAGGTATCTTCATTTTATACAGCAAAAAGTTTTCATCGCCTACCTCCTTATCAAAAGTTAAGTAGCCTGTTTGCCAAAGCAGTGCAACTATATTGATATGTTCAACATCGAACGATTCAAGTGTTTCTTCGCTTACAGTTATATTTTCAAGATTAGGGAGATAGTATTTATTATTTTTTAATATATCTATGAGAAATTTTGGATTTCCGGTTTTCCACCAGTAATTGCTGAATTTACCGTTCTCGGAAAGGAAAAGCAGTATATCGAATGGGTTGTAAATCGGTTCACCGAAATAGTTGTAACCGTTGTACCATTGTTTTATTTTTTCCAAGTCAATACCATCGAGATAATCGGTAAACGATTCTTTTAAATCATTATGAGTGTAACCGGTTATGGTAGCGTATTTTTCGTTAAGAGTAATGTCTTGAATGTTGTTGAGCCCGCTGAACAGGTTTAGCTTGCTGAATTTGCTA
>QKGS01000098.1 GCA_003250355.1 Bacteroidota bacterium
ACACAATAAAAACGGCTGCAAACCTTAGGAATGCAGCCGTTTGTTATGTTACGTTACTCTATTTTACTTCAAACTCGGCTCCTAGTTCTACTTCAAAGCCATTGTGAAGTAGTGTTTCATTTTCGGCTTCAAATATTACGCAGGCTCCGTTTTTAATTACAACATTGCCTTGCGGTTTTGATGTTGTTACGTGCAATTAATAAAATAAAAGACTTAAGTTGCAACTCTCTTTTTTAGTTTTCACAACTATTAACTACTGTCTCATCAAATACTATTTCAAGTGTACTACCTAGTGGTACTTCAAAACCTTTATTAATTGTAACTTCTTTTCGAGCAATAAGCTTTATGTTTGAAGCTATGCCAATACTTGTATTTGAGAAATCAAAACCATATCCGGCTGATATTGTTTTATTACCTGAAATAATATCATTATAATAATACTTAGTACCGACTTCTTTTACTGCTTTGTATGCATTAACCCTTCCTGTTCCAATTAACCCGGTAAACAAATTTGCATCTAAAATTGGGTCGGTTGTCGATTTTATAATTTCTTGAGCTTTTGCAGGAGTTAAACAAGGGTCAATACTTTTCATTAATGCACATATGCCGGCTACAATAGGAGTGGCAAATGATGTACCTGTGCATGAACCATAATATGGCCATGTATTTTCATTACAATATTTATCTGTTGTTTGCATTGCACCGAAAATATTGTAACCGGGCGAACATACATCAACTTCCTGAAAATGTGAATGTGTTTTATCAATTCCTGCTTCAAAATATTGATGCTTATCATCTATTCCACTACTTGTTACCATTATTATCCTATCATCATATTCAGGACTTAGTGGTTTAAATGCCCGCTCTCTACCCTTATAGCATCGTGTTCCTGTCGGACCATTACCAGCCGGCATTACTACAATAGTTCCATTGTCAAGTATCTCTTGAACTGCAACTTTCTCAATAGTATCTGTTGTACTTGTACATGACCAACCTCCAGCAGATGATGTTATAATATCAACACCTAAAGCCAAAGATGCATGTTGCGCTCTTTGTAAATAACTTCCACTCCAAGCTTTATAACCTATCATCATGGTATTAAAGCCCACGGAGGCTAATTGTCCGCCTCCATCGGTTTTTGCAGCAACTAAGCTTGACACAATAGTTCCATGAACATTTTTTCCACAAACTTTTCCAAATTCAATACTATCATATGGGTCGTAATTATATATGAATTTATTTTCCAAATCGGGGTGAGTTATGTCAAACCACGTATCAATTACTGCAACCTTTATATTCGGGGTTCCTTTAGTGATATCCCAAGCTTTATCGGCTTGTATACGTTTCAAATGCCATAACCAACCATTGGGGTCTGATTCTGTAGGTAAATACCACATATAATCCGAAGGTGTATATAACTCTATATTTTCTTCTTCCGGCAATGATATAGTTCTCTTATACATACTTGATGAATTCACATTTTTATCTAATTCATTCCGGTCACCCTCAAATTCAACTTCATATAACCTCATCAATAATTCATTCTTTGAGTATGGGAATGCTTTTGAAATTCGTTTGATTTTATACTTATTTGATTTTGAAATAATCTCATTATCCAACGAACTTTTAGTCTTCATATTTACATTATTATTGACTTCAAGCCAAACAATATTCTTTTTACAACTATTGCATTGAGCACCCGCTGTATATGTAAACAAACACTCAGAATAGCAAAGAAATATATTTTAGTTTTCATACTTTAAAACTGTTTTTATCAGTTCACTTTTATCTGTTCGTATTTGTAAATAGTAAATACCATCTATCCAATCTGACATATTAAGAACTATATTTTTGCAATTAGCCGACAACTCTATAATGGCTTTTCCATAATTATCACACACTACTAAATTATTAATAATTTCCTCCGATTCAATATTTATAATATCAGTAACAGGATTTGGATAGACCTTTATACTAAAGTCTTGAATGTTTTCATTCAGTCCTGTTGTATAATCACAATCAATGTTCCATTCTTCATTTTTAAATTTAATGTCATTATCAGTATAACATCTTAACATTTCCGCTACTGTTTCTGGTGTTATATCTGACGATACCCCAAAAAAGTATTCAACACTTCCAATACCTTCAATAATATAACTTTCGCCAATTAAATTATTGTAGAAAAACCAACTATATGCAGATAGTGACTTTACTTTTTGTCTTTTATACTCTTTACCATCAATAGTAACAGTATCAATTGAAACTATTTTATATTGAAAATTGTTGATACTATCAGAATATGAAAAGAACCCATCTGTAGCTTTAAATTTATTTATATGGACATTTATAGTATCGTTAATTTTGGCAGAAAAGCAATATAGCAAATGAAAAGTTTGAGAATAGTAATTGTAATAATATATTGAATCGCCGGTTTGATAAATATATTCCGCTGAAATTTTATTGTCATAACTGTTAATTAATTCCAATTTTCTACAATGTTTCGTATCTATAATAGTATCCTTAACCGATGTGATTTTTACATACTCAAAATCATTACCATTTAGTGACATATAATCTGGAAGATTGTAATACCATTCAGCACCAATAGGGGCAAATTCAATTGCTGCCAATTGGGAGCAAAATGCAATTAATCCTATTAAAAATAAATTCTTCATAATTATTCAGTTAAAATCATTCGTTTAGTATCTATCTCTATACCGTTGGCTACCAATGCATACAGGTACATTCCGGGGTTAAGTTCCGAACCCGATATTTTTATTGCCCCGGTGCCGAGTTCTGTTATATTGATAGG
>QKGS01000057.1 GCA_003250355.1 Bacteroidota bacterium
CAAAGAGTACAGGGTAAGCGCAAACTACCGCAACCAGTGGCCCCGTTTCGGAAGCCAAATGGCTACAACTGCCGCTGCATTTGACTATAATATGTCGAAGTTTAATAGCGGCATAGGCATACTTGCAATGCACGATGTACTTGGCTCCAGCCATTATGCAAACACTTCGGTTGGTGTAAGCTATTCGTACAACATTCAGGTAAACCGCAAATTGTTTATTCGCCCGGGTATTGCAATGAAATATGGTCAAACAAACATTGACCTTAGTGCCCTTTATTACAGCAGTAACATTGAAATAGGGCAAACTTTTATTCCAAACCTCACTATCGACGGTACTAAAGTGCATATTTTCGATGGTACTGTTTCTGCTCTCTTACTTCACCAGCAATTTTGGCTAGGAACTACTGTCGACCACCTGTTCAAGCCAAATATCTCATTTAGTAGTTCCGAAAGCAGAACTCCAATGAAAATAACTGCATTTGGGGGTTACAAATTTGCAAAAGCTCAAAGGCTAATATCTACCACAAAGCAAGAGTTTTCAATATCGGCAACATATCGCCACCAGGGGGTGAGCGACCAGCTCGACCTTGGCCTTTATACTATGTACGATATGTTTATATTCGGTTTGTGGTATCGCAACCTACCATTTATAAAAGAATATAGCCGACAAGATGCCATTGTATTTGTTGCCGGTTTTCAAATGAACGGAGTGCAAATTGGATATAGCTACGATTTCTCTATTTCAAAGCTTATAACAAGTACCGGAGGTGGTCATGAAGTATCGTTTGTATACGAATTCGATGTTACTCAAAAGAAAAAGTATCGTTCTATTCCGTGTCCGAAAATGTAATTATATTTACATTTTATTATATTTCATTTTAATGAGCAAATACTTTTTCTTCTTTTCTCTTATTGCCATTGCTGCTTGTAGTCCTGTAACCAAAAACACCGAACTATTGGTAAATACTCCCAATATTGAAACATCATCAAACGATACTATAAAACCCCCAACAGCTAATTTAACGATAAATACAATTAAAGAAGTTCCTCTGAAATTATCGACAATTGAATTACTTCAAAATGAATTAACCGCAATAGATAATATAACAGCCAACAATAATTTTATTTTAAATACCGATATTATTTTACGTCTTGGCGATTCAAACCAATATGTTTCTATTCTTAAAAAACGAATATACAACCTACCCGACTCTGCAATATCATCAATGAAGTTCGACAACCAACTCGACTCGGCCGTAAAAGCATTCCAATACAAACACGCTCTTTATGCCGATGGCATAGTTGGCAAAAACACTTACTACTTCTTAAACCAGAAGGACATTTATTATAAAAATACCCTTAAAGCAAATATTGACAGGCTTAAACTTTCAAATGATACAATTGCAAAAAATGGTATTTATATAAATATACCCGAATATACTCTACAGCTTTTCCAAAACGATACCTTGTTATTTGAAACCGAGGTAATAGTTGGAAAAAAGAAAACCTATACTCCTACCCTCTCTTCTGAAATAAACTACTTAGTATATAACCCTTGCTGGACTGTTCCTAACTCTATTGCAAGCGAAAAAATGCTTCCAAAACTCCAAAGCGATTCTATGTATTTGCAAAACCGAAATATGTTTATTTGTCAAAATGGTATTGAAGTAAACCCCTGCGACATTGATTTTTCCCAATACTCTCAATCGAATTTTCCTTTCAAAATATTTCAACGCACAGGAACCGACAATGCTCTGGGTAAAGTTAAATTCATGTTCGACAACAAATACTCCATATACCTGCACGATACCCCTTCTAAAAACTTATTTTACAAACAAGATAGAGCATTCAGCCATGGCTGCATAAGAGTAAACAATGCTCTAAGCCTTGCTCAAACCTTATTGAACAATGATAAAAAAAGCATTGTAAATACTCAACACTACCTAAATCTAGGCTATCCGGTAAAAGTATTTTTAAACCATCCTATACCTATAACTATAACATACTATACTTGTACTGTCGATTCAAACAATATTATTATTTACCATAAAGACATTTACAACCTCGACAAACAGAAATAGTTTATCAATTACAATCACATCGTGTAGCCTTTAGTAATTTTTTTATCACTATAATGGTAAAATCATAAATATACCTATTCAAGCAACAAAAAAAAGCAGCCTCAACCGAAACTGCTTTTTATTAATCATTATAGTATTCTATTTAACTAATATCCATGTCTGGGGATTAACCACTCTCATTTCTTTCCACTCTTCAAGAGCCTCTTCAAAACTATAAAATGTTTTGTAGCTAACTGTTTTAAACCCAGTCCTTCTGTTAATTATTTCAGCCGGATATCCTTCGCTCTTTAGTTTATCGCAAAAGTTTTCAGCATTTGAAGGAACTTCAAAACAACCGGCAACTACATAGTACTTTTTTGCATTAGGGTCAACCTGAGGCTCTTCAACAACAATAGGCGCAGGAATAGTATCAACCGCCATTGTATCTTTAGCTATTTCTAACGAATCAACAACAGGAGCAGGTTCCGGAGTTGCTACTTTTACCGGTTCAGACTCTCCTCCTATAACACCGAAAAGGAATAATCCACCTACAATTAATCCTATACCTGCAACGGCTGCAAT
Source organism: Bacteroidota bacterium (assembly GCA_003250355.1). Taxonomy (GTDB): domain Bacteria; phylum Bacteroidota; class Bacteroidia; order Bacteroidales; family SZUA-534; genus SZUA-534. The sequence goes on from QKGS01000057.1 coordinate 2,643, forward strand.
AATAATTAAAACTGTTTTTTTACTGTTATTTGAACTCATGTTACTTGTTGGTTTAGTAATACTTACTTTTTTATTAGTAATGCCTGCTGCTGCCTTGGGCTCAGAAGGTATTGGTTGCGATGGTTTGCTTGGAATACTCTTCCCTCCATTTGCCCTGGGAGGAATTATTGTTTCCGTATTTTTGCTCTCCTCTATTGTTGAGCCTTTTGCTCCTGTATTCTCCTTTTCTTCAGCTTTGCTATTATCAACAGTAGGCTCTATTGGTGCAGAAACAGATGTAGAAACCTCCGAAACAGACGTTTCAAATTTTATGTTTCCAAAATTATCTTTCGATAAAACACCTACTCCCTCTATTACAAACTTTCCTTTTTTTGCAAATGTATCCTGTATCTCTTTTACAAACACCTTAATTTTTTCAGTAGCCTCACCCTTAGTTATTTTTTCAGCCCTTATTATTTCATTAGCTAATAATCCGTCGTTGAATTTCAAAAAATCATTGAATGATATTTGTTTACCTTTAGCAGAAGTTTGCACCATAAAAGCTCCAAAATCGGGAACTATTACCCTGCTATTACTCTCTATTAACCCTTTTAAATAATTCTTTATCATACTGAAATGGTTTTAATATCGGCTAAATTTACAATAAAAATTAAAAATAAAGTAAAAAATACTCTTTATTATGTTTTTTAGATACTACCGAAAAAGTATTTTAGTACAATAAACACAAAAAACAGATAAAATGAAAATAACAGTAGGAGTTGATATCGGTGGAACAAACACAGCAATTGGAATAGTAAAAGAAAACGGTGAAGTAATAATAAAGAATTCAATTACCACCGCAACACACGGAAATGCAGAAAAGTTTATTAAAGAATTGTCCGATGCAATAAAAGCCCTTATTGCTAAAGCAAATGTTACAATAACCGGAATTGGCGTGGGAGCTCCCAATGCAAATTATTATAAAGGAACTATTGAGCAGGCTGCAAATTTATCATTCAAGGGGATAATTCCATTTGTCGATATTCTAAAAACCCACTTCCCCGACATTAAGCATATTGCACTAACAAACGATGCCAATGCCGCAACTATTGGTGAAATGATTTATGGAGGTGCCAAAGGAATGAAAAACTTTGTAATGTATACACTTGGAACCGGTGTTGGCAGCGGAATTGTTGTAAACGGAGACCTTGTATACGGACACGATGGATTTGCCGGAGAATGTGGCCATATGATGCTTTTTAAAGGCGGACGTTCTTGTGGTTGTGGCGTACCCGGACACTTAGAAACATACGCATCAGCACCCGGAATGAAACGAACTGCATTTGAGCTTATGGCAAAACACAATGCCTCTGACAGCTTGCTTGCCAATGACTCATTCAACAGTCTTGATTCAAAAAAAATATATAATGCAGCTATATCCGGCGACAAAATTGCTTTAGAAGTATTTGAGTTAACCGGCGATTATTTAGCACAAGCTATTGCCGATACTATACATCATGTTCGCCCCGAAGCTGTTTTCTTATTCGGTGGCCCTACTGCTGCCGGCAATTTAATTTTTAACCCTATTAAAGAAAAACTCGACACCTATTTACTGCCTGTTTTCAAAGGTAAAATAAAAGTACTCCAATCGGAACTTGATATGGGTAACGCAGCTATCTTGGGTGCTAGTGCGTTGGCATTTAAAGAAATGGTTTCACAACCTTAAATATATTTATTATCAGCAAGATACTTATAACTATCGATTCTAATGATTGTTTAAACCCAAATTCATATATCGTATATTCTAAATTCAATTACTAAGTTCAGTTTTTGTAGCATTTTTCATTGATTAACAATACAACATAATAATAAACGCCCGATTACACTTAAAACATACAAACATTAATACAATGTCAATTTTTCCTTCTCTAAAAGGTTAATTAATTTTGTATCTTTAATGAACAAATTATTGTTGCACACACATTTATTATAAAACTTTTTAGCTATGAGGCATTTAACAGATAATATAAACAAACACAAGCATTCTATGCAATCGTTTGTTTGGCGCGGGTTAGATTCCTACTCATATATAAATAACTATATATCTGACGATTCTGAACCCGAAAGAAAGTATGGATGTATTGTATTGGAAAAAGGTATAAGATATTATCCAAGTACACCCAAAGAACAACTTTACTTAAAAGTATATAAAGGTATTGTTGTGGTTGAAATAAGCGGATATAGGAAAGTTTTAAAAAAGGGCGACACCGTTAAAATTAATAAATTATGGTGTAATGCTAAAATATCAGTTATAACTGATAATGCTGTTATACGTTGGAATAACGACAATTATTTGAATAAATACAAAGATAAAGAGGAAAACTTGGTGCGAATTGATTTAGTGAAAAATTTGAATTAATAAGGTTATAAAAAAAAGAGGATGTACACTATAAACACCCTCTTTTTTTTGCAAAATAAATCATTACTGAATTACCACTCTTATAACCTTTACCAAACCTTCGTTTGATATTTGAAGCATATAAATACCTTGCGGTAAGTTTTCGGTTTTAATAGTTTGATTAAAAAATCCATTTTCAACTTTGTATTCGTTCGATAGAATCAAATTACCAATAAGATCGGTTAATTCAATACTGAGTGTTCCTTTTAAGATACTCTCTGATTGAATAGAAAAAGTTCCGTTATTTGGGTTCGGATACACATCAACATCAAGTGAAGTAAAGCCAACATTTTTGTCGAGACTTGAAATATAATAATTACCACCGTTAACTTGCACTTTTTGTCCATCGGCAAGAATACCGCCTTTTGAGGTTGCTATTACTTCAAGATTTGCTCCGCCGCCGTCGGGGAATGGTAGGTAAACTACAGAAACAGCTCCACTACTTGATATGTTCTGCTGATCATTCCTACTTAAGCTGATAAATATTTGCTTTTTAGATTCATCAACAGTATAGAAAGTAATTAGATCGTTGGCTACATTACCAAGGAATGTCCCATTGAAATTGACAGAAATACCATTCCAGTTTACACCTTCAGCGCCAACAAGTTCAAGTTCATACCCAACAGCGTATAAATCATTGACTGCCTTGTCGCTAGGTTCTGTCAAAATAGAGCGTACTGTTCTGGTAGTAGCGGCACCTTTTGTCGGCACCTCACCTATCTCACACGATAGTGTCCATGCTCCGGCTTTAGTGAAATTTTCAGGATATGCAGAATGACTGTATGCAAAGTTATTGCGTATTGCAATAGTATCATCCAAATTAATAATACCATCGCCATTACAGTCGCCATGCATATTATTAGTACTATCTGCTTGATAGTTAGCCCAAAGCGTAGCACTCTGCCCTTTCCACACATTCGAAGCATTTTTACGCACAGGGCCTTCCATACCATAGTTCATTCCAATAGTAAATATATCATAGTGATTGGCTTCAAGGTCATTATTAGCATCGCCTGGCCACACACAGTTATAGGTACAAGTGTCAATAAGCTTGTCTGATATATTTACATTTCGGCAAAATGTTTTTTCACTTCCGCCTGATGAAACTGTTGTAAGACAAACAGCGTATGAACCTTTTTGCAAATAACTATGTGCCGGTTTCTTCTCTGCCGAAGTTCCATTATCTCCAAAGTTCCATTTCTGAGAAACTATATCTCCACGCGATTTATTATTAAAGAAAATAGTATTCTTTGCAGTATCGGCAAAATATGTAAAGAACGCAGAATGTTTATTACTAACATTTCCTACTGCAATAGCCTTACATTTAGTATTCTGATAGCCTGCATTATTTACAGTAAGGCACACATTATAATATCCACTTTCTGTATAAACATGAACCGGATTACTCTCTGCAGATGGTTTAGTGTTATCACCAAAATCCCAATACCATTCAGAAACAGCACCAAGGCTCCTATTTTCAAACTTAACATTCAAGCTTGATATACTGGCATTGCTTGAAAATTTAGCAAGTACCGGTTCTGCCGATTTTCCTTCGGGCTTGATATATATCTGTTTTTCTGATGTATGCAATACCGTATCATTAGAATAATTTACAGTAAGAGAAACATCATAATAACCGGGTTCTGTATAGTTGTGAACCGGATTTTTTATATTCGATTTTAATCCGTCGCCAAAATCCCAACTGTATGCATCGAAGTTACCAACTGCTTTTGAGTAGAATTTAACATTACCACTATTGCCTGCAATAAAGTAGAAATCCGATTTACATATCTTCGCATCCGGCTCCAGTACAACCACTTCTTTCACTATTTCATCAATGCATAAATTTGCTTCATTATAAACCATGTGATACACCTGATAATACCCACCCTCTTTATATGAATGCTTGGTATTTGGTAATGTATCATAATTACCATCGCCAAAATCCCAAAAGTAAAATGTTGCTTCTCCTCTACTTTGATCTGAGAATGTTACATCCAAACCTTTTGTTGCAAAACTAAAGTCTGCTTTACATGAAACTTGTTGTGTTTCTGATATAACTATCTCATCGTAGTATGTATCAATACATTCACTTTTTGAATCGTATGATGTCAATATTACTTCATACAATCCCGGTTTTGAATATTTATGCGTAACAACTGAATCAGAGAAACCATATGCTCCATCTCCAAAAAACCAAAAATACTCATCAGCATCGCCGGTTGAAGTATTTGTAAAACGAACATCATTATCTTTTATGTATGTATTAAACGATGCATTACAGAACGACAGTTCGGGCTTAAATACATATACCACATTGGTAAAGTAACTCATACAATCGTTATTACTATTATAAGCAGTAAAAGTTACAACATAATAACCCGGCTCATTATATATATGGAATGTATCCTTATCGAATGCATAATTACCATCGCCAAAATCCCAAAAGTATTCGGTTGCTTCACCATTCACTATTCCACTAAAATTTACCTCCAAATCTTTGGCAAAATACTTAAACGATGCTTTACACGTAGCTACCGCAACATCAAGTACCGAAATAACCTTATGAGTTTCACTAACACATCCGGTTACAGTGTCGAATGTAACTAAATACACATCGTAGTAATTTGGTTTCTTGTATTTATGTACCGGATTCTTTTCGTTAGAATAATAACCATCACCAAAGTCCCAATGATATTCCGAGATATTGCCGGTTGAACTATTTTTAAAGCTAACTGTTTCTTTTTCAACATATGCTTTGAATGCAGCATTACACACCGGCTTACTGTAGTGAGTTATAAAAATAGTCTTCTCAATAGTTGACATACAATCGCTTATAGAATCAAATGTTGTAAGTTCTACTGTATAAAACCCGGGTTCTGCATATTTATGAACCGGATTCTTTAGTGTCGATTTTTTTCCATTGCCAAAATTCCAGGAGTAATCTGAAATATTTCCGGCTGTTTTTGCTGTAAATCTGACAGTATCTTTCGATATAAAATAATCGAAATTAGCATTACATACAGCAGTATTTTGTTGCGAAGGAGTTGATGATATTAGTATCATTTTACAATCGTCGGAAACATTGCCGCTTGCCGAATCAAAAACAGTCAGACATACTTCATAGAAACCGGGATACATATATGTATTGGTATATGTATTCTCAAATGCAAAATTATCGTCTCCAAAACTCCATATTAAATCAGTATATGTGCCTTGCGATGTATTAATGAATTTAACTTCATTCACATTAATAAAAAAGTCGAAACTTGCTTTTGCATATGTATTCTGCGAGTTTGGTATCTCTATAAATACTTCTTTATGCGACTTTGCAAAACAACCTGTTGTTTTATTGTAAGCCTCAAACTCTACCAAATAATAACCACTTTCAGAATAATTATATGTTACATTTTCCTCAAATGATATATTTCCATCGCCAAAAGACCAGAAAAACTCATCGAAAGAATTTGGTGAAGTATTTTCAAACTTAATTGTAGCATTACTTAATTTATTTATAGAAAATGCAGCTTTACATATTTCAACATTACCCGTTCCTATCACTTCTATTTCTTTGCAGTGAGAAATATAGTCGCCGGCAATACTATCCTTAGCCGATAAGCAAACTTCATAATATCCCGGCTCCGGATAAATATGGATTGGAGAATCTTCATCATAGTAAAAACCATCGCCAAATTCCCATGTAAATTCATTCAAATTTGATGACGACGTGTTCATAAACCAAACTGTATCACCACTAACTATGTAACTAAAATCAGCAACCTGTCTTTCTAATGTTATATTAATATTCTCCGTTTGATTAGATATAGTAAATGTTCCGGTGCTTTTCTTATAACCATAAGCATAAATAGTATAATTGTAATTACCTGCAGTAAGATCATAGAAATAAGCCTTACCACTTAAATCAGTTACAGCATAATGGTTATTATCAATCTGTATTTCAACTCCTTCAATATAAAATGTAGAGTCATTTATAATAGTAAACGTTGCAGAATAAACATTTTCTGTATAGAAATATTTCTCCATTGACTGAACTGAAGCCTGCATAGCAGAAGTTGCAGCGATTCGCTGAACAAATGAATACATTGAACCGGAATATAAATTCTCAAATACCGGTGATACTTGCCATGTTGAACCATAGTTAGATGAATATTCATACCCCGGAACAGAAACCAAAGTAATACTATTGGTGGTAGAGTCCTGAATTGCCGGATCAACAGGAATTGCGTAATTCATTGCTTTATTTACTGCAAATGTTTCATTACTACCTAATGAGCCATTTTCAACAGAACTCGATATTATAACTGACAGAGAAAAACCTATATCATCTACTTCTACTATATATGTACTGCTTGTTGCTCCCGATATATTCACACCATTACGTTTCCACTGATAAGAAAGAGTACCTGTATTGTTCGATGAAACTATTGCCGTAAGTGTATCGTTATACATTACTGTTGTATTAATTGTTACACTTCCGGTTAATGCATTTGCAGGAGCGGCATTAGTTAATGCCAATACAGATGCACTTGATTCAGAAGCTAAGTGAGTGTTTGTTTCTACACGGCGCTGATATATGCTGTATTGTGTATTTTCTGCAAGACCATTGAATTGAGAAGATAATTGCCACATAATAGTGTCAATAGAATATTCCATTCCTGCAGTTGCTATTACTGAAATACTATTATGTGTAACTATATCAATAATTGGTATGGCTGGTTTAGATTGACTTGCTTTCATTACCATATCATTATTGTATACATTTGAGAAATCTTTTTGAATAGTACTTGTTATTTCACACGACAAATATTTATTAATGTCGCTTTCCTGAATAACATAGCTATTAGAATTAGCACCTGCAATTGGCATTGACTCTCGCATCCATTGATATTTAAGCGTACCTGTATTATTAGAAGAGTCAATAACAACAGTTAGTGTTTCGCCAAAAACAGCACTACCTGTAATATTAGCACTAACTATCAAATACTGCGGATATAATTGAACAAACTCAGTAAAGTCGGAGTTAAAAACTTCTAAACTATTGCTGTAAAACTCATAACCACCAGCTTCAATAGTATAGCTATGATTACCGGAAGTAACTCCGTTAAAAATTGCTTTCCCTTCATTATTGGTAAGTATCACTATGGAGTCAAGTATAACCTTTGCTCCTATTATTTTCTCACCCGATTCATTACTCACATTTAGTGTAAGCTTATATACTTCAGGCGACAAGTAAATAAATGCAACAGTATCGCTATTAGTAACTGTAAATGAGCTTATTTTATTAAAGTATCCATTGGCAACAACTTCAAAGTCATAAGTATCGTTTGGCACATACTCAAAAATAATTTTACCCATTTCATCAGAAACACCAGTTGCATTTTCAACATTAAGAACAGTTAAAATAGCATTTGGAATAGCTAAACTATCTTTAATGCTTAATATATTTATAGTTAGAGTATGGACTCTTTTTAAATAAACATCGTGGTGAACAGGTGCATCAACTACAATCATTGAGTCCCGATGTGTATCATAGCCATCTTTTATTACATCGTAATGATATACTCCCGGGGGTGTACTATTTGGCCATATTTTATATCCATTAATATCAGTTGTGTCGTATGTTTGAGCATAACTATCCCATATTACAGCATAAGGTATCGGATTATTTGTTTCATAATCGAAAACCTGTATCGATGTAGTATACAAAACCATTGGAGTTAGCTCTACCGTAAAGTTATAATCAGAGCCAAAAACTCCGAGCATCACACCATGAAACTCCATAAACCCATCGGCATATATATCTACCCAAATAGAATCGGATTCAAAAACCATGGAGTGCACATCGCCGGTAGCATTAGTATATAATAAAGAAACCCCGCTTATGTGAACCTGAGCATTAGTTATAGGGCTTCCATCTGCTATATTCTTAACTGTAACTGTAAGGTTTACCTGATTTCCGCTAATTGAATCAGGTGACAGATAAACATCAATATCTTGATTGGCTCCCCAAAGACTAAAATTACCAAAGTAGTTTTGTAGTCCCGGAGCATATACATTGTAGCTATAGTCCCCTTCCGGCAGATTGTTATAAGTTGCTTTTCCTAATGAATCGGTATAAATCATTCCATATCCGCCAATATTAATTTGTGCATTAGCTAGTGGATTTGATAAATCATCATATACATTAAAAAAAGCGTTGTAATAATTTCCGGTTTCCGGCATTAGGTTTATATTAATAGTATTGTTATTACCCCACAAACCAAAGTTTCCATAGAAATTCCGATAACCCGAATAATATACCGAATAGTTATAATCACCTTCGGGCAAACCATAAAATGTTGCTAATCCCGAAGAGTCGGTATAATACATTCCATACCCGTCAACATTAACTTGGGCATTAAAAACAGGCATTCCAACCGAGTCATGTATATAAATATAAGCATTGTAAAACTGGTTTGACAATGAATCGAAAACCATAAGTACAGGATACAAGAATGCATTATTGTCTTGAATATTAAGAGTTCCATGAAGAGTATTATATCCGGCTTTATTAATCACATACGGATAATTTCCATTACTTAAACTATCAAACATAACTGTACCATCGGCTTGCGTAAGAGCATTATAAAAGCCAAGTATATTTACATCGGCTCCAGTTAACGACACTCCACTATCGTTTTTTACCGTAAAATGTGCATTGTAGTAATTTGATGTTGGATTCAAAAAAATATCTTTTGAAAGATTATTGTCAGCTACAGTAAAGTTATCGAATAACCCTATATAACCTTTTGCATTAATATAAAAGTCGTAATAGCCGTTATACATATTTGGGGCTACAATAGTTCCATTAATATCTGCAATCATTACAACATCACCGCTCATTGATGTTAAAACTGCACCTTTTATTGGGTTGGTATTGGAATTATCTTTTATGTTTAGCGTAACAATAAAAGGTCCATTTTTAGGAAATAACGTAACATATTCATTAAGGTTGGCCGCTACATTTATAATTGAACGATATTCCGGATTATAGTTTTCTGATTCAACCGTATAAAAAAGGGTATCGACAGGAGGTGTAATATAGGTTGCAATTCCTGACACATTGGGATAAACAGTGTCGGTGCCAACTATTATCCGAGCATTTTGAACAGGATTATTTACAGAATCATTCAAATGAAATGTTACTGTAACCTGAGCTTTAGAAGTTAAAGCAACTGCTAGTACAAATGCAATTAAGCAAATTTGCTTTAGTCTTAGGGTAAAATTCTTCATAGTAATATTGTTTAGGTTTATAAATACATTTTGCATATAAATGTTTAGTCTTTTAAGTTTTATCCTTTTGATAAAAATTAACCGAAATAACATCGCATAAAGATACCGTAAATTATACCCATTTGCTTTTGTTTTGTTTATGTATATGATATGTTTTAAAACTACTTTGTTTATAACCTACTGACTTTAAAATACAAACAAAAAAAAATATGTTTGTTTAAAAAAATAGAATTTTCCCCAACAATACAACCCCACTAAAACCCTAATCTACCTACACTTACACACAAGACCCTATCTTATTATTCGTTAAGAAACAAGTATTTACTTTTCCCGTTAATTTTTATATTTTTGCATTTTCAAAAAAGTAAGATATACCATATAGATATGTTTGATAATTTAAGCGATAGATTAGAAAAGTCATTTAAGTTAATTAAAGGACAGGGAAAAATAACAGAAATAAATGTTGCAGAAACCCTTAAAGATGTACGTAGAGCATTACTCGATGCCGATGTTAACTATAAGATAGCCAAAACATTTACCGATAAGGTTAAAGAAAAAGCTCTTGGACAGGATGTATTAAATTCTGTAAAGCCGGGACAAATGCTGGTGAAAATAGTTCACGATGAGCTGGCAGAACTTATGGGCGGAAAGGCTACCGATATAAATATTAAAGGTAATCCGGCGATAATATTAATGGCAGGTTTGCAAGGTTCAGGTAAAACTACATTTACCGGAAAGCTTTCAAATATGCTTAAAAATAAAAAAGGGAGAAACATTCTGATGGTAGCTTGCGACGTTTATCGTCCGGCAGCGATTAATCAGTTGAAAGTGCTTGGTGAGCAAATAGGCGTTGAGGTATATACTGAACCTGGGAACCAAAATCCGGTTGAAATAGCAAAGGCTGCTATTAAATATGCAAAAACAAAAGCTTTTGATACTGTAATAGTTGATACTGCCGGTCGTTTGGCTGTTGATGAACAGATGATGAACGAGATATCGGAAGTAAAAAAAGCAATAAACCCACAGGAAATTCTGTTCGTAGTCGATTCTATGACAGGTCAGGATGCTGTTAATACTGCTAAGGAATTTAACGATAGGTTAGACTTTGACGGGGTAATATTAACAAAACTTGATGGTGATACACGCGGCGGTGCTGCTTTATCTATTCGAGAGGTAGTAAATAAACCAATCAAATTTATAGGTACTGGTGAAAAAATGGAGGCACTCGACGTGTTCCATCCCGACCGTATGGCCGACCGTATACTTGGAATGGGCGATGTTGTATCGCTTGTTGAAAAAGCTCAAGAACAATTCGATGCTGAAGAGGCGAGAAAACTTCAGAAAAAAATAGCAAAAAATCAATTTGGATTCGACGATTTCTTATCGCAAATACAGCAGATAAAGAAAATGGGTAACCTTAAAGACCTTGCCGGTATGATACCGGGAATGGGCAAAGCTTTAAAAAATGTTGATATTGACGATGATGCATTTAAAGGTATTGAGGCCATAATTCACTCCATGACACCTGGAGAGAGAGACAATCCGGAAATAATAAACGGCTCACGACGCAAGCGTATTGCCAGTGGAAGCGGAACTACAATTCAGGAAGTAAACAGGTTGATAAAACAATTTGACGACACCCGTAAAATGATGAAAATGATGAGCGGCGGCAAAGGTAAAAACCTAGCCAAAATGATGGGAGGAATGAGAAGATAAGTGTAAAGTAAGAATACTGTATAACGAATTCTGAATTTTAACATAGAAGTGAATAATCAGGAATCCGAAGTCAGAGGTTATGCTCTGATAATTATTGGACGTAAACTTGTAACTTGTAACTTACAACATGGAATTAATAGACGGAAAAAAAATAAACGCCGAAGTAAAGGCTGAAATAGCAAAGGAAGTAGAAAAAATAATTGCAAATGGCGGCAAACGCCCTAATTTGGCAGTAATACTTATTGGCGAAGATGGCGCAAGTGCAACTTATGTTGGTTCTAAAATCAAAACCTGCCATGAAGTTGGTTTTGAATCAACCGATGTAAAGTTTCCCGAGTCTGTTTCTGAGGATGAAGTACTCGCAAAAATTACGGAAATCAACAACAACCCCAATATCGACGGATTAATAGTGCAATTACCATTACCAAAGCACATTAGCGAACATAAAATTATAGAGGCTATTGATTACAAGAAAGATGTAGATGGTTTCCACCCTGTCAATACCGGTCGTATGGCTATGGGATTACCATCTTTTTTACCGGCAACTCCGGCAGGTATTGTTGAGCTATTCCGAAGATATAATATTGATACAGAAGGAAAAAACTGTGTTGTTCTTGGGCGCAGCAACATTGTAGGAACTCCTATGGGACTACTCATGTCGCGTAAAGCAACACCGGGCAATGCTACTGTAACCATATGCCATAGTCGCACAAAGAATCTGAAAGAAGTATGTGCTAATGCTGATATACTAATAGCCGCAATAGGTCAGTGTGAATTTGTAACAGCCGATATGGTTAAAGAAGGTGCCGTGGTAGTTGATGTAGGTATACACAGAGTAAAATCAGATAAAACAAAATCGGGCTGGAAACTGTTGGGCGATGTTAAATTTGACGAAGTAGCTCCTAAGTGCAGTTATATAACTCCGGTACCCGGTGGCGTAGGTCCAATGACAATTATTAGCTTATTAAAAAATACACTTCTTGCTGCCCAAGGTAAAATATATAGGAAGTAAGCACATTGAAGTACAAATATCGAAGTAGAAAGAGAAATTTCACAACTCAGAAGGCAAATATTGAAGTAGAAAGTGAAAATTACACAAGACTCCAGACACTAGATGCCGGACTATTGAACTGTAACACTTGAATCTGAAACTTGAAACTTGTAACCTAAAACTTGCACCCTGAAACATAAAACTAATTATGGCAACATTTGATGACCTAAACCTGAATACACCTTTAAGAAATGCATTGGCAGATCTTGATTTTATACAACCTACACCTATTCAGGAGAAGGCTTTCCCTGTTGTAAGTTCAGGCAAAGATGTTATAGGAATAGCACAAACAGGAACAGGCAAAACATTTGCATACCTAATGCCTGTTTTAAAAAAACTTAAATATTCAGAGCAAAAACATCCCAGAGTACTAATAGTAGTACCTACACGCGAGCTTGTACTTCAAGTTGCTGGCGAAATAGAAAAACTAACTGCATATATGAATATTAGATATCAGGGAGTTTTTGGAGGTACAAACATAAAAACTCAATCACAACTGGTATACGACGGTATAGATATACTAGTGGGTACTCCCGGTCGGCTATTTGACCTTGCAATGATGGGAACACTGCGCCTAAAATCGGTTCAAACACTAATTATTGACGAAGTAGATGAAATGCTAAGCCTGGGTTTTAAACATCAACTTCTAAGCATATTCGATTTATTACCCGAACGAAGACAAAACCTTATGTTCTCTGCTACCCTTTCACAAGAAGTAAGTGAACTTATAGGCGATTATTTTTATGAGCCGGTAAAAGTTGAGGCAGCATCACATGGCACGCCACTCGATAAAATAAACCAAACTGCATATTATGTTGAAAATTTCAATACCAAATATAATCTTTTCAAGCACTTATTAAATAATGAATCGCTTTCAAAAGTTCTTGTATTTGCAAAAAATAAAAAGATTGTAGACCTTATTCATGAAAAAATGACACCTGAGTATGGTGATAAAATAGGGGCTATCCACTCAAACAAGTCTCAAAACTATCGTATAAATTCACTAAAACGTTTTTCGCAAGGTGAATCGAGAATACTAGTTGCAACCGATGTAGCTGCCCGTGGTCTCGATATTCATGAAGTAAGCCATGTGGTAAATTTCGATATGCCTGAAAAAGCATCAGATTATATTCACCGTATAGGGCGTACAGGTAGAGCCGACAAATATGGAGAAGCAATAACATTTATTACCGAAGAGGAGCAGGAACTACAAATGGAAATTGAATCATTGATGGGTAAACATATTACTATTATTGATTTTCCTGAAGGGGTAAAAATATCTTCAGTTTTATTACCTTCCGAAATGGTTAATCCGGCCGATAAAAGTTACTATCGCCAAGCTACACTGCGCGATTCTAAAGGGGCTTATCATGAAAAAAAGGAGGCAAACAGAAAAGAAAATTCAGGATCTCCATCGAAAAAGCGTAAAAAGGGCAAAAAGAAAAAATAAGACTTATATTCAACCTCTATTTTTGACCATTCTGTAGTGAATTGTGCTACAAAAAACCAAAAGCATATTATTTGAATATGACATAAATGAGGGTTTAGAAAAACAAACACTTCACATAATTGTATGACAATGTATATTTAGGAATAACTTTACAATGAGTTTAAAAGTTAATTTCTTAAATTAAACACATAACAATTAATATCATACAATGAAAAATTATCAGTTTGAAACCTTGCAAATACACGCCGGTGTTGATAAAACAAATCAGGAACAAAACGCAGTTGCAACCCCTATTTACCAAACATCGGGGTATAATTTTAACAGTTCGGAACATGCTGCCAATTTATTTGGACTAAAAGAATTTGGCAATATATATTCCCGATTAACCAATCCTACGGTTGAAATGTTTGAAAAAAGAGTTGCTGCACTTGAAGGAGGTGTAGGGGCTTTAGCAGTATCATCAGGTCATGCCGCACAGTTCATAGCTATCACAAACTTCATGCAGGCAGGCGACCATTTTGTTGCTAGCGACTCATTGTATGGCGGGTCGTTTATTCAGTTTAAAATTCAGTTCAAAAGATTGGGGATTGATGTAACTTTTGTTGACCAAAATGACCCTGAAAATTTTAAAAAAGCTATTAAGAACAACACCAAAGCTATATATATAGAATCATTACCCAACCCCAAACTTAATATTGCCGATTTCGATAAAATTGCTGCAATAGCAAAAGAAAACGATATTCCACTAATAGTAGACAATACTGTAGGCGGAGCCGGCTACTATTTCAAACCGTTTGAGCATGGCGCAAATATTGTTGTACAATCGGCTACAAAGTGGATTTGCGGACACGGCAGTTCTGTTGGCGGCATTATAGTTGATGGCGGTAATTTTAATTGGGGAAATGGAAAGTTTCCGCTATTAACAGAACCTTCGGCAAGCTATCATGGAATGAAGTTTTGGGATGTATTTGGTGCCGCAAGTCAATTTGGCAACATAGCCTACATAATTAGAGCAAGAGTTGAAGGATTACGCGATTTTGGCACAAGCCTTAGCCCGTTCAATGCATTCCTTTTTATCCAAGGACTTGAAACCCTTTCATTACGACTAGAACGCCATGCATACAATACTATTGAACTTGCTAAGTGGCTCGAAAAACAGGAATGGGCTACCAACGTAAACTATCCCGGTTTAGAGTCGTCACCTTTTTACACTATGGCTCAAAAATATTTTCCAAAAGGAGCCGGAGCAGTATTAACATTCAAACTAAAAGCCGGCAAAGAAGCAGCCGATAAATTAATTGATAACCTTCAATTATTGTCGCACGTTGCCAACCTTGGCGATACAAGAACTTTGATCATCCACCCTGCTTCAACCACCCACGAACAACTTTCTGAACAGCAACAAATTGAGGCCGGAGTTGCTCCCGGAATGCTTAGAATATCGGTAGGTATTGAAAATATTGAAGATATTAAAGAGGATATTGCTGCTGCTGTGGCAAAATTACACTAACCTGTATTTAAAAACACTATTAGCCGACTAAACCTTAGATTAGCGGTTAATAGTGATAGTATATATATTGGAAATGTTCGAATATGTTTCAGATAATTGTTATAAGTTCTATTGGATACTTTCAACTCAATTAATACCCAATCAAGAAACTCTTGTGCCTGATAGTATGAGAACTTATCACACTCAATATTACTATATTTAGCATTTCTTAAAAATCGTTGAAAGGCTGTTGCAATATTCTTATAAGTTTCAAATGATCTTTTACGTAGAGATGGCTTCTTTAGTTGTAAAACAAAATTAACAGCTTCATACACAGTTGTAAACCTTCTCTCTGATTCCTGATAAGGATTCCAACCGCGATTTAACTTTGCATTTAATTTGTTCTTAATCTCATATCCCTTTTTGCGCCGGCCGTCTTTAGTTTTAATTTTCTGAGAAATAAATACCCTAAATGCCGGGCTTTTATATTTTCCTGTCTCCGGATGCCTATAATTATATTCAACATACCATCGTTCCTCAAGATTTGACTTCTCAACCAACTTGGCAAGTTTAAACTTTTCCATGTTCATACTTTTTTCGCTCTCCCCAGACCTCAAAAAGTAACCTTAAAAAGTTTGTATCAGTTTCAGTATCAAAAAAAGGGTTTCATGCCCTGAAACCCTTGATTTAATTAGCTATTCGTAAAACTTGGTACCGAGAGGCAGGGTCGAACTGCCGACCTCATGAGTATGAATCATGCGCTCTAACCAACTGAGCTACCTCGGCGCTTCTCGTTTGCGGGTGCAAATATAGAAAAAGTTTTTTTCTAAAAAAACATATTTAGAAAATATTTTTCCAAAGAAAAACAATACATCATTTTTATCTGTTTTTCATTTTTTTAAGTTAATTCTCATTACTATATTTGTTTACTATAATGTAATGTTATTCACTAAAATATTGAATAATGAAAGATTTATATATTGAAGGCTCAAGAGTAAAACCTGACTTACACTTTTCTGTTAGTACCGGGGTATTTAATATTTCGGGACAGTCGCTACCTGAAAATGCCATGGAAGTTTTTGGTCCCGTACTCGACTGGATGGATGAATATTCAAAATCGCCTTGTCCAAAAACACTGCTTACTTTCAAAATGAAATATTACAACACTGCATCTTCTAAATATTTCTTCACCCTAATAAAAAAGCTTAATTCAATATTTAAAAATGGAGCCGATGTTGAAGTAGAGTGGTATTATCAAAACGATGATGAAGACATGCTTGATGCCGGAGAATATTTTCAGGGATTAGTTGATATTCCTTTTAACTTCATTAGCTATTAATCAGCCTATTACAAAGAATCTTTGATTTCTAAAAGCATTGCCTTTATCTCTTCTAACGATTTTACAACTTCAAAATTATTTATAGTATCCTCCTTGTTTTCTTTCATCTTTTTCTTAGCGCCATCGAGGGTAAGCCCCTTCTCCTTTACTAAATGATATATAATATAAAAGTTCTCAACATCTTGTTTTGTAAACAGTCTGTTACCCTTCTTATTTCGATGCGGATCAATAATATCAAACTCTTTTTCCCAATACCTTATAAGTGATGTATTTACATCGAACATTTCGGCAACCTCACCTATGGTATAATATAGTTTCTCTATTTTTCTTTCCTTGTATGGCATATCTTTTTTTTTTATTCCTTTATGCTAATATCTCCATATTCACTAATTTCAAGCTTACATTCCGGGATATCAATTTCTGTTAATGTTTTTATAATCTTAGCTGCCTTAAGCGTTGAGTCTTTATATGTGCCTCCCGAACCAAGCTGATGAGCAGAATATATATTTCCCGATATAAATTCCCCTTTATACGAAATCTCAATCCTTACAATTGGAGCTATTCCATTAGGTCCTTTCAAATTGAAACGACCATATGTACAAAAATTCCCCAAACTATACGCTATAAACCTTCCTTTATACAAATCAATAGCCCTACTAACGTGTGGTCCATGTCCAAAAACAACATCAGCACCGGCATCAATCATCTTGCGTGCAAACTCATAAACATTGCCCCTATTCTCGCCATAAAACTCTTCAGCTTCTCGGGTAATATGCTGATGCTTACTTCCCTCGGCACCTCCATGAAACGTAACTATTACAATATCTGAAATAAGACTAAGACTATCAACCAGTTTTTCAGCATTTTTAATGTCGTGAATACTCACAGTACCAATATTGGGCGAAAAAGCAGCTACTCCATACCTAACTCCTCCTTTTATAAAGGTAGTAACCGGATACTTTATCCAACCTGCATGATATATATTTAAAGAGTCAAGCAAATCGGCTGTAGTTTGCCTGCCCAAATCACCAAAATCGCCCGAGTGATTATTTGCAATTGTCAAAACATCAAAACCATTATTTTTCAAACAGTATCCATATTCCACCGGCATCCTGAAAGCATAACACACAGTACTGTCTTTGCAACGTTTAACAAGTGGTGCAGTATCAGAAAAACAACCTTCAAGATTCCCAACAGTTATATCAGCATCAGTTAACCATTCAGTAACATCACTAAACAGAGCATTGCAATCGGTTGGCAGATAACTTAATGAAGGAAAATTTGTTCCGGGCATTATGTCGCCAACTCCAATTATTGAAATGCTATTTAACTTGTCATCACTAACTCCAATAGTATCTTTTTGAGCAAAAACTACATATGAAATAATTGCAAACAATACTGCAATAGCTAATTTAAGGTAATTCACGTTGGGTATAAAATTAATCGAAACTCATGTTCATACGCTTTGAAACCTCTATCATCTCTTCGTATTGCTCAGGAGTCATATCATTATAGTAATAATTTACAGGATTCTCCGGATGGTTATTTTTACGGACTTCATAATGTAGATGCGGAGCCGTTGACCTGCCTGTATTTCCTACAGTTCCTATTAATTCTCCCCGCTTCACATTCTTACCTGCCTTAACATTTACATCATTTAAGTGGGCATAAAGTGTTTTATATCCAAAACCATGATCTATAATTATACGCTTACCAAAACCACCTGTTGTATATCCAGCCATTATCACTTTCCCATCGCCGGTTGCATATACCGGTGTTCCCACAGGTGCAGTAAGATCAATCCCCTCGTGCATTTTTCTAGTTCTGTATATTGGATGGATTCTATAACCGTATCCCGATGCAAAACGGGTAAGATTCTTATCGGAAACCGGACTAATAGCCGGCAATGAAGATAAAAACTCCTCCTTCTCTTTGGCTAATGCTATTACTTCTTCATACGATTGAAACTGTGTATGCATTTTATTTGCCAGCATATCAAGCTTTTTCGACGTTTCAACAACAATCTCCGAATTTGAATACTTTTCAAGTTCTTTATACCTGTTTACTCCACCAAAGCCACCTTCCCTTTCTTCTTCTGAAACAGGCTCAACTCCAAATATTAACCTGTAAATATCGTCATCGCGCTCCTCAATCTGACCCATAACATTTTCCATACGCTCAAGCTTCTCATTAAGCATATGGTACTGATCGGCAAGTTTCTTATTTTCCCGCTTTTGAGCTCGCTCACCAGGTGTATCAAAAAACAATGAGAATACTAAAAGAATTATTACTGCAATAACCGTTATTGCACCAAATTGCTTGACTATTTTGAGAGTTATTTCTTTACGTGAGGGTATTACCTTTTCGTAAGAAAGTCTCGATGCATCGAATTTATATCGTGATTTCGACATGTTTTTTTCATCTTTTCAACGTAATATCTACAAAAATAGCGGAAATAAATTAATTTTACAACCGCTTAAAATTAAGCAGCTTAACAAATGATTGATAATCATAATATTATGGATTCCAGAGAGATAAGACAAACTTTTAAAGACTTTTTTGCATCAAAAGAACACGAAATTGTTGCAAGTGCTCCAATGGTTGTTAAAAACGACCCTACACTTATGTTTACAAACGCTGGAATGAACCAGTTCAAAGATATTTTTTTAGGTACCTCGCCTATTAAATATCCTAGAATTGCAAATTCACAAAAATGTCTGCGAGTATCGGGAAAACACAACGACCTTGAAGAAGTTGGTCACGATACCTACCATCATACAATGTTTGAAATGCTTGGAAACTGGTCGTTTGGCAACTATTTTAAAAAAGAAGCTATTGACTGGGCTTGGGAACTTTTGGTTGATAAATTCGGACTAAATCCTTCCAACCTTTATGCAACTATTTACCAAGGCGATACTGAAGATGGTGTCGATTTAGACGAAGAGGCTAAAAAATTTTGGAAAAAGTATTTACCTGAAGAGAGGATAATACTTGGAAATAAAAAAGATAATTTCTGGGAAATGGGAAATGTTGGTCCATGTGGACCATGTAGCGAAATTCACATTGATTTAAGAAGTGATGATGAAAAAAAAGCAATACCCGGCGTTAAACTGGTTAATAACGATCACCCTCAGGTAATTGAAATATGGAATCTTGTATTTATACAATACAATAGACGAGCAGATGGTAAATTAGAAACTCTTCCACACAAACACGTTGATACAGGAATGGGTTTTGAACGGTTATGTATGGCTCTTCAGGGAAAAACCTCAAACTATGATACCGATGTTTTTCAGCCTATAATTAAAGCAATTGGCAAACTTTCAGGCATTAATTACGGTCAAAGCAACGAAACTGATATTGCAATGCGTGTAATTGCCGACCACTTACGCACTGTTTGTTTTAGTATTACTGATGGTCAGTTACCTTCAAATAATAAAGCAGGCTATGTAATTCGACGCATACTGCGCCGTGCAGTCCGATATGCATATACTTTCCTGAACCAGTCGGAACCATTTATGCACAAACTGGTTGATTCGCTTATTACAACTATGGGCGATGCTTATCCGGAACTTGAAAGTCAGAAAGAAATAATTCAAAAAGTTATACTTGAAGAAGAGAATTCATTCCTTAGAACATTAGCTACTGGAATGAGAATGCTTGACCAAATAACTGAAAAAACTCTATCGGAAAACTACAAAGTTGTAAGCGGTAAAGTAGCATTTGAATTATATGACACATACGGTTTCCCGCTTGACTTAACCGAGTTAATTCTGAAAGAGAAGAATTTGGTAATTAACCGTCGTGAGTTCGATGAAGAAATGGAACAACAGAAAAACCGTTCGCGTTCCGCTACAACTCTCGAAACCGACGACTGGGTTACTATATTGGACAATGACACTCAGGAATTTATTGGCTACGACTATACCGAAGCTGATATAAAAATTACCAAATACCGTAAAATAAAGACCAAAGGCAAAGAACTGTACCAACTTGTATTCAATTACACCCCTTTTTATGCCGAAGGTGGAGGTCAGGTTGGTGATACCGGCTTTATTGAGGCAAATGGTAAAAAACTATCAATAATTGATGTTAAGAAAGAACACAACCAAGCTGTTCACTTTGTAAAAGAATTGCCCGAAAATATTGAATCCGATTTTAAAGCAGTTGTAAGCAATAATAAACGAAGTGCCACAGAAAGCAACCACACAGCTACTCACCTTCTGCACGCCGCCTTGCGCGAAGTGTTAGGAAACCATGTGGAACAAAAAGGCTCGTTGGTTACGCCAGAATATCTTCGTTTCGATTTTGCTCATTTCCAAAAACTTACCGACGAAGAAATAGCAAAAACCGAAGCATTAGTTAATCAAAAAATACGCGAAAATATTTCACTCGACGAAAAACGTGAAATACCTATGGCTAAAGCCGAAAAACTTGGGGCAATGGCTCTATTCGGCGAAAAATATGGCGATGTTGTTCGTGTAATAAAATTCGGCGACTCTGTTGAGCTTTGCGGTGGTACGCACGTAAAAGCAACCGGACAAATTGGATTATTTAAAATAAAATCGGAAGGCTCAATTGCTGCCGGCATACGAAGAATTGAAGCTATTACATCTGACGAAGCTGAAAAATATGTTAACGCTCAAATACAAACATTAAATGAAGTTATTGCTCTAATGAAAAGCAATAAAAACATTGTTGCAGATGTTGAAAAACTTATAGCTGAAAATCAGTCTTTGACAAAGAAAATTGAAGAACTTAGCCGCGGAGCACTTAAAGATGTAAAAAACAACTTGAAAAAATCGGTTAAAGAAATTAATGGTGTTAATGTAATTATTGAAACTGTTGATATTGATAATGCTGCAGGAATTAAGGATTTAGCATTCCAATTAAAAGGTGAAATTAACAATCTTTTTATGGTGTTAGGAACAATAATTGAAGATAAAGCAAACTTAACAGTAATGATTTCTGATAATTTAACAAAAGAAAAAGGTTTGAATGCCGGAAATATAATTCGGGAAATAGCTAAAGAAATAAATGGTGGTGGCGGTGGTCAACCTTTTTATGCTACCGCAGGTGGCAAAAACCCTGACGGTATTGCTGCTGCTCTCGACAAAGCTTTTTCATTTATAAAATAAAAAAAGAAAGTACTCAGTTCAGTATTTTTCTGAACTGAGTACTCAAAACAACCAAAACACCAGTTAACCCTGCGCAAAACTCCCGAAAGAAGAATTAATTAATGACCGAAGAGCAATTTGAAATAATATTCAAAAAGAGTTTTAGCTCACTTACCAACACCGCATATAGCATAGTAAAAGATAAAGATACTGCGCGTGATGTTGCTCAGCAGACATTTATTAAATTGTGGAAAATAAAAGACAAAATCAATATTGACGATAATATTAACGCTTACCTTAAACGCGCAGTAATAAACACCGCCATAAACGAACTTGAAAAGTCGAAAAGAATTATTGTCGATGATGAACTTACTGTATTTAATGCTACTGAAAGTATTGAATCTGAAAAAAAAGAAATTGACACCGATGCTTTAATTAAAATAACACAAAAAGCAATTGCCGAACTCCCCGAAAAATGTGCTTTAGTCTTTAATCTGAGCCGTTACGAAGGTATGACTAATAAAGAAATTGCCGATTATCTTGAAATAAGCATTAAAGCTGTAGAAAAACATATAACTAAGGCTATCAAAGAGTTAAAGATTAAACTCCAGCCATATAAACATTTATTACCAATTTTAATATTAATAATGGTAGGGTTTTAGTATTATAGAATGTTTAGAAAATGAAAATAGGGTAATATGAACAGCAAACTATATCATATAATAACTAATAAAGCACAAGGAATGGTTCTTTCGCAAGAAGATGAAACCATTTTGAATGTTTTCCTTAACAACAAGGAAAACCAAGAGCTTTACAACGATATAGTAAGCATATGGAAAGCATCTTCAACAAATGAGCCTCTATTATCTTTCGATATTGATTATGAATGGAACACTTTTAGAAAAATAGTTCAGAAAAATGCCAAACATAAGATTCGCAAATTATATATTGTTTCTACTGCCATAGCGGCAAGCATTGCTATCCTCATTTCACTATTTATTGGCATCAATCATATTGACTCTAATATAATATATACTTCAAATAACGACGTAACTAAAATTACTTTAGCCGACAATTCTATAATTACTCTTAATAAAAATTCTGTTCTTACTGTTAACAAAAACTTTAATAAAAAGAACAGAAGTATGCAATTATATGGCGAAGCATTTTTTAAAGTACAACCAAACTCTCAATTACCTTTTACGGTGCATATTGACAATAAGTTAAAAATTGAAGTAACAGGCACTTCATTTAATGTAAGGAGTTACAATTTTGAAACTATTGCCGATGTTCATGTTATATCGGGAACCGTAAGCGTTTTTAACAATAAAAATGAAAGCATAAGGTTAGTAAAAGGAAATAAAGCTATTTTTAATAAAAATACAGGTACGTTAAAAAAATATGAGTCAAAAAACGACAACATAACTGCATGGCAATCAGGAGAATTTAATTTTGACAGCACATCACTATCGGAGCTAAAAGAGAGTATAGAACGTTATTTCAACAAAGAATTGATTTTCCCTTCAGAGTACAACAAATTAAGTTATAGCGGACACTTTTCAAATCCATCGGCTGACGACTTTGCTCAAACTATTGCTATTTCATTTGGTTGGAATTACTCTGTTAGCGAAAAGCAAATAATCTTTTCCGAAAAATAATTGGAGAACTACACTGCTCTCCAATCATAATCTATTTTTTATTCAAAAAAGTTTATCTCTGCTTAAAACGATTATTATGTATTTTTTCAAATTTTAAATCAGAGTCGGTACGTGGATCTTTTTCTTCGTTTTTATATCCAATAGCCAATACTGAAAGCAAATCGAAATGCTCAGGCAAATTCAAATCAGCCCTAAGATTATCTGCCGCACTTTTACCGTCGTCAGTTCCGCGCAGGTGCATTTGAACCCAACAACAACCCAACCCAAGGCTCTCTGCTTCAAGCATTATATATGTTGATGCAACCGACGCATCCTCAACCCACACATCGTAAATTGAAGTATCAACAGCAACAGCTATTGCCAATGGAGCCCCGGCAACCAAACGTGCGCCATGGGTTTTCGCCTTCGATATTTTATCAAGCAACAACTTATCGTCAATAACAATAAATTCGCAGGGATATGTACTCTTTCCCGATGGTGCAAGTAACGCTGCTCTAGTTAATTTATCAATTTTATCCTGATCAACAAGAGTATCCTTAAATTTTCTAATACTCCTTCTTTTAATAAAAACTTCATTTATATCGGCCATATCTTCATTTTTTCAACAAATGTACTACTTCTGCCAAACTGATAAAAAGTTATTCACAAAATATAATAGAAGGCTTTACCTTTTTTAATTGATTCTATATTTGCAACACATTATAAAAAAGAGGCTATTTCCCAACATAATTTTAATACTAAAAAAATAATAATATGAATAATTGGTTTGAATGTAAAGTTAAATATCAAAAAACAGACGAAAGTGGTAAAGACAAAATGGTAAGCGAACCTTACTTAATTGACGCTATTTCATTTACCGAAGCAGAAGAGCGTATTCACAAAGAACTTGAACCATATATTACCGGTGAGTTTTTTGTTACAACTATTAAAATCGCAAACTACTCTGAGCTTATTCCTAATGAAAATGGTGACCGATGGTTTAAGTGCAAAGTAGCATTCATTACTCTAGACGAAGAAAAGGGAATAGAAAAGAAAAGTAACAGCTACCTGCTTGTTCAGGCAAATAATGTAAAAGAAGCTTATGATAATATTCACAAAGCTTTTGCCGATTCTGTAGCCGATTTTGAAATACCTGCAATTCAGGAATCTCCAATATTAGACGTATTTACTTTTTTCAGCAGCAACGAAGATGGAGAACAACTACCAAAAAACCTAAAACCATTAAACGACGATAAAGCTGAAGATATTGAAAACGACACCCTTGAAGGAGATACTGTTTACAATGCCGACGAAGACGAAGAATAAAATGAAATAATTATTTAGCCTGCTTGCTTTAATTTGCTCAGGCTAAATATAACTTCAATTCTATCTCTAATATACTACCATCCAATAGTTGTAAGCAAAATAAGCTTTATTCTCACGCAACCTCTAAAAAAGAAATAACGTCTTACTGTTGTCTGCTATTATTTATTTAAATTAGCACATATTAATAAAACTTTAACCAAATGAAAAATACGTTTATGTCACTAAAAACAATCTTTGTAGTATGCCTGGCATTTACAACTTTATTGACAAACGCTCAATCGAAAGAAGAGTGGATAAAGCAACAAGAAGCTGAAAGAGAAGCTTTCTACGAAAAAGAAAAGGAAGCATTTAAAAAGTTTGTTCAAGAAAGAGATGAAGCCATAAAAAAAATGGACGAAGAGTTTAAGGAATTTCTAAAACAAGAATGGGTTAACTATGAGCTTTTTAAAGGTGAAGCCATTGAATCAGAACCAAAACCCGACACAAAGCCGGTATTCAAAGAAACACCAACAAAAACTCCGGCGGAATTAAAAATTGAACAACCCGATAAAATAGAGTCTCATGGTGATGCAAAGCCACGATTACCTATACTAACTAAAAGTGTTCCAGCCGATTATACTGCATCAAATGGTTCTTTTTTGTTTTATGGTGCCAACATTGATTTTAAATACGATTCAAAGTCATTGAAATCATTTCCTTCAACTATTAACGAGGAAATAATTAGTTCAAAATGGGAAGAAATGAGCAATACCTACTCTGCAGAACTAATAAATGACCTTAATACACATAAAACAAATATGAACCTCAACGACTGGGGTTATTATTTATTAATTAAAAACGCATCGGATAAAATAGCAACCAATGAAAATGGAAGTATTTTCCTCCAATGGTTCTTACTCACAAAAGCAAATTATAAAGCACGCCTGGCATTTAAAGACTCTAAACTATACTTACTTTTGCCATCATCGAACAACATTTACGGTATGCCGTTCTTTACTTTCGATAATCTCAGATACTATCTGATTAACGGTAAAGAAAGCGACATATTTACCTACGACAAAGATTTTCCGGAAGCTCGTGTTATTATGGATTTAAATATATACAGTCCAATAAATACAACTGCTAACCTAAAACCTAAACAGGTTTCGTTTGAATACGATGGCAAACCATATAGCTTTGAAATACAGTATAACAAAAATGCTATTGACTTTTATAATGATTACCCCTTGGCTGATATTGAAGTTTATTTCGATGCTACTATAACACAGCAAACCAAGGAATCGCTATCAGATAACCTTATGCCTATTATTAAAGATATGAATGAACAAGAAGCTGCATTATTCTTGCTACGATTTGTTCAAACAGCCTTTGAATATCAAACTGACCAACAGCAATTTGGACATGAAAAATTCTTCTTTCCCGATGAACTTTTCCACTACCCCTATTCCGACTGCGAAGACCGTTCTGTATTATTTGCATACCTTACCAAACAGCTTTTGGGGCTTGATGTTATTGGCTTAAATTACCCCGGCCATATGGCAACAGCAGTAAAGTTTAATGAAGATATTTCCGGTGATTATATTAAATACAAAGGTGATAAATATATTGTTTGTGACCCTACTTTTGAAAATGCTCCAATAGGTCAAACCATGCCACAATATGCTGAAGCAAATGCTATTGTAGTAGAATTAAAAACATCGCACAATTTACTTGGAGCCGGAAGTAAATACTGGAAATTGGCCAATAAAAAAGGTCTGTATCAGGGAACAAGCGGTAAAAATATTGTATTTGACGAAGAGGGAAATGCTTATATGTGCGGATACTTCAATGGTGATATTGACTTTTTTGGTCACACTCTAAATTCAGAGAGTAACAGCAATGATATTTTTGTTGCAAAAATAAATCCTGAAGGTGTCGAATTTGCATTTAAAGTAGGAAGTGCCGGTAACGATATTGCATATAATATAACTCTGGGAAAAGATAACTCATTCTATTTCACAGGATCATTTAACAAAAACATAAAGTTTGGAGATAAAACACTGTCAGTTAAAAATAACGGTGATATTTTTCTTGCCAAGTGTTCTCGAAATGGAGAACTAATGTGGGTTAACCAGGCCGGTATAGAACAGCTCGATAGCGTAAACAATATGTTTGTTGCACATTTCGATGAAAACGGGAAAAAAATGTGGACTAGAGCTTATGAAGAGTCCGAAGATTTCAGCGACTACGGCATTACTGTTGACGAAGCCGGAAAAGCCTTTATCACAGCATCGCTTATAGCTTCGGCAGGTATGGATGTATCAACAAAAAACTATAATAGTTATACTGCATTTGACCCTATTGAATCGCTCAAAAAAGAGAACGACCGCTTACTAAAAGAGAATTACGAACCCGGAATTGCAGGACTTTTTGCAGTTTTATATCTTATAGAGAATGCAGGAACCAGCCTACCCGGAGTTCAGGCACAACAAGCTTTAGACAAGTATAATCCTACTTTTAGCAAAAACTCTCCCGAAATATATCAAAACATAGGTAAAATAGAATTTATTAGAAATTCACAAGGAATAGTAACTATCAGAACCGATGATGGTGGCGATGTTAACTTTTCTTCACTAAGAGTAAAAAACAACTCGAAAATGAAAATATCGATGTATAATAGCGGCAATGCTCAAATTGATGTTTTATCGGGAATTATGGTAGGTAAAGCTATTATATGGTACGACCTGAACTTTGTAAGACTTTATAAAACTACAGGCGACCTAATGTTCGACTACGATGCTGACCATACTCAAAAGAAAGTTAACATGAAAAAAGATATTTTATATTAAATAGCGATTTTAATTATTGCTGAATAAAAACAGGTTGTCGCAAAACGGCAACCTGTTCCTATTTTACTACTATAGTATCGCTCCATACAGCCGATGCCATAAAGTATCCCAAAGCTCCTGAAACATTCGACGGCGGATTCAACAAAGGTGCCTGAACATTGCCATACAAATTATCGACTTGCTTATTTAAACCTCTGAAATATTCATATATCTGCTCTGTAATAGAATGAACTTCAACAAGAACAGAATCGCCCGAATTAAATAATTCCGGAATTACAAATTCCTGATTATTTTGAACACTAATATCTTCAAACAAGTAAATACTTGAATATGCTTGGCTCTTTACCCCATTAACAGTAAGTTCTACTTTATAGAAATACTTACTTTTGCTACCTTTCTCGCCATAAAGCACCACATACTCTCCATTCCCTTTTACCCCAATTAATTGACGTATACCTACACTATCGAACAAAGGAGGTTGCATAATATGATCGGCTGCTCTAATTGTTTTGCCATCATATTCTATATCAATATAGTATTCATTATCTACATTCCCCTGAATAGAAGATGCCATATAATACCCATTCCCAATACCGGTCAACTGCTCTTCAAAACCGGTTTCATCGGCAATTACAACCTTAGCACTAACTATTGCTAACGAATTGTTCTCAAATTTAGGGCTAACAGATTTTGTTATTCGCACAAAATATGGTGGCTTCGCATTGGTAATTCGCCCTTCAACAACCAGTTCAGATTCACTATCTTCATATAAATATGTATCGGTTGCCTCAAGACAACCATACCATACAGGAAGCATTACTACAAACAATATTCTACTTACAATTCTCATAGTTCTAAAATTCAAATCGGTATGAAAACGAAGGGACAAATTGATATAAATAAAAATAACTTGGCGACAGTTTTGAATCAAGTATATTCCCATTGGCATCAACTACAGGTGAGTAATAATATACTCCCAATGGGTTTTTACGGAAGTACACATTATTTACTGAAAAACTCAGATAACTCTTCCATTTAGTTCTTTTATTATGCTTTGCTTCAAAATCGGCACTAATATTTAAACTATGATATGTGGGCATTCGTTTAGTATTAATTTTCGATTCATCGAACGTAAGATACACTCTACCATCAATCTCATACTTGCCCGTAGCTGCCGTATATGGTAATCCTGTACCATATTTCCACATTGCGGCAACCTGCCAACGCTCCGAAAGCTGATAACTTGCCGTAATATTGAAGTTATTCCTTCGCACATGCGATGCCGGATATGGCATATTATTATTCAATCCGTTTGTTAGCCACATAACTTTTGAAAAATCGAAAGTTGTAATAACATTTAATCTACTACCTGTATATGAAATAAATAACTCACTACCATAAGCCTCACCTTCTGATTTATATAAAAATTCTCCCGGCTTATCAACTGTAAGTATTCTCATATCTTGTAAGGTTTCTGTAAGATTATCCATATATCGGTAATACAGTTCTGTCGAAATATTTATAATATCATTAAAATTCTTACTTAATCCTAATGAATAATTATTACTTACCTGTGGCTTAAAGCCTTTGTTTGCAGGCATCCAACGATTTATAGCAATACCCATCGTACTCAATGGCAGCTGATGTAATGGCTGAACCGGTCTGCTGTAACTACACTTTATAAGCCAATCATTTTGAAAACTATATCCTATATGCAAATGAGGTTCTACAAAGAACTCCTCATAATATTCTTTATTTGAAAATACAGGGTTTGATACAAAATACGAACCTCTTACACCTGCATTTATTGCAAATTGCTTAACAGGCAAAAAATGATGTATATAATATATGCTATTAATAAATTGTTGGTCAGGCACCGATGTCAATCTGTCTTCATCGTCATTTTGGGTTTCATCAATTATAACATTGGGCAAAAAATGATAAAACACCGATGATACACCAAACTCAGCCTTTCCCTTATCGGAAATAAGATAACTGAAATCTTGTTTGAATTTCAAATTATTATTATCGGACTGCCAAACTAAATCAGACAAGCTCGATGATATTTCCCTGTTAGTAATATTTTTACTGAAAATAAGAGATGTGTTCATGAATACTGAACTATTAAAAATATGATTCCATCGCAATGAACCAACATACGTATTGCGCCATATTTCCTGAAACTGATCAAAAAAATCGTAACTATTGTACCCCGACAAATAAATACGGTTTTTATTATTTAACACATAGTTGAATTTTAGATTGGCATCGTAAAAATGGAATCGAATTTTACGGGTAACAGAATCGGAAATAAAATGAGGGTAAATATGATTCAAATACGACTGTCGGTACGAAAGCAGAACTGATGATTTATTGTTTACAACAGGCCCCTCTAACAATGCCCGAGCCGATATTAATCCTACACTCCCTTTAACTTTCCACTCTTCCTTATGTCCATCACGTAACCTAACATCAATTAACGATGATAATGCTCCACCTTCACTTACCGGAATATCACTTTTATATACACTTACACTATTTACTACATCGGGATTAAAAACTGAGAAAAAACCACCAAAATGGGAAGCATTATACAAGTTTGCTTCATCCATTAAAAATACTGTTTGATCGGTACTGCCTCCTCGTACAAATATACTGCCGGTAGACATTTCGTTGCTTTGAACACCCGGCATTAACGAAATATTCCTAATTGCATCTTTTTCACAAAACAATCCGGGTATTTGCTGAAGCTGCTTTATATCAATTTTTGCTTTATGCATAATATCAGCTTCCAAAAAACGATCGTCTCTGCCTGCTTCTACTTTCACTTCGCCAACACTATACGACACCGGCTTCATATAGAATATCTGCTTTGTGTCTGAAAAAAGAGTTAAGTCAATTTCCTTATCGGTATATCCAATACATTTTAGCGTAAGCTTATGTTTTCCTTTTGGTAATTTTATAGTAAAATAACCGTAAGCATTAGTTACTGCTCCTACCCCATTATCAATATTATATAATGTTGCTCCTATTAACACTTCATTAGACCATTCCTCAATAATATACCCCGATAAGATAACTTTTTGTTCCTTGATTTCAGTTGCATATATTACTACCTGACCTGCAATGTTTTTATAACCAAAGCCTAATTCTGAAAAATATTTATTCAATAACTCTTCTAATGTTCCTGAGTAATCGGAAATAAATGGAATTTTATCTTTAAAAAGAATATCATCGTTGTAAGAAAACAAAACTTTATACTTACGATTAATATACTTTAATAAATCTTTTTGTGAGTATTCGCCTGCTTTTATGCTAATCTCAGTATCAAGAATATTGTTCTGTGCAGTAACAACAACGGCAAAAATACTAAAAAACACTATCAGAATACCTCTCAACATTATAAAATCAAAGTGTCATAGGTTAACATTAACTATAAACGCAAAACTATAAACAATATGATTTTTTTCAACTATCCTGTTTAATAAATTACGTAAACAATAGCATTTTACCTATTGTAAACCCTGCATTCTTTATTAATTGTGGGGCTTCATTTAATGCTTCTTCTAAATTCATAGGCTTATCAATAATTGAATATATTAAATCAAATCCTGCGTTGTAGAGTTCTGTATAGTTATCGCCCAATGTGCCTGCAATAGCAATAACCGGCTTTCCAAACTTCTTAGCTGTATCAGCTACTCCTTTAGGGGTTTTCCCATATTTAGTCTGAAAATCAATTTTCCCTTCTCCGGTAATTACTATATCGCCCCATTTGCAATGGCTTGCCAATCCCGATTCTTCTATAACTATCTCTATACCACTTTTTAACTTGCCATTTGCAAAAGCAACAAAACCTGCACCTAACCCACCTGCAGCACCTGCTCCGGGAAGTTTTTCAACATCTTTATTCAAATACTGCTTTATCTTTTCTGCTAAATGATGCAAACCATTGTCAAGTTCTGCCACCATTTGAGCATCAGCCCCTTTTTGTGGAGCGTAAACATAGGCGGCGCCATCTTTACCGGTTAACGGATTATTAACATCGCAAGCAATTATAAATTCAGTTTGGGCAATACGTTTATCAACTTCTGACATATCTATTGTCTCAATTAATTGTAATTCGCCACCAACCGGATTTACTTCATCTCCTTTTTTATTCAAAAATCTATAACCAATAGCCGATGCCATACCTATACCTCCATCATTTGTAGCACTACCTCCAATACAGCATATTATTCTATTATATCCCCTCTCTATAGCATCAATAACCAATTGTCCTGTACCATAAGTTGTAGTAAGCCACGGGTTTCTTTCATTTGCACTAAGCAATTCTATACCCGATGCGGTAGCCATTTCTATCACTGCAGTTTTGTTATCACCCAAAACCCCATAATATGAATCGACATAATTAAATAAAGGCCCTTTAACTCTGCACTTTACAATTTTACCTCCGGTAGCTGCTACCATTGCCAGTACTGTACCCTCACCTCCATCTCCCATAGGTATATTTCTCACTTCAAAATCAGGAGAAACTAATTTCAATCCCTCGGTTAAATACTCACCCACCTTAATACCCGACAAACAATCTTTAAAAGAATCTGATGCTATTAGTATTTTCACTTGATTATATTTTTAATAAAACTAAGTTCAGTTATTAATTTAAAAATGCCAAATACTCTAAGGTATATTGGTATAAAATCGTTATATTTAATATACTCTCATTTATTGTTAATAAATAAATGATGAAAGATTAAATTCCCGGTTTAATCTTTTATAAATTGAGAATGTTTAACATTAAATTTTAAAGCCATGGGTAAATCATCAGCAAAAATATTCATCCTTGATACAAATGTTCTTTTACACGATTTCAGTTGTATCTACCATTTTCAAGACAATGATATTGTTATACCAATAGTAGCTCTTGAAGAACTTGACCATTTTAAAAAAGGTAACGACCAAATAAATTACAACGCAAGAGAGTTTACTCGCGAACTCGACAGTTTGGTTGGTAAAGAAATAACAAGCGATGGCATATCGCTGGGTGAAGGTCGCGGAAAATTATTTATAGCAACAGGTAAAGCTTTTTCACCTAAACTAAAGGAGTCGTTTGCCGAAAATACTGCTGACCACCGCATTTTAGCAATAGCCGACCATATTAGAAATGAGCATACTAACAGAAAAGTTGTTTTAGTTACAAAAGATATAAACCTGAGAGTTAAGGCAAAGTCATTAAGCATAATTGCTGAAGATTATACCACCGACAAGGTTCAGGATATGGATACAATTTTCAAAGGCTTTGAAACTATTGAAGATGTTGACATTGAACTTATAAATAAACTATATCAAGAATACGACGGAGTACCTGTTTCTGAATTTAATTTCAAACAAGAACTTATTGCCAATGAATATTTTATTTTAAAGTCGGGCAATAAGAGTGCTTTAGCTCATTTTAATTCAGAACAACAGACAATAACCCGAGTGGAAAAGAAAAGGACTTATGGAATAGAACCTCGAAATGCAGAACAGGCATTCTCTATGGATGCTATGCTAAGACCTGAAATATCGCTAATATCGCTAACAGGAAAGGCCGGCACAGGAAAAACTCTGCTTGCTCTTGCGTCGGCATTACAACAACACAGTATGTACGATCAAATATTCCTTGCTCGCCCAATAGTGCCTCTTGCTAACCGCGACCTTGGATTTCTGCCCGGCGATGCGAATGAAAAAATTGGTCCATATATGCTCCCATTATTTGATAATTTGGGAGTAATAAAACACCAATTTGGTTCAAATAGCAAAGAGGTTATGCGCATAGAAGAAATGCTAAAAGATGAAAGACTTGTAATTACCCCTTTGGCATATATCAGAGGAAGAAGCTTATCGAACGTGTTTTTTATAATTGATGAGGCTCAAAACTTAACTCCTCATGAAATTAAAACTATAATTACGCGTGCAGGCGAAGGTACTAAAATGGTTTTTTGTGGTGATATTCACCAAATTGACTCTCCGTATCTCGATACTACATCGAACGGACTATCATATTTAACTGACAAACTAAAAGGTCAAAACCTGTTTGCTCACATAAACCTGGTAAAAGGTGAACGTAGCCAATTGGCTGAACTCGCAAGTGACTTATTGTAAATAAACAATACTTCTGAAATAATTAAAGCTGCTCGTAAAAGCAGCTTTTTTTGTTTTATGTTTTAATCAATTCTATTGATAAATGCGGCACATTTTATTTTTATCTCTTTCTGAAATGAAGCATAGCGAAATGAAAGAAAGAGATAAAAGACAAAACTTATTTTAATATCTTTGCATTTTTAATAATAGTATGGGACAAATAGGAAAATACAATACACTAAAAGTATCAAAAGAGGTTGATTTTGGGCTTTATCTTTACGATAATGAATATGGAGAAATACTTCTGCCTAAGTCGCAAGTTTCACCATTAACAAAAGTAGGCGATAATATTGAGGTATTTCTTTATAAAGATTCTGAAGACCGCTTAATTGCAACAAGTAAAGAACCTATTGCTACCGTTGATGAATTTGCTGTACTTAAAGTTAAAAGTGTTGATAAAATAGGAGCCTGGCTCGAATGGGGCCTCGACAAAGACTTACTTGCGCCATTCCGTGAGCAAAAACAAGATATGGAAGCCGACAAAAGCTATTTGGTATACATTTATCTCGATGACGAAAGCCAAAGAATTGTTGCTTCATCGAAACTCGACAAATACCTAAACAATACTCCTGCGGAATACGAGATAGGCCAAAAAGTAAATATTCTTATTAGTAACCAAACCGATATTGGCTACATTGCAATAATTAATAACACTCACTCCGGACTTATTTATAAAAATGAAGTGTTCCGGAAACTTAGCCGAGGTCAAAAACTTGAAGCATATATTAAGAAGGTTCGAGATGACGATAAAATTGACCTGTCGCTGGAACCTGCCGGATACGAGAAAATTGATTCTTTTGCAAAAAGTATATTAACCGAACTTAAACAATCTGGTGGATTTTTACCTTTGAACGATAAAAGCCAACCAGACGATATTTATAATGCATTCAAAACCAGCAAAAAGAACTTCAAAAAAGCAATTGGTTCACTTTACAAGGAAAAACTTATTGCAATTGAAGAAAAAGGAATTAGGTTAATTTAGAATGAATATCATTTTGAAAAATAAATAAAAATGGCTGTTTCAATATTCTGAGACAGCCTTTTTTTTTACAATATTATTATTTACTGTAATATGCTTTCACTCTACTACGCAAATTATATTCACTAACCATAACTTCGCCATATGCTCCCGCACTTCTAATGGCTATTAAATCACCTCGTTTAGTTTCCGGCAGCTGTATAGCTTTTCCAAAACAATCACTCGATTCACAAATAGGCCCTACTACATCGTATTTTTTAACAGGCAATTCCGATGAAATATTTTCAATTTTATGCTGAGCCTGATAAAGTGCCGGTCTAATTAACTCGGTCATTCCTGCGTCTACAATTGCAAAATCGGTATTTTTACCGTTTTTCACATACAATACTTTTGTAATAAGCGAACCACACTGTCCAACAATAGAACGCCCCAACTCAAAATGCAAACTTTGCTTTGGTCGTAATTCAAGCATTTCGGCAAATAATTTAAAGTATTCTGCAAAATTGGGCATTGGCTCTTTATCGGGGTTAGTATAATCAATACCTAAACCACCACCAACATTAATATGATCAACAATTATTTGTCGAGCATAAAACCATTGTTGCAATTCATTAACCCTCACGCAAAGACCCTTAAACGACTTTAAATCAGTAATTTGAGAGCCAATATGAAAATGCAACCCTATAAGCTTAACAAAATCAAGTTTAGCTAAAGCTTCAAGTACATTTTCCATATCCCACATATTAATACCAAACTTATTTTCGGCCAAACCGGTGGTAATATATTTATGAGTGGAAGCATCAACATTAGGATTAATTCTCAACGCTACATTTGCAATTTTACCTTCCTTCTGAGCAAGCTCATTTATAACTTCAAGCTCTGGTATTGACTCTACATTAAAGCAAAAAATATCATTCCGCAATGCATTAGTTATCTCATCGTCAGACTTGCCAACTCCTGCATATACTATTTTATCAGATGCAAAGCCTGCTTCAACCGAACGTGCTACTTCATTTCCACTAACACAATCAGCACCAAAGCCATAACTATGTATTTTCTTTAATATATCAATATTTGCATTAGCTTTTACGGCATAATGTACATTAAAACCATACCTGTCCGATTCTCGCTTTACTACATCAAGAGTGTTCTCCAAAAGCTGCATATCGTACCAGTAAAATGGTGTTTTAACTGCCGGAAGCACATTTATATCTATAGACATTTTTAGTTCTATTAGTCGTTAAACAATCCTTTGCTCAATGCTACCAAAGCTTCTTTTTTGTCTTTTGCATTTACAAGCATTGATATATTATGATTACTACCTCCATATGAAATCATTCTCAAAGGTATATTCTCTAAGGCTTTAAATACTTTTGCAGCAACACCTTTACTCTCGGCAATTAAGTCGCCAACAATACACACTATAACCTGATCGGTATCTACTGTTACCGTTCCATAATTTCCAAGATCTTCAACTATTTCCATAAGTCTTGAAGTATCATCAATAGTAACCGAAACACCTACCTCACTTGTTGTAATCATATCGATAGATGTTTTGTATGTTTCAAATATTTCAAATACTTTACGTAAGAAACCATGAGCCATTAACATACGCCCCGACTTAATTTTAATGGCTGTAATACCATCTTTTGCGGCAATTGCCTTTACTGTTTCCTTCTTTTGGTTTCCCGAAATAAGTGTACCGTAAGCTTCCGGGTCAAGAGTATTCTTAATTCTTACAGGAATATTCTCTCTTTTGGCCGGCAAAACACAAGTTGGATGTAAAATTTTCGCTCCAAAATATGCAAGTTCGGCAGCTTCGTCGAACGAAAGTTCAGCTATGGCATGAGTATCTTCAACAACACGCGGGTCGTTTGTATGCACTCCGTCAATATCTGTCCATATCTGAATTTCTTTAACCATTAGTGCCGCACCTATAATTGAAGCAGAATAATCGGAACCACCTCGCTTTAAATTATCAATCATTCCATTTGCATTTCTACAAATGTATCCCTGAGTAATAAACAATGGCACATCAGTATGTTCATTTATTAACTTGGTCAGATTCTCCTTTATGTAATTATCATCAGGTTCGCCGAACTTAGTTGTACGCATAAAATCAAGAGCCGATAATAGTACCGACTTTATTCCTGATTCTTCAAGATGATATTGCATAAAAGCAGTGCTTACCATTTCACCCTGAGCAAGAATCTCTTTCTCCTCATATTGGGTAAACATATCGAGTGTAAATGAGCGAATATGATTTATATGATTTTTAACTAATTCGGCACCTTTCTTCTTATATTCTTCGGTATTGAACAATTCTTCAACCGTAACAAGAAACTTAGCTTCTAATGCAGAAATTTTCTTATTAGCACCTTCACTATCCTTCTTGTAAAGATATTCTGAAATTTCTACTAACGCATTAGTAGTACCCGACATAGCTGACAGTACAACAAAATTTCTGTTACCATCATTTATAAGCTTTGCCACTTCTTTAATACGCTCAGCACTACCTACCGATGTGCCTCCAAATTTTAATACGTACACAGTTAAAAGTTTTAAATTATTAAAAAAAAAGCCGGAAACTTTCATTCCCGGCCATGTAATATTATTTCATATAACAATTAGGGAAGCTGAATATTCACCTTCTTTACCTTCATCTTATATGTTTTTGTTTTCATCATAATTTCGCACCAAAAATAATTACTTTTTTTTATATACAAATACCTAATAATATTTTTTATCTCATTGTTTTAGAAAAATAACTGTATAACATAAAATAAATCAGGTTATTCTTTGGAAAATAACTCATTAGTACTATATTTGGATATGCGACATTTTTGTCGTCATGGTTTTAAGGGTTAATAATACATACGGAAGGGCAACCTTCCGTTTATGTTTAATTAAAGATAAGCTATTGCATTCTCCAGTTTAATACCTCGCGACCCTTTAATAAGTATATTGTAACCTTTATATTTCTTTTTCGATAAATGTTCAACAAGTTCCTCGGAAGAATTAAAAAACAACGCCCTATCGTTCTTCAACTCTGCAAAACGAGTCCCAACAAAAATACATTGCTCGGCTCCTGAATTTAAAGCTTGCTCTAATATAATATTATGCTCCGGCTGTTCTACATATCCCAATTCAAGCATATCGCCCAAAATCAACATCTTTGGTGTAAACAACTGTTTTGAAAAACTATCAACCGATACTTTCATAGAAGTAGGATTAGCATTATAACCATCCATTATCACTTTATTATTTACTGTTTCAATAACCTGCGACCTATTATTATTTGGCACGTAATTTTCTATTGCTTCTACAATCTTATCCTTATCTATCCCAAAATTATATCCTACGGCAATTGCTGCCAAAATATTCTCAAAATTATAATCGCCTACCAACTTTGAGTTTATTTCAACATCAATATCCGATAAGTGATCCTCGTCGTGTTTATCGTGATAATGCCATAATACACTCACATAACTTGATGAATTATTTATCAGTTTCCCCTGACAATGAGTAAAACCTCTTGTTCCATAATAAATAA
This sequence comes from Bacteroidota bacterium, assembly GCA_003250355.1. Taxonomy (GTDB): domain Bacteria; phylum Bacteroidota; class Bacteroidia; order Bacteroidales; family SZUA-534; genus SZUA-534. The sequence goes on from QKGS01000057.1 coordinate 41,038, forward strand.
TACTATGCGGAGGTCTCATTTCTTCAAGGTTTTCATTGTCATAGTTTACAAATGCTAAGCCATCGTTTTCATACAAGTAATTATATAATTCAGCCTTTGCCTTTTTTACACCATCAAAAGAACCAAATCCTTCAAGGTGTGCTTTACCTACATTTGTTATTATGCCAAAATCAGGAGCTGCAATCTTACACAACTCCGCAATTTCGCCTATATGATTTGCCCCCATTTCTATTACAGCAAAATTATGCTCTTTAGTAACACTAAGCAGTGTTAATGGAACCCCAATATGATTATTAAGATTTCCCTGTGTATATGCAACATTATACTTCTTTGACAATACTGAAGCAACAAGCTCTTTTGTAGTTGTTTTCCCATTGGTACCGGTAATTGCTAAAACCGGTATTCCTAATCGTTTTCTATGATATCCGGCAAGACGCTGAAGCATATTCAATGTATCATTTACTAAAATATAACGTTCATCAGCAACTACCGACGAGTCGTCAACTACTGCATATGCACATTTCTCCAAAGCCTTTTGGGCATACTTATTACCATCGAAATTATCGCCTTTTAATGCAAAAAATATTGACCCCTCTTCGGCCTTTCTACTATCGATACAAATTTTATTATATTCCTTAAACAAGGAATATAATTCGGAAGTGTTTACCTTATTCATACATCTATAAAAAAAGCCCCACAATAGGGGCTTTTATATTTTATGTGAGTTTTTTTAATGTCCTCTTGAGTCTCCAACACGTATCATAGCACAACGGAAACCTAAATCATCTCTACTATCTTCTTCATCTAAGAATCTTCGTGTTCCTGCTCCCATCCAGTAAGTTCTATCTCTCCAAGAACCACCTTTATATACTCTTGAATGGTCAGTTACTAGCGATGTCATTGTTCCATCGTTTCTGTCGCGACCTGAATTATACATACGCTTAGAGCCGCTCTCTCGCGATGCATCCTCGTTGCTATAATCTAAACTTGATTCAAAATCACCATCAAGATAGTTTATATTGTCAGAAGTTGAATAGTTAAAACGATCTATTACTTCCTCATCTTTCACCTCTCTGTATCGTAAACGACCTAAACTATCTTTTTCTGCAACATTACCTTCTTCGTCGCGAACAAGAGTTTTGAATACATTACCACGGAATGGTCTGAATTCATCGACATCGGCATGACTTAAAGCACGATATACGTCAAGAACCCACTCATTAACATTACCTGCCATACAGTATAAGCCATAATCGTTAGGCCAGTAAGCATGAACCGGTGCAGTAATATCTGCATTATCGTTAAGAGCACCGGCAACCCCCATCATATCACCTAACCCACGAACGTTGTTGGCTACAATCATCCCTTTTTGTCCCTGATTAGGGTTTCTGATACCATCACCTGTCCAAGGATAAATTCTACGCTGATAAACACGCTCATCAACCGATGTTCCAATTAATGCAAGTGCAGCATATTCCCACTCTGCTTCTGTTGGGAGACGATACTTTGGTAACAAAATACCATCTTCCATTCTAACTTTTCTAAAATCTTTATTTGGATCTAAATCGGGAATTTCTTCTCCAACTGCACCTTCGTACTGATGAGCTAAATATGCTTCGGTATTAAAGTTTTGATCTCCCATTTGGTTGGGATCCGGCAATAGAATACCTTTATCAATAAGAATAATTTCATTTACACGGTCGGTACGCCATTGGGTAAAGTCTACAGCCTGACGCCAGTTTACACCAACAACGGGATACTCCGAATATGCCGGGTGACGGAAATAATATTCAACTAAAGGCTCGTTATAAGCCAGCTTTCTGCGCCATACCAATGTATCGGGCAATGCCTTGCGATAAACCTCGGGATAATCGATAAACACACGACTAATCCAATATAAATATTCACGATAATCAACGTTTCGAACCTCTGTTTCATCCATATAAAATGATGATACGGTTACGTTTCTTGGAACATTATTCCAGTCGTACATTACATCTTGTTCTGTACGCCCCATAGTGAAACTACCACCTTCAACAAATACAAGCCCGGGACCTGTTTCCTGCTCATAAAAATCGCCCCAATATTCAAAACCTCCAAAATCAGGGTTGTTGTATTCCCATCCGGTTGTCTGAGATGTAGGCGTTGAACATGATGAAACGCAAACTCCTACTATAGAAATAATTGCGCCTAATGATAATGTTCTGATATTCATAATAGTCTTATTTAGTCAATACACTTTAATAACTACAAATATAAAAAAATATTACTTGAATCATCATTTATTGTAAAAAAGTAGGGCTTTTTATATTTTTTTTTCCTCCCTTATTCTTTTTATTCCATACCACAGTATATGACAATTCATGTGAAGCCATTGGTAAAAACTCACGCTTACCTATGCTCATGTCATAACTATACGTAATTTTATAATTATTGGTTTTAAAACCTAATGAAAAAATAACAGCATCGAAATCGGGGTTTAAGTTGTGCCTTAACCATACGCCTCCCAATATTTTATTGTACTGAAAATTTGCACCCCAATTTACAAGACTTTGAACACCTGAAATTTGAATTACCAAATTAGGAGACAATATACGTTGCTGTTTAATCAGTCTCGCGTCAAATTCTTTTAAAAAACCAATATGGGCAGTATATTTCCTGTTTAAACAAAATACTTCGGAATGCTTCGGATTAAAAATATGATCAACACTAACACCTCCATATAAATATCTGTAAAAGAAAACTGTACCTATGGCAAAATCGGGGTATGTATTCAATGAACCTAAAGGAATATATTCATATTCTTCAAAATTATACTCACCTCCGTTTCTGTATCGTTGAACGACCCCCGCCTGCAATGCAAAACTTATAAAAAAATTATGCGTTATCGATGTTTGATATGAATAAGCAAAATCTACCGACGGTAAATTCAACGTACCGGCAACATCGCTTGATAATATAACCCCTGCACCACCATTTAATTTTGGAAAATAAGAATCGTAAACCGCCCCATAACACTGATAACCCGACTGCGAAGTTGTCCATTGGTTTCTGTAAAATGAATTGAACCTATTTCCTTCATGTACACCCACATATGCCGGATTTAGAAAAACCATATTGGAATAAAACTGCGACAATGCAATATCCTGAGCATTAGCACATATACTAACAATAGTTAATAAATATAATGCCGTTATCTTTTTAATATGAAATGATAAAATTATTTTTGTGAAATTATAAATATAACTCAACATATGATTTTATTAAACACAATATTGATATATGTGTTATAGTTATATACTAAGTAACGTAGTTATTTAAGAAAACATATATTCGCAACAATGATAAAATATTTCAAAGCCATCCTAGCTCTCTGCATCTCTTTATCTTTTTCTTCAATTTATGCAGATACAATACAAATAAACAAAGAAATAGAGTGGCAACATTACAATTCATTAATAGAAATTGATAATGACAACAATTATCCGTTTGTGAGCTTTATTATTCAAAAGAACATTAATAACATTGATTATTACAAATATACAGAATGCAAATATTTACCGGCATCAAGCGAAGAGCAAAGTAAATACAAAAGCTTGAAAAACATTAATCTTCAAGAACTAAATATTAAACAATATACAGTAAGAAAAGAAAATGTAATTGAAATTTCACTCAACCCATTCAGGCTTAACCCAACAACCGGGCAATTGGAGAAGATGCACGAGTTTTCGGTTGATATTGTAACCAAGAAGATAAATAAAAAAACAAAATCATACACATACCCCGATAATTCCCTATTATCGACCGGCGACTGGTTTAAAATCAGAGTTGATACTACAGGGATTTTTAAACTAACCTACGAAGATTTAATTTCAATAGGTATTTCCAACCCTGAAAATATAAGAGTATTTGGATATGGAGGAAAACAACTATCATACATTAATGAGGCTGAGTTTTATGATGATATGCATGAGAACCCTATATTCATGAGCAAAGGTGATGATGGCATTTTTAATTCGGGCGATTATATATTATTTTTTGGCGAACATACAACCACATGGTATTATGATGAGGCATACAAAATGTTTATGCACAACATACATAATTATGCAACACATAGTTTGTATTATCTGACTTCGAGCTTGGGTGCAGGCAAAAGAATTGAAACTGCACTAGCTGTTAGCGAAAATGAAAACTACACCACCGATACTACCGACACATATTTTACTCATGAAAAGAATTTATTTAACCCTATACAATCGGGCAGAACCTGGTTTGGAGAAAAACTTGAACGAAATAGTATGTATAATTTCTCTTTCTTTTCTCCAAATGTAATTCCGAATGCGATTTCAAAATTTGCTGTTCAGTTTGCAAACCAATCATCAACAGCATCGGAAATAGATATTTACATAAACGACAATATTAATGATAATATAAATTTCAGAACAGGGGCTGTTAGTTACAGGTGGGGATATATGTATGAAAAACGACTTGCCTTTACTACAAATAATAACACAAACAGCATTGGTTTAAAATACACCAGCAGCAGTTATACTTCGGAATGCTACTTAGGTTATGTATGTATGAATACACGAGAGTGGATTTCACTAAATAACTCCCCACAACTAATGTTTCGCGACATTAGTACGGTTGCTCCCGGGCGTATTACAAAATTCAATATCAGAAACTCGTCAACAAATACTATTGTATGGGATATAACCAATGCTACCGAACCTAAAATAATACAAACAGAGACTAATGGAGATATAACAAGTTTTAAGTATGAAACATCGGAACTAAAGGAATTTATTGCTTTTAACCAAAGTTCGTATTTCAAACCGTTTTTTTATAGCAATAATAAAGACAGAGTAGCAAATCAAAACCTTCATGCAATTAATAATATTGATTACTTAATAGTAACCAACCCGCTATTCATTGATTTTGCTAACGAAATTGCAGATTTACACAGAACAAAAGATGGCATGAATGTATTGGTAACAACTCCTGATTTAATATATAACGAATTTTCATCGGGTATGCCTGATGTTAGTGCAATCAGGAATTTTTCGAAAATGCTTTATAATAAATCGTCTAATTACAAATACCTGCTTTTATATGGTGATGGTTCATTTGATAACAGACAAAATGTAGCAGGCAACAGTAATATGATTCTTACATACCAATCGAAAGAATCGTTATATGAGTTATACAGTTTTACTTCCGATGACTATTACGGCTTACTTGATGAAGGCGAAGGAGAGAATTTAGGAAAAATTGACATTGGAATAGGCAGACTACCTGTTCGCACAAAGGCTGATGCCAGAATATTGAATGACAAAATACTATCGTACTCTTCCGGAATAAACACCGGCAACTGGAATAATAATATATGCTTTGTAGGCGACGATAGCGACGGCAATATTCATATGGCGCAACCCAATGAAATAAGCGAATGGCTATATAACAACAAACCAACATACAATGTAAACAAAATATTTTTCGATGCATATCCGCGTATAACAACACCAAGTGGTTTTAGGTATCCTAATGTAACAGAAGCTATAAACGATGCTGTTAAAAAAGGGGCTTTAATAATTGACTATGTTGGACATGGTAATAAAAGAAAATTAGCTCACGAAGAAGTTTTGACCGAAACAGAAGTAAATTCATGGAAAAATTACGACAAACTGAGCATATTTGTAACTGCAAGTTGCGAGGTAGGCCGATTCGACAATTACACAATTACATCGCTTGGAGAATCGTTCATATTGGCTCCACACGGCGGAGGTGTTGCTGCACTTACCACTACCAGGGTTGTTTACAGTGGCGAAAACCATACCTTGAATACCAATTTTATGCATAATGCGTTGAATCCCGAATACAAGCTTGGCGATGTATTGCGACTTGCAAAAAACAATACTTCCGGAGATATTAACAAAAGAAACTTCACTCTTTTGGGTGATCCGGCCATGAAACTTGCCGTTCCCGAGCTGAAAGCAAAAATTGAATATATCAACAACTATTATATAACCAATGACTTTAGCCCGGTTGACACACTAAATGCTTTATCGAAAGCTGTTGTTGCCGGTATTATTACCGACAGGAACGATTCGAAAATAGGAAATACCAACGGAACCATAAATATTACTATTTACGACAAACGTGACAGTATAGTTTGCTATGGACACACCGATCCTGCATTTTCATTTAAAATGCAAGACAAAATACTATACAACGGACAAGCAAGTGTAAAAAATGGAGAATTTGAATTTGAATTTATTCTACCTAAAGATATTAATTTTAGCCAAGGAACCGGAAAAATTAGCCTTTTTGCCAAAACCGATAAGGGTATTGCCAATGGTTTTACTTCCGGATTTTCAATAGGTGGCATAAGCACCACTGCCAACGAAGACGATAATGGCCCCGGTATAAAGCTATATATGAACGATACTACTTTTGTAAATGGAGGTATTACAAATGAAAACCCTGTGCTTATAGCTCAACTTTCCGACGAATACGGAATAAACACAACCGGAAACGGCATAGGCCATAATATAACCGCTGTTATTGACAATGATTATTCTAACCCAATAAACCTGAACAGTTTCTATACCGGAAGCCTCGACAAATACAATTGCGGTGATATAAATTACCCTTTTTATAAATTAAATGCAGGAGAACACACCATTGAGTTTAAAGTATGGGATATTTACAATAACTCATCGACTGAAACTATTAATTTCATGGTAGCTCCTGAAAAAACGGTTAAAATAAGCAACCTGCGTAATGCTCCAAACCCGTTTAGCGACGAAACATACTTTATGTTCGACCACAACCAGCCCGATGGCAATAAGGAAATAACTATAAGTGTATACAACCTTATGGGTGAAAAGGTATCTGAAATTAAAGCCTCCGACGAAAACAATAACTTTAACATATCGCCTATTCGCTGGAATGGAACCGACTTTAAAGGCAATAAGCTACCGCGCGGAATGTATATATATATAGTGGTGTTGCAAAACCCATCAGGCTCAATTGAGACACAAAGTGCAAAAACTTTGATTTTTTAATAATAAAAATTAAAAAAATCGGTTTGTTATTTTAAATTCGCATTTTTTAAAAATTTAAAACTAAGTATGAAAAAATTTCATTTAGCTATTCTATCAATATTAGCAATTGCAACATTTCAAAACAAAGCTTTATCGCAAACAGAGGTAAATCCGGGACAACTAATTGGGCAAACGAAAGAGCTTAACCCTATTACCACATCGGTTCCGTTTCTAATGATTGCCCCCGACTCAAGAGCTGCCGGTATGGGCGATGCAGGGGCTGCCACCTCACCCGATATTAACTCACAACACTGGAACTCATCGAAATATGTTTTTGCAGAAAAGCCTATGGGTATTTCGTTAACCTATACCCCATGGTTAAAAAACATAGTTAACGATATGAATATTATTTACCTGTCGGGGTATTTTCAGTTCGATAACAAGCAAGCATTTGGAGCCAGCTTAAAATATTTTTCAATGGGCGAAATACATTTCAGAAGAGATGCAAGCGACCCGGGACAGACAGGTAAACCAAATGAATGGGCATTAGATGCTTCTTACAACCGAAAATTGTCTGATAATTTTTCGCTAGGTATAGTTGGCCGGTTTATACTTTCAGACTTAACTAATAGATATTCTAATTCAACAAGCGAAAAAACTCAAGCAGGTAAATCGGTTGCAATGGATATTAACGGTTTTTACTCATCGGAAGAGTTCAGGCTTGGAGATTATGATGCTACGTGGGCTGCGGGTTTTAACTTCTCGAACCTTGGGTCAAAGCTTGGTTACTCTGAAGAGTCGAAAAACTTTATACCATCAAATATGCGCCTTGGCGGAGCATTGAATATTGAACTTGACAGGTACAACAAAGTTATGATAGCAGGCGATATTAACAAACTGCTTGTACCCACTCCGGCTCAATATGCGCAAGACACTAACGGCACCCCTTATATAGTAAAGGGTAAAGATTCGAGAGATATAGGTTTATTTAGCGGGGTGTTTCAATCGTTTAACGATGCGCCGGGAGGTATGAAAGAAGAGATGCAGGAGATAGCATATTCGGTTGGTGCTGAATACTGGTATGCAAACCAGTTTGCTGCTCGTGTTGGATATTTTTTCGAAAACATAAATAAAGGTAATCGTAAATACTTGACCTTTGGAGCCAGTTTAAAAATGAATGTATTTGGAATTGATTTTGCATACCTGTTCCCTACCGGACAAACAGGTACAAGTCCATTGGCTAATACCTGGAGATTTTCATTACTATGGGATATTCAGCCTGAGTAAACGATTTATTCAATATTTGATACAGAATCTACCTATTTTAGAATATTATAAAAAAACAGAGGGTTGGCAAAGCCAACCCTCTGTTTTTTTAGTCATTTATCATACTCACCGGCTGTCGGGTAGCTTCAAGAACATTCCACCACATATCGCCGTGTATATCAATTTTCTTACGTTTCTTAACTGTTTCAGGAATAGGCAATAGTGTAAACTGGTCGTTCCAATACCCAACAACAAAATCGGTTTTACCGGCAAGTGCAGCATGTACGGCATTTTGCGCAAGCAGGTTACAAAACTTACTGTCATTAGCATTGGCCGGAGCACTACGGATAATATAACTAGGGTCGATATATTTAATAGTATGCGACATATCTTGTTCTGTAAGGTATTCCTTTATTTTTTCTTTTAGGAATAAACCTATATCACTGTGGATAACATTACCCGATTTGTCGACACGTACCTCTGCATTTTCAAATAAATGTTGGCCTGCACCTTCGGCAACAACAATTACAGCGTGCTGACGGTTTATTAATCGGGTTTTTAACGATTCTAAAAATCCTTTTGGCCCATAAAGGTCGAAATGCATTTCTGGAACTAAAACAAAATTGGCCTCTTGTATTGAAAGTACGGCATTGGCAGCAATAAAGCCCGAATCGCGCCCCATAAGTTTTAGCAAAGCTACACCATTATGAGCTCCCTTAGCTTCGTTATGAGCATAGGTAATAAACTCGTTGGCCTTTGTAAATGCAGTTTCAAAGCCGAAACTCTTTTTCATTAGGTCAATATCGTTATCGATAGTTTTAGGAATACCTGCAATAGATATTTTAAGATTACGCCTTGCTACTTCTTCGTGAATTGCATGTGCACCACGTAAAGTTCCGTCGCCACCTATACAAAACAGGATATTAATATTCATCATTTCGAGAGTATCAACCATGTGAGCCACATTTTGCATACCGCGCGATGTACCTAGCATTGTACCTCCACTCATATGAATACTATCTACCACATCGGGGTTAAGGTTAATAACATCGTGTCCATAGTCGGAAACCAACCCTTCGTAACCGTACTTGAACCCAACTATGTTTTTAATGCCATATCGGTAATTGAGGTGGTTTACAATACTGCGAATAACATCATTCAATCCCGGACATAATCCGCCACAGGTAACAATACCTACTTTGGTTTTTTTGGGGTCGAAGTAAAGTACTTCATGTGGTCCTGCTTTCTCGAAAGTAATAGGCTCACGATTGTTCTTAAAATTTTCACGATATCGCTTTAGCGACGAGTCGTATATTACTCTGTCATCGTCGTCGATAAATTCGTATAGTGGTTCTACACCCTCTATTTTGTGCATTAGCGGTGATACTACATTCCCTTTACCCAGGGTCTTCACCTGAAATTGATTTGCGTCCATATTAATTATGTAAATTTTAGTTTGGTGGAGCAAAGTTACAAATTGCCATTAATCGCTTTATACTTTTGGTTTAAAAAAAATGTATTCAAATGCTATTTAGAATGAAACCATTTAATTTACACCTATTTCAACCCTTTTTTAAAATTAAATGTAGTACCCGATTCTTCTTTCTCCGATTTTTTTAATTTTTGCAATAATCTGTTCAGCAAATTTTGAGAAGGATTTTCAAAACTCAAATCAATTAAAAACTGGTTAAACCCTTTTGCTTTTAGTTTTGTAGAGTATTGAAACAACGATACCGGATTTTTGGGTACTACTACTGTTATTCCGTTTTTCAAATGTCGGTTATACATATTTTTATCATCATCGAAAAAAGTATCGGTTGTTTTAACCGGCTGTCGAGAATAAAATAATCGAGGATAATAGTACAACGGTATTATTTGCGATCGGTTGGCCCCGGATAACATATTATCAAATTCATTTTCAAAAGAGCCGATTACCCATTTTGCACCCTGAGAGTACAAAAATTTTGAGGCTGCATCGTTATAGCAATACACATTTTCATTTGTAATAAAATTCGATTTGATAGAGAGTAATTCTTTTTGCGACAAATGACTAAGACTATAATTACAGTACCCTTTTCGCTCTGCATTTGCAATAAATGTGCGATAAAAATCAATGTCAGTTTCGGAAATAAACTGAGGTAATTCGATCCATATTTTATATTTGTTTTTTTGTATAAACGGGGTATTTAGTCTAAATTCCTTTAGTTCCTGTTTTGTTAGTAAAAGTATAAGATGGTCAATGTCTTCGAGCCGTATTTTTCGTAACCATTCCAAATTATTAATGCGCACAAATATTTGTTGTTTCTTTTTTACTTCAAATACTCGAAGTGCCGCAATTGCTTTCTTTTTCTGATTCAATGGCATTTTATCATTTATAGGCTTAGCACTACCTTTGAGCTTGGCAGGGAACTTTTCATTACCCAAAGCAGCTATAAATATTTCATTGCCTATATTAATACCTTTAGTATTGGTGTAAATTTCATATTTATGATCCAATTGTTTAAAAGCATCAACTTTAAAAGCAAGTTGTTCCTGGTCGTTTTGGGTTCTAATACGTAACCGATTCCCTTTTTGTATTTGTACTAAACTTGAAAATAATATTGAACTATCGGTTACTTTTTCAACTGTTCCTATTAATAAGCCTGTATTAGGGTTTTCGGATATAGCGTTTGATACTTTTGGGGCATAAAACCACTGTGTTTTGGGTCGGCCCATATCGAAACTCAGCAGCTCTTTTGCCTCTGCTAATTTTGAATTATTGTCAATAGCCATACGATATGCTCTTGCTACGGTATAAACGTACTCTCCCGATTTTAATCGCCCTTCAATTTTGAGTGAAGCTACTCCAAATTTTGTCAATTGCGGAATAAAATCAATAAGCTGATTATCTTTCATACTGAAAGCGAGGGTCTTTTCGTTATTAACCGAAAAAAATCTTCGACATGGCTGGGCACATAAACCGCGGTTTGCCCCTGCTCCACTCAAATAACTACTAAACGTACACATTCCGGAGAATGAATAACATAAGGCACCATGAACAAACACTTCAGTTTCTATGGGTGATTTTTTTTGAATTAGTTCCAACTCATTTAGCGTAAGCTCGCGAGCAAGTATAATGCGCTCTATACCCAACTTAGCTGCATGAATGGCACCTAAAGAGTTATGATGTGCCATTTGAGTACTTCCATGAATTACAAGTTTAGGGAAATGCTTTTTCAGTAAATAATATGTTCCCCAATCTTGAATAATAACTGCTGAAATTTTAGTTAGCGACAGAAACCAAAGTGTATCTAACAATTCGTTCAGCTCTTTATTTTTAATTACAGTATTGAGAGTAACGTATACTTTAGCATTGTAACGTTTTGCTTCATTAATAATTAATAGTAACTGATAGTTGTTAAAATTTGCAGCTCTGCCTCGTGCATTAAATGTTTTTAATCCTAAATATACGGCATTGGCACCACCTTCCATTGCTGCATAAAAAGCTTCTACATTGCCTACGGGCATTAATAATTCCGGTTTCCTCATGTTTGAAAATTAGTATGGCGCAAAGGTAGTTATCTCAATTAAGTAAGGAAAGCCAGAGTATTAAAAAAATAAATTGAGTCTGCTTCCCTTTTTTTATTTTCTTTGCCGTTAAAACATATATAAACATATTATGTCACAAATGGTAAAACCATATAGCATAGCAGGAAGTAAGAAGGAACAAGTTGCATCTATGTTCAATAATATAGCAGGGAAGTACGATTTTTTGAATCATTTTCTTTCAATGAATATAGACAAGATTTGGCGCAGGAAACTTATTCAAGTAATAAAGAAAAATTCGCCACTGCAAATACTTGACGTAGCAACAGGTACCGGCGATTTGGCAATTGCTGCCCTAAAATGCAATCCTAATCATATACATGGTATTGATATATCGGAAGGTATGCTTAATGTAGGTATTGAAAAAATTAGCACAAGAAGGTTAGAAAGCAAAATAACACTTCAGAAAGGAGATGCTGAAAATATACCTTTTGAAAATAATAAATTCGATGCCATAACCGTAGCTTTTGGGGTTAGGAATTTTGAAAATTTGGAAGCAGGGTTGCAAGAAATGTATAGAGTAACAAAAAATAACGGAATATGTGCAGTGCTTGAATTTACTATGCCCGAAAAGTTTCCGGTAAAGCAATTGTATACTTTTTATTTTAAATACATTTTGCCCGTATTGGGAAAGCTGGTTTCAAAGGATCGATCAGCATATACCTACTTGCCGGAGTCGGTTAAAGCATTCCCACAATACAATACTTTTGTAAATAAAATGGAGCAAGCCGGATTTGCAAACTGCTCATTTCGAAAGTTAAGTATGGGTATAGCGTGCATTTACATAGGTTATAAAAAATAAAACCGCATATTTACCGTTGAATAGAGTAATGAAATCGAAAATAATAATAGCATTAATAGTACTGATACCATTTTGTGCATTTTCACAAAAGAAGAAATCGTGGAATAAACCTCTTTACGATGCCAAACCATTTCACTTTGGGTTCACTTTTAACGGAGGAATGCTCGACTTTGCAGTAAGCCATGCTTCAGATTTTGGAGCCATAAACCCCGATGGTACATATGTGTTTGATTCAGTTATGACTGTTGAAGGTATTGCGCAACCATTACTTGGGGCAGGGGTAGTTGGAGTAATGAAAATAAATGATTATTTCGATTTGCGGTTCTCACCCGGTTTGTCATTTGGTCAGCGCAATATCGAATATGTAATGATTCCAGAAAACAGCTCACTTGATACCTTACAAAGCCATACTATGAAAATAGAATCGGCTCTTATTCAGTTTCCTTTGCACCTTAAATACAGGGCTGAACGCGAAAGCAATTATAAGCCATATATACTTATAGGTATGAATTATACACTCGACCTTGCGGCAAATAAAAAAATTAAAGATGAAGAGAAACCCAAAATACGTCTTAAAAATAGCGACATTCTTGCCGAAGTAGGTTTTGGAATCGATTACTATTTGCAATATTTTAAATTATCGACAGAGTTACGGTTTTCGTACGGACTAACAAATATAGTTGTATACGACGGACTCGAACAAACAAGAGTATTCAAGCGTTTGGGAACTAAAATGGTTACTTTTGCAATATTTTTCGAATAACTTTTCATTTTATCATTTCACAATTAAATATAGCTTATTTCAATACTTATCTTTGCATTGAGCTTATGAACTATTTGAAATTTGAACTGTTTTCAAATTTTAAACATATGAACAATAGTATATGCCAACAGAAATAACAATACAGGTTACACCCAAGCAGGCTTCGAACAAAGAATTATATTTACCTGTTGTAGCACAACAACTAAAAATACCTCAAAAAAGAATAGCCCATTGTCGTGTAATTGGACGATCGATTGATGCACGAAACCGAAATGTTAAAATAAATCTTCGGCTGTTGGTTTATATAGATTCATATACTGAAACCACACTCAAATATAACCCTGAGTATAAAAATATTTCAAATTGCGCCCCTGTAATAATTGTAGGGGCGGGTCCGGCAGGTTTATTTGCAGGTTTAAAATTAGTTGAACTTGGCTTAAAACCTATAATAATAGAGCGAGGTAAAGATGTACATAGTCGCAAGAAAGATATTTCAAATATTCATAAAAATGCAGGTATTAACCCCGACTCTAATTACGGATTTGGAGAGGGTGGCGCAGGGACATACTCTGACGGCAAACTATTTACCCGCTCAAAAAAGAGAGGTAACATTAAAGAAGTACTTCAGATACTTCATTTAAACGGTGCCGATGAAGATATTCTTATTGATGCACATCCGCATATTGGCTCAAATAAACTACCCAAAATAATTGAAAACATTCGTGAAACCATAAAGCATTATGGAGGTGAAGTTTATTTTAACACATCGTGTAAGGAGATAATAATTAAAAACAATTCGGTAAAAGGGATAAAAACTCATGCCGGCGACACAATTGAAGCCAATAATGTGATACTGGCCACAGGACATAGTGCCCGCGATATTTACTATATGCTTAGCCGCCAAAACATTGCATTAGAGTCGAAGCCTTTTGCTATGGGGGTTCGCATAGAGCATCCACAAGAGCTTATTGACTCTATACAGTATAGCTGTTCTACGCGCGGACCTTACCTGCCGGCATCTACTTATAGCCTTGTACAACAGGTTAACAACAGGGGTGTTTATTCATTTTGTATGTGTCCGGGTGGAATTATTGTGCCGGCATCGACATCGGACAGTGAGATGGTTGTAAACGGAATGTCGGCATCGAACCGTAATACTAAATATGCAAACTCGGGTATGGTTGTTGAAATACAACTAAATGATATAACTATGTTCAATGATTCGGCGCTTCCCGGGCTCGACTTTCAGAAATACTATGAGCAACTCTCTTTTAAAAATGGAGGTGAGGGGCAAATAGCACCTGCACAGCGAATGGTTGATTTTGCTAACGGTAAAATATCACAGAATTTGCCGGAAACATCGTTCCGTCCGGGAACCCAAATATCGGCTATGCACCAATGGATGCCCGATAATATACGACATAGACTACAAGAAGGTTTTAAGGCTTTTGACAAGAAAATGAAAGGTTACTTTACCAACGAAGCTATAATTATAGGTGTAGAGAGCCGTACTAGTTCTCCTGTTCGTATTCCCCGAGATAAAGAGACATTACAGCATCCACAAATAAAAGGGCTGTACCCATGTGGCGAAGGTGCAGGCTATGCAGGAGGGATAGTATCGTCGGCAATTGACGGACAGCTATGTGCTCAAAAAATTTTTGAATCAGCCGGATAATTAATTGCATTCAGACAACCATAGTTCCATATCAAGTTTACGGTCTTCTTATTTCGGCACAAATTAAAGCGGTGGCAATTGAAGCGTTTAGCGATTCTACATTCGAGCTTTCGGGATACGATGGTATTCTCACTTTATAATTAAGTTGGTTCAACACCTCATTGGAAATACCATTGGCTTCATTTCCAATAACCCATAAACCATTTTTGGGAACATTTGATGTGTAAATATTTTTTCCATTAAGAACAGTACCAATAATAGGAATACTTTTTTCGGTGGCATTGTTGAATAATGTCTGCAAATTGGTGTATACAACCTTTACTCTAAATAAAGAGCCCATAGTTGATTGAACTGTTTTTGGATTATATAAATCAACAGTGTCGGGTGAACAAAATATAGTGTCAATTCCAAACCAATCGGCAGTTCGTATTATTGTTCCCAAGTTTCCGGGGTCGTTAATTGTATCAAGCACCAGGTAAGGTGTGTTTTTTTTAGGAATACAATCATTTGTATTAGGAATATAAACTACAGCTAAGCTGTTATTCGGATTTTTTAACGAACTGATTTTTTTTAACTCATCGTCTTGAATTGCGGCTATTTCTTCGGCTCTGCTATCATGAATATGGAATACATTATTTACATAAAACAAACTCTTAATTCGTAATTCTGATTTCAAAAGTTCCCTAACCATTTTGTCACCTTCAACTATAAAAAGTCCAAGTTCATTTCTGTACTTTTTTTGCTGAATACTGCGTATTGTTTTTATCTGTTTTTGCGAAAGCATATATTCCTGTTATTTACTGCAAAAGTAGAAAAGAATCCTTTTCATTAGTTCATTCCATTATCTATATTTGCAACTTCTTCACTAGTACATTCAATGAGCGGTAATAATATATATAAATATTTACTTTTAGCAGTCGGCATAATTTTTATTGCAAGTTGTAAACCTACCCGTTGGGTTGGCGAAAATGAATATTTACTCAAAAAGAATAAAGTAATTGTTGACAATAAAGAGATAGATAAAAAAGAGCTTTCGGGATATATACGTCAAAAATCGAACAGGAGTATATTTTTTATTTTTAAAATAAATTTGGCAGCATACAATTATTCTCAAACCGGCAAAAAACAAGGGAAATTTAAAAAATGGGTAGAACGTGTAATTGGTGAGCCACCTGCTATTTACGATTCTTTGTTGGTTGAAAAATCGGCAGATCAATTTACTCAGTATTTAAAAAATAACGCTTACTATTTAAATAAAGTTGATACTCAGGTAAAGCTAAAAAGAAAACGCGCAAGGGTAACATATACTGTAACTTCCGGACCGGCAATGCCTATCTATAATGTTCATTATACAATTCTTGACTCTTCTATTGCCGGAATAATACTGTCAGATACAATTAATTCTAAAATTAAACCAAACAAAAAATTCACTTTAAAATCGCTTCAAAAAGAGCGAAAACGAATAACGGAACAACTCAAGGATAGCGGATATTTTTATTTTAACACCGACTATATTCGTTATATTGTTGATACATCGGCATATAAGGCTAAAATAGAAATAGAGGTGCAACAAGAATTTGCTCAAGACTCAAACGAAATATATTTTCGTAGAAATCATCAGAAATATTATGTAAATAAAATATTCTTTTACCCCGATTTTAACCCACATGAGGCTATTAGAAATCGCAAAACGTATTTCAATACTTTCGATACACTTAACTATAACAATTATTACTTTCTATACCCAGGCTACCAAAATATAAAACCTAAAACAATTCTAAAGGCCGAAAGCCTTAGACCCGGAGAGCTTTATAGTTTGTCGAATGTTAAGAATACAACTAAATACCTTAATTCATTACACCTTTTTAGGTTAAACAACATTTCATTTGTAAGCGATTTAAAATCAGACAGCTTGCTTAATTGCCATGTTCAACTAACGCCTTTTACTTACCAGAATTACTCGGTAAGTTTTGAAACCACTAATACCCGCGGAAATATTGGCATTGGAGGTTCTTTCAAATATGGACACAAAAATCTTTTCAAAGGAGCAGAACAATTTCAGATTAAACTAAGTGGATCAAACCAGTTTATAACCAAAACAGAAGAGCGTGAGGCATTTAACATTCTGGAGTTAAGTGCCGAAGCTACACTTAATATTCCTGCATTCCTTATACCTACGCGAACCGATAATTTTTATAAAAAATACAATCCTAAAACATCATTTTCAGCATCAACCAACTATCAGCTTCGCCCCGACTTTGATCGCCGGATTTATGCCGTTAGTATGGGATATAACTGGAGTAACGGTTTGAATATTAAAAACAATGTTAATGCAATAGACCTTAGTACTGTAAAAGTAATAGGAACCGACAACTTTTATAACGATATAAAAGGGACCTATCTGGAAAATAACTATAAAGATTATTTTATTGCAGGTGGAAGATACTCTTTTGTATATCACAACTCGGCCGACAACAGCTTTAGAAACAATATATATATGCGATGGAATGTTGAAATAGCAGGTAATACTATGTTTTTGTTCGATAAATATATATTCAAAACCGATACAACCGGAGTTGGTTACTTTAATTTATTTGGATTACAATATGCTCAGTTTGCAAAAAGCGATATCGACTTTCGTTTTTATCAAAAAGTAGGGCAAAACCAAACTATAGTATATCGTACTTATGCCGGCATAGCTCAACCCTACGGAAATGCCAAGGCTACCCCGTTTATACGCCAGTTTAGTGCCGGAGGAGCTGATGGAATGAGAGCCTGGCAAATAAAAGATTTGGGACCCGGAAGCTATAATGTACCCGATTCAGTTAATAGTTACCCTAACCAAACCTCAGATATTAAAATTGAGGTAAACGTAGAATACCGATTCGATTTTACTAAAAATTTCAAAGGAGCAGCCTTTGTTGATATTGGCAATATATGGTCAATAACCGAAGAGGATAGTCGACCGGGAGCAGTTTTTCGTACCGATAGTTTTTACAAACAATTGGCGTTTGGAACCGGACTTGGTTTGCGCTACGATATTCAGTTTGCTGTTATAAGGCTCGATGCGGCATTGAAAATGCGTGACCCTTCGCTTCCAAACGAATATTCGTGGATACTATTTGAACGGCCGTTGGAGTTTAAACATATAAACTGGAACTTTGCTATTGGGTACCCATTCTAGATTTACATTACTAAGGCAATGGTATCACAATTTCACGCCCTGCAACCAAACTCCACTCTTTATCTTTAGCATTAGCTCTTATGATTTTTGATTGATCTACTCCAAACTTTTTAGATATTGAGCTCAAATTATCGCTTAGCTTAACCTCATAAATAGCAGTTACCGGTATTTCCATCACTGACCCGGCAAGCATTTTCTTTGCTTTATCTCCGTTTATTTCAATTATTTTATCTTGTGAAATATTATACCACAAACCAAGTCGGTAAAGGTTTTGCCCTGCCAGTACTTTGTGTTGGTAAATAGTATTACCTGAATTTGTATTCTTTAATGTTGGAACTTCGTTTTTAGCCTGTGATACTGCTTTTATATCTTCTGCAATATTAACAGTTTCAGAACCTTTGTTAAATTCCGGCTCCGGTTCATTTATAACAACAGAAACCGGCTCTGTAACTTCTTTATTTGCAATTATTGTACTTTCCTTAACTTTTGGAGTCTTTATAACTTTTACGTCAACATCGGCAAGTATCTGATAGCCTTTAAATGCTCCAAAACCCAGAAAAACAGAAGCAACTATAACCAATATCATTGTAAATATTGTTTTTTTTGTTTTTGCTTTTGGTGTCTTTTTTTCTTCCGCTTCAATAGCTCTGGCTACAATAGTTAGTGTAACATTATCGGAAGCGCCTTTTGTTTTAGCTAAATCAGCAATATTTATAACTTTATGTTCAGGAGCCATATCTTCATCGGAAATAATATCTTTCACTTCATTTTCCGAAAGTGTATTAAATAAGCCGTCGGTGCATAGTAAGTAACGCATCCCATGTTCAAAATCGAGTGGATTCTTTGATACTCCGAATTTAATATCTTTTTGTTTGCCTACTAAACAATATACTTCATTATTTTCAGAGCTAACGTGGTCTTTTGTTAATGCTTTAAGCACTCCATTTTTAAACTCATATATACGGCTATTGCCTGCATAGGCATAGTACACCTTGTATTGCGAGCATATAAGAACAGCTGCAGTTGCCCCCATTCCTCTATATTTGCTATCTTTTTGCGCCTGCTCATATATGGTATAATTTGCATATACTATAGAATTGGTAAGAGCCTTTTCTATATGCTTATATGATTTATTAAGAAAGTACTTCTTTATACTCTCTACACACATTTTTGCAGCCAGTGCACCATGCCCCTCATCGCCGCTATGACCATCGCTAACCACAAAAACATGACCATCCATTATTGGAAAATCAATTGCAGCATCAGAATTATACTCAATTCCGGTTCCTGCCTGCGAATTGGTTCCAAAAACTAATTTATATCCCATGCGTAAAACATATTTATTTCGACCTTACTTATCACTCTTTAGTACTACCGATTTAATATTAATGCCCGAAATATTGCCAAGCTTACCGGTTAATCCACCTATTGAATCCATTGAACCTTTAAGCACTAATGAAATTAAACCATGTGAAGCATCGAACAAACGAATGCCCTGCCGGCCAATAATAATATCGGAATATTTTGAAATAATTGAATTTACTAGTTCCACCTGCTCTTTATCTTCTATCAGTATTAAAACAGTGCCTATTCTTTCCATATAAGTTGATTGCAATAAAAATGTAAATATATTGTTTATGATTAATTAAAACAACTAAGCAGAAACGATACTAAATAAGATTTTTGTAACTTGCAAAGCTCAATAAATACAAGGATTTATAAATGAAACTCATTCATTCAATAAAAGAGAATTGCACTCAATGCTTTGCTTGTGTAAAAATATGCCCTGCCAAAGCCATAAAAATAGAAGACGGATATGCCCAGGCATCGGAGAGTCGTTGCGTTGGCTGTGGTCACTGTGTTACTATTTGTTCTACCAAGGCTTTGTACTTTAAACGCTCGGTAACGGCAGTTGAAAAACTCCTTTTGGAAAATGATAAAGTTATAGCTATATGTGCACCAAGTATAGCCGGTGAGTTTGAAGACATTAGCAGTAGGCGCAATTTTGTGGGAATGATTAAAGCATTAGGCTTTGAATATGTGTGCGAAGCAGCATTTGGAGCCGACCTTGTTGGTCATAAATACAAGGAGCTGATAGGCAATTTTAAGGGTAAATACTATATAACTACCAACTGTCCGGTTGTTCCATATTATGTGGAAAAATATCACCCTAACACTATTCAAAATCTTGCACCTATTGTTACTCCAACAGTTGCTACTGCAATAGCTGCAAGAAATAGATATGGCAGCGATGCCAAAGTTGTATATATAGGACCATGTACTGCGGCTAAACTCGAAACCGAACGTTTCGAAGGCGATGCTAAGATTGATGAAGTTCTTACTTTCATTGAACTGCGGGCTATGTTCAAACAATATGAAATAACAGAAAACTCGGTCGAATATTCATTTTTTGACCCTCCGCGAGGAGCTAAAGGGTCATTATTTCCTATTAGTGGAGGTTTTTTAGAAGCTGTAAAAATTGATACCGGTTTGCTTAACGGTAGAATTGTTTGTACCGAAGGAAGATATAATTTTATTGAGGCAATTAAAGAATTTGAGAATTTACATAAATTAAAAAAACACATCGACCTATTCTACTGTGATGGTGGCTGTACCATGGGGCCTGGAACAACTCCGGGCGGAAAAAAATTCCTGCGTCGCTCTCAGGTAATTGAATTTACAAAAAAACAACTTGAGACACTCGATATATCAGTTTGGGAAAAAGATATTGAAGAAAATCTGAAACTAGATTTAAGCCGTAAATACAGACCAGACGATCAGCGAAAACCAATGCCAAAAAAACAAACAGTTCTTGATACTTTAAAAGATTTAGGCAAGGAAGAAGACTGTCGACGCTTGAATTGCGGTGCTTGCGGATATGAATCGTGTATTGAATTTGCCGTAGCAGTAGATCAAGAGTTGGCAAGCCCTGAAATGTGTATTTCCAATAGTCGTTCAAAATCACTGCAACAAGATGCCGAATTACGACAACTTAAAGAAGGTGTTGAAGAATTAAATACAAAACTTACCGATACCGAAAGAAAACTTCTTTTGGAACGAGAAAGTGCTGATGTTGCAAGAAATACAACTCAGCTTATGCTTAATAAAATACCGTCGGGTGTAATTATGATTGATAAAGATTTGAAAATAATTCATTCCAACAAACACTTTATTGACCTTCTTGGCGACGATGCCAAAGACATTGCTGATGTAATACCCGGTTTGAAAGGAGCCGACTTGAAAACACTATTGCCCAATAATTCAATTAATTATTTTAAATATGCTATTGAGCATGACGATGAAATTGAAAACCGCGACATAAAGATAGGCGACAAGCTATTAAACCTATCGGTATTCAGTATCAAAAAAGGTAAAATGGCAGGGGCTGTTATACGCGATATGTATTTACCCGAAGTGCAACGCGAAGAAGCACTGGCCAGAATCACCGATGTAATTGATAAAAATCTGAAAATGGTTCAGAATATTGGATTTCTACTTGGCGAAGGTGCTGCCGACACTGAAAAAATGCTCCGTTCAATTATTGACTCTTATAATACAAATAAAAAATAATGACAGATAATACCGGTTTCTATATTGAAGTACGATGCAGGCAGAAGAACCATGAAGGCGAGCGCATTTGTGGCGACGTATTCCTTTCTGAAAGAATAAAAGAGGAAAACCGGATTATTGCCGTACTTTCCGATGGTATGGGACACGGTGTAAAAGCTAATATACTAGCAACACTTACTGCAACTATGGCTCTGAACTTCACAAAGGAGCACAAAGACTTTCATATGATTGCCGAAACTATTATGAATACCCTCCCCATATGTAGTGTGCGTAAAATAAGCTATTCAACATTTACGATTGTTGATATAAATATTGGCGGAGAGGTTAGTATACTTGAATATGATAATCCTTCTACTATTGTTTTAAGAAACGGCAAAATATATGAACCTCAATGGCAATGTATGATTCTCAATAGTAAAGAAAATAAAGGCAAGGAGCTAAAAAGTTTCACATTTCGTCCTCAAAAAGAAGACAGGATAATATTTACTTCCGATGGAATTGCACAGTCGGGGTTAGGGACAAAAATATACCCTTTTGGTTGGGGCAATGATAATCTGAAAAAATATCTTGCAGAAGTAGTAAGTCATAATCCTACAATTTCGGCAAATAAGCTTGCCCAAAAAGTATTAAATGTTGCTATATCCAACGACAATTACAAACCTAAAGATGACACATCTTGCGCTTCAATATATTTTCGGGAACCTCGCAAATTGCTCATTGTTACAGGGCCTCCTTACGAAAAAGTTAAGGATAAAATAATGGCCGATGCAATAAAAAGTTTCGATGGAAAAAAAATTGTGTGTGGTGCAACTACTGCCGATATTGTTGCTCGCGAACTCGATAAAGAGATAACAGAAGAGCTGCAATTTTTGGATGAAGATTTGCCTCCGATATCACATATCGACGGTATTGACCTTGTAACTGAGGGTATATTAACTCTAAGCCGTGTTACCGATATGTTACAAAATCAAGATAACTCATTTGTGCCAGGTAAAGGTGCTGCCGACCAAATAGTTGAACATATTCTTACCAGCGATGAAATACATTTAATAATTGGTACAAGAATAAATATTGCTCATCAGGATCCAACCTTACCTGTTGAGCTTGAGATTAGAAGAACCGTGGCAAAACGAATGGCTGCTATTATGGAAGACAAGTATTTGAAAGAAGTGGTTATTGAGTATATATAACGTTGAAAATTCTAAAAAAAATATGTAGGTTTGGAACTCAAAATTTACAAGATTGAAAAGAGTATTTTTAAAAGTAACAGCAGCACTATTATTAGTTCTTTTATGGGGTTGTCAAGAGTCGGTAGAATACTGTCCCGATAAAAACCCATACCTTTATTGCAGCTTTCAGAATACCGAGAAAATATCATTCGATACATTTACTGTTATTATTGACGGATTGTCTGAAATACAGATAGCCCAAAACGGTAATAATACTACAAAATCCGACACTATTTTTAATGGAAGTACACCTCCCGACACACTGTTAATTCCACTTAGTGCCAATTCCAACAACGTTACTTTTCGCTGTATGTTTGGCAGTAATAAAGGAGATATTTGTAAAATATATTACAACAGCGACATATTGTTTGCAAACCCCGAATGTGGTTTTATTGCTATGTATTCAATTGATAGCTTTCTGCTGTCAACCAATATTTTTGATTCTGCTTATATAAAGTTTCCATACATAAACGATGATCAACAAAAGAACATTGAAATATTCTATTAGCATATTATTCTTATTTTTTGCCACAATAAGTTTCGGGCAAATTAAGAAATATGAAAGAACCATATTTATACGCCCGGCAATAGATCTTTCGCGCTTTGCATTGCCATATGTTCATGGTTATCATTATAGTGGAATAGAATTTGCAATTGATGGTGAAGTATATAATAAATTTTTTCCCACTATTGAAGCCGGCTATGCAATGGTTGAAGATAACCGCAGCGATTATAATTATAAAATGGAGGGAAATTATGGTAAAATTGGATTCAATTACAACATTATCAGATACCGACATCGACTTGATCGCAACCTGTTTTATATTGGAATTCGATATGCTCGTTCGCAATACTATCATATATTTAGTGATGTTACCATTGCTAACGAATGGGGTAATTACACATTCGATATTCCCCACAAAGATTTATCAACCCAATGGACAGAAGGCCTTATGGGAGTAAAGGGTGAGATATTTAAAAATGTATTTCTCGGCTTTTCGGTAAGAACAAAAATACGATTGGCAACCAGCGATTTTGAAAACTATACACCTTACATTATACCCGGCTTTGGTAAAGGCGATAAAAAAGCCGTATTTGGAGTAAGCTACACCATTTCATATGCAATTCCATTGAAACAAAATAAAATAGAAAAACAATAACACCCTAATGCACTTACAAAAGTGCAATTATAAAATATTAAAGTTAAATAAATCTAGTTCAGTTTTCTTACAGAAAAATTATAACGGTCGTCGAATAATACTTTTATATTGTTAATTCTATTATTCTGAACCATACATTCATTTAACCCGCTAAAGCTTTTTACAAGCTTTCTTACACCGGTTCTTTCAGTATTTAAAACTTTGCTTTTTTGCAGGCTCAACTCTTTGTTGTAGCTGATTATCTTATCCATCTCATCAATAATACTCTGAGCTACCAAAAAGCTAAATACATCATCTACACTTAATGCAAGACTTTCTCTTTCTCTTTTATCAATTTCCATGTTTTCCCCTTTTTTAACACTTTAAAACGTGTTGTCACTTCGTTAATTAAAACGAGAAGTTAAGTAAAAGGTTACATGAACGAATG
Source organism: Bacteroidota bacterium (assembly GCA_003250355.1). Lineage (GTDB taxonomy): Bacteria > Bacteroidota > Bacteroidia > Bacteroidales > SZUA-534 > SZUA-534. The sequence goes on from QKGS01000057.1 coordinate 65,748, forward strand.
ATTTCTAAAACATAGTTTTAACAAAGATATTAACAATGAGTAAGTTAGCCACATATAAAATAAGAGTATTTTTTACATTTAAGCTTTAAATACACTGCTTTTCAACATATAATTATCGGTTTATTTCAATAGGTTTTTTATAGCTTTTTCAACAGAAATAAAATCAAAATCATTCATTGCTACATTGAATTTGTCTTTGATTTTATCGTTACACAAATTTCCTATTGTACCTTCATGTGTGTGATTGACATTCAAATCGGGCTTATAATCACCCGAAGCTATCTGAGCACCAACCTGCTTATATGCATCACGGAAAGGAACACCCGAAAACACAAGCCTGTTAACCTCCTCAACACTAAATACATACTGGTATTTTTTATCTTCAAGAATACCATCATTTACCTTAATATTTTCAAGCATCAAAGTACTAATTGCCAATGAACTTTTCATATCTTCTATTGCCGGTATCAGCTGTTCTTTAAGCAACTGCAAGTCGCGATGATAACCGGAAGGAAGGTTCGATACCAATAGTGCAACTTCGTTCGGAAGCGCTTTTATTTTATTCATTTTCCCGCGAACCAGCTCCCACACATCGGGGTTCTTTTTATGCGGCATAATTGATGACCCTGTTGTAAACTCATCGGGGAATGATACAAATCCGAAATTCTGTGAATTGTAAAGACACATATCCATTGCCATTTTCGAAAGAGTAGATGCCAGCGATGCTAATGCAAATCCATAAATCTGCTCAGTCTTACCTCTTCCCATTTGTGCATACACAACGTTATAATTAAGGTTTCTGAATCCTAACAAATCGGTTGTTTGCTGGCGATTCAATGGAAATGAAGATCCATAACCGGCTGCAGAGCCAAGCGGATTCTGATTTACAACCTTATAGGCCGATTGCAGTACATATAAATCATCGGACAAACTTTCGGCATACGCTCCGAACCACAAACCAAAACTCGATGGCATTGCTATCTGAAGGTGTGTATATCCGGGTATAAGAATATTTTTGTGTTTTTCGCTAAGATCAATTAAAGTATTGAATAAGTTACAAACCAGTTCAACAATCTCCTGAAGTTCATTACGCAGATAAAGTTTCAGGTCTACCAGAACCTGATCGTTACGTGAACGTCCGCTGTGAACTTTTTTACCCACATTGCCCAAGCGCTGAGTTAGAAGCATTTCCACCTGGGAGTGTACATCTTCTATGCTATCTTCAATTGTAAAATTACCTTCTTGAACTTCTTTATAAATATTTTTAAGCTCTGCCAATAATGAATCAAGCTCATTTTTTTCAAGTAAGCCCACCGACTGCAACATAGTTATATGTGCCATATTTCCTAACACATCGAATGGTGCTAAGTACATATCTAACTCGCGGTCTTTACCTACTGTAAATGATTCTACAAACTTATTTGTCTCAATTCCTTTATCCCAAAGCTTCATAACACCTTATTATTTAATTGAGCTGCAAAAGTATTAAAAAATATATCACTTGCGTAAATGCTGTTGTTCTTTTGCTTTTTCACCATTTAATTTACCATTCTCTAACATATACATCGTCTTTGTCTTAATTTTTTTCTGAATGTAGAATATAAACAGTAGCATGGTATAAATAAAAAAAGCTCCTCAAAATAGAGAAGCTTTTTTGTGGGCGATGAGGGATTCGAACCCCCGACCCCTTGGGTGTAAACCAAGTGCTCTGAACCAACTGAGCTAATCGCCCGAATATGCAAGAATATACGCAGAAATATCTGCTGAAAAATGTGGGCGATGAGGGATTCGAACCCCCGACCCCTTGGGTGTAAACCAAGTGCTCTGAACCAACTGAGCTAATCGCCCGAACTATCTTAGAACGTTGCTTTTCTCAAAAGCGATGCAAAGGTAATATTTGAAAATCATAATCCAAATTATTTTCACATTATTTTATTTTTTCTTTATATAATATGTAACATCATTCCTTTCATCGTGTTTACCATAAAATCATTGTATCTTTTAATTAGCGACAATTGCAGAAACTTCACATAGTTTCATATTATTCATTTTTAACACATTCACGCTATGGATAATATTTCTACTACTATTAAAACACTGGTAAAAAAGCATGGCAAGAAAAGAGAAAGCTTGTTACCTGTACTCCAAGGGATTATAAAGCAAGAAAACTTTTTATCGGAATATGCAATGGTACTTGTTGCCACAGAGCTAGATATTTCGGCAGCTGAAGTATACGGCACTGCATCGTTTTACAGTTTTATGAATCATAAAAAGGGAGGAAAATATATTATTCGCATTTGTAAGACCATTACTTGCAGCATGAAAGGCAAAATACAGGTATTGCAAGCTATAGAAGATATGCTAAAAATAAAAGTTGGCGACACTACTCCCGACGGATTATTTACACTCTTGGAAACCAACTGCCTTGGTTGGTGCCATAAGGCTCCGGCTATGCTAATTAACGATGAGGTATATACAAGCCTGACGCCGGAAAGAGTAAGGGAAATATTGAGTGAATATTTAACTAAAAACAAGTAGTTATGGAAAGTTATCATCTGAAACGAATCGACTTCATTTTTAAAAATGAGAATGACTGGAAAGATGTGCTTTCCAGAGCTTTAGCTTCTGATAAGCAGTTAATTTTAAACGAATTGATGGAGTCAGAGTTGAAAGGGCGTGGTGGTGCCGGATTTCCTACCGGGCTAAAATGGAAGCTTACAGCTGACGAAAAGAGCGATGAAAAGCACATAATATGCAACGCTGACGAAGGCGAACCGGGAACTTTTAAAGACAGAGAAATACTTACGCAGGTTCCGTTTAAAGTACTGGTAGGAATGGCTATATGCGGATATGTTATCGGGGCATTGAAAGGCTTTATATATCTGCGGGGTGAATATACATTTCTGATGCCGGAACTTGAAAAAGCCATTAAAGAATTTGAATACTATTGCAAAGAGATAAATTTTAAATTTAGCATAAAAATATTTCTTGGTAGTGGAGCTTATATATGTGGCGAAGAAACTGCACTGTTTGAATCAATGGAGGGAAAACGAGGTGAACCAAGAAATAAACCCCCCTTCCCTACCAAAAATGGTTATTTGGGGAAACCCACTGTTGTAAACAATGTTGAAACCCTTGCCCACACCTATACAATTTTCAAATACGGAGCAAAGCAATTTTACGACCTTGGAGTACAATACTCTCGCGGCACAAAACTATTCTCAGTGTCGGGCGACACACCCAAAGCAGGAATTTATGAGCTGGAACTAGGAATGACACTTGAACAATTTGTAGATGACTTTGGCGATGGTGACACTAAAGCTGTTCAGGTTGGAGGTGCATCGGGATTTCTTGTTCCACGCAAACTTTTTAGTCAAACTATTATTGGATTTAAAGGAAAACTTGAGGGACACTCTTTACCAACAGGAGGTTCAATGATGTTATTTAACAGTTCTCGCTCCATGTTCAATGTTTTGAGCAACTACCTCTATTTTTTTCATGAAGAGTCGTGCGGGCAATGCACTCCATGCCGGGTTGGCTGTCAGGTATTGCTAAACGGAATTAACGAAGTTAAAAAAGGAGAACGTTCAACCCTCTATCTCGATAAACTTTTACAACTAACAGAAACAATGAAACAAACTGCAAAGTGTGGTTTAGGACAAAGTGTTGCAAATTCATTTTCAAGTATTGTAGAGAATTTTAAAGAAGAAATGATTTATTAGAATTGAATTAAAATGGGTAAAAATATTTCAATAACAATAAACGGGAAAAAGATAGAAGTACCCCAAGGTACTACTATTCTTGAAGCTGCTGAAAAAGCAACTTTTCACATCCCTACATTATGCTATCACAAAGACCTCTGCGTAGCAGGCAATTGCAGGGTATGTGTTGTAGAGCAAGTTGGAAACCAACGTTTATTAGCATCGTGCGCTACTCCTGCTGAAGAGAATATGAATATAATTACAAACAGCCTGAAAGTAAGAAATGCCCGACGCCATATTATACAATTATTATTGGCAGAACATAAGTCAGACTGCACAAAATGCTATAAAAACGGAAATTGCGAGCTACAAAAGATAGCTGCTGACCTAAGAATACTTGATCAGGAATTTACAGAACTAAAAACATGGAAAGCATTTACTGTTGATAAGCATTCTCCTTCAATAATTAAAGACGACAGCAAGTGCATCCGTTGCCAACGGTGTGTACGAACCTGTGCTGAACTACAAGGAGTAAATGCCCTCTCAGTTTCAGGCAAGGGTAGCAAAATGCACATATCTACTTTTATGGAAAAATCAATGGTTGATGTTGTTTGTACTAATTGTGGTCAATGTGTAAATCACTGCCCTACCGGAGCATTAGTTGAGAAAAATTATATAGAAGAAGTTTGGATGGCACTTGCCGACCCTGAAAAACACGTTGTAGTACAAACAGCTCCTGCAGTACGAGTTGGGTTGGGAGAAGAAATGGGTGCAAAACCAGGAACCCGTGTTACCGGTAAAATGGTTAGTGCATTAAAGCAACTTGGCTTCGATGCAGTGCTTGATACCGACTTTACTGCCGACCTTACCATAATGGAAGAGGGAACAGAACTACTTAATCGACTTAAAATGTTCTTAGCAAACGGAGATAAAAATGTAAAATTACCATTACTAACATCATGTTCTCCGGGATGGATAAAATACCTTGAACATATGTATCCGGAACAATTAGATAATCTGTCAACCTGCAAATCGCCTCAACAAATGTTCGGAGCCCTGGCTAAAACATATTATGCTAATGCAAAGAAAATTGATCCTGAATCAATTGTATCGGTATCAATTATGCCATGTACAGCAAAGAAATTTGAGGCAGAACGTCCTGAAATGCACGATAGCGGCTATCGCGATGTAGATTATGTGCTTACCACACGAGAACTCGCCATAATGATAAAACAAGCCGGCATAGAATTACTTCAGCTTGAAGACAGTAAATATGACAGTCTGATGGGAGACTCAACCGGTGCAGGTGTCATTTTCGGAGCAACAGGAGGTGTAATGGAGGCTGCACTCAGGACTGCTTACGAAATTGTAACCGGCAGAGAAGTTCCTTTTAAAAATCTGAACATTGAACCGGTAAGAGGTATTGAAGGAGTACGTTCAGCTTCTGTTATAATTGAAAATGCTCTGCCCGGATGGGATTTCCTGAACGGAGTTGAGCTAAAATGTGCAATTGCACACGGACTGGTGAATGCTAAAAACATAATGGATAAGGTAAAAGCCGGAGAAGCTGATTTCCATTTTATTGAAATAATGGCATGTCCGGGAGGATGTTTAGGTGGCGGCGGACAACCTATACCAACAAATCCGGAAATACGCAGAAAACGTACAGAGGCTATATATGAAGAAGATGAACAAATGACTATACGAAAGTCGCATGAAAATCCTGAGGTACTGAAAATATATAAAGATTATCTGAAGGAACCTCTTGGAGAAAAATCGCATCATCTGTTACATACTAAATATACACCTCGTGACCGTTACTAACTAATGTCAATTACAAAATAGGCAGGCAATTGCTACACATAGACTACTTTTATTAGATTATTTAACAGCATTATGACTTATTTCACTTTCTAATAAATAACTTTACAAAATATTTAAATAAGTATATTATAAATGAAAGAGCATAAAATAATTGTTGGAAGTGAAGAGTGGTGTGCATTGCCCAAAATAAATATACCCGGCATTAAAGCACGTGTCGATTCCGGAGCAAAAACTTCTGCACTTCATGCAGTAAACATTACTCCATTTAAAAAAAATGGTATTCCTTGGGTTAGTTTTCATGTACACCCGCTGCAAGACGACGGCAAAACAATTGTACAGTGTGAAGCCATGGTATATGACCGCAGAAAAGTAAAAAGTTCAAGTGGTAATAGTGAAATGCGATATGTAATAAAGACAACTATGTCTATTGCTGACGATTGTTGGGATATTGAGATTACGCTAACTAACCGTGACTCAATGGGATACCGTATGCTTTTAGGCAGACAAGCTATGTCGGGAAAAATGCTTGTTGACCCTGAATCGTCTTGCTTGCTTGGCGAATTGTCATCAGATATAATTAATCTTTATTATAAAAAACAAGACACTCCAAGAACCGGATTAAAAATAGGATTGCTTGCCAGCAACCCCGACCTTTATAGCAATAGAAGAATAATAGAAGCAGGACAAGAGCGCGGACATGAGGTAGAATTTTTAAGCATAAAAGATTGCTATATAAAGCTAGATGGGAAAAACCCCGAAATGCATTATAGAGGAGGGCGTATATTAAATGACTTTGATGCTATAATACCAAGAATAAGACCCAGTGCAACTTTCTATGGTTGTGCATTGACACGCCATTTTGAAGCCATGGGGGTATATACATTAAATTCAGCATCGGCTATTACTCAATCGAGAGACAAGTTATATGCTTTGCAGTTATTAATTAACAATGGGCTGCCTATACCTACTACCGGCTTTGCAAACTCACCCCTCGATACCGATGAACTAATAAAAATGGTTGGAGGAGCTCCGCTAATTGTAAAGTTACTTGAAGGAACTCAGGGTAAGGGTGTTGTACTGGCTGAAACAAAAAAGGCTGCTGAAAGTTTGATTAATGCATTTAAAAGCTTACGGGCAAATATACTTGTGCAGGAATTTATAAAAGAAGCAGGAGGTAAGGATATTCGTTGCTTTGTTATTAACGGCAAAGTAGTTGAAAGCATAATGAGAACAGCTGCTCCGGGTGAATTTAGAGCAAATATTCATATGGGTGGCTCTGCATCAATTACAAAAATTACACAGGAAGAGCGTCGTATAGCAATACTTGCTGCAAAAACTATGAACCTTAAAGTAGCCGGAGTCGATATTATACGAGGTCAAAGAAGTCCGCTTTTGCTTGAGGTAAATTCTTCACCTGGTCTTGAGGGTATAGAGGGAGCTTCAAAAAAAGATATTGCCGGTAAAATGATTGAAGCTATTGAAAAAGATTTGAAATATAAGAGAAATTCAAGGTATAATTCTCAAAATGATAATCAAGAAGAGTAATAGCTCCTTTTGAATTAATTATTTATGCGTATTTCTTAACAAATAAATATTTACTACCAATAAACAAACATTTATGAAATACTTTAAAAAACTAATTCATTCATAATTCTTATATACCCCTCAATTCCCATTCGTATTTCATCAACCATTACATATTCATTGGCAGTATGCGAACGGTTACTATCGCCGGGACCAATTTTTACGGTAGGGAAATCATTAATTAAAGCCTGATCGCTCATGGTTGGCGAACCAAATGTATTTATCCCAAGCTTATTGGCCACTTGAACTAAAGGGTGGTCTGAATTAATATACGATGAATTTAATCGGAGCGAACGTGCCTTAACCTCAGCTTTAGTATTGTTTTGGATAATCTCCAACGCTTGAGCATTGCTATACTGTTCATTTGTACGAACATCAACCACAAATGTACATAACGAAGGTATTACATTGTGCTGTGTTCCGGCATTAATTATTGTTACGGTCATTTTTACCGGCCCAAGCAATTCGCTTTTCTTTGGAAATTCAAACGAATGAAACCACTCAATTTCTTTATAAGCCTCGGTAATAGCATTTACCCCTCCGGTACGGGCTGCATGACCGGCTACTCCCTTCACCTCGCAATCGAGAACCATTAAACCCTTTTCAGCAATAGCCATCTCCATACAAGTAGGCTCACCAATAATTGCACAATCAACTTTTTTAAGCTCAGGCAATACAATTGAAATGCCATTTGCACCCGATACTTCTTCTTCACACGATGCAACAAACACACGGTTATATGGCAATCCTGTTTCATCGGTAATAATAAACGCTTGCAATAAACTCACCAAACATCCACCGGCATCGTTACTGCCTAAGCCTGTTAACCTGCCATTTTCAAGAACAGGAGTAAATGGGTCGGTATCCCAACCTTTTACCGGCTTTACTGTATCAATATGTGAATCGAGCATTAGAGTTGGGTTACCTTCAACATAGTCTTTGCAGTATGTCCATATATTATTTCCCTTTCGGTAAATTTTATAACCATTGTTAACCAACTCTTTTTCAATAACAGGTACAACATTATCTTCCTGTCGACTGAACGATTCAATTGAAATCATTTCTGACAGAATTCTTACGGCTTTATCTGTTGCTTTTTGTATATCCATAATTCAAGTCGGCAGTCGCCAGTCGGCAGTCGGCAGTAAACACAGCTGAATAACTGCCTACTGAAGACTGTATACTGAAGACTTATTTAAGATGCAATTTAGTACCTTTTAATCCTTCTAATCTATCGCCAAGCACAACATTTACAACCCCGTTTTCAAGTGCGTAAATACCATTTTTTAGTTTTGGCAACATTCCGGTATGGATAGTTTTCTCCTGTTTCATTTTTTCGATCTGAGCAACAGTAAGATTATCAATTACCGATGACAAATTGTCGGAATTTGATAAAACTCCGGGGCGGTCAAAATAGAAATATAATGTAACATCGTAAACCTTTGCCAGTGCCGATGCTGTTTCGGCGGCAATAGTATCGGCATTGGTGTTTAACAATTCAAATTCATTGCTTTGTGAAATTGACGATAATACAGGAACAGCTCCATTGTTTAAAAATATTTCGAGCCATTTAATATCAACGCCGGTTACATCGCCAACCATACCAAAATCTATCGGCTGAGGTGGGCGTTTTACCGAATTAATAATACTTAAATCACCGCCACACAAACCTACCGCACTCATACCTAACTTATTAAGCCCCGACACTAGTTCTTTATTTAGTTTTCCGGCACAAGCCATCAACACTACATCCATATTTTCGGCCGATGTAATTCGACGACCGTCAACCATTTGTGTATCAATATCTAATTTTGCACATAGCTCGGTTATAAAAACACCACCTCCATGTACCAATACTTTTTTGCCATCGATTTTTGAAAAACCTGTCATTAGCTTATTTAACTCTTCTGCAGAGTCCAAAACCCTTCCGCCGGCTTTAACAATGGTAACTTTTTCTTTCATCTTTTTAGATTATGAGGCTATGAGTATTGAAATTTACAAACTCATCATCCATATTTTGTATTTAAGAATTTGCTTTAACTTCGTTTACGGCTTTTTTCAAAGCATCAATAAAAGCATCGGCCTCTGTTTTTGTAATATTCAAAGGCGGAAGTAAACGTAAAACTTCGGGAGCAGAGAACCCTGTAATAATTTTGTAATTATTAATAAGAGCAGTACGTACAGCCTTTCCTGAAATACTAAATTCAATTCCAAGCATTAAACCTCGTCCGCGAACTTCTGTTACTTCATCTATTTGCTTAATTTTTTCAATCAAATAATTACCAATAGTAGCAGTATTTTTAATCAGGTTTTCATGTTGCATAACATCAATAACACTAATTGCCGCAGTACAAGCCAGTTGAGCCCCACCGAAAGTTGTGCCAAGCATCCCTTTTTCAAGTTTCAGATTATCGCTTATTATCAAACCACCAACAGGAAAACCATTACCCATTCCCTTAGCCATGGTAACAATATCGGCCACTATTCCGTGATACTGATGAGCAAAAAACAAACCCGAACGTCCGTAACCCGATTGAATTTCGTCGGCTATTAATAAAGTTTCGGTAGTTGTACATAATTCTCGGGCTAGCTTCCAAAAGTCGGTATCGCCTTCCCAAATACCATTTACCCCCTGTATTCCCTCAACAATAAATGCAGTATATTCTTTAGTTTCCAGGTGCTTTTTCAATGCTTGTTTATCGCTAAATGCAATAAAATCGACCTCAATATTACTTCCAAACGGAGGCTGAATCTTTGGGTTATTTGTCATAGCCACAGCACCGGCTGTACGACCATGAAATGCACCCGATATTGCAAGTACTTTTTTACGACCATTAATAAATGAAGCTGCTTTTACCGCATTTTCATTAGCCTCGGCTCCCGAATTTGCCATAAATAGGTTTGCTTTATCGTAACCCGATATTTTACCAAGTTTTTCGGCCAACTCGTATTGCAATGGATTTATAAATGCATTTGAATAAAATACCAATTCGCCTAGCTGCTTAGTTAAAGCTGCCTTATAATCGGGGTGGCTATGTCCGATACTTATAACACCATGACCTCCGTAAAAGTCCATATACTCAGTACCCGACGAATCGGTTACCGTATGTCCTTGTCCTTTTACCAGTGTAATGGGATATTGTGAGTATATATCAAGTACTTTCATTTTACTACTTATTATTTATGTTTTCTAATCTTCTCTTTTATATCCTTCATAGAAGTATGATTGCTCTATTCCTTTAAATAAATGTTTACATCGACAACTTAAACTTATACACAAAAAATATTTTTAAAAAGCTACCGGTTTAAGCTTAAGTCCCATTGTTTCTTCAAGCCCAAACATAATATTCATATTTTGGAGTGCCTGTCCCGATGCTCCTTTCAATAAATTATCTATTGCAGATATTATCAGTACTTTGTTTTTATGTTTTTCTAAATATAAAACGCATTTATTAGTATTTACAACTTGCTTAACATCGGGGTTTTCATCAGATAAAATAACAAAAGGCGAATCTTTATAAAAACCGGAATATAGTTGCTTTAACTCTTGAATTGACTTGTCGGAATTTGTTTGACACATTGATAAAATACCGCGTGAAAAGTTACCGCGTACGGGCAAAAAGAACATTTCCTGCTCCGGATTTCCTGTTTTAAATAAACATTGCTTAATCTCAGCTAAGTGCTGATGTTCAAATGCTTTGTATACCGAAACGTTATTATTTTTCCAACTAAAATGTGATGTATCGGTTGGTTTTTGCCCTGCACCGGTTGAGCCTGTTATAGCAGTAACATTCATTTCCGATGTTATAAGTTTATTTGCCGCTAAAGGCAAATAAGCCAATTCGATAGATGTAGCAAAGCACCCCGGATTAGCAATATATCTGGCTTTTTCGATTAATGCTTTATCTTGCTCAGGCAGTCCGTAAACAAAACTGTGTGTACCGTCAATTTTTCGATAATCGGCACTCAGATCAATAACACGTATATTGTCGGGAACGTTGTGCTGTTGCATAAACTCCACACTTTTACCGTGTCCGCTGCAAAGAAACAAAACATCAACATTATAATGTATCTGAGCATCGAAAACAAGGTTGGTGTCGCCAAGCAAATCGGTATGCACTTTGGTAATAGGATTACCGCCATTACTTGAGCTAAGTAACAAATCAATGCTTACTTGCGGATGATTCAACAATAATCTGATTAATTCTCCTGCCGTATACCCGGCTGCACCTATTATTCCTACTCTTATCATTATTGTTTTTTATATTATTAAAAAAAATACTTTAAACGTATTCTCAATTTTTAAATTCAGAATATGCTTAAAGTGATTAGCATTATTGGTTACTAATACCCAAGCAAACCGGCCTATAACTCATCGGGGTTAACCGAATAATAATTCTTTAACGGATTTCCTAGTATGGTAACAAACCCTTTCACATCGTCGGCAGTCCATTTACCGGCAGCTTCACCGTATGCTCCAAATTTAGAATTCATTAGGTCTTTATCAGACTCAATACCAAGAACTGTAAACATATAAGGGCTTAATCGTACAAATACCTTTCCTGTAACATGCTTCTGAGTATCTTCAATAAATGCCTCAACATTACGCATAGCCGGTTCGAGGTATAATGAATCGTGTAGCATATTACCATACCAGCTTGAAAGCTGATCTTTCCAAAACATTTGGTTTTTGGTTAATGTATGTTTTTCAAGTTCGTGGTGCGATTTAATTAAAATATTAGCCGCAACAGCTTCAAAACCTACACGTCCTTTGGTACCAATAATAGTGTCGCCTACGTGCATACCTCGTCCTATTGCATATTTTGCCCCTAATGCATTCAACTCACGAATCATATCAACCGGGTGATTGAACGATTTACCATTCAGTGTAACTATTTGACCACTCTTAAAACCTATTTCAATTTCAGTAGGTTCAGTTTCCTGAAGCTGACTTGGAAATGCACTGTTGGGCAATGGTTTGCGCGAAGTTAATGTCTCTTTTCCACCAACACTTGTACCCCATAAGCCTGCATTTATACTATACTCCATTTTGGTAAAGTCGGCTACAACACCATGCTTTTTCAAATATTCAATCTCATACTCACGACTCAATTGCTCATCGCGGATAAGTGCTATAATTTTAACATTAGGAATAAGTAAGTTAAAAACAAGGTCGAAACGAACCTGGTCGTTACCTGCACCTGTACAACCGTGAGCAACATATTCTACGCCAATTTTCTTTGCGTATTCGGCAATAGCTTTTGCCTGAAAAAAACGCTCTGAACTAACCGATAAAGGGTAAGTATTATTTTTGAGCACATTGCCATAAATCATAAATTTAATGCAGTGCTCGTAGTATTCTTTCTCAACATTTAAAACCACATGGCCTTTTACACCAAGTAGCTTTGCTTTGCGTTCTATTTCAGCAAGGTCGTCGTTAGAAAAACCACCGGTATTTGCAACTACCGATATTACATCCATACCTTTCTCAACTGCAAGATACTTTGCGGTATAAGTAGTATCTAATCCTCCGCTATAGGCTAATAAAACTGTTTTCTTATCTGACATATCTATTCTATTAATTTTCTATTTCATTGTGAAGTTCTGCAATATGTTCATTTGCAGAATTTTTCTTGCCGTGTTCATATATCATACCTGTACACAGGCACATTTTATGATTTGTACGCTCCAGTATATCATAATTAACACATCCCTTACAGCCTGCCCAAAAAGCAGGATCGGTAGTAAGTTCAGAAAAAGTAACAGGTCGGTAACCAAGCTTAAAATTTATATTAAGCACTGCATTACTTGTAGTTATTCCAAATACTTTTGCATCAGGATAAAGCGTTTTTGATAACTCCAGTATCTTCTTCTTTATTTGTGAAGCAAGGCTCAAGCCTCTATATTCGGGATGAACTATTAAACCGGAGTTAGCAACAAACTTTTTATGCTCCCATGTTTCTATATACGAAAAGCCCACAATACTATCACCGTCGACTGCAACTACGGCCTTACCTTCACGTATTTTCTTTTCAATATACTCCGGCGAACGCTTAGCAATTCCTGTACCGCGTATTCTTGCTGCTTCCTCAATCATTGTGCATATTTCAGCAGCAAACTTTGTGTGCTGCTCTTCTGCAATGAGAATTTTTACTTCTTTCTTTTCCATCTCAAAGCCTCCCTACTTTTTCTACTGTAAATAAACAACTTCACTTATTAATTAATTATAACAACTAAAAGAAGCCTGCCACAAGGCAAGCTTCTCAACTTTTGCTTTATTTGTTTAGTCTAATATTTAAATCAAACTATTAATACAATTTCAAATAACCGGCTTTATGCATTGTTTTGTATATTTATACATTCTTTTTGCATAAAAATTCATGCAAATATACAAATATCTTGAATATTTAAACATATAATTGCATAATTATTCCCATAAATTTGCCGGATATTTTCCTTCTTCAACCAGTTTTTGAATTTTTTTCACTGTTTCAGGTCGGTCTTCTTTGTAAGTAACTCCAAACCAATTAGCATCAGAATTTAAAACACGTGTTTTCACTTTTCCCTCTTTCATTAAATCATCAACAACAAAAGGTATATAAAACTCCGATTTTGGTTTATCTCCATCTTTTTTAAGAAATGCAGTAAACTTTTCTTCCAAATGCATAAAAATTGAAGCATGAAACCCCCAGAAATTCATTGACACAGCGTCATTATCATTTAACACATACTCTGTACCATTTTCAACATATACTATTTTTCCATTTTCTTTACGTGAAATAGCCGTACGCTCATTTACTGTTTGTAAATACCCGTCATTATCGGTTTCACAAACTCCGCGCGACACTGTTCCAAAATCTGACAGTGTTTTATCAAGACGATAGCCACACATTGCATACTCTGTCTCCGATGCTGAACCGGTTAAAAAATCGGCAGTAACCTGATATGCCTCAGCTCCATAGAAATCATCGGCATTAATAACTGCAAACGACTCTTTCACAACCTCATTTGCTACCCATATTGCATGGCCTGTTCCCCAAGGTTTATCTCTATCAGGATTATTAATTGTAACTCCGGCCGGTAACTTCTCCAATTCCTGAAATACAAGTTCTACCTCTATTTTTCCTTTCAATTTATCGACAAATTGCATTTTAAAATCATCTTCAAAGCTTTTGCGTATAATAAACACAACCTTACCAAATCCGGCTCTAATAGCATCATATACGGAGTATTCCATAATTGTTTCACCTGAAGGTCCAAGTTTATCAAGTTGTTTTAATCCTCCGTAGCGACTTCCCATTCCGGCTGCAAGAATCATTAATGTAGGTTTCATAATTTATTAAATTAGTTTTTATAAATTCCATATTTATAGTACCACAAATTTAGAATTTAGGTATACATATCAAGAGTAAAAATAAAAAAAACACTATTTTTTATCATTTAAGCACAAGTTATACCAACAACAAACGTCAATACCCTGAAATTTGCATAGTAATGACAGAAACTCAACTCGTAACAGAACTAAAGAAAGGGAACGAAAAAGCATTTCGCTTTCTAATAAAACAATACAAAGGCAAAGTATTTAATACCTGTTACGGGTTTATTCACAATAAATTCGATGCCGACGACATTGCTCAAGAGGTATTTATTGAAATTTATAATTCTATAAACAATTTTAAAGCAGAATCAACTCTATCAACTTGGATATACAGAATAACCGTAAACAAATCGCTCGATGCATTAAGAAAACAAAAACGAAGAAACAGATTTAATTTATACGACAATAGCGATAAGGAAATTAAGTCAATAGCTGATAGCAACACACTTAATCCCGATGAAATATTTGAAAGCAATGAACGTATTTCAATACTAAACAGTGCAATAGACAAATTGCCCGATACTCAGAAAACAACATTTGTTCTTCATAAATATGAACAACTAAGCTATAAAGAAATTGCGGCAATAACAGGCAATACCCTTTCGTCAGTAGAATCGCTAATGCATAGAGCTAAAGAGAATTTAAAAAAGCATTTATATAAATATTACAGAAATTCACTATAACTGCGCAAGTTTTATTATAAACCAACGTCAAAAACTTAAAATAAAAACAATGAACAATTTTAATATACATAATGAAGTAACCCAAACCATAAACAGTTTGGATAATTGGCAAAAAATAGAACCCGATATGTTTTTTGCTTCACGTGTATTAAATAAACTTAACCAAAGTCAGAGTAAAATATTTCACCTTAATCCGATTATGAAAGCTGCTATAATTGCCGGTGTATTATTAATTAACTCAATTAGCATTACATATTATATTTTACCGGAAAAGAATTTTGAAACATCGGACAACAATATTACTACAATGATATATGAAGAATATAATATAAATGGCTACTTAGCCGACAATGATTTAATATTCGAATAAAACTTTACAAAATGAGAAAATTCAACAACAAAACACTACTATTAGCAATAGCTATACTATTGATAGCTAATCTATTGTTTCTTACTGCCATAATATTACTACCGCTTAAACAATCCAATAACGGAGGCATTAAGCATTTTAAGGGACATAAACAACCACCTTTTGAACACATACTTATAAATGAACTCGACCTTAACAATGTACAAATAGAACAAATAAAAACAGACAGATTAGGTTTTAAAGAACAAAAATGGACTATTCGAGAACAAATGCACAACATAAGGGCTGAAATAAATAAAGAACTAATTAAAGACAGCCCTGATTCAATGATTATTGACAGCCTTATAAAAACATTTGCTGCAAAGCACATTGAATTTGACACTCACAACATTCACAGCCTACTAGCTATAAAGAAATACTTAAATAATGAGCAAAAAATCAAATTCGATAGTATTGTCTGTAACAATAGTTTACAAAAAAGATATTTCAAAAATAGAGACAACAATTAAGTTTAATTTTTTAAAAAACACATATTATGAAACAGTTAACTGCAATTTTAACAACAGTGGTACTAGCAATAGCCTTATCGGCAAATGGACAACCACCACAGGGGCAAGGCAGAATGCAAAACAGCAACTGCGCACAAAGTAAAAATATGGGAGCAAAACACGACCATATGTTTAAGATGTTAGACCTATCAGTAGAGCAAAAAGAAAAGATAAAAAGCCTCAAGCTAGAACATCAAAAAAATATGTTACCCATAAGAAATGAGATAGGTGAGAAAAAGGCAAAACTACAAACCCTTACCACTACTGACCCTATTGACCGCAAAGCCGTTGATGCATTAGTATCAGAAATTGGCACTCTAAGAACTAAAATGATGATAGAAAAAGTGAATCATCGTCTAAATGTTCGATCTGTGCTAAATGAAGAGCAAAAGATAAAATTCGATTCTCACAAGCCAATGTGTGAAGGTAAAGGTAAAAACGGATATGGCAAGTTCTAATATTTCAAAATAGTATAATAAAAAATGCTGTCTCAAAATTGAAACAGCATTTTTTTTATATCATTATCCCCGATTAAACCCTAACCATGCATTTAAATTGAAATACTAAAGTTAAATGAAGGATTCTCAAAGCTTTATAGAGTTTATGTTGTTAGCCCTTCGGGTTCAACCCGCTATAATGCGTTGCATTATAAAGATACCGGTTACTAATTGATTAAAGCAATTTAAAAAACATAATACATAATGCGGGTTAAAATTCCGAATAAGCATCAATAATTGGTTCATTTTGGAATCCGTTTGCTCCAATTATAATATTTAAGCCTGTCATTATACTTATACGATCTAAGCGATCGGGTATCCATGGCACAGTAGTAACTTCCTTGTTAGAGTCAACTATATTGTAGTCGTTATATTTAATTGGCACATAATCAACCATTAAATACCATTGAAGCGGTCCGCCTCTGAAACCCAGCCCTAAGCCAACACTATTGTATCCCGAAAAAGTAAGGTTATAACTTAGCGATGTTGTTAAAAACTTATACATATTAACATTGGCTGAAAGTGTTAACTCTTGCTGAATATTCTTTCTGTAAAAAGCTGTTTTCGATAAAAACCCAACTGTAAAATAATGGTTCACATTATATGCCGCACCCAAATACATTTTTGGAGCTAAAAACTGCCGGAACGATTGGGTAGTATCGTGCGACACCTCGATTGTATTAGCTATGGAATCGCCCATTTCGGTAAACAATTCCTCCATATTGTCAATATCAGTAATAGGAACATTCACACCTTGAAATGAATAATTTCCTTTACTACTAATATTATTAAGATTTGAATTCCAATTGATAAAGCCTACATCGTTTAATGCAGCAGAGAAAATCCATTTATCATCAATTTCATACACCGCTCCAAAGTCGAATGCAAAACCAGGATTTTTCAGAATAAACTGATCGGGCGATATTTCCGGAACATCCACAGAATCGACAACTCCATCGTCGCCTATATACATATCGGCAGGAAATGAGCCGTGAATAGTTCCGTCAATATTATAACTCCACTCCTGCTCCGATGTGTTAAGCGAAAAATTATTAAACTTAGTTATTACGGCAGCTGTACCAAAGAGTGCTTTTGCATGAACCCCGGCTCTGAACCGTTGACTAAACTGATATGTATAACCCAATGAGAGCTCGGTATATGCAATAGTATTTACACCAATTGTACTAAAGTCGTAGCTTGAACCATCGGGAAATCCTATTTCTGCCATCTCAAAAAAAGCTTTTGGTACTGCAATATTGGCACTTATTTTTTCAGAAACTCCTACGGTAACATATCCTCGTTTGCCTCTCCATCCAAAAACTATCGGCATTACCGTTGCTTCTACATCAATATTTGCTGATTTACCTATTCGTTTATACAACTTTCCATAATTAAATCCATCTTTCAATGGGTTCAACGAGGTATTTCCGTTTGGTTGAATTAAATTACCTGGCGACAACTCTGTGCCCAATGAACCATAAATAGTTGGTATACCAATAAAGAAATTGGTACGCGGAACCATTGCCGGATTCAAAAAGTTACTCTGTGGTATATTCTCCAAATAATATAACGATGCAGGATACTGAGCATTTGCTGAAAAAGCAAAGCTAAGTCCTAATAAAAGCAGTAAAATATATTTTCTTATAAAAATCTTCATCTTCGTATTGGTTAGGTTTAGTTATTGCTTTTGCTTCTAATATTAACAGTTACTTTTGTTTTAGTATAGTTATAATCGTGCAGCTTAACAAAGCTATTGGTTGAAGCTCCGGCTGTTTCGGCAGTAGTTATTATAAGTAACTTTTTAATATCTTCTTTCCTAAAATCTTCCAGTTTTGCTCCAGATAAGCTTATAATAAAATCAGAATTCGGAACATTTGTTGTATCAACTGCTCCACCGGCAGTGATTCCACTCCACTTAAGTATCTCCTGATTTGCAATAAGTTGGCCTCCATTCATATACTTTGACCCATCTTCATAAGCAGCCCATATATCAAGATCTAATCTGAAAGGAAATGCATTTTGAAACTGAAACTTAATATCAACAGAAGCAATATTATCTAACGGATCAAAATCGTCGGGGTTGTCAGGTTTTTTAAATAATTCGTTTACATCGAAAGCGGCAGTATCTGTTCGCTTATATGCATCGGTTCTAAACCAAAATGGTAACATTAATATCAACTCAGAATCGAATTCATTACGGTCGGTTACAAAATTAGGTTCTGAAGGATTCTCTCCATCAGGGTTACTTTTTGCTTCTACATTGAATGTAATATTATAAGGATAATGATTTAATATTTCTTCAAGGTTAGAGTTCTGGTTATTTATTTCTATTCTACCATCGTAAGGTAATACACCATTTCCATTATTCCAATTTGCATTTCCAAGGCTAATGGGTTCCCCTCCCCAAGTTAAATCTTCTGCATTTGGAAGTGAAGACTTAAAACTTGCATTTACAAGCTTGGCAGTTACCGGAACTCCAAAATAGTTTTTATAGTCAACATATACTCTAGGCTCTTTAAACTGAACTTTATCAAGAAAATCCATCTCCTCAAAAATATTGAACTCCATCTGAAATTCATCAGACATGGGAGTACCCTTACCAAAATAACCTGTAAGGTAATCGGGCGACATATTATCTAAGCTTATTGAATAATCGAGTTTAGTTGGAGGATTAAATGGATCAAATGGAGTTCCGGACAATCCTATTCCACTTGCAACTATCTCTACATCAATAAAACTGGAATCTCTAACCGGCTCATTGTGACTAAAGTTAATTTCATACCCTGCAAGATCAGCCTGTCCTGAAAATGCCTGATTGATATTCCCTCCATATATTTCAAGTACTTGTCCATCTTTGGTAACATTCGTAAAACGCACAATATAACCACCCGAAAGGGCACTAATACCGCTAACATTAACAGAAACTTGCCCTGCTGAAAATTTACCCATATCGAATCGCTGATCGGGGCTTCCATTTACAACAATTTTATCTTTTATGGTTTCGGCATGAGTTGAAACTATTTTACTTGCACTCTTAGTTGAAGTAAAAAGTGAAGCATCAAAATCGTAACTGCCCGAATAGTTTTTCGAAGGCATATCGGCAACATCGTCCCACTTATAATCGAACGGTTGCTTATACTCGGCATACAACAACCCTTTTTCAATTGCTCCGGTATCTACCTTAATCATTACCGGATTTTGTACTGTACTATCCTGCAACACTTCAAGCATTTCAACTGCAGTAAACTTTGAATTAATTAATGGTGCAGCCAAATTAATTGGCCTGTTATATTCAAAAGCATCATCAGGTATAACAACTTTCTTTTTACAAGAAATCATTAATACCGGAACAACTAATAAAACCAACATTGCAAGTTTTATAAACCTATTATTCTGAAATAGATTTTTTATCCTTAGTGTATTATAAATATTTTTCATTATTCAATGATTTTCTAGTTTAAGATTTTAACCTCTACACGTCTGTTCTGTGCTCTTCCATCAGGTGTATCGTTTGGCGCAATAGGCTGATCGAATCCATATCCTTCATATTCAATACGACTATCTTCAACACCTCGCGACACCAGGTAATTCTTTACAGTAAGAGCACGTTGCTTCGACAGCTTTTTATTCAATGCAGATGAGCCAACATTATCGGTATGACCCGATACTTCAATACGAACCTCTTCATTTTTAATAAGTAGTATTGCAAGTTTATCGAGCTCTTTAAATGATTCCGCCTTTAATGTTGCCTTGCCTGAATTAAACAGAATATTTTCAACAACAAACTTAACACCCTGTTTCATAGGCTTCATTATAAAATTCTTCATAAGAAGAGTTTCACCTTCCGAGAATTTAAAAGCCTCATTTTGGAAGAAATAACGTGTAGCATCTACCTCAAGTACAAATGGTCCCTGATCTGGCAATACTGCATTATATTTACCCGATATGCTGTCAGATATTACAATATTAAATGGGCTTTCATCGCCAGGACGATAAAAACTCAATGCCCCCATAATTGATTTTTCTGTTTCCTCTTCATATATACGTCCGGTTAACACATAATCGATTTTACTTCTTTTAAGAGCAAAATCTTTTTCTATAACCTTATCTTTTGTTCCTAAAACACTAATAGCGGCATTTTCGGCGAAATAGTCCTGAGCCGATACTTCAGCAACCATATCAAACTTATCTTCAAAAGTTACACTATATGCACCAGTACTATCAATTGAAGCAGTTCTTGCAAGTAACGAATCGGCATGAGCCATTTTAAATAATAGAGTTGCCTGTAAAGGCTCGCCTGAATCTATATCGGTAACTTTACCAACAAGAGTAAACGGATGTTTCAACATTTCCATCTTAAAATCGAGCATAGTAGTTGCATGTTTCTCCGAAGGACAAGTGAGCTTCTGTGTTACTCCGCGATACTCAGGATATTGTGCTTCAACGGTAAACTCACCTATATCTTCAAAGTTTACCATATACATACCAGATGCCTCGTCGACAACTGTAGTATGTGCAACCTGATTTTTTTCATCGTCGTACACTGTAATATTAGCAGGCAAAATTTTTCCTGTCTCAATATCTTCAACAGTACCAATTAATTTAAAAGGTCGTCGCGGGTCTGTTTCTATCTTATAAATATCAAGTCCACCATAACCACCTTCGCGGATAGTGCTGTAAATAGCATACAATGGATCTTGTGTAGGATAGTAAAACAATTCATCGGCAGGACTATTAACCGGGTGTCCAAGATTTTCAGGTTCTCCCCAGTCGCCCATTGGGTTATTTCTATCTGTTTTGTATATATCAAAACCACCCATTCCCAATCGGCCATTCGATGCAAAATACATTGTTAATCCATCTTCTGAAATATAAACCGATGCTTCGTCGAACTTGGTATTTATTTTATCGCCCATATTTACAGGCTTTGTTTTTATTTGACCATCTTCGTCGAGCTGAACATACCAAATATCTTTACCTCCTTCTCCACCTCGTTTATTGGTTATATAATAGCAGTTTCCATTATTATCTATTGCAATTTGGGTTTCCTTATATGCAACCTCATTTAATCCCCATAATTTCTTTGGTTTCCTCCATTCATTTCTCTTTGCATTATATTCAGAAACTCTTATACTTCCGTTTTGTCTTTTACCTTTATACATATACAACCTGTTATTCTGGTAATCGTATCCTGCCAGTCCAACATTTTTACCTGAAGAAAATTTATTGTCCTCAATAACCCATTGAGCCGGTTCATACAAACAATTCTTTGAAATTAAAAGCTGCTCATCGAACTTAAATCTTGAAACTCTTTTCTTTGGTTCTCTTTCGGGACGTTTCGATGTAAAATAAATTACTGTATCATTTTTAGGCAGTATTGCACCATAGTCATCGTAATAGCTATTGATTAGCGGCCCCATATTTTTAATATATACTGGCAATGAATCTTTTTTCATTAACTGTTGGCTAAAGTCACACTCTGCCAACAACTGATCGATTTTCTTTTGCTCTTCGCGCTGACGCCACTTTTTCAACGAATTCATATAATCGTTATATGCCTGCTTTGCATTATCGTACTCAAAATTGTACTGATATGCACGCCCTAAAGCCAAATAGTAATCTTTTGCAACCGAAGGATCGCTCTCCTTAAAGTATTTAAGGGCTCTTTTCTTGTCAGAAGTCCACAGACAACATATACCTAATTTATAGTTTAGTGCAACATTTGAACTGTTATAACGATAAACTTTGCTGTAAGACTTTAATGCCTCATCGAAAGTACCCGGCCCTTTTTTATAATACTTCTGAGCCTTTTTGTAGTCTTTCTTAACCTGCTTAACATTGGTTGTGTCGGCAAAGAATTCTTTCTTTTTAAACTTTGGGTTTTCCTGACCCGACAACGCTACTGTTATTAGCAGAAAATAGAATAAATAGCGGAATTTCATCATAAGTAAGTTTTATGTAGCTAATTCTGTTTAATTAATTTGTGTAAAAACACCATTTAGTAGTTATTGTTTATTAATATATCAATTCCAATAAACAAACATTCTCATATTTAATCTCTAAAAATATAGTTTTGATGCATAATAAAAAAATTATGTTGATGTTTTTAAATAAAAAAAGCAGGCTGGGGAAGCCTGCTCTAGCAAAGGGAACAAATGATTAATGTTAAACAACCGATTATTCCCACACAGAGCCTCCCTAATAAAAGTGAAGAAGTGACAGATGAAACTGTCTATTGAACTCATAAACCAACCAAAATTTACCATTATTAGGATTTAGGAAGCCTGTGATATTTTTATGTAATTATTTTACAGAACCTTTATCTGCTTTAAATTTAAATATAATAAATGAATTAAAAAAGCTACAATATGAGGCAAATGTAAATTAATGCTAATAATAATACAAAATTTTATGCATTTATTATTTTTTTCACTCTATATAAATAATTGATTATACATTTGGATTTTTAATAAAGGGATATGAAATTAAAATACATTTTAATACTAATAATTGCTTCATCGCTTATTTCGTGCAATTCAAAAAAAACAAAAACCACTCTTCTGCCCGGTGTTTCAGGCAAGGCAGGCGAAGTGCTTGTAGTAATGGATAAAACTGATTGGAACAGCAATGCCGGAAACTTTTTGAAAGACATTTTATTACAAGATGTTCCCGGATTACCTCAGAGCGAACCAATATTTAACCCTATAAATATTAGTACAAAAGCATTTTCTGAACTTTTCAGAATACACCGAAACATTATAATTACAGACATTAACTCAGAATACCGAAACAACTCATTTGCTGTTAAATACGACATTTGGGCTCAACCGCAAATGGTTATTTATATAAATGCCAAAAGCAAAAATGACTTGAATAGTTTACTTTCTGAAAATGAGAGTAAAATTTTAGGTCTATTGTTCAAAGCCGAAAGAGACCGCCTAATGAATAATTACCGCAAATACTCTGAAAAAAAAGTAATATCACGATTAGAACAAAAAATGGGAGTTAACTTAACCATTCCCAAAGGCTACACTTTCGATATGGATACAACGGACTTTATATGGATTTCTCATGAACCACCTGAAGTTTCGCAAGGAATATTTATTTACCGCTTTCCATTTATTGATGATTCTACTTTTACGCAAAAGTATTTGATCGAAAAAAGAAATGAGTTCATGAAAATGTACGTAAGTGGAGAAAGTCCCGGTTCATATATGACTACTGAAAATATGTTTCCTGCTATTTTTAAATCGTACAATTGGAATAAAGAATACACTGCTGAACTCAGAGGACTGTGGAAAGTAGAAGGCGATTTTATGGGAGGACCATTTGTAAGCCTTAGCAGAGTTAACCCTTACGACAATATGGTATACACTGTTGAAGTATACGTGTATGCTCCCCGATACGACAAACGCAACTATATGCGACAGCTTGAGGCTATTCTCTATTCTTTTGAATTTAAAAAAGCTGAGAATTAGTAACAATCCCAATTATGAATAACTAAATTAATCTTTCAAGGACTGAACTTCGTCAAGCTCGGCCGAAAGATTTTCCCAGTTATTCATTTCCACATCTAGTGATTTCTTAATCTCATCATATTTCTTATGAAATTCGGGATTTGAAACAACTTCACTATC
This sequence comes from Bacteroidota bacterium, assembly GCA_003250355.1. Lineage (GTDB taxonomy): Bacteria > Bacteroidota > Bacteroidia > Bacteroidales > SZUA-534 > SZUA-534. The sequence continues at coordinate 89,970 of QKGS01000057.1, forward strand.
CCCCATCATTGATTCCATTTCCTCTAGATCAAGTTCAATACCCATTATTTTCTCTTCACACAATTCAATATTTTTCTTAGCCTTACGTATAAGTTTGTCTATCTCTTTGCGCTCCTCGTAGTTGAGTTTATTTTCAGAAGGCTTTTGCTCTGCGGCTTTAACCGATTCTTTTTTTACATTATTAAGCTCATTGAGTGTTTCAAGCTTTTTCCGTTCCAAAAATTCCTTTACCCCCCCCAAATGCTGCTTTGCATTCTTATTTTTAAATTCATAAACAGTATCAACAACACCATCGAGAAAGTCTCTGTCGTGCGATACTAATATAACCGTACCGTCAAAATTCTGTAATGCCTCTTTTAATATATCCTTCGACCGCATATCGAGGTGATTCGTAGGCTCATCGAGTACAAGCAGATTGGCGGGCTCCAACAATAATTTAGCTAACGACAACCTAGCTCTCTCCCCTCCCGACAAAACACTTACTTTCTTTTCAATTTCTTCGCCTCTGAATAAAAAACAGGCAAGTATATCTCTTATTCTTGTTCTTACATCACCAACTGCAACATCATCAATTGTTTGAAAAACCGTTTTATTGTCATTAAGCATTTCACTCTGATTTTGAGCATAATAACCTATTTTCACATTATGCCCTATTTTTAGTTCTCCGGTATAATCATGCTCGCCAATTATCACTTTTGACAATGTTGTTTTTCCCTCACCATTCTTACCTACAAAAGCTACTTTACGTCCTTTCTCAATAACTATATCAATACCATTTAGTACCGTCTTTTCGCCAAAACTCTTTGACAATTGTTTTGTTTCAACCACAATTTGCCCCGAATGTGGAGCCGGTGGGAAGCGAAACTTCATTGCAGAACGGTCTATTTCATCGAACTCAATACGGTCAATTTTTTCAAGCATTTTAATACGACTCTGAACTTGAATTGCTTTTGTAGCCTGATATCGAAAACGCTCAATAAATTGCTCTATCTCTTCTATCTTTTTTTGTTGGTTTTCGTACGATGCTCTTTGTTGCTCAAGCAAATCGTTGCGCAGCTCCACATATTTCGAGTAATTAACCTTATAATCGTATATTTTTCCCAACGATATTTCGAGTGTTCTGTTTGTTAAATTATCTAAAAAAGCCTTATCGTGCGATACTACCACTACCGCTCCTTCATAGGTTTTAAGCATATCTTCGAACCATTGAATCGATTCAATATCGAGATGGTTAGTAGGTTCATCGAGTAACAAAACTTCGGGCTTTTGTAAAAGCACTTTTGCTAATTCAATGCGCATACGCCAGCCTCCGCTAAATTCGCCGGTTGCTCTGCTAAAATCGGTTCTATTAAAACCTAAGCCTACCAATGTCGATTCCACATTTGCTTCAATGCTTCCTCCGCCTAACAATTCAAAACGTTCGCTTTTCTCTGTCATCTGATTTATAAGATTCATATAATCGTCAGACTCATAATCGGTTCTGCTTGCTATTTGCTCATTGAGCTTAGCAATATCTTTTTCTAAAGCTTGAATTTCGGTAAAAGCTTCAAGTGTTTCTTTAAATACAGTTCTGGTATCAGAAACAGTTACGTGCTGTGGCAAATAACCTACCGATACACCTTTGGGTACCGATACTATACCCGATGTAGGCGTTTGTTTGCCATACAGTATTTTTAACATTGTTGACTTACCTGCTCCATTTTTACCTGTAAGACCAATGCGGTCGCGCGGATTAATTAAAAAACTAACATCGTTAAATAGGGGTACTGCTGAAAATTCGACCGTAAGGTTATTTACTGAAATCATATAAAAAAGCTTTTCTAATATCGGGCAAAAATACTTTTTCTTTTATTATTTCACCCCTTATTTTTATTGAAATAGCATTAAAATATTCAACCGTTTGGAGTATTGAAATGACTCATTTTAACACACCATAAAATATAATGCAATATATTTGTATTATGACAAAAGAGACGACAATTACTCTATACGGGAAAAATGATGAATACTATTTTAAACCACATTCTGAAAATGCAAAAATCAGAAAAACCTCAAAGTTCAGTAGTGTTTTCAAAGGTATTTCCGGTAAGGGGAATGAAGTAATAATAAAAGCACTAATTAAAGAGTTAGCATACGACCCCCTTGAAGTCGAATTGTTTAAAAATGAAACACAATGGTTCAACTCGCACCATAACATTATTGCCCCATACGAATATATTTACCAAAACGGCAGGCACTATTTGATAATTGAATATGTACCGGGAATTGATATGGGTATATATATCAAAAAGAAAAGAAATATTCTACAAAAAAGAGTTAACCTGGCACTGGAATGCGGACTACAAATACTTGATGCACTTGAATTTATACACCATAAGGGAATAATTCATGCCGATATTAAACCTGCCAATATTATGTTGCTTAAAAACAATAAAGGGAAAATTGATATAGCAAAACCGGAATTTAATCTACTCGATTTTGGTATGATACGTGAAGCAAATATGCCTCCCCCTGTAACAAATTCTCCTAAGCCACATTTTGTATTACGCTACTCGCCCCCGGAGCAAGTACTTAACTTTCATAATCTCACCTCATTCCATTCCGATATTCATAATTTGGCTCTACTTATGTACGAAATTATAATTAAAGAGCCGGTTTACAATTCTGCTATCTCAATGCTTTTAATTAATCTTCAACTTTCACACCCAATTTCAGTTAAGAAACAAATTCCGACTGAACTAATGAGAGTATTACAAAAAGCAACAACAAAGCCAAAATTCACTAAACCCCACAATCATTACAAACGCTCAGAAGCATATAGCCTAGTAGAAGAGGCTGTTACTAAAAGATATCAGAGTGCAGAAGAGTTCAGAAAAGCATTACTTACCTTCAGAAGCAATTGTATTTAATATAATTTTTAGATAATTTTATAGTGTCGATATAAAAATATCAGATAATTTATAAGCATTTTTATTAAAAAATCAGATGATTTAAATATTAACTATATTTATTATCTGATAAATTATTATATAATCATATAAAATATTCGATATTTTAATAACTTTGTATATAAATTATTAGAAAATGGATTATTCACGACCTATATTCAACAAACTAATATCAGATCTTAAAAGGAAACAGTTTGCATTAATTATAGGTGCACGTCAGGTTGGTAAAACTACCGTTTTAAAACTAGTACATAAATATTTGCAAAATAGAGGTGATTATTCTTTTTACATAACGTTTGAGAATACCGAAATACTAAACGAAATAAACAAGCACCCCGATAATATTTTCAAATTCATAAAGCAAGCGTCGAACCCAATGAATCAAGAAGGAGAGTCGGCAAGAGTATATTTACTTATAGATGAAATACAATATGCAAAGAATCCGTCGAATTTTTTAAAATATCTGTACGATACATATCAGGAGAATTTAAAAATAATTGCTACCGGTAGCAGTGCTTTTTATATCGACGAAAAGTTTAACGACTCACTAGCCGGCAGAAAAAATATATTCAGGCTCAACACCCTCGATTTCGATGAATTTCTACACTTTAAAAACCGCAACGATTTAGTTGATGAAGTAACCGAACTTACAAATAGGGCTGAATATATCTCGCTCAAAAAACATGAAATAGTTCAGCACATATATGAATATATGTTGTATGGCGGGTATCCCGATGTGGTATTGGAAAATGATATTGAATTCAAAAAAGAGAGATTATATGAACTGCGTAATGCTTATTTGAAACGCGATATATTGGAAGCCGAAGTAAAAAACGAAGGTGCTTTTTTTAAGCTTTTTGCTCTTTTGGCAAGTCAAACAGGCAATTTGGTTAACGCAAATGAATTGTCGCATGCAATACAGGTTAATAACATAACTGCAAATACATATATCAATGCGTTGCAAAAGTGCTTTCACATTACCCTTGTAAAGCCATTTTATTCAAATATAAAAAAAGAGCTAATAAAAATGCCTAAAGTTTACCTTAATGATTTAGGTATGCGAAATGCTTTGCTCAACCGTTTTTTTCCTATCGATGCCAGAGAAGATAAAGGGGCACTGTTTGAAAATTTTATTTACAGGTTACTGTTAAAAAAATATGACGAAGACAATATAAAATACTGGAGAACGCAAGATGGTAAAGAAGTCGATTTTATTGTAAGTAACTCATTTATGGAAGGCGAAGCAATTGAAGTGAAGTGGAATTTACACCAATTCAAAATATCGAAATACGAGAAATTCAAAACAGCATATCCAACTTACAAAATAAAATGTATTACACGAGACCCGTTAAATGTTTTCAATTATTAATCCCAATATTATGAAGCAATACTTTATTTTAATTTTAACCACCATTTCTATTATATGCCGGGCACAAGAACCTACACTTGAACAAAAGGCTGCTCAAATGATAATGATTGGTTTCAGAGATACTGCAATAACTAAAAACTCACACATAGTAACGGATATTAGTGAACATGGGATTGGTGGGGTAATAATTTATGAATACGATTCTCCAACCAAAAGCAGACCCAGAAACATCACATCGAAAGAGCAACTAAAAACTCTTATAGCGGGTATGCAAAATATTTCAGAAATACCCCTATTCATTGGTATTGATGAAGAGGGTGGTTTCGTGTCGAGGTTAAAGCCTAAATATGGATTTAAACCAACGGTTTCGCCACAATATTTGGGAAAACTTAACAATATAGACTCAACTACTTTATATGCCGACAGAATTGCTAATGCATGTAAAGAAGTAGGCATAAATTTAAATTTTGCTCCACTTGCCGATGTTAACATAAACACGGCTTGTCCTGTAATAGGAAAAATAGAAAGGAGTTACTCGGCCAATACAGATACAGTTACATTTCATGCAGGTATTTTTATAACTGAACATTTGAAAAATAACATTTGGTGCAGTATAAAGCATTTTCCCGGGCACGGTAGTGCTATGAACGATTCGCATTTAGGATTCACCGATGTTAGCGATACATGGACTAAAAAAGAATTAGAACCATTCAAAAAACTCATAGCCGATTCGCTTTGCCCTATGATAATGACTGCACACACTTTTAATTCAAATATTGATGATAAATATCCTGCAACATTATCAAAGCAAACTATTTCAATACTCCGCGATAATTTAAAATATAACGGACTAATACTATCGGACGATATGATGATGCTTGCCATTGCGGAGCATTACGGAATGGACGAAGCTATTGAAAAATCGATAAATGCCGGTGTTGACATTCTGCTGTTCTCAAATAATATTGACCATTACGACCCACTAATAGCAGCGAAAGCAATAAAGACAATAACTAAACTTGTTAGTGAAGGAAAAATATTGCCGGAAAGAATTAATGAATCGTATATCCGTATTATGAAATATAAGCAAACACTAAGGTAGTTTTTTAATTATCTTTTCCATTTACCCAATTGCCAAATAAAAATAATAACATATCTTTGTTCGTAAAATACCGAACATGAAAATAGTTGGGATAATATCGGAACAACAAGAAAAAGCAGCTCGATATGCAAAAGCAATGTCGCACCCGGTACGAATGTATATTTTGGAGTTACTTTCAAAGCAGAGCTGTTGTTACAGCGGTAATTTGAGCGATGATTTACCTATTGCCAAATCGACACTATCGCAACATTTGAAAGAACTTAAAGATGCCGGATTAATTCAGGGCGAAACCGAAGCACCAAAAATTAAATATTGCTTAAACCGACCAAACTGGGAAGAAGCTAAAATGCTTTTTAAAGAGTTAATGAAAATTTAATATTTTTTGATAATAACATTCGTATTTTTACGAAATACGAACTATAAAAAATAGAGATGGAAATAAAAGTACTAGGAACAGGATGCAAAAAATGCAGCCAGCTTGCTGAAGCAACATTAAAAGCTGTAGAAGAACTGAATATTGTGGCTAATATCGAAAAAGTAGAAGATATTCAGCGTATAATGGAATATGGAGTAATGACAACCCCGGCTCTAATTGTAAATAATGAGATAAAAGTAAAAGGGAAAGTACCTTCGGTAAACGAAATTAAAGAACTCCTAAAACAATAATTATGGAACGTTTTTTATTACTTTCAATGTTGATAATAGCCTTAAGCTCAACTTATTCATGTAGCAACGGCAGCAAAAAGCATACTACTGAATTCGATAATTACCAGCGAAACCTTGCAACACCTGTTGACACTTCATTATTGAATAATATCACAACCAATGTACGGGTTTACTATTTTTACTCAAATCGCCGATGCGCTACTTGCGAAGCTGTTGAACAAGTTACACGTGCCACTATAAATGAAAATTTTAAAGGCTCGGTTATATTTGAAGCTATTAACCGCGACAGCAACAACCAAAACCCACTGATTGAAAAATACAAAATAACCGGACAAACACTTCTGATTGTCAATAACAACAACATTACCGACATGACCAGTTCTGCATTTTTGAAAGCAAAAACTAACCCCGACAAATTTAAGACAGAACTTATATCAGCCATAAACGCAGCCAAAAACTAATGGAATTACTCAACCAAATATTTGAAAATTCACAGTTCCCTATTCTTTCGGCTTTTGTGCTCGGACTAATGACAGCCATAAGCCCATGCCCACTGGCTACAAACATTACAGCCATTGGATATATAAGTAAAGATATTCAAAACAAACGCAAAGTATTTGTTAACGGACTCATATATACCCTTGGCCGCACTATTGCTTACACATTACTAGGGGCAATATTCTTTTTTGGCTTGGGTAAATTCAATATTGCGGCATTTATGCAACAATGGGGCGAGAAGATACTAGGCCCATTACTAATAATTATTGGCTTGTTTATGCTCGGAATTATTAACATTAAAATATCAGGTTTAGGCTCATTTACCGAACGGTTGGAAAACAAAAATATAAACTTTTGGAATATGCTTTTATTGGGCATTGCATTTGCTTTAGCATTTTGTCCATACAGCGGCGTTTTATACTTTGGCATACTTATACCTATGACTGTCAGTAGTGTAGCAGGCTTATCCCTACCTATAATATTTGCATTGGCTACCGGTATACCTGTAATAATATTTGCATGGATTATTGCATTTAGCTTTAACTCAATCAATACCACTTACGTGAAAATAAAAAACTTCGAAGCATGGTTTCGAAAAGCAATAGCAGTGCTATTTATTGGAGTAGGAATTTATTATATAGTTGGATTATTTTAAAAAAAATTGCTAAAAATGTTCGTGTAGTTACGAACAATACATTTTCAAAATGGAAATATAACAAATGAAACAAAAGATACTATCGCTCAATTCATTATCAAAAGGTTTACTTATACCCTTAATATTATTCCCGGCATGGATTATTCTATACAATAATCTCCAAAATATATCGGATTTTATAACCGAAAATATTATACAACTCAGCCCCGGAGAGCATTTAACAGAAACTATCCGTTTTTTTATATTTGAAGTCCCAAAAGTAATGTTACTCCTTGTACTCATTATATTTATAGTGGGAATAATACGCAGTTACTTTTCAACCGAAAAAACTCGAAAAATATTGGGAAGCAAATCACTCTTTACAGGAAATGTATTGGGTGCACTATTGGGAATAGTAACACCATTTTGCTCATGCTCGGCAATACCATTGTTTTTGGGGTTTGTAGAAGCAGGTATACCCATAGGCGTTACATTTTCATTCTTAATAGCCGCACCTATGATTAATGAAGTTGCATTGGTTTTGCTGGCAGGGTTATTTGGTTGGAAAATAGCAATTATATACATTTCTACCGGATTATTTATTGCAATAATATCGGGTTGGATAATTGGAAAACTAAAGCTTGAAAAATATGTAGCCGAGTGGGTATATAAAGTAAAGTCGAATGCAAATTGCTCAGAAAATGAAACACTTACATTAAATAAACGTATTAAAGCAGGCTACACATCGGTTAAAGAGATACTCGGAAAAATATGGATATATATAATAATTGGAATAGCTGTTGGTGCCGGTGCTCACGGTTATGTACCCGAAAACTTTCTTGGCTCATTGCTGGGTGAGGGCAATTGGTACGGAGTTCCTTTGGCAATTGTAATGGGAATACCTATGTACTCAAATGCCGCAGGAATTATACCCATAGTGAGTGTATTGATTGATAAAGGGGTGTCGCTAGGCACAGCACTTGCATTTATGATGTCGGTAATTGCACTTTCGCTGCCCGAAATCATAATTCTTAAAAAAGTATTAAAATGGCAACTGATTGTAATATTTGTATCAATAGTGGCAATTGGTATAATAACGGTTGGGTATATATTTAACTACTTTGTATATTTATAAATAAACAGATAATAATTAAAAAAATGAAAGTTCTAATTCTATGCACAGGCAACAGTTGTCGTAGTCAAATGGCTCACGGCTTTTTACAATCGTTCGACAATAGAATAACAGTAGAATCGGCCGGTACAGAAGCATCGGGCAAGTTGAATCAAAAAGCGGTAAAAGCCATGGCCGAAATAGGTATTGATATAAGCAATCACACCTCCGATTCGGTTCAAAAATATCTTAACGACAAATGGAACTATGTAATAACTGTATGCGGAGGAGCAAACGAAAGCTGTCCTGCATTTACAGGAAAGGTTGACAACCGTTTACACATAGGCTTTGACGACCCATCGCATGCCCAGGGTACTGAAGAGTTTATCTGGAGCGAATTTATTCGTGTACGCAACGAAATTAAGGAACGTTTCTTTAAGTTTTACGCAGAAGAGATTAAGCCTAAATTATAAATAACATAAAACTTCTATTTTGACAAAAGGCATATTTTAAATACTTTTAAAGCACCTAAAAATAAACAAACTCAAAATGAAATACCTTAAAGCCGTTATCGATACTAAGTCGCTTATTGTTAATGCCAATAATATACTTTTAACAAAAAATAACGGTATTGTAATTAAGCAAAACATCTTTTTATCGACAGCTTCGGGAACAGAAATTAACGAGTCAGAACTTAATGAATTTACCAATGAAAGTGTATTCAATAAGTTAGCAAGCGATAAAAACATTAACACCTTCGTAATAAGCGATTTTGTTACTACTATTAACAATGGCCGGAAAATAACCTACTACCTGTACAAAGGCTATAATAAAATTAGCGACAAAGGCTTGGTATATTTCCAATTGATTGATAAAGAAACCCTTGCACCCACAAGCGAATTACAATTCAGCAACATTGAAGATAACATATTCTTAAAGCCTGAAATACCTACTACTGAAGAGAGTTCATGTAATGCAATTGAAACAAAAAACAATAAACCCGATAAACCTGAAATAGCGTTCCTTATTGGTCACATGAACGAAGAACGTCTTATATATGATATAGAACGTTTAATTATTGATACTGTTAGTAATGTACATAAACACAAACAGCTTACTTTCAAGTTTATAATTAGAATATCGAAATTTGGAGGTTCTCCTTCTGAAAAACTGGAAAAACAAATAGAAGAAATTGAAGAATACACACATAGTATTATTCAAAAAGAATTTACAAATGCACACTTTGAATTTGAACTTGAGATATAGATTTTAAGCCATTTTCAAACAAAAATCTTTAATATGCATTCTATTAATTCCCTTATGTGTTGATACTTCTGTCAATTCATCCATTGTAACAACATACTTTGGATAGTTATCTGGAATTTCTAGTAAATTTCCATATTCTCTATTTATAGTTCCTTCATTTGTTAACATATAAGCAACTTGAACATAAATTTTTTCTCCAGCCTTTTGTGCGATAAAATCAATTTCTTTATCTCTCTCCTGACCAACAGTTACTGAATATCCAGCCATTCGCAAGTGCAGATAAACAACGTTTTCCAAAATCTTATGTATATCACTTGTTTTATATCCAATAATTGCATTACGAATACCAATATCTTCAAAGAAATACTTTTCGCCAATTTCAAATACTTTTTTACCCTCAATTCCTGTTCGTCTTACTTTTAAAATCAAAAATGATGATTCAAGATATCCAAGATAGTCTATAACAACTTGGGTTGAAATATTTATTCTTTGGGATTTTAAATATTCACTTATTTTCTTTGAGGAAACTATACTACCTATATTGTCTGCTAAAAATGCAATCAAATTTTCTAAAAACTTTACATTTCTAACTTTAAATCGGGCAACAACATCTTTGAGCAATATTGTATTATAAATACTTGTTAGATACTCATATGCAATTTGTATTTCATTACTCAAATTGATTAGATATGGTAGTCCTCCAAATTTAAGATAGCTCTGAAAAGTAGGTACTGAATCCTGTAATTTATAAAAGACTAAGAACTCAGTATAGCTTAGACCAAATACTTTAATTTCAATATATCTACCACTTAAAAATGTAGCTAGTTCGCTAGAAAGCAAATTAGCATTGCTTCCTGTACAATATATGTCGTAATTACCTCTCGTAACAAGGTCTCTTAATGTAATCTCAAATGATTCAATATCTTGTATTTCATCTATAAAGAGCGCTACTTTACAGTTCTCGTTTACATTTTCTTGCAAGTAGAGAAACAGGTCATCTGAATTCGTTATTTTTGAGAACTCATGCTGCTCTTTATTAATATAAATTATTTGAGTATCAGGACACTGTTTTTTTATGAGGTCTCTTAATTGCATTAATAGGTAGCTTTTCCCAACTCTGCGCTGCCCAATTAATACTTTTATCAACGATTTCCCAATAAATGGCTTCAATCTATCAATGTAAAGAGGCCTTTCAATGCATTCAATCATTTCATCTATATTTTAAACTTATCGCAAATATAGATATTTCTTCAATCATAATTGAATGTTTGTTTGAAATAATAAAAACCTTCAATTATAAATGCACCATTTTGTTTTAAGCTTGCCGGAAACGGTTTTGCCATATGGGTATTGCGGAATTAACTTAAAGCCTAAAAGTTGCATTCACGTTTAAGGTAAATAATAAAATCTTTTACATTGTACTCTATACATAATGCAAGTAACCTAAATCCATCGCCTGAAAGCTCAAATATGGCTGTAAAATAAGAAGTAACCACTTCACGAACCTTACAGTTTAACTCATTTGCAAGCTTATTATTATCAACATCAACTTTCTTATTTAAAGCCTGCATCGTTTCAAGCTCAAGTACCATTCTGTAATCGCTGTAATACTTATCTTTCTCAAGAACAGAATACGCCGTATTTATTATTGATATTGCAAATTGCTTTAAAGCATCCGGAAAACCATCGGTTAATATTATATTTCTACTATTTGCATAAATAAGGTTATATACTTCATTTTCAAAGTCGAGAATAAAACCATGATGCACCTTATCAACTTGTTCAAATTCAAGAAAAAGTTGTCGTATCCGTTCTTTTGAATCAAATTCTCCCATAACCATAGAGTTTGAAAGTTCATTATAATATAACAATTATTATTGAATTTGGGTTTAATGGCTGTATGTTAAATAATTTCTTATTTTTATGTAAATTCAGATTAAATAATAAATTACAATATTTAAAAACATAAAATAGCTCAAATATGTTTGACAATTTAGACGAATATGCAAACCACGGTAAATGCATAATAGAAAAGAGTGAAGATATTACAAAACTCAACAATCTGATTCCTAACCTTCCCGGAGTATTTTATATTCTTAGGCTTGCACAAGGCAATGTTGATATGGTTTATATTGGAAAAACAAACCATTCAAAACTTGGCAAACAAATAACTTTCGACGGCTTACGTTATTCATTTACAGGCGATAAAAACATTGAAAACTGGAAAGATTTTTTCAACAAGAAATTTAAAGAAGAAAATATTGACGCACTTGATATACACTGGTATGTTACTTTTAACGAAATAAATATGGATTTACCCGAGTTTGTTCACGGACAAATTCTTCAGCATCATTTCAATATATACAGTATGCTACCCGAATGGAATGGATTAATTTAGTATTAGATAAATACAATTTATAACTTTGCAGCAATCAAAAAAAAGATATAATGATTGACTATTCCGATAACAAAAGAGCTTTGCTTACCATAAAATATGTAAACAATACCAACCGTCATATATTCCTTACCGGAAGAGCCGGCACCGGCAAAACCACTCTCTTAAAGCATTTAATAAATAATACACACAAGCAAACTGTTGTGGCAGCTCCAACAGGTATTGCTGCTATTAATGCAGGTGGCACAACATTACATTCACTATTTCACTTACCTTTTGGTGCTTTTTTACCACAAAGTACCAATACCGGAATTGAAACCGCAACAGGCATTAGCACTCCCACATCGCTTTTAAAGCAATTAAAAATGAATACTCAAAAGCGAAACTTATTGCGCTCATTAGAATTGCTTGTAATTGATGAAGTAAGTATGCTAAGAGCCGATTTACTTGATGCAATTGACACCATTCTAAGACATATCAGGAAAAACAGCATGAGTTTTGGTGGAGTACAACTACTGTTTATTGGCGACCTTCTTCAGTTACCTCCCGTTGTAAAAAACGATGAATACGCTTATTTGAAGCCATTCTATAGCAATCTGTTTTTTTTCAATTCATTAGCATTAAAAGATACTCCACCGATTTATATAGAACTAGAAAAAATATTTCGCCAAACCGATCAGGCGTTTATATCGGTACTTAATAATTTCAGAGACAACAAAGCCACTGCAGCCGACTTTGAACTGCTGAATATGTGCTACGACCCTAGCTTTACTTCTAATAACTCCGACGGTTATATTCAATTAACAACACATAATCATAAAGCCGACACACTTAACCAGAAAGCTTTGGAAAAGCTACCCGGCAAAAAGTTTACTTATAAACATGAAGTTACAGGCGATTTTAACGAAAATTCATTCCCTGTTGATACTATCTTAGAACTTAAAGAGGGTGCTCAGGTAATGTTTATAAAAAATGATTATTCGGGAGAACAAAAATTCTTTAACGGCAAAATAGGGATAGTAAAATATTTGAACAATGACCATATTGAGATAGCATTCTCCGATGGCACTCCTGATGCTGTAGTTGAAAAATATACCTGGGAAAATAAAAGATACAGACTAAATGAACAGACACAGGAGATAGAGGAAAAAGTTATGGGTACATTTGTTCACTATCCGATAAAACTTGCCTGGGCTATAACTGTACACAAGAGTCAGGGCTTAACATTTGAAAAAGCTATAATTGATGTATCGCAGGCATTTGCCGCAGGCCAAATATATGTGGCCCTTTCACGCTTAACCTCATTGAAAGGGTTAAAACTAACTCACCCCATAAATACCGATGTTCCTGAAATTGACTATGCTCTATATAAATTTGCAGAGCAAAAAAAAGATAATACTCAGCTTGAAAATGAACTTAAAAAAGCGTCTTTAGATTATGTGGCAAACAGAGCAATAGAAGCTTTCAATTTTGATCCAATTTTTTGGCACTTGCAAAATCACAAAAACAGCTATAACAAAGATTCAAAAAAGTCGGCAAAACAACGCTTTTATGATTGGTCACTAAATTTCAATCAGCTTTTTCAACCTATTAACGATGTAAGTTCAAAATTCATGAACCAATTATCAAATATGTCGAAGCAGGTATCGAGAGAGCAATTAAAATCTATACAAGAAAGGATTGAAGCTGCCCAGAAATATTTCCGCCCTTTATTCGATGAACTTTTATCAAATGTTGATAATCACATAAATGACGTAAGTAAAGAAACCGGTGTTAAAAAATACATTGAAGAACTAAATGAAATTGCAGGGTTACTAATGAATCAATTAGAAATAATTGAAAAAACAAAAAAAATGGTTTTGGCAGTATATGAGAATAACGACTTGGATTTAAAAAGTTTAAATATTGCAAAGCGAAAACCTACTCAAAATAATATAACAGAAAAAACCGAAAGAACAGAAAAAGTTCAAACTGCACACGTTTCATACGAGCTGTTTAAACAAAATAAAACCATAAAGGAAATAGCACAGGAACGAAATTTAGCAATAACAACTATTGAAGGTCATTTAGCCCAGTATGTTGCAAAAGGCGATATTGATGTTACAAGCTTTATAACAGCCGAAAAGCTTGAACACATTATTGAAGTTGCAAATGAACTTGATACTATGAAACTTGGCCCAATTAAAGAATATTTAGGAAAGGACTACTCTTATTCTGAAATAAAGTTTGCTGTATCGGCTTATATTAACAAACGGTTTGTTAAATAACGTGAGTTCGATGTAAGAAATCAACTTCAATCTCTATATTATCAATAAGATAAAATGGGTATTTCAAATACTCACACACGATTAATTAGATAGCCTTTCCCTTTTAAGGGAACCTTTAGCTCATGACCAAAGGAAATAAAGTGGCGACAGCCGAAAGGGTAAATTAGCATAAAAGTTACCCTTCTGTCCTATCGGACATCTTCCCTAAAAGGGAAGAAAGCTATGAATCAACAGTTTGCAAAATATTGTTACATCGAACTCACGTTAAATAAGTATTTCTATTTGTCCGAGTTCTGATAAATCAGTATTCAAATCTCCTATTACAGCTAGATACATATAAAGGAAAGAACTATTCCCACTTGAATCAAAATATTGTGTCGGATTAAATATAATAATATGGATCACCAGTATTATTTCTTGGTTATTCTTTGAATGTATATTTTGCTGTACTAGAATCTGGTTTTCCTTCAGCTATTGCAGTATCATTTCCTACAATTATTTGAAGCCGGTAAACTCTGCTTTGTTTCCAAGCCTTTAAGCATAGGGGTAATCCCCGTGTATCAGCGCACACTGACATAAAAATAAAAAAGGTCCAATTAAGTTAATAATTGAACCTTTTTGAAAATCAGGCAGCGACCTACTCTCCCACGTAATGCAGTACCATCGGCGCTATAGGGCTTAACTTCTCTGTTCGGTATGGGAAGAGGTGGAACCCCTATGCTATAACCACCTAAATGTTTTTATAGTAATGAGATATGAGAC
>QKGS01000032.1 GCA_003250355.1 Bacteroidota bacterium
GGTTTTCTTTAAAAAGTCAATAACGAGGTTTTTATGAAACTCTTCCGATTCTGTATCATTTATGCTGTCAAGTAACTGGGTGAGATTGGTCTTGAAACTTTCAATTTCAGTCCTGTTTGGCTTCACTTTTAAAAAGGCTTTATTAAGTGCCTTTCTCGGTTTCAAGATTTGTAATTGCTCACTCATTTTATTTTTCAATTGTGTTCGCAAACCGCAAGCGGTTTCCATTTACTAAAAATCAGTATATAAGCTTGTTAATATCCACAAATGTATCAATTTACCACCAGTGCGTTGGCAACATACTACATACAAAACTTTGACAAGTCAAATGGTATTTTACTTATATATCCGTATGTAAAAGGATTACCTGCATTGGTTTTAACCTCAATATTGCTTACTGAATACTGCCCTTTATCTTTATTCCATATAAATATTTTCAGTTCAGAGCCTTTGGGATACTTCAATACCGGCAAAAACAGGTTAAATGCTACAAATGCGGTATCGCCGGGGTTCAAAAATTCATTAAAGCTTTTTGCCCTCCAATCGTATGTAACACCATCTTTTTCTATTGTTGTAACTATCATTGCACCTCCGGTTGAATCAATTTGGTGTGCCATTAAAGTAATATCAATTGTATTGTTCTTTGAAAATGTTATTTCATCGATAGTAAAAGTTGTTGTAGCTGCATATTCATTGCTAATATGATACCATATATTACCTGATAGTGTGTCGGTAAATACAGAATCGATACCTTTACCCGCATACTCTTCATTGCTTAAAAGCTTTTGGGCAAAGTAAGTACATTGGTCTACTTTGGGCTCATTGCTTTTACTTAGCAAATATATATTCCCGGCCATAGTATATTTACGCTTAACAATATTAGGGAAATAATGATTGGCAACTGTAAAAAATGTTGGCTCTACCTGATTGGCATTTCCAAATATATGATATTCTGAAGTATCGTTTTTAATTATCTCCGAATACTGTTTTAAAGAAATAGTATCGAGTAGAATGGTTTTGTTCTTTAACTTACCAAATTCATGTTCATAAAATTCACCTATCTCCGGGCGGGTCGATATAGCATTTATCGACACATCTGTTAGTTCCGATTCCCATTGAACCGATTTCTCTGCAACTAATTTAAAACGATCATTTACAATAAGTTCATAATGATGGCGCAATAGAACCAAAGTTGAAACATTGACCGCTACCAAAACAAAAACCATAATAAACTCCTGTTTAACATTCAGCGTGCGTATAAATGATGCAAGAAATAATATTAAGAACGGGAATGAAAAATAGAGTACCCTTTCGTGCATTAGGTTAGCTTTAAAATATGAATAAGCAGAACCTATTATTATTGGCATTAAAAACCAAATAAGGGCAATCCAACGATAACGTCGTTCGGCAAATGCCGCATTGCCTTTTAACCCAAATATTATAACCAAAACAATAGTAATAAGTACTAACCACGAGTGGTGAACAAGGTATTTGAAATAACCGGTAAAAAAACTAAACCGTAACTCTCCCAACCAGCCTTCTATACCTCCAATTCCAAGTTGGTAAAGTGTTATTTTTATATGAGGTATAAACAATAATAAAATTGTAATGCCTGCAATTAAAACCGCATTTCGCTTTGGGGCTTTCTCTATTAACCAAACCGATAACGTAATAATACCTATACACAAAAAACTAAAATAATGGCTGTATGCTGCTATTGTAGCCGACAAAACATATAATATAAGTGCCAAATAGTGAATACGCTCGCTTCGCCTAATATATAGCGATATACAATATGTTGCAAGCAAAACAAAGAATATACCGAAACCATACATACGGGCTATTTGGCTATTAACAATATTGTACTGAAGTGTTGCAAATATTGCCGAAGCAAATACTCCGGCCGATTTATTGAACCACACTTTTCCTATCAGATAAATGAGTAGTATACCAAGTATGCCCAATACTATATTTACAAGCTTAAGAGCCGGCCGGTTCAAACCAAATGTTTTGGTAAAATAGTACAAAAACAAATGATGCCCTGCCGGGTGACCGTCAACCTTTACTCCATGTTCCATTAACTCTGAAAATGAATCGTACCCAAGCCTGCTTATTGCACTAAATTCATCGTCGGTAAATGGTACTTCGGTAAAGTTATATAATCGTACTGCCGATGCTACAAGTAATATTAGTAATACTACAAAAGTGTGTTTGTTATTGTAAATTAATTGCATTGTTGTAGGTTCTAAGTTATAGGTTATGGTTATAGGTTACAATTATCAATTATCAGGGTTGAATGATTGAAAGGTTTCTTTCCTGTCTCCGATCTCCGGTTTCCTGTTTCCGCTTTCCGTATTTAATTATTCGTCGGTTTTTTATCTCTCCATCGGTTATGCGACCACAGCCAGTTTGCCGGTTTTTTGCGTATTACGTCTTCAAGGGCACTCATATACAATTGAGTTATTTCGCCCGGTTTAGTTTCAAGCGGATTATTGCATAACTCTTTTATTTCGAGTGTATAATACCCCCGTTTCACACGTTGAACATCGAAAAACACAAGTGGTAAATTATTGTACTTAGCGTATTTTTCGGGACCAAGCAAGCAAGCTGTATCCTGCCCCATGAATGTTATCCATGCAGCCTTATCAAGATTACTTTCACGCTGATCGGCAGCCATAATGTACACTACCGGCTTTTCTTTCTTTTTTTCGAAATACTCACGGGTTTTGGTAATAGGCACCATTTGCATACCAAATTTTTCGCGCAAGCCTATTGCATATTTCTCAACAAAGCGGTTACTCATAGGCTTATATAGTGCTGCTCCCTGATGTTTTATTTGAAAATCGACAGCCTGTATACCCCACTCCCAATTGGCATAGTGTGTTGCAAGTGCTATTATATCTTGCCCGTTTTCATAGTATTTATCTAATGCTTCGGGATTGAGAACTTTGTAACGGTTGGCAAACTGTTTTTTAGTCATTGTAAAACCCTTAAGCCCCTCAACAAATATTGGTGCAAGGTTGTGCTTAAAAAACTCTTTGGTTATTTTCTTTATCTCCTGTTTACTCTTTTCGGGAAATGAAGCTGCCAAATTGTTGAATACCACCTGCTTTCGGTAGCCTGCTACATAGTAAATAATTAAATAAGCAAAATACGATTTGGAATACAACAGAAAAAAAGGGACTATTTTAAAAATATTTATCCCTATGTAGAAGAAAAAAAATGTTAACCTGTGCATGAATATTATTATTTACCACAAATATATTGCTATAAATGGTAAATAAAAATACTAATGCGATATAAGATTAAACGGCACTCCGGCTATTTCAGAAAACGACTGCCCGGCTTCGAATATATCTTCGTCGTCTTCGTTGTAATACCAGTTTACTATTAGTTTCCCTGTATTGTTTTTGGGTATTTGAGCAAATAGTTCAACTATATTGATAATTATTTTCGACGACGATGAATTGAAATATTCCAAATCAATTACCAACACTGTTTCCCGGTTAGGTTCCTGAATATATTCTTCAACCCATTTAAGTATTGGTTTATAAAAATCCTTAACATTTTCGGGCAGCGATTTTCCGGAGAATATAAACTGTCCGGTATTTTTATCTAAAACTATTTCGGGGGTTTCGGCCGAGCCTTCGTTATGTATGCTTATCATATATCCTGTTTTGAATAAAACTCAAATTACTTTTTCAACAAATTCTTCACACGGTTAAACAAATCGGGGTGCGAATAGTTCACAAACACATAGAACGGATGTGGCGTAAGGTTACTCAAATTATTGCCTGCCAGCTTTTTAAGTGCCGACACTAGTTTTTGAGCATTATAAGTATCGGCAGCATAGTTATCGGCCTGATACTCATTTTTACGTGAAAGTATATTCATAAACAATCCGGTAACCGACGACACCGGGCTGTAAAGCAACCCGAATGCTATCAGGCTTATATGAAACACCGGTTGGTTAACACCTAAAGCTGCCGAAAGCTCAGGGTTTCCTATCAACAGTGAGAGTATATACAACATCACTCCCATTTGCGCAAGCGAAAGTATAAGAGCTGTAACTGTATGTTTCTTTTTATTGTGTCCTATTTCGTGAGCAAGTACGGCTACTATCTCTTCGGTGCTAAGGTCTTTCATTAACGTATCGTACAGTACTATCCGTTTTTTAGGGCCAAACCCGGTAAAATAAGCATTAGCTCTGGTTGATCGTTTTGAACCGTCTATTTGATATATATTATTTAATTTGAATCCAACCGTTGAGCTATAATCCTGGATAGCAGTACGCAATTCGCCCTCGGGCAATGGTGTTTGTTTGTTAAACAACGGTACTATTATATTGGAATAGAACATACTCATAAACAAGGTAAAAAAGGCCAATATCCCCCATGTGTATAGCCAAAAATATTCGCCGGTATTTACATATAGCTTGTATATGGCAAAGTAAAGTATCACAGATATAACGGCTGCAACTAACCACCCTTTCAATTTATCGAAAATAAAGGTTTTGGGTGTTGTTTTATTGAACCCGAAACGTTCCTCTATTACAAATGTTTCGTATATATTAAATGGTGTTGAAATAATATCGGAAGCCAAAAATAATACTCCAAAAAACAGAAGCCCCAGCCACAATTCACTTTCAATATATCCGCTCAACAAAGTATTGAGCCAACCAAAGCCTTGAAATAACAAAAACAAAACTATACCAACAAAACTAACCGACGACGATATTATTGAAAAACGGCTGTTAACTCTTGAGTATTCCTGCTGCTTTTTATATTTCTCACTGTCGTAAATACCTTCGAGTTCGTTGGGTACAGGTTTACTACGCCAAGTTTGGTTCATATATTCACTAACTCGTTCAAATATAAAATCGAATATTACTATTGCAAGTATTATGTAAAAAAGTGTTGTACTGTTCATATTTTTTAAGGTATCTAGGTTATAGGTTACAGGTTATCGTTTTTAACTTTCATTATTCAGTTTCAGATCTTCGGTCTCCTGTCTCCGTTTTCCTTATTTCATTAGTTCTTAATTCCTATTTTCCAAACTGTTTATCGAGTTGCTCTATTTGTTTTTTGCGTTCTTCAAGTTGTTGTTTATAGTTCAAGGTTTGCATAGCATTTATTATTGAATACGATTTATTAATCCATACAAGTGCCGAATCAATATTATTGTCCGATTCGTTTACTACTGCCATATTGTATGCGCAAACAGAGGCTAGCCTTTTACTCTTACTTGCTGAATATGTTTCCCATATTTGAGCTGCTTTGTTCCATTCTCCCATTGCTATATAGTTATCGGCATGTTTTAGTTCAGTGTATCCGCCCGAGTAGTACATACGCTTTTCACTAACCCACTGTGGTGAAATATACCTTGCAATAGTTCTATGGTGTGCGTCGGCTATTTTATGCGACAACCACTCTCCCCCTTCTCTATCGTTCAATAAAGTTTTAAATACATTATAATCTGACACTTCACTAAATATAAGAGTATCAGAAAACACTTTACGATATACCTTTTCTAAATCGGCAAAATAAAAATTCCAGGTACTCTGAACCAGTATTAAAAAATCGGCCCGGGTATAGTACCCCATTCCATCGAAATATTGCCATATTTGCATAGAGTCGTTCAAAGTAATTTGAACTGGTACTATTAAAGCATCGGCATTGTTATTGTCCAATTGCTCCTCAACCGTATTCTGCGATACATTTTCTGCAAGCTCAATATTACTATATGAAGCATTGTACCTTGGCGATTCATTAAGAGCCTCGCCGGTGTACTTTGTTACATAATAACACAACAAACTATCGAAATTACGATTATAGTAATCATCGCCTGATAATATATTAACTCCTTTAACCATTGATGCAACAACTATATTGTTAACTCCGGCGGGTAAGGTTGCCTGAGCCGGATATATAACATCAACAGGTATATATCGTATGCTCACACATGAATTAAAACACGTGAGAACAAATACAAACACCACTAGTTTAAACCACATTCGCATTCAAATTCCTCCCCAGAATTTTCGTAAAAACCATTCTGTAGCAATAACTAAAAATACTAACACAAAAAGCCACTTATAGTTTAAAAGTTCGTTGTACCGAGTATTTTTATTTATAACCTTTTCAGGTTTATGAACCTTATATATTTGCTCAATCAATTTATTAACCTCATGGCTTAAAAATACCTTTCCCCCTGTTTTTTTGGCAATGGAAAAAAGTAAGTTATGGTTTGCCAGTGTTGTCATTTGCTCGGTATTGCTTTTAATTACAACAAAGCTCCCATTTTTTACAATTGTTTCATCGCCCAAAGTTGCTTTTGCAACAAAACTGTATTGCCCCCGGCTCAAACTGCCGCAATTAAGAGTATAGTACGAATTATTCTTATTGAAGTTGTATTTATAAATATTTTTTTCACTGTCTATTAATTCAAAATGCAACTCAGGCTCGGTTATAAGCTCGTAGCTTGCATTATATAATTTAGCTGATATATTAATATTTTGATGAGTATAATATTCATGTTTATAATCTATCACAAGCCTATCTTTCTTTTCATTGGTAATAAGATATTGCACTGTTTTAGTAACAAGTTCATTAGTGAAAGTATGTTGCAGATTACTTTTGTATTCATATAATTTCCAGCGCCATAACCCTTCTCCAAACACAAATCCTATTTTACGGTCGCCATTATCCATAAATGATATAAGTGGCCTGTTTGTTTCTACAACACCAGCCTTTTGATAAAACAATACATTGCTTGAAGGAAATTTACCGTATTCGCCAAATGGTACATTTAATGGAGGCATCTTATTCAAATCAACACCTGTCATATCGAGTGTAAACAACGAAAAAGCGTTATTAATTGCAGCTCTTGAATCATCGAATAAGTTCTTTTTATGCTCAATTATATTACCAGGAAAATAACTGTTTAGCACACTAATATCAGACATTTGCCCGGCAATAAACAACAACGGGACTTTACTCTCAATTATACTTTTCAAAACAGCACCGCCATTTGTTGTTTTCGATGGTATTTGGTTAAGAATAATAAGGGCATAATCGGCAGGTTTTGAATTAAAATCTTTAATATTGGTATACTCCCATTCGTAAGCCTGCTTATTACTCACAGCCTGTTTAAATAATGCAGCATCAGGGGTTGGGGCATTATATAAAAAGAGTATTTTCTTTTTATCGGTACGTACAGTTACTGTAATATACTTTTCGTTGTTACCTGTATTTTGCTCTCGCTCAAGTGCCTGAACCATTATTCTATAAACCGTACTCCCCTTTCCTTCCGAATCTATATTAAAATATACTTTAGTAAAAAAGTCGTTACTATTAATTACTACCGATTCAGTTTTAAGCAGTTTATCATTTTTAAATACACTAATTACGGCAGTATCGTTAATAAGGTTATAAGCCTTAATATTAATAAATAACGGGAATGAGTTACCCTCGTATACTTCATTATTATATATAACATTATCAATTAAAATATCGGAATGTTGAACAGTATCGCCTGTGGCTATTGAATAAACCGGAACTGTCATTGTTTCGCTATACCAAGCCGGGTCGTCTCCACTGTTGTTTATACCGTCGGTTACCATAATCATTACTGCCGGCTTTTCGTGCAACAAGGTTGTTTGGGGTAATTTCAAAAATTCCGATATATTGGTCACCTCGCCTGAAATATTAATTGCTTCGCAAAGTTCAGGTTTATTTGAAAATGAATATTTCAACACATTATAGTCACGCTCCAAACTGTTCGATATTTCGTTAGCTAAACGGTTTAATTCTGTATTGCCGCTATTTTGCATCGACAACGAATTATCAACTCCCAATACTACCATTGGTTTCGATACTGTTTTATTTGTCCATTTTAATACAAAATTTAAAAGCAACAGCGATATAACAAAAACAGAAATAAACCTTAATACTCCTAAAATCCAAACTTTAATAGCTGTCAACTCACTGTTCTCCGTTTGCCTGTAATACAATAAAACACTAACAAGCAAAGCAAACAAAAGGCAAAGAATAGAATACGCCGGCGATATATCGGAAACTAAATTTTTAAACATTCTCGGATTTTTATTGAACCCCAAAACTAATAAATGTAGCGTTAGTTTTTAGCTATCATTGCAAAAAGAATTATACTTTTATATCTGTTTCATTGTTTTATTAGAGTGATAAAAACTACATTAAATATTAAAGGGATGATATGCTCCAGTTGTATTAAGCTGGTGCAAATGGTTATGGAAAACAATGGAATTGAAGTAGTTCGTATTGGACTTGGCTATGCTGTAATAAAATACAACGAAGAACAATTAAGCGTTGATAATATATCGTTACTGCTGGAAAATACAGGTTTTTCACTAACCAAATCGCCTAATGAAATAATCACCGACAAAATAAAAAAAGCGATTATTGACCTTGTTTTTCACATGAATAATATGAACTCTATAGTTCAAAAATCGGAATATTTGGTAGAGATACTCGATATGAACTACGCCAAAATATCGCGTATATTCAAAAAAGAAACCAGTATGACTCTTGAAAAATACATAATACTTGTAAAAACCGAACGTATAAAAGATATGCTCGAAAACGATGAATATTCCCTTTCCGAAATAGCTTATATGATGGATTACAGCAGTGTTCAATATTTGAGTACTCAGTTTAAAAAAGTTACAGGTGTTACTGTTAGCGATTATAAAACAAGCGATACTGTTAAGCGGATTCCTTTAGATAAACTTTTGGAATAATAGCAGGGTTGCGGGTTGAAGGGTTGAAGGGAGACTGGTTACAATTTTCTATTTTCTATTTCCGGTCTTCGATCTCCGTTTTCCTTAATTTGTTAATTATTGATTATTCAAATTATAAATCAAAATGAAAGACATTAAAAATATAGTAATATCAGGTGGTTCAGGCCTTATTGGCAAAGTACTGGCTAAAGTATTAATTGAAGAAGGTTATAACGTTTTTATACTAACCCGGAATAAAAATATTTCAAGTAATAAAGGCTATATTTATTGGAATAACAATACAGGGGTAATTAATGATGAAGCTATTGAAAATACAGATGCAATAATTCATTTGGCAGGAGCCAATATCGGAGAGAAAAGATGGACTAAAATACGCAAAAAAGAGATAATTGACAGCAGAGTTAAAACAACTGAATTGTTATTTAAACACATTAATAAAAACAAATTAAAATGCGTTATATCAGCTTCGGCAACCGGCTATTATGGAGCTGTTACAAGCAATGAAATATATGATGAAAACCATAAAAACAGCAATGATTTTTTAGGCACAGTTTGCAAAGAATGGGAACAATCAACAACTAAATTTGCAGAAGCCGGAATAAGAACCACAATACTTAGAACAGGTGTGGTTTTATCGGGAAATGGTGGAGTTTTACCTATAATTCTTAAACCAATAAAATATGGTTTAGGGGCAGCATTAGGTAGTGGAAAACAATATATGCCTTGGATTCATATCACCGACTTATGCAATATGTATAAGTTTGCTTTGGAAAACAACTCTATAACAGGCATATTCAATGCCGTAGCACCGGAACACATTAATAATAAGGAGCTAACTAAGAAAATTGCTAAACAAATTAACAAAAATATTATTCTGCCTAATATTCCATCATTCTTACTAAAAATAGCATTAGGAAAAATGTCATCGCTTTTACTTGAAGGGAGCAGAGTATCATGTAACAAAATTATTTCCTCCGGGTTTAAGTTCAGTTTTCCGACTATTGATAGCGCTATTGATAACTTAATATAGCTGCATACTAATTTATATTTTTAGCCATTTTATATTTCTGAACATTAAAATGAAACTGAATTACACAATCTGCTTTCAATTGTAAATTGAAAAAAAAATCATTTTACATATCATTATTTGCATTGGAATTTCAAATTACAACTTATATCTTTAAAGAGGTAAAGGCTAAACCAAAGCCAATTTTTAACATTTTAAATTCATACATTATGAATAAGAACGTAATAATAGATGATCTAAAAAGAAAAGCACCTAATGAAGCAGAGTTTCACCAGGCTGTTAAAGAAGTTTTAGCATCGATTGAGCAAGTTTATGACGAGAACCCACAGTTTGAAGCTAATAAAATAATAGAACGTTTGGTAATGCCTGAACGCATTATAATGTTTCGTGTTCCATGGAGCGACGATGAAGGCAATGTTCAAATAAACCAAGGATACAGGATAGAATTTAACAGTTCTATGGGGCCATACAAAGGTGGTTTACGCTTTCACCCCGACGTTAGTTTGGGTACGTTTAAGTTTTTAGGCTTTGAGCAAATATTCAAAAATGCCTTAACAGGCTTACCCATGGGAGGAGGTAAAGGCGGCTCCGATTTTAACCCTAAAGGCAAATCCGACAGCGAGGTTATGCGTTTCTGCCAAAGCTTTATGACAGAACTATACCGGCATATAGGTGCTAATACCGATGTGCCTGCCGGAGATATTGGAGTTGGCGGTCGCGAAATAGGTTATTTATACGGTCAGTATAAACGAATTGTAAACCGATTTGAAGGTGTTCTTACAGGAAAAGGAACCGGATGGGGAGGCAGTTTTATTCGCAAAGAAGCAACCGGATACGGACTGGTTTATATTACACAACATTGGTTACAAGAACACAATGATGATATAAAAGGGAAAACTGTTGCAATATCGGGTGCCGGCAATGTTGCAATTTACGCTGCCGAAAAAGTTATCGAACTTGGTGGTAAAGTTATAACAATGTCCGATTCCAATGGATGCATTATTGATGAAAACGGAATAGATCTTGCTTTGATTAAACAAATTAAGGAAATAGAACGCGGACGTATTTCAGAATATACCAACACCCATAAACAGGCAAAATACAGCACAAACCGTAACGATGTATGGAAAATGCGTTGCGATATAGCTCTACCTTGTGCTACACAGAATGAACTTGATTTAGAAGCAGCAAAAGCTCTTCAGGATAATGATTGCATGGTAGTTGCCGAGGGGGCAAATATGCCTGTTACTCCCGATGCTATTGATTTCTTACTTGAAAACAAAGTAGGCATGATTCCGGGCAAAGCTGCCAATGCCGGTGGTGTTGCTGTATCAGGGCTTGAAATGACACAAAATTCTATGATGCTGCAATGGACTCCTAAAGAGGTTGACGATAAGCTTTTTCAAATTATGAATACTATTCACGACCAATGTGTTAAATACGGTAAACAACCCGACGGATATGTTAACTATGTAAAAGGTGCTAATATTGCCGGATTTCTAAAAGTAGCCAACGCTATGGTTGACCATGGAATAATTTAATATCAAGAGATAAAAATAAAATATTAAGCCACTCTGATAGTGGCTTTTTCTATTTACTCTCAACAAGTTCGGTCGGAATACTCAAATAAAACTCTGAGCCTTTACCCTCTACTGAATGTACCCATATTTTCAATCCTAGCAGTTCTGAAAGCCTTACCGATATTGACAAACCTAACCCAACTCCCGGATATAGAATAGACTTGGAACTCTCTACTTTCCCAAACCGCTGAAATACCTTTTGCATATCGGCTTCTTTTATCCCTATACCTGTATCTTTTACCGATAACACTAAACCGTTACTATCTCTGTTTACATTTATACTTATTGTTCCTTTATGGGTAAACTTTAATGCATTGGCTGTAAAGTTTGTAAGTATTTGATTTATACGTATTTTATCAGACCTTATCAAAATATCATTTGTATTTAGGTTATTAAATAGTTCTATCGATACTTCCCCATTTTTATTATTCACTTTTGTATTCTTATATACATTATTTACCAAATCATTAAGGCTAAACTCTTTAATATCAATATTAATCATATCGGCCTCTATTCTGCTTAGCTCAAGTATATCGTCTATTAATACAAGAAGCTTTTCGGAATTGGCAATTATCTCTTTCCGGAATTCAAAACGCTCTTCTTCTGTCAAATCTATTTCGTTGAGCAACGATGAAAAACCAATAATAGCATTCATGGGTGTACGAATTTCATGCGACATATTTGACAAAAATGCCGACTTTAACTTATCGGCTTGCTCAGCCATTTCCTTAGCAAGCTTCAACTCGGCCGTACGTTCATCAACAAGCTTTTCCAAATTATTTTTATGATACTCCAACTCATTGCGGTGCTCTATAAGAATTTCTTTCTGAACCATTATCTCTTCCCTACTTTTCTCAAGAATTTCATTCGCTTCACGCAATTCATTTGTCCGCTCATTAACTAACGACTCTAAACGATACTTTTGTATTTTCACAACCTTTAATCGCAATATGTGAATTATATACATTAATATAAGTAAAACAACAACCAAAATAGCCTTAAAAGCAAATGTCTTCTTAAAGGGTGGTTTTACCAATATCTGTAACGATTTAATTGTTTCGCTCTCATAACCATCGCTATTGAAAGCTTTTACTTCAAATATATATTCACCCTCTCTAAGATTTGTATATTTTACGGTTCTGTTTTGAGCATCGGTACTAATCCAATCGTTGTCGTAACCTACAAGTCGATATTCGTATGTATTGTAATTAGGATTTGAATAATTCAACGCTGCAAATTTTATTGAAAAATTATTCTCAGAATGGTGAAGAATAATTTTCCCTGATGCATTTAGTGTCTTTTTTAATATTACGTTTCCATCAACACTCTCATTTACATTTATTGCTTTATCTTTTATTTTAAGCTCAATAAAAGCTATAACAGGTCGAACTGTATCCTCTTTTATTTGGTTTGGATAGAAAGCATTGAATCCGTTTATTCCCCCCATTAGTATCTCTCCATCGCTGAGTTTACAGCCTGCAAGTTCAACAAATTCATAGCTTTGCAAGCCATCTTTCATATCGTAATTTCTAAATTTACCTGTAGTTGGATCAAATTTCGATAATCCCCGGTTTGAACCAATCCAAAACATTCCAAAATCATCTTCAACCATCTCTTTCACCGTATTATTTGATAAACCATCATCGGTTGTAAAACGTTGAAAGTATCCATTGTTCCATTTACTACCCTCTATGTATTTATTTATACCGCCCCCCATAGTTCCAATCCATATTTCACCATCTTGCGATTCTAATATTGGCAGTATATAATTGTAACTCAAACTGCTATCGTTTCTTGTATTATTTTTAAAAATGGTAAATACCGGATTATCCATAGCCTTTTCTTCATTGTTTAGTACCATCAACCCATCGGCGGTACCTATCCACAATCGTCCTTTTGTGTCTTCAAAAAAACTTCTAACGGTATTCGAAGCTATATTGCTATTGCTCATATCAAACTGGTCAACTCTATAACCTACATCTTGCTTTATAGCTCTATATAAACCACCATTATATGAACCTAGCCATACTGCCCCATTTACATCCTGATAAATATTAAGTATCATACCGCGCTCAATGGGTATATATTTGGTTAAAACATCCCATGTATTTGCTTTAGGCTTCAAACACGCCATACGCGAATAATAAGCTGTTCCCATCCATATTTCACCGGCATTGTCGCCCTCAATTTCACAAAAGTCGAATACTATATGTTGCTCTTCGGGTATATTATTATACAAATACTCAAAGCCGGTATTATAATCCTTACTTCTACTATATTTTAAAACATTTGCTCCGCCTCCTTCTGTACCAAACCAAATATTTTTATCGCTATCTTCAAATATCGACAATATTTTATCGGAATTTATGCCATTTTCTTTTCCTGCCAAATATCTCCTGAATTGTTTGTTAAGCGGATTATACTTACATATTCCGCCTCCGTTTGTACCAACAAAAACTACTCCTGTTTCGTCAATATAAATCTTATTTACATTGTTGCTTGTTAAATCGTGCAATGTTTCTCCGGCATCGATATGTTTAATTATTTCAAAACAATTATCACTCTCCTTACTATACTTAATTATATGTATTCCGGTATTGCTGCCTGCCCATATTATACTATCATTAATAAACTCTAAAGAAAGCACATAACCACATTCAACCGTAGTTATTTGCGGTTCTGTTTTATTCAAAATAACCCTACTTACTCCTGTTGTATGTCCGGCTATAAAACCATGTTTTATTTCTTTAAATGAATTGTAGTTATACAAATATGTATTAAATAAGTAAGGTTCCATATAAGCCTGCTTGGCTGTATCCGATGGGAAATTAATCGCTATAAGTCCCAATCCTGCAGAAACAAAAATTTCTCCTTCCGGATTTTCGTAAATATCCCGATATCGTACCCTTTTACCACCGGTTATACTGTCGCTCAATGGAATTACCTTATTGATAATATATACGCCTGCTTCATTTTTTGTAAAATATTCAACTCCATAATAGGTTGATATAAATATTCTCCCCTTTGAATCGCACTTTACATACTGAATATTGTTACTACTAAGTAGTTCAGGATTTTCGGGTGTATTCAAATAATTAGTAAAAATATCTGCGGTAGTATTATACATACATACCCCTTTATCTAAGGTTCCTATCCACAGGTTACCATCGCTATCTCCATCTATTTTTACAAGCAAATTGCTCGACAATGAATTAGTATCCTTTGCCGACATACGAAACACTTTAAATTCAAGACCATCGTATCGGTTTAACCCGTCATGAGTTGCAAACCAAAGGTAACCTTCCTTATCTTTGTATATATCAAGCACATCGTTTTGCGACAACCCCGATTCTGTATTTATTGTTTCAAAATCGTAACCATGCCCGAATAGTAATAATGAGAATAGGAAAAAAAATAATATTAGAAACCCTTTGCTCATATTTAGTTATAAAATTTCCATTAAATTACTAAAAATGAATGCCAATTCAAATACCAATATAACAATGAACACAATAAATTACAGCAAATAAAAAGGCTCTCCAAAAAGGAAAGCCTTATATATAATTTTCTATAATCCTAATTAATATTACCAAGCAAACATTGGCTTGCCGGCCATCATAGCATTCACTTCTTTACAAACTTTTGCTATTTCAGCCTTGTTTTCAACATCGGCGATAACACGGTCTATTAAATCTACTATTTTAGGCATATCGTCCTCTTTTAATCCGCGAGTTGTAATGGCTGCTGTGCCAACACGAATACCTGAAGTTTGAAATGGCGAACGACTATCGAACGGCACCATATTTTTATTTACAGTAATATCGGCTTCAACTAATATATTTTCAACCACTTTACCTGTAATATCAGGATATTTTGTACGAAGGTCTATTAACATACTATGATTGTCGGTACCTCCTGATATTACTTTGTACCCTTTATTAACAAATGCCTGAGCCATAACTTCGGCATTCTTTTTAACCTGTGCTTGGTATACTTTATAGCTAGGGTCTAATGCTTCACCAAAAGCAACTGCTTTTGCAGCAATTACATGTTCCAAAGGTCCGCCTTGCACACCGGGAAATACAGCTGAGTTAAGCAACGACGACATTTTACGTATTTCGCCTTTCTTAGTAGCAATACCCCATGGATTATCAAAATCTTTACCCATAAGTATAATACCACCGCGAGGTCCGCGAAGTGTTTTGTGTGTTGTCGATGTTACTATATGGGCATACTTTACCGGGTTTTCAAGCAAACCTGCTGCAATTAATCCGGCAGGGTGAGCCATATCAACCATAAATATTGCACCTATTTCATCGGCTACTTTACGAATACGGGCATAATCCCACTCACGGCTATAAGCCGAAGCTCCTGCTATAATCAATTTTGGCTTTTTGGTACGAGCTACACTTTCAAGTTGGTCGTAATCAACCATACCTGTATCTTCTTTAACACCGTACGATATTGCATTGTATAATAACCCCGAAGAGTTAACCGGCGAACCGTGCGATAAGTGTCCGCCATGTGAAAGATCAAGTCCTAAAAATGTATCGCCAGGCTGTAAACAAGCTAAAAATACAGCCATATTTGCCTGAGCTCCTGAGTGTGGCTGAACGTTGGCGTATTCTGCTCCGTAAAGCTTACACACGCGGTCTATTGCAAGCTGCTCTGTCTGATCAACACACTGACAACCACCATAGTAACGTGCTCCCGGATAACCTTCGGCATACTTATTTGTCATGCATGATCCCATAGCTTCCATTACCTGCTCACTCACAAAATTCTCAGAAGCAATTAGTTCGATACCATTTTTCTGTCTTTGATATTCTTTGTCAATTATATCAAATACCTGACTATCTCTTTTCATAATTTATGATATTTAAGAATAATTTATTTTGAGAGTGCAAAGGTAGTTTTTTATAGCAATTATAACATGACATTTATACAATATTACAAAACAGGAAACTGCCTCTTAAAATTTTCCTCTAGTGAAATGAATGTTTCTGTGCGGGTAATACCTTCTATTTTCTGAAGCTTATCGGTAAGTATATGCTTTAGGTGTTCATTATCGCGGGTTACTACTTTTATAAATAGTGCATAATCGCCTGTGGTATAGTGACACTCTATTATTTCAGGTATCTCTTTAATCTGTGTTAACACCTTTTCATACATTGAAGCTTTTTCTAAGAACACCCCCATATATGCACAAGTAAGCAACCCTATTGTTTTGGGATTGATAATAAACTCTGAACCTGTTATTACCCCTATTTTAATTAACCGCTGTATACGCTGATGAATGGCAGCTCCGGATACATTACATTCGCGGGCTACTTCCAAATATGGTATGCGCGCATTTTTTGAGATAAGTGATAATATTTTTTTGTCCAGTTCATCTATTTGCATTGTTGAGCTCATACTTCAATTCTAAAATACCTTATCGGCGGTTAAAAAAGCAAAGTAAATATATTTTTTTAGTTATAAGTTATAACAAAGCAAACATTTTTACTATCATTTGTAAACAAAGAAGGTTCACTTAAAGCAAACCTTCTTTATAATAATATTATCAATTATACAATAAATACCTAAGCTATGTACTACTTATAATGCCTTTTCTCCCAAAAATGTATCGGTCGGAGCATTCTATTGAATCGAATTTTTGATATACCACTCTTGTCTTTATCGAGCGACAACCATATAAACGATGCTCGCCCTACCACATGGTCTTCAGGAACATACCCCCAATAACGGCTATCTTGTGAATTATGCCTGTTATCGCCCATTAGCCAATAGTAATTCATTTTAAAAGTATAACTGTCGGCAGGCTTATCATTTATATAAATAACACTATCTATTACCTCTAATTTATTGGCTTCATAGTGGCTTATTATCCTTTCATAAAACGGCAAATTGTCAAAATTAAGTGGTGTTGTAACACCTTGCTTAGGTATGTAAATAGGACCAAAATTATCTTCATTCCACTTATACCTACTATCATGTGGGAATATTCTGCGACTCAAATCAGTATCACCTGCATTAATTTTATGTACAGCCTTAACAACGCTAAAACTTTTCATTTTCTCAGCTACTGCATCACTCATAGGAAACACGTAGTAACCGGGTTGGATATACCCGTTCTGAAAATCGCCCAATGATATACCAAGCTTTTGCATAGCCTTAGGGTTCAGGTTTGTTCCATCGGTTAGTACAGCATAACGAAACTGCACCTCTCCTATTTTATCTTGTGGCTTTCCATTAACCATAAGCTGCCCGTCAACAATCTGTATACTATCGCCCGGAATACCTACACAACGCTTCACATAGTTTTCGCATTTATCAACCGGGCGGTGTACTACTGTAAAAGTGTTCCACACTCGTTCTCGCCCCATATCTCTACACAGTTGATAATAACTGGGTGCTTGATTCTCTAAACAAACAGTATCACCTTCCGGGAAATTAAATACTACTATATCGTTATTTTTAATAGTACGGTAACCTTTCATTCTAAAATAATCGCGCTCCCATGCTTCACTATACGATTTTTTCATATTACCCGACAATGGCATAGAATGATGTACAAATGGGAACGATATTGGGGTCATAGGTTTTCGCGGTCCGTATGCACTTTTACTTACAAACAGGTAATCGCCCACAAGCAACGACTTTTCCATTGATGAAGTTGGAATAGTGTACGCTTCAACAAAAAAAGTACGTATAAATGTTGCCGCTACTACTGCAAATATTATTGCATCAATCCACTCTACAACTTTGGTTTGTTTTTTAACACCTTTCTTTTTCCAAAATGCCCAGTGAACCTTTTTTGTTACATATATATCGAAAATTACTGGCAACAACAGAAACCACAAATACTGAGTGTTCCATATTACCCACAGGGTGTATAATCCACCCCATATACCGAATTTTACCCACTTATTTTTATAAAAGCTAAATAACATTATTTTTCAATTTTGTGTTTATAATGAAATATTCAATAAATCGTCCATACCGAAAATACCTTTCTTACCTGCCATAAATTCTGCGGCAATAACAGCTCCGGTAGCAAATCCTTTTCGATTATATGCCTCATGAATTATGGTAATTTTATCGACCGAACTTTCGTAAAATACCTCATGTGTTCCAGGCACATCGCCAATTCTCTCCGATGTAAGCGACAACTCATTAGGAGCAACAACCGAGTCATTTTTCCATGAATCAAGCTTTGGATAATTTTCAATTACCCCTTCAGCCAATGTAATACCGGTACCACTTGGAGCATCTAATTTGCGGGTATGGTGTATTTCGTTCATTCTTACGCTGTATTCATCGAAACGGCTCATCATTTTTGCCAACTTCTTGTTAAGGTCAAAGAATAGATTTACCCCCAAACTAAAGTTTGATGCATAAAAGAAACCTGTATCATTATTTTTACAAGCTTCATATACCTCACTCTTTTTATCAAGCCACCCTGTTGTTCCCGAAACCACAGGTACTTTTGCTTCAAAACATTTCATGTAATTTTGAAATGCCGAATCGGGACGGCTAAATTCTATTGCCACATCAATACCTGCAAGTTTTTCAGGGTTTAAATCATCAATATTATTTACATCAATAATCAACCCTATATTATGTCCGCGTGATACTGCTATCTTCTCAATTTCTTTTCCCATTTGGCCGTAGCCTACTAATGCTATGTTCATATTTATCGATTATCGTTTATACTTTATAGTCGCACTTTTTTTATTCAGGTTACACTTTATAATTCAAATAACTGGCACGTATATGAAACATAAGGATTAATATCGACTCACTATAAAGTTTGCTCATAGCAAACTTACGTTTTTGACACAAATATAAATCATTTAACAAACTCGTCAAATCGCAGATTTAGCAAACTTGATTAAACAAACAAATATTCTATAAACCTCTGTTAACCTTATATATTATCGGTGTTATGGCTTTCTATTGCTTCTCTGTCTGTATTTTGGGTAATACAGCATTTTCTAAAAGCTTGTTTGCCATATCCAATTTTTCTTTGAATAAGACTTTCCCTTTATATTTATCAAGTTTCTTATCTATCTTAACTAAAGGTATCTTTGATTTATTTAATTCTTCTATTCCCATGACTTCTATTTTCTAGTTATCAAAAAACCTATGTAATCTTCTCCAACAATAAAATCTTCAAAAGTTTCATCATTTTTCATGCCATAAACATGAAAGTCTTCTTGAATTTCAACTAAGTTATTTGTAATTCCCATTCGATATAGTCTTGTTCTAACTTCTGTGCTACCTGTTGCAAAAATCCATACATTAGGGTATTTCCCTGTAAATGCATAAACAGTTGAAGCAACTGTTGCTAAAACTTTCAAACTATCACCATTATTTGTAACAACTTTATCTTTTATTTCTCCTTTTTCTTCATCATAATCACCAAAACCAAGATTATAGAAATTCTCAACATTCATTTTGGAATACTCAACAACCTTTTTTACTTCTCCATTCGAACCCTTGCTTACAAATTCATAAAAATGTAACTCTTCATCTGCTGAATATTCATATTTCTGATATTTCATTCAATCTTGTTTTATACAAAGTTACCTCAATTTTTATAATTTCCCCATTAATTTTATTGAATGTAATTCATCACCAACACCTATTTCATTACTATTCGACTCTATATTTATTACATCTTTATTGTGATATTTTAAATTGCTCACAAGATATTACCATCTTCTTTTATACTAAATCAGTTGCTAATCTGATTTTTTATACTAAAAATAAAAAAGGCTGCCAAATTAATATGACAGCCTCTGAGATATTTTAAAACTATGAACTAGTTTACTGATTTTGCAATAGCTGCAAAAGCTTCAGGATTGTTCATTGCTAAATCGGCAAGAACTTTTCTGTTTAGTTCAATGTCTGCTTTTTTAAGTTTATCCATAAATACAGAATAAGACATTCCATGTAAACGAGCACCTGCGTTAATTCTTTGTATCCATAATCCACGGAACGAACGTTTTTTTGCTTTACGGTCGCGGTAAGCATATTGTAAACCTTTTTCGTAGGTATTTTTTGCTACCGTCCATACATTTTTTCTTGCTCCAAAGTTACCTTTTGTCTCTTTTAGTAACTTTCTTCTCCTCTCTCTCGATGCTACAGCATTTACTGACCTTGGCATAATTTCAATTTTTGTGAATGGTTAGCGTTCACTCTCTTGGTGAAACTTACATTGCTAATACACTCTGGTTTAATACTAAATTTTAATAAAAAGATCCACAGCAGTGGAAATCACAGTTTCTTATTTCATTGCTAAACAAAGCTTAATGTTTTTAACATCGGCTTTGTGTACAGTTGTAAAATAAGTTAAGTTACGCTTACGTTTTGTCGACTTCTTAGTTAAGATGTGACTTTTGTATGCATGCTTTCTTTTTAGTTTTCCGGTTCCTGTCAACACAAAACGCTTTTTTGCTCCGGAAACAGTTTTCATTTTAGGCATGATGCTTTCCTTTTATTTATAATTTATGAATAATTTTCTTTGCTTTTGAACATATTTTCTTAAAAGCGGCGCAAATATAATTATTTTTTCTTTTTTGGCGAAATAAACATGATCATTCTTTTACCTTCTAATTTCGGCATTTGATCAACTTTACCTATTTCTTCCAATTCCTGCGCTAATTTTAATAGTAAAATCTCACCTTTTTCTTTAAATAAGATGGTTCTACCTTTAAAAAATACATACACTTTAAGCTTAGCTCCCTCTTCCAAGAATTTTACAGCATGATTCTTTTTAAAATTATAATCGTG
Organism: Bacteroidota bacterium; assembly: GCA_003250355.1. Taxonomy (GTDB): domain Bacteria; phylum Bacteroidota; class Bacteroidia; order Bacteroidales; family SZUA-534; genus SZUA-534. Next base: position 21,182 of record QKGS01000032.1, read on the forward strand.
CTCATCGGTATTGGGGCCGAAACGAATTTCTTTAACAACAACTTTTGTTGCTTTCGATTTTATCTCTTTTTGCTTCTTTTTTTGTTCGTAAAGAAATTTTTTGTAATCAATTACTTTACAAACAGGCGGATCAGCTTTGGGTGATATCTCAACCAGATCTAACTCCTGTTCTTCCGCAATTTTCAGAGCTTCTTTTACTGAAACTACTCCGGGATTTTCAATATTATCGCCAACTAAACGTATTTGTGGCACTCGTATTTTTTCGTTTATACGAAACTGTTCGTTATCATCCCTCTGTTGCGGTCTACTCTTAATGTTTCTAGGTCCAGCTATGACTAAGTCCTCCTATAATTAATTAAACTTCAATAAATTTTCAACTTCTGTATTTATATGTGCAGCAAAATCATCTACTGACATAGTTCCCTTATCGCCTTCGCCTTGTTTACGAACCGACAAAGAATTTGTTTCCATCTCTTTTTCTCCAACAATAAGTAAATAAGGGATGCGCTTCAATTCATTATCACGTATCTTCCTGCCTATCTTTTCATTGCGCAAATCGAGAGTTGTGCGAATATCGTAATTATTTAGAATATTTGAAACTTTTTCGGCAAAATCGTTATATTTTTCACTAATGGGCATAATTACAGCCTGCTCAGGTGTTAACCATAACGGGAATTTACCCCCGGTGTGCTCTATAAGTACTGCAACAAATCGCTCCATAGAACCAAATGGTGCACGGTGTATCATTACCGGGCGGTGCTTTTTATCGTCGTTACCAATATATTCAAGTTCGAAACGTTCAGGCAAGTTATAATCAACCTGTATAGTACCAAGCTGCCACTTACGTCCTATGGCATCTTTTACCATAAAGTCGAGTTTTGGACCATAAAATGCTGCCTCTCCGGTTTCAACTATTGTGTCGAGTCCTTTCTCTTTACAAGCTTCTATAATTGCACTTTCTGCTTTTTCCCAATTTTCATCGCTACCTATATACTTTTCAGTATTATTGGGGTCGCGTAACGATATTTGAGCAGTAAAGTTCTCGAACTCCAGTGTTTTAAATATATATAATATTATATCTATAACATTTATAAATTCTTCTTTCAACTGATCGGGTCTACAGAAAATGTGTGCATCGTCCTGAGTAAAGCCACGCACTCTGGTTAAACCATGAAGCTCACCACTCTGCTCATATCGGTAAACAGTACCAAATTCGGCATAGCGAACCGGCAAATCTTTGTATGAACGGGGTTTGAACTTATACATTTCACAGTGATGCGGACAGTTCATTGGTTTAAGTAAAAACTCTTCACCCTCGGCCGGGGTATTTATTGGTTGAAACGAATCCTGACCATATTTTGCATAGTGCCCCGATGTTACATATAGTTCTTTTTGTCCTATATGCGGTGATATAACTTGCTCATAACCATACATTCGCTGTACTTTTTTGAGAAAGTTTTCAAGTCGTTCACGTAATAATGCACCTTTAGGCAGCCACATTGGAAGCCCCTGCCCTACACTTTGCGAAAAAGTAAATAACTCTAACTCTTTTCCAAGCTTTCTATGGTCGCGCTGTTTAGCCTGCTCAAGCATTTCCAAATACTCATCGAGCATTTTTTTCTTAGGAAAAGTTATACCATAAACACGAGTAAGCTGCTTTCTTTTTTCATCGCCTCGCCAGTAAGCACCGGCAACACTCAACACCTTAACTGCTTTTATATCGGTAGTTTCACTCAAATGTGGTCCCCGGCACAAATCGGTAAAATCGCCCTGTTTATAAAAGCTTATACTTCCATCTTCAAGTTCATTAATTAACTCTACCTTGTACTCTTCATTTTTTCCTGCAAAAAAACTTAAAGCTTCGCTTTTTGACACTTCTGTTCTTTCATATTTATTTTTCTGCGATGCCAATTGAAGCATTTTTTCTTCAATTCGAACAAAGTCGGCATCGGTAATTTGTTTTCCTTCACCAAGGTCAACATCGTAATAGAAACCATTTTCTATTGCCGGCCCTATTCCGAATTTAACACCGGGGTATAGCTCCTGTAAAGCCTCAGCCATAAGGTGAGCCGACGAATGCCAAAAGGCGTGTTTACCTTCAGCATCATCCCATTTGTGAAGCTTTATAGCTGCATCATTATTTATTGGTCTCGAAACATCTCTAAGTTCGTCATTAACAGTTACAGCCAATACTTCTTTAGCCAAACGGGGACTTATGCTTTGAGCAATATCAAACCCGCTGATACCGCTCTCATATTCTCTTACATTACCGTCAGGAAATGTTATATTAATCATAGTTATTTATATTTAACTTTTTATAAGGTGTGCAAAATTAGTATTTCTAATTAATTATATATTATTTCAAATAGAGAAAATAATATTTGCTAACATTAAAAATCAAATTATTTTTGCTTTTCCAAATTAATTACATACTAATAACTAAAATAAATTAGTTATTAAGTAAAGGGTGATTCATATATTACAACATTTTACTGTGGCAAATAACACGAAAAAAGAGATACATTTTTTACAGAATAAAATATTAAATGCTTTTTTTTGGCTTTATGCATTATTGCTCGCCATAATAATTACAATTGATTATATTATAGATGGTTTTTCAATAATATCTCCTTTACATTATATATATGTAATAATGGTAACAGCTTTTATTATTATGTATATAATAAAAGGTAAGTTGAATTATAATATTAAAGCCTATTCGTTACTTTCAATTGCATGTATAATATGTGCTGCTTCAATATATTTGTACGGAGTATTATCTCACAGCTTTATATTAAGTATAGTGCTGGTTCTTTTTGCTTTTTCATTATGTAATAAAAAGATTGGTATTATAACCTCAATAATGGCATTAATAAATACAGAACTGGAAAAATCAAATAATCTTTTAAATGAAGAAAGAGAACGTTCGCAAGCTGCCGACAGACTAAAAACAGCATTTTTAGCAAATATATCGCATGAGATACGTACCCCTTTGAATGCAATAGTTGGCTTTTCGAACCTGCTCAATAACGATTCTTTTTCGGCTAGTGAAAAGAAAGCTTATACAACAATTATTCAAGCAAGTACTAATCAACTTTTAGATATTATTTCAGACATAGTTAATATTTCAAAAATTGAATCGGAACAATACCAACTAACACCTACAGATTTTGAAATAAATGAATTTATAAGTGACCTTGCTAATAAATACACAAACGAAATATCACTGAAAAAAGACGATAATATTTCATTTATTGTAATAAGTAATATTAATTCTCCAAAATACATTTTTGCCGACATAGAATGCATTAAAACTATTATTGGCAAAATAATAGATAATGCAATAAAATTTACCCATAAGGGAAGTATTAAAGTAGTTTTCAGTATTGATACCCACAACAATCTTATAATATTAGTGAAAGATACCGGTATTGGAATAGATAAGAGCAAGCAAGCTGAAATTTTTTATCTTTTTTCTCAGGTAGAGAGTACCGAGAATAGAACTTATGGCGGCAATGGTTTGGGTTTATCTATTTCAAAAGGTCTTGTAAACCTTCTGAAAGGTAAAATAGCACTAGAATCGCAAATTAATGTAGGTTCAGAATTTACCATATCAATACCTCTACAATTCTCCAATATTACTGAATACAAGACTATTGCCTCAAAAGCAAAGTCAGTAAAATAGTATTTATCAATAGCTCAAATCACATTTTGACTAAAAAAAGTATTTTTTTTGAGCATTACCTATTTTTATTATCAAAAATGCCTTACATTTGGGATGAATTTTTAAAACTCACTTTTAATTTTATTTTTTTATTTATTTTAATTTTTTATCAATGAACATTTACGTTGGAAACCTGAATTACAAAGCAGAAGAGTCTTTATTAAAAGAAAAGTTTTCTGAGTATGGTAGTGTTGAATCTACAAAAATAATTCAGGACAAAGAAACTGGAAGAAGCAAAGGCTTTGCTTTTGTTGAAATGTCTGACGACAGAGATGCTGACAAAGCTATTGAAGCTTTAAACGGTGCTGATTTTATGGGCCGAACTATGGTCGTAAATAAAGCTCGTCCTAAAACAAAATAGTTTTTCTATTTTACATTTATTTTGAATTGCTAATAATCTTATTATAATAGATATCTCAAAAAGAAAGGCTTACCAATTTGGTAAGCCTTTCTTTATTATGCATAGTTAAATTTCCTAGCAACTGCAACCGCAACCACCTGCACTGTGATTATCGGGTCCGCAATCGCCACTACCGCAACCACTACCACAGCTTCCTGAATTACAGCCCGATAGTTCTTCCGGTTTGGGATCTCTTATTTCAATAACTTTTCCTTTAAAGTGTAAATCTTCACCGGCTAACGGGTGATTAAAATCCATACGAACATCCTCGTCAGTAACTTCTAAAACAATACCGTGAAGTTTATTTCCATAACTATCCATCATTGGTATGCTATTACCTTCTTTTAAAAGATTATCGTCTATTTTACCATCAACTACAAAAGCCGATTTTGGAACATTTACTACAGCCTGTTCTGTAACAGGCCCATACGCTTGTTCGGCAGTCAATTTAAAATCAAAAACATCGCCAACACTTAATCCACTCAAATTACTTTCAAAATGCTCAAGCATATTGCCTGCTCCAAAAAGAAACTTTAACGGATTATCTTTTTCTACTTTTTCAATTAACTGAGCATCGGCATCATCATATTTTAACTCATATGTTACCGATACCATTTTGTCTTTTTCAATAACCATCTTCAAATTTATTTAAATTTATTATTTGCTTTTATTATATGAATACAAAGGAAACTCTAAAATGTTGTTATTCAAAATTTCTAAAACATAAAACTGAACCTTAATATAGGATTTGAGTATGGTACGTATTTTCCACTATTAAAGTTCCATAAAACCAAAAACACTAATCGGGAATTTCCGAAATTTTGAGAAATACCTCCACCAACAATAGGACTCCCTACCCATAACCTCCCCTTTTCAGAATAATAAACAAGACTCTTATCAACGTCAAGCAATTCATACTCAGCATATGCTACAATCTTATTGAACCATATATTCATAGCAAACAAACTACCTCCGTAAATAGAACCGCGATAATCGTATGTATTATTACCAACCATATAACTTCCTGAATGATGCTGATATATCAACTTTACTCCTGTATAAAGGTTATATATTGGTTGGTATCCTATTTGAGGCGACACTTCTATTGAAGTATAATTGCTACCTAAACCTATTCCCAAGCCTCCTCCAAAGAACATCTTTTCATTTTTGCTGTTACCATTATTATTTGAATAAGCTATAAACTGAAACAATAATAACACTATTAATAAATACTTCTTTGTACTCATGTTATAAACAAATCTATTTGAATTTTGTTAAATTTATCACAAAAAAAATAAAACTATATAAATGAATATTATTATAACCGGAGCATCATCAGGAATAGGGTACGAACTTGTAAAATATTTTGCCCAAAACAATGCCGACAATATAATTATTATTTCAAGAAACTCTGATAAATTAAACACGCTAAAGAAAGAGTGTTATTTGTCGTGTAATACAAATATTATTCCTATTACAGCCAACCTAAACAATGAAGATAGCTTTAATACAATAATTAATGCATTACATATAAATAAAATAGATTCGATTGACATATTAATAAACAATGCAGGAACACTTGAAAAGGCCGAATTTGAAAATACAACATTGGAACAACTAAAATACATTTACTCTGTTAATGTGTTTGCTCCATACATTCTTATTCAGAAGCTTATCCCTTTTTTAAATAATTCAAAAAAAGCTCATGTAATAAATATTGGCAGTATGGGAGGCTTTCAGGGAAGTGTAAAATTTCCGGGCATATCAGCATATTCATCGAGTAAGGCTGCTATTGCAAATATTACCGAGTGCTTAGCCGAAGAGTATAAAAATACGAGAATACATTTTAATTGTTTAGCACTAGGAGCAGTTAATACAGAGATGCTACAAAAGGCATTTCCCGATTATTTAGCTCCTATCAATGCTGATGAAATGGCTCGTTATATATTTAAATTTGCATTGAGTGGCTATGAACTTTTCAATGGCAAAATTATTCCCATATCATCGAGTACTCCTTAATTTTTGAATTACATTAAATAATGCAGTATACAATACCTGACATTCAAACACTTAAACAGGCCAATAATTTGAATCATGGTGAAAAATCATAATTTAAAACGTTTGTAATATATAAGTGGCAGTTGGGAAATATTTTCAAAATGTTATTTTTGCAAAACTCAATATATCAATAAAAGCACGAATCATGAACGACGACGCAAAAAAAGTAAGAAAAAGAGACAGGAAAGATATGATCCAGTACATAAATTTGCAGCTTGCTGCATTGGGTCAACCACTTTTCCATGAAGAAAGCGACGCCAAAAACAAATATTCCAACACAAAGTTTTTGGGATTAACTGAAGATTTAATAAAAAGCTTTAGAGAAAAATCAAGATTACTATCAGATCATCAATCGCCTGCCGATTCAAGAATTCAGGCATTTATTAATGATTATTTGAAAGATGTTAGCATTGATAAAACAACTCTTCGCATACCTAACAACACATTTGTACTAAACCACAAAGGCCTTGCAAGAGAGCTTAGTCTTCCACCGAATGGCGATACTTTCAAAAATAGTTATTTAACTTCGCACAGAATAAAGCAAGGTATACTTAACAACCCTGCCAAAGATAAACGTACTACAAAAGGTACTTTCCATATTGTTGAAGGTGAACTTCCTGTTCCGCCCGACAAGAAAGAAGTTCCAAAAATTGCTTTTGCCAATTTAATTGCAACAGCATTTAAACCTACCGATGAACTTAATACACTACCTTTTACCTCAAATCAGGACGAACAGGCTAAAACAATGGTTTCGTTATTGCTTCGTCCAATTGTATGCCCTGAAGTTAAAGGCATAATAAGTCAAAAGAGTATGGAGATTCGTTTCTTCGCTCCGGGTAGTTTAGTGAGTAATCTCGATTTTGTTGAAAATATTTTTGGCAATGCCGGCGACCACAACTTAATTGAAAACGACGCTGCACTCGATGTAGAACACTGGACTGGCCATACCGGTTGTATTATACTTGCTCCACACTTAACAACACTTAAGAAAAAAGATATAGGATTACCACACATCGACAATGCAACCGAACGTCAGATTAAAGACGGAATGTGCTGGAAAGATGAGAATGAACTATATAACGATGGCGGAGCATTCAAATTAACTTGTCGCGACGATCGCGGTATTGTAATAACACTTATTGCCGACAACTATTACGGTTATTCAAAAAAAGAGATTAAAACACAGATAGGCTACTCGGCCAACCTTTATGGTTTAGTAGAAGAAGAGCATGCCGGTGGAGCAATTGCATTTCCATGTGGCAACATGATGGATAATGTTTATGGTGATATTTTCTCTTCAAAATTTTCTAATGCATACTCATTCGAAAATGTAGTAAAATTATTAGGCGATACTATTGAAGTAAAACCGGAGGGTTATGCTGTTGATAAAAAATTCCCTAATATTATTTATATACCTGAATTTGCAAACATAAGCATAAGTACAAACTCAGTAAGCTGGAAAAACGGAGTTTCGGAATTTAGCCTAAAGCTAAACCCCAATAAAACATATGTTCACCCAACCGGACATAAATTCCAACTTACTAAGCACCCGACTCAAAACTTATGGCGCATTGTTGATACAGCTCCGGAAGGGGTATTTTGCCACAAGCCAAGTACTGTATCAGGAGGCGGTAAGTCAGAGATTTCAAAATCGCTTAACAATGCTATTAAATATGGTGCATTTATAGTAGAAGACTTAGATAAGGATGCAGCTCAGGTTGATATGTTAATAAACTACGACTACTCAAAGAGATGGAAAAATATTCATTCTGATGCAGCCGATTCACGTCCATTTTTAAGTCCAAAGCGTACCTTGGGTTCAACTGTTAAACTGTTAACACCTTCGGAACAGTATAGCGATGAGTACAATAATTTCCTTCAAGGGATACCTTATCAGGTAAAAACTCTTGCACTATACATAAAGCGACTTTACAGAACCGATGATAATGCAAATACAAACGACTGGAAAAATAAATTTTCAGTTGAAATGATAAATGGTCACAAGAGTCACGTTCTAAGATATAACAATAACCAGGTAATATCGAGCAATGTTCGTATTGGCTTTACACCTGACGGTAACTGGTTAATGCATAAACTCCGTTCTGACTTTGTTCCTGCAAAGAAAATACAAATGGAAGATGATATAACAGCTTCTATTACTCTACCGGCCAATAAGTTAAGTAAATTAAATCCTGAATTTACAAACCCTAGTGTGAAACTTTTAACAAACTGCGAGAGTTATTTCTTTCAACGCCCCGACGAAGCAGTTATAAGAGGATACGACAAAGGTGCTGAATTTGATATGGTTCAACCGGGTACTTTCCTTACAAACTACGAACCGCTAAAACAAAAGGATGCCATTGAATTATTTGAAGATTCAATAAACTTTGAAGAGTACACTCAACCGGTTAAAGATTTTATAACTAAAGTTGTAGAGAGCGAAAAAGATTGTTATTTTGTTACACCATCGCATACTCGTTTAGTTGACGGTGTTCCAACAAATAACCCTCGATATCTTGAGCGCAACCAATTCAAAGGTGAGACAGAAGATCTTTACTTAGCAGACCTTGGTGTACGTTTACATAGAAATATTAAGGCCGACGAACCTGTTTTTCATCCTGTAAATGCTGTATTACCCGGACGTAGAAACAATCCGGTTGACAAAAAAGCAGGAATACGCCCGTTAAGTGTTTATAACCCTATCCACTATCAGGAAACACCTGAATTGTTTATGGAGTTTATTTCAAGCTTAACAGGTAAGTCACCATCTACTACCGGTGCCGGGTCTGAGGGAGCCTTAACAAAAGGGCCGTTCAATATGCTTGTTGCAACAACAGACCTTAACAATGCGTTGTTATCACACATATTAACAGAGTCAAACGGGTTTAGTTCTGCTGCCGGATACATTGGTAGTGAAAACCGTTTCGACCACGATATTAGTATATTAATACCGGAAATTTGGGCTCGATTAGTTCCAGAAGATAGAGATCCTAAGAAACTCATTGAAAATAAATCGCTTGAGAAGCTTGAAGATTTTGAATATAAAGGGCAAAAAGTATTAGCAAGCCGTTTGGGATACAGAATTACCAAAAACTTTGCGTTCCGTTGTATGAACCGTTTATTCGATGAACCTTTAGCTGTATTTACCGAACGAATGCTTAAGCCGGAACTTCAAAGTATGGAAGATTTTGCTGATGGTATAAACAATATTACCGAAGCACAAGAAAAGGTAGCAAAAGCTTATTTCGAATCGGATAGTGTTGATGCTGCTATTCCTCCATTGAAAATTTTATTCCATATAATGGCATATGGCGAATATGAAGGCAAACAGATAAGCAATCCTGAATTACGCAAATACTTTGAAAGAGAATATGTAATTAACAGCGATTGGTACAAAGAAAGGTTAAAACTTAAACAAAACAGGGATATTAGATTCCACAAATCTCAGATTGAGTACCTTACTAAGTTTGCAAACAACACCGACAACAAAGAAGTTGCTGCAAAACTCAATATAAATGAAAAAATTGCTAAAGTAAACGAAACTTTAGCTTATGTTGAGTCAGACAAATACTTAAATGATTTAGTTGGTACTATTGGACTTGATCCTTTAGCTAGAAAAAAGTAATAATTATACTTAGCAATAAAAAAAGGTGTCGTCTTTTATGATGACACCTTTTTTGTTAACTATAATGAAAATATTATTATTAATTACTCTTTCACAAACATTCCCGACTCCGCTCCTATTTCTCCTTCCATAACATAGAAATATAAACCTTCCGGCAAATGCGAAACATTTACACCTTCTGCCGGATTTGAAGTTATTTCTAATACAACTCTACCAATTGAATTAAATATTTTCAAGCTGTTATAGCTTTCTGCATTAGTAAAAAATATTTGGTCAGCAGTTGGGTTGGGGTAAACCTGCATATTGTTTTTGGCTTCATCAACCAAGTTCAATATTAAATCATCATTTTTATAATAACGCACGAAATCAACCTTCATGCTAGTGCCATCAATGCTGGAACTGTCTGTTATGGTTCCTCCATAACTATGCCCTAATATGGCTAAACTTAATAGTAGCTGAGTTTTGCCATGATTCTCAACATATACCCATGCACCATCGGTATTCCATTTATTTTTTTGCACATAAGCGGGATTATCTTCTCTACGAATTTCTTCGCCATCAAAATAGAAAACATGTTCGGTAGGTGTCCAAAGCAATCCATAAGTATGGTACTCTTCGCCCAAGTCAGTAGCTACATCGGCATAATACTTTTCTTGTATAGGGTGTACATAATTATCACCTTGTGTCCAGTTATGAATATTGGTTTTTAAAATATTGGGGTATTGCCCCTCATTAATATCTAGTTCTACTTTGTTTACGTATTCCGGATCACTTTTGCTGTATGGATATAACCAAAATGAATTATTGGTACCAATTGCAGCGGCATATTTATAGCGTGCTTCGTAATAACCATATTTAAAGTCGTTACTTTTAGTCCATATACTTCCGCAAGTCCAATCCTGACCTCCACGTTGTTCTTTAATGGCTTTTAACTCTAAAATACCATTGGCAACTACGGCATTTTCGCGCCAGCGGCTACACAGTACTATGTCATTATCGGTTACTCCGTTTGCCGATATCCAATTATCTTCTAATTGTTCGTCTGGGTAATCAAATTCGTCTTGCCAATTTAGATACCAGTTGCCCGATGTTGTGTCTATTTCTGCGGGTAATTGGGCAATTGCGGTGCTTGACAGTATTAGTGTTGTTATTAATAGTGTTAGTTTATTCTTCATTTTGTTACTTTTTATTGTTATAGTTACTTCTTCTGATAATACCTCACATAATCTATCTTCATACTTGTGCCGTCAATTGCATCGGTTACAGGGCCTGCTATGTCCCAACTTAAAATTGCCAAACTTAGCAATATGTTAGTTTCAGCATGGCAAAGGGTATGTGGTACAGTTCTGTATAGTTCACCATCGAAGTAAAACTTGAATTCTTTTTCGTTCCATTCAAAACCATATACGTGAAATTCTTCTGAAAAGTCATCATCGCAGCGGCCATCAAATTCTACCTTTGAAATCCATTTTTCACCGTTATAGTATTCAATAGAATATTGACTTAAAAGGTTACGGTTTCCACCATGGTCATCCCAACCATTCAGAAATTGAATACAGCCAACCTCTTTTTCTTCGCCGAAATCAACTTCAAGCCATTTTTCACCTTCTACCTGGCTTATCCATGCATGTTGAGTGCCATCTGCTACATTAGATATCTCCGATTTTCGTATACTATCCTTGTATACTCCACTGGCTGATAACTTAGTTCCTTCTGCTTTTGTTAGGTTTACTAAACCATCTATGTTTTCATCACTATTCTCAAAACGCTTAATTTCAGGATATTCAGAATTTGGTGCATAAATGCTAAATTCGCCCAAGTGGATTGTTGTATGATGGTCTGATTTTAATCGAATCTTAGTTGCTTTTACCGGCGTTTCAAACTCATGAGATATTGCCGGACTTAACTCATCTTTACCTTCAAACCAAAAGCTTTTAAAGTTTTGGTCGTGTGAACCGTCTTCGTGAGTATCGGTCCAGTTATGAATATTTGTATTAACTATATTCGGATAATGTCCTTCATTCACGTCTAATTCAAAGGCTTTTTCGCCTTCATCAACACCAACTTTAGGCCATAGCCAAAATGAGTTGTTTGTACCTGTAGCTCCGGCATATTTGTATCTGCACTCGAAATATCCGTAACCAAAAGCTTCTTTAGTCCATACATTTCCGCAAGTCCAGTCGTTACCGCCGCGTTGTTCTTTGCGTGCCTGCAGTTCAAGAATACCATCTTTTACCACTGCATTTTCGCGCCAGCGACTACACAAAACAAACCCTTCATACGATTGATTGTCCGATATCCAGTTTTGTTCCAACAAACTATCGGCATAGTCAAAGTCATCGCTCCATGCCAGTTCCCATTTTGATGTATCTACGTAGTAAATTACTTCAGAGGTATTATCTGTTTCTTTTTTACCGGTTGTGTTACATGATGCTAAAGCTAATGTTAGCAATGCTAGTGTTATTAAGAATGTGTGTTTCATATTTTATTATTTTTTTGTGTTTCAATTTTAGCTTGCTGCACGCATCGCTATTTATTATCCTAATCATTACCCCAGGTTAAAACTTGGGCTACCATACCTTCCATGCCTACGGCATTCTTGGTTTTATGTTTGAATATGTGCCATAATCCGCCATTTTCAAATTCCCTCATTCTCATATTTTCACATCTAACTCTAGTCACTTTGCTTACTACAGCTCACTTTAGACACTAAAATACAGCCTACTGCTTACTGCTATCTGCCGACTTCTTATACCTCCCCTCGGGATGGTCGTACATTTTTTCAGGGCTTTGTTCAAAATAAATATCGGGGCTAAACCAAACGCCCGTTTGTTTATAACCTGATTCATCGTAATCGAGACTTAAATCGCAATCAAAGCGAGCCATAATTGAGTAACTTTTTTCGGGTGTGCCGGCATTTACAAAATGGCATAAACCCCATGTAAATCCGCGACCATCAGAGGTATTTGTAAAAGCATCGGGAACAAAAGGTGCGGCAGCTGTTGGTGGTAGTGTAACAACTGAAGCTATTTCAAAGTTTGCTCCGTCTTTTGAGAACTGTATGGTCTCACGCTCGTTGCCGTCTTTTATTGCAAGTGTTGCCACGCCATCTCGAAAAGGGAAATAGCAAGTTTCATGCCCGCTTTGCATAACAGGGTTTTGCGGATGCTTTTCAAAAGGCCCCAATGGGTCTTCGGCTATTGCCAATCCGTGTGCTACTGCATATTTATCGCGGTTATCGGGCCATTTATTATACGCAGCTTTATAGTAAATATATATTTTACCGTTAAAAACTATCGGGTGCGGGTCGTGTGTTGCGTTTTGATCCCACTCTCCTTCTTTTCCGAAAGGGATAACAGCATCGCCACCATGAGTCCACGGACCTTCAGGAGAATCGGCATAAGAAACTGATACAGGGCAAAGATCGCCACGCAAACCGCTGGGCTCATCAAATGCCTGATAGTACAAGTAATACTTTCCTTTCCAGATTAAAATATCGGGAGTTGCCAGTGAACGCCAACCCGATTTTGGCTTTTCAGGTCGTTCAACAGCAGCACCTTGTTCTTCCCATGTTATTCCATCTGTACTGGTTGCATACCAAATGTCGCATAAATCCCAGTCGGTACTTGGAATAATATCGGTAGCTTCTTTTGCACGACTGTACCCTATTGGCGGAACCTGCGTATGACGCTTTGTGTACCAGATATAGTATTTTCCATCAACCAAGATTGGACGCGATGGGTCGCGGCGCGAAACAGTTCCATCACCGTTGTTGTAATCAAATCCTTGCAAGCGGGTGTATTTGAATTGCGAAAAAAGCTCGTTGTCCTGAACTCGTTTAGCTTCGTATTCAAACATACGCTCAGTTGATGCACTCATAGGAATATTTGGTTTTTCCTCAGGCATGGCGAATGGGAAAACTTTGTTTTCTACGGTTGTTGTCTGTTCCTTGTTTTGGCAAGATGCCAACAGGATTAAGGCGGTGACTATTAAGAGTGTGTATTTCATATTATTTATTTTTTTAGTTAATGAGTCATTGCGAGGAACGAAGCAATCTGTTATCGGACTACTTGCCTGTTACAGTTTGCTTCGCTATCGCTCGCAATGACTGGTGTTAAGTTGCAATACTGCATAACCGAGGGCGTCGCTTTGAGCGACACCCTCGGTAAATTACCTTACAAAAACTTCAAATATCGTAGCCGGAACATTCTCTGACGAATGCTCTGCTTCAATTATTATTCCTTTAGTATTTATTGAATTATCTAATTTTAATGTATTTATAGTCTGATAATTACCTGTAATCTCGCTCAATGTTTCTCCTTCAAGTGTTTTAATCTTATAGTTCTGAACACACTGAGGAACAATACTGTCGTAGTGTCCGAACTGAACAGTTTCCATTGCATGGTCGTAATCGCCGTCGAAGAACAGCCTGATTTCTGAAATGGCTTGCTCTTCGCTCCATTCTATTTTTAATTCGGGAGCTTTATCTGCAATATCTGCGGCCCATGAATTAGCAGTTCCCCAAGGGCGGATGTATCCGTTGCAAATATTATCGGCGTTGAATGCTTCAATTGCAGGAGTTATTTCCATGGCAATGTTCTGCCCTGCCGGACGACGTTTGGGTATCCAGAATTCAAACGTATCAACACCTAAGTTATCAGGTGG
>QKGS01000100.1 GCA_003250355.1 Bacteroidota bacterium
GAAAGAAAGTAGTAGTTGCTACCGTCTTCAATCATATTCAGCGCATCACGTGTTTTATCAATATATACGTAGTTCTCTTTGGGGTCACGTATGTCACGGAATGTTTGTTTGCCTATTGGAAGCTTTTTTCTTTTTTGCATAACCATTGTTTTGTACAAAAATAGTAAAAAATGGAACTTGCTGATAAATATAACAGTTACTAAAAATCAGGCATGATTGTTTAGCCGACAATTGCACTTATTGTTGCTATTAGTTATTAGTGCAATTTCTGAAAACGCTTAAATTTTTCGATAATGGTAGGGTATTGTATATTCAGAACTGTTTTGTCATACAATGACAAATATTATTATTATTTGCAATAATATTTTAATGATTTTCAGCTTCTTTGCGGGAATAAAATAAAAGTATATTTTTGCACCGTCTGAAAACTAAATTTTTAGAATAATTTATTTTATGAGCGATAAGCAAAAAACTATTAAGGAAGAGGTTACAATCCAAGGTGTGGGACTCCACACCGGACTAAAAGTAACAGTAACGTTTAAGCCCGCACCTGCCGATTTTGGTTATAAATTCCAAAGGGTTGACCTTGAGAATAAGCCATTTATACCTGCACTTTCCGAATTTGTAATTGATACTGCACGTAGTACTACTATTGGTAAAGGTAATGCTACAGTATCAACAATTGAGCATATTATGGCAGCGGCATATTGTTTAGATATTGACAACCTTCATATAGAAATAAACTCTCCGGAAACTCCGATAATGGACGGTAGTTCTATTTATTTTTTCAATGCATTGAAAGAGGCAGGAATAGAGGAGCAAGATGCTGAAAGGGAATATTTTGAAGTTCGCGACAATGTTCGTCATGTTATTGACAATAAAGGGACAGAAATTATAGCTTACCCCGACGATAAGTTTAGTATTGATGTACTTATTGATTTTAATTCAAAAGTTCTTGGTCATCAGTTTGCTAGCCTTACCGATATTGCCGATTTTGAAAAAGAAGTTGCTCCTTGTCGCACATTTGTGTTTTTCCATGAATTAGAGCCTCTTTTAAAAGCTAATTTAATAAAGGGAGGAGCACTTGAAAATGCCATAGTTATAGTTGAACACAAGGTAGAGCAAGTAGAGTTTGACCGCATAGCCGATGTTTTTAACAAACCGCATATAGAATCGAAAGAGGGTATTTTAAATAATATTGATCTTCAATTTAAAAATGAGCCTGCACGTCATAAATTACTCGATGTAATTGGCGATATAGCACTTTGCGGCAAAAAAATTAAAGGGAAGATTATTGCAAAACGTCCGGGTCATATGGCAAATACTCAATTTGCCGATAAGATTCGCGATATTATAAAGTTTGAACAAAAAAACGGAGTAGCCCCACGTTATAATCCCGATGAGAAACCTTTAAAGGATATTAACGAAATAATGAAGGTATTGCCTCACAGACCACCGTTTTTATTGGTAGATAAAATTATACATATGGACGAAACATCGGTAACAGGTGTTAAGTCGGTAACCATGAACGAAGGATTCTTTGTAGGTCACTTTCCCGAAGAACCTGTTATGCCGGGAGTATTGCAGATAGAAGCAATGGCTCAGGTAGGCGGATTGCTTGTGCTTCGCGATGCTGAAAATCCGAAAGAGTGGTCGACATATTTTTTGAAAATTGATAATGTACGCTTTAAATCGAAGGTAGTACCCGGCGATACTATAATATTTAAGCTTGAGCTTATAACTCCTATTAGACGAGGCATAGCTCATATGCGCGGACGAGCATTTGTAGGTTCTCATTTGGTAATGGATGCTGAACTTATGGCTCAGGTAGTTAGAAACAAAGTAGAAGAAAAATAGATATTAAAATATGGAATTTCACCCTTTAGCAAACGTACACCCTGAAGCAAAAATAGGGAATAACGTAGTAATAGAGCCTTTTGTAACCATAGAAAAGGATGTAGAAATTGGCGATGGTTGTTTAATTAAAGCCAATGCAGTAATTAAGAGTTACACAAAAATGGGTAAGAACTGTACAGTTTTTAACGGAGCTGTTTTAGGTGAAATACCTCAGGATTTGAAATTTCAGGGCGAGGTTACAACTCTTGAAATAGGTGATAATACAAATATTCGTGAGTTTGTAACATTGAACCGCGGAACTGCTTCGAAAGGAAAAACTACAATTGGTTCAAACTGTTTAATTATGGCCTACACTCACGTTGGTCACGATTGTGAAATAGGTAATCATGTAATAATAGGTAATGCTACTCAAATAGCCGGCGAAGTTGTTATTGATGACTTTGCAATATTAAGTGGCGGTATACTTGTTCACCAGTTTGTTCATGTTGGTTCGCACGTAATGATACAAGGAGGAAGTCGTTTTGGAAAAGATGTGCCTCCGTTTGTTAAAGCAGGTCGCGACCCACTTGTGTTTGCAGGAATAAACTCAATAGGTTTGCGAAGAAGAAATTTCTCGAACGAGAAAATACGTGAAATACAAGATATTTATAGAATATTGTACCTAAAGGGATATAACAATACTCAGGCTGTTGAGTTTATTGAAGCAGAATTACCTGCTTCAAAAGAGCGCGATGAGATAATTCTTTTTGTACGAAACAGCAAGCGCGGTATTATACCCGGTTTCTTAACAGACTAAGCATTTAGTTAACATTATTTACATAAAAAAACTGCCTTGAATGAATTTTCAGGGCAGTTTTTTGCATTATAGCTGAACAATTTAAAAATGTAAGAGTTACATTTGAATAAAAACAAATGATATGGTTGTAAAAAAGGATATTCATTCTATTGATAATATAGAACTGGTTTTCTTAACAATGGACGATTATAGCGAGCTTAAACAAGCTATGCAGGAGGCTTACTCAAATATGCCCGAGGCATACTGGAAAGAAAATCATATAAAAACTTTAATAAGTAAATTTCCTGAAGGGCAGGTTGGTATAAAAATTGACAATGAGCTTGCCGGTTGTGCATTATCAATTATTGTTGATTATTCAAAGTTCGACGGCAAACATACATATAGTGAAATAACAGGTGGATATACCTTTAATACCCATACTCCAAACGGCACAAAACTATATGGCATTGATATATTTATACGACCCAAATTCCGTGGATTAAGGCTTGGTCGTAGACTTTACGATTACCGAAAGGAGCTTTGCGAACAATTGAATTTAAAAGGGATTGTATTTGGAGGTCGCATTCCGAATTACCATCAGTATTCAAGCTCAATGACACCTCGCGAATATATTGATAAGGTTCGTAAAAAAGAGATACACGACCCTGTTCTTGATTTTCAAATGTCGAACGATTTTCACCCTGCTCGTGTATTGAAAGGATACCTTGAGGGCGATAAAGAATCGCAGGAATATGCAGTATTGCTTGAATGGGATAATGTATATTACGAGAAAGAGACAAATAAAGCTAGTACTACAAAGTCAATTGTACGACTTGGGCTTATTCAGTGGCAAATGAGACTGTACAAAGATTTTGATGAATTAATGCAGCAAGCTGAATATTTTATCGACGCTGTGTCGGGATACCGTTCTGATTTTGCATTATTTCCGGAGTTTTTTAATGCTCCGCTTATGTCGGAGTATAACCATTTGTCGGAGGCTGAGGCTATTCGTAAACTTGCCGAGTATACAGAGCCGATAACCAAAAAATTTGCAGAACTTGCTATTTCATATAATATAAATATCATTACAGGTAGTATGCCCGAAATGGTTGATAATAACTTATATAATGTTGGTTATTTGTGTAAGCGCGATGGTGGAGTTGAACGATATGAAAAACTACACGTAACCCCCGATGAGGCTAAAGTATGGGGCTTGCAGGGTGGAAAAACAATTAAGTCATTCGATACTGATTGTGGCCGCATAGGCATACTTATATGTTACGATTCTGAGTTTCCGGAGCTTAGCCGTATCCTTGCCGATGAAGGTATTGATATATTGTTTGTGCCATTCCTAACCGATACGCAAAATGGTTATTCGAGGGTACGAAACTGTGCTCAGGCACGTGCTATTGAGAATGAGTGTTATGTTGCTATTGCCGGTAGTGTTGGTAACCTGCCAAAGGTTCACAATATGGATATTCAATATGCTCAATCGGTAGTATTTACCCCTTGCGATTTTTCGTTTCCTACTAATGGTATTAAGGCCGAGGCTACTCCAAATACCGAAATGATACTTATTGCCGATGTAGATATAAATATGTTACGGGAGCTTAATCAGCTTGGAAGTGTTAGGAATTTAAGAGACCGCAGAACCGATTTATATACTATTAAAAGAATGTAGCAATAATTATGTTTAACCGAGGTTTTGGAGATGATTATAAATATTTTAAACATCGATATACCCACCTCCAATTAACCTCTCGCCAATATAAAAAGCTGCAGTTTGTCCGGGGGCAATACTCCATTCGGGTTCTATGAAATTTACTTTAAGTGTATTACTGTCAATGATAGAGACTATACTGGGTGCAGCCTGTTTGCGATAACGAATTTTAGTAATAACCTCGTTTTGTAAATCATTGTTATTTACCAGATTGTATCCGGTTACTAACATTTCATTTTTATATAAATTATTGCGGTTGCAAAGTGTTATTGTATTGCTATCGGGAGCAATATGCGAAACGTAAAGTGGTGAGTTGGTATTTAATCCCAGGCCGCGTCGTTGTCCTACGGTATAAAATGGATACCCATTGTGCTTACCAATTACATTTCCATCGGTATCAATATAATTGCCTTGTGGGATAAATATATTTGCCTCATTTATAAGGTTTTGAAGAAACGGTTGATAATCGCCCCCATTTAGAAAGCACACTCCTGTACTCTCTTTCTTATTGGCAATGTATTCAAACCCGTGCTTTGCAGCAATGTTTTTAACTTCGGCTTTATTGTATTTACCCAATGGAAATATTATTCTACTTAAAATTTCTTGATTCAGTCCCCATAGAAAAAACGATTGCTCTTTGTCGGGGTCATTTCCTTTTTTTATGTAATAATTGCCATTAAAAAACTCAATTTGGGTATAGTGTCCGGTTGAAATGTAATCGCACTCAAGCCTATCGGCCTGTTCTAAAAGTAATTTCCATTTTAACACAACATTGCATTTTGCACACGGATTAGGCGTTCGTCCGGTTAAATACTCATTTTTAAAATATTCAATCACTTTTGTATAAAATTCCGATTTTGCATCAACAATATGGTGTTCTATATTTAGCTTTTCGGCAAGGCATTTGGCATCGAGTATATATTGTGGCAGTTCAGAATTATTGAAATTATCGGTTTCGCTCCATAGCCTTAGTGTGGTTCCAACTACTTCATATCCTTGCTCTTTCAATAAAATAGCAGCAACCGAACTGTCGGTGCCACCACTCATACCCAATAAAACTCGCTTCATCGCTAAATAGTTATTCTTTTATAAACTTTCCGGTAATGGTTTGAGCTTCTGATACAAGTTTTATAAAATATATCCCTTTTGGCAAATGCGATACATCAATATTTTCGCTATTCTCTACTAATATTGACATAACCGGAGTTCCTGTAGAATTATAAATTATTATATCGGAGTTAAGCAAATTATTGAGCTGAATATAATTGTGAGCCGGATTTGGGCTAGCAAGTATGGTATTTGATTGAATCTCTTTTGCATTTACAATATTTGAACCGTTTATAGCAACACTATCTATTGCAAGTGGATACAGATTATTTGAGTTGTAGACAAATGCTATTTTCACATTTTTATTTAAATAATTATTGAGTGATAAACGGGTTTTGTTTTCAAACAAATTATTTGACACCTCTTTTTTGTGTAGCAAATCATACCAGTTATTATCTGAAAAAACTTTCACCCACATTTCTGTAGTTTTAGAACCATCGGTACCTGTCGATTTGAAATAACTGTCGTATTCAATATAGGCTTCAACTTTAGGTAATAATATTTCAGGAGTGATAAGCCAGTGTAGCATTCCATCGTCGGCAGCTACAATCATTGATTGTATCCCTTGGTGTTCAATGCCTTGTTCAAAACTTACGTTGTAAATAGTGTTATTTATATGCCATGTATTGTAATTGCTAGTATTTCTCACTTCCGTTAAATTATTTCCTGTGGTGTCGCTTTTCATTATTTGCCAGCATTTGCCCGGACCAAAAGCGTTATAGGTTTCAAAATTTTCATAAAATGGAGTACTATTTAATGTAGGGCAATCTAGAATTACTTCCAATATTTCACCCGAAGAGTATTGTCCGTTTTTGATTGAATAAATTATAAAATATTGATTTTCGCCAAATGGAGCGCCTTCAAAACTGAATGATGTAGAGCTATTACCTATATACAACACCTTACTCCTGTCGGCAAATGTAAAACTGTTAGTATAAATAGTATCATTTCGCAGAGTTGAACTAAAAGTATGATATGACCATATTAAAATAACACTATCGTTTTGTGCATTTGCATTCCAGCTTAGGTTAATTGTAGTGTCATTTACAATAGTGTAATTATTCCACGATGGTCTTTTTGTACCACCCACAGAGAGTGTAATTATACTATCGGCCGATTCTATAATATTGAAAATAGGCTTTTGAGTTTTAAAGCCATCCCACGACAATGAGCCTGGAATAGTAGTGTCGTTGAAAATAGTAACATTGGCAGAACCGGGGAAAGTAGCCGAAGCTGAGTTAACCTCGCCCGAAGCAGGCTTAACATATATTCCTTGATGTGCCGAGATATTTATTTCATTGTTCCACCATTGTTCTGTAATGTAGTTTTCATCGATATGGTAAACTAACAAACCATGTCCGGGGATTCCACGGTCAAAACCGGTTTTCTGTTTATTTTCAAATACATAGTATTCGCCTTGTTTAGCGGTACTCATAATTAAACCTTCAGTATATTTGGCCGAGTTTTTCAATGAATATGTAGTGTCGGTTTTTAATTCTTGAAGTTTTAACCACCCAAATTGTTCTTTCTGGTAAATATTATGATGCGCAGGGTCAGAGCCAATAGGGTTTCCATTCCAGGCTCCAAAACCCATTAAGTCCCATTTGGCTGTACCTTTATAAATACTATTGGCACCATTGTACACATCGTAATAATCTTGTGCTCCAAGTATATGGCCAAATTCGTGTGCAATAACAGCAATTGAACTAATACCTGCACCTAACATTTCGGGCTGAACGGTATATTTATCGACCACAACGTTATCGAAAGTTCTTTCATTTTCGGTATAGTTTCCATCGGCAATATTCCATGCATGCGACCAAATATCGGCAGGGTTACCCGAATCTTCCTGTCCTTCGCCGGTGTGTATTATAGCTATACCATCAACTAATCCGTCGTTGTTATTGTCATATTCCGAAAAATCGATTCCGGCACTATCGGCCAAACGTACCGACTCATAAGCAAATTCCAGTATGTTATCCCAAAGATTTTCGGCATAGTATGCTCGTGGCTTAGGCAGTGTTAACCATTGAGTAACTGTGGTGGTTATATTTAGCTGATTATAAGAGTTTTCGGAATAGTATTGTCGGAATGAGCCTTTCCCTGTTGCTCCACCTTCTGTGTTCATAAAGTCGACAAAGTTGGAGCGGCTGAATGTTGTATCGGTATCGGAGAATTTTACTAGTATTAAAAGGTATTTATGATTCCCGGTGGTAGGGAATGTACCATACTGATATTTTGGGCGTATTGAAACCGATTTGGTGTGTATAACAGGCTTAATATACTTTGATACTTTGGTTAAAAAATGAATTTCCTCTTCTGTTCGTTGCGTAGGGTTATTGGCTTTAATACCTGAATTGTAAGTAAGCGAATTATTTTCATATATATATTCAAAAACACCATTTGCATTTTTTACAATTGTATATCCATCGACAGTGGTTTTAAAGCTATCATATTCATTACCATATTGAATAATGCTTAATGTAGTGCCATCGGGTTGTGTAATTTCAACCACTCTGTTTGATGCCGGTACACCGTAAGTATAATTTAATGCAGATATTGCAATTATTATTAATGATGAGAGTATCTTTTTCATACTATTTATTTTATAAGTGCAAGTTATAAAAAACTATTTATCTGTCAGCTAATTGCTTTATAGCTAATAAAGTTAAAACACCATATCGGGGCGATATGTTTTTATGATCAAACGGGATACCTGCTCTTATGCTTTTGTACATTTTATGTCCTTCAAAATGGGTTTCTTTAACAATGTTTAGTTCCGGTTTTAATTTTTCGGTTACGTTCCATGAAAAGGCTGAAGGTTCTGTAATTGTAGGCTTTGGGTGAATATCTGATATCAGAAGAAAGTAACCTTCTGGTTTGAGTACTCTTTTAATTTCCGAAATTGTACTATCAATATCATCAACATGGTCGAGAGAGTTGAACGATGAAACAATATGGAAATAATTATCGGGATAAGGGATATTCTCTGATGAACTATTTACATATTTCATTTTGTGATTAATGGCACCAAGTTTAAGATAGTTATCGGACAGAGGATCAAGTCCAATTGCTTCATCTGCAATATCTGAAACCCACTCAAGGCTTCCGCGAGGGCCACAACCAATATCGAGCACTTTTTTCCCCTTATACCAATCCTTTTCTATTTTAAAATAATCAGTAAAGAAATACTCATAATGCCAGTTGGTGAGTTCTTTTTCTCTTAGCTTTTTATACTTCCAGTACAGTAGTTCAGAATTATATTTCATAATAGTTGAAATGCCAGAAGCTTTTGAAACAAGTAAGCTAAGCAGATTGTATTTACGAAAGCTTTCTATTGGCATAAATAATTCTTTGTAGCCTCTGTGGTTGCTTTGTGTATAAATATTTTACCTCAGAGTTTCACAGAGAAGCTCAAAGTTACACAGAGTTTGATAAATTTAAACAACAAAGCTTTGTAAGAATTTATGGATATAACCACAAAAACAATTTAATCGCATATAAAAATACTTTCATAAGCATAAAAAACATAAAAATAGTAGTGTGTTTGTGCTTATACGTAAATATAAATATTAATTC
Source organism: Bacteroidota bacterium (assembly GCA_003250355.1). Taxonomy (GTDB): domain Bacteria; phylum Bacteroidota; class Bacteroidia; order Bacteroidales; family SZUA-534; genus SZUA-534. The sequence continues at coordinate 9,039 of QKGS01000100.1, forward strand.
ATCCGATTACTTACTGAACAAAAAAAGCCACAACTATACGCTGCGGCTTTCACTATATTTTAAATGAGTCGAGTACTAAAAATCTCACTACTCATATCTCACTATTCACATACTACTTATGCGAATTAATCCATTTTTTAGCTTCAACAAATGCTTGTAGCCATGGAGTAACGTCGTCTTTTTTCTTGTTTTCAGGATAGTAAGCACATTGCCATGGGAATACAGCACGCTCAGGGTGAGGCATCATTGCAAGGTGGCGTCCATCAGGAGAGTTAAGTCCCGCTACGTTGAACGGCGAACCGTTAGGGTTTGCAGGGTACTGGCTGTACGAATATTTAACAGCAACGTTGTATTTGTCTTCAGTATAAGGTAAGTTAAATTTACCTTCACCGTGAGCAATCCACACGCCAAGCTCCATTCCGGCAAGGTTTTTAAGCATTACACTATTATTCTCAGGTATGGTTACGGTTACAAATCCCGACTCAAACTTCATAGAATTGTTATGCTCCATGTGTGGTTTTTGGTCGTGACCGGTAACTAAGCCAAGCTCTATCATAAGCTGACAACCGTTACATATACCTAAACTCAATGTATCGGGACGGGCAAAGAAGTTATCTAACGCCTCTTTAGCCTTAGGGTTGTAAAGGAAAGCACCTGCCCAACCTTTAGCCGAACCAAGAACATCGGAGTTTGAGAATCCACCAACAAAAACAATCATGTTAACGTCGCTTAAATCTTCACGACCTGCAATAAGGTCGGTCATGTGAACATCTTTAACGTCGAAACCGGCAGAGTAAAGAGTGTAAGCCATTTCACGGTCGCCATTTACCCCTTTTTCACGGATAATAGCAGCGCGGGTGCCTGTTTTAGTTCTACGTTTAAGGTCAATGCCTAAATCAGCAGCCTTACCGGTGAATCCGTTAAAGTTCCACTTAAGCTCGTTGTTTTTATATGAGTTGAAACGCTCCTCAGCAAGTGATGGAGTAGTTTGCTTTTTATCTAATAAGTACGATGTTTTGAACCATGTATCGCGTAAAGTTGCAATATCAAGAACCATTTCAGCACAACAGTTCTTAATTTTCATTTTGCCTGCTTCGCTTAACTGACCAATTTTAACGGCAGTTACACCCGCATTTGAAAGTTTAGCAATAACATCGTCAGCATCGGCAACCTGAATTACAAGTCCCGGATTTTCGAAGAACAGTGCTTTTACTAAATCGCTTTCGTTAATTGCAGTAAGGTCAATAGTTGCACCTAAATTGTTATCGGCAAATACCATTTC
>QKGS01000050.1 GCA_003250355.1 Bacteroidota bacterium
TCAATTTCACCGGTTGGGCTGATTGAATTTTGCGATTGTAATACTTTAACAATTTGTTGGAGGCTAATATCGAATTGCGACAGCTTATCGGAGTTGAAGTAAATAGTTATTTGCTCACTTTGCTCCCCTATTCGTTTTATTTTTGATGTTGCTTTAATCGTACGAATATTATCTTCAAGTAATTGAGCACATTCCGATAGTTCCGTATAGCTGGCGTCATCACTTTCCAGACTGATAAGCATAGCTTCGGTATCTCCAAAATCAGAATTTACGATGGGACCAATTACTCCGTTTGGAAGATCTAACTGGTTGCTTATTAACATTTGGTGCCTGAGTTTATTCCAAAAAATATCGGGTTTCCTGACATCGTCATTAATCTGCACATTAATTACTACCACGCCATCGCGTGAGGTGGAATACGTTTTAGCTTTGTGTACTTCCTCATATTGAAACAAATACGCTTCCAGTTTGCGGGTTACCTGTTCTTCAATCTGGGCTGCAGTTGCTCCGGGATAGTATGCAATAACCAATCCTTGTGGCACTGTGGTTTTCGGGTCTTCCCGACGAGGCATTGTAAACAATGAATATAACCCCATAACAAATACCATAAATAAAATGGTAAGAGTTACCTGCTTATGTTTTAATGATGCTTTAATAAAATTCATACCCCACTTATTTTATTTTTATCAATGCTCCGTTGCTTAGTTTATGTTGCCCGTTTACTACAACTATTTCATTAAGATTAAGTCCCGACACAACCTGAATATTGTTTCCTGTTATTTTCCCCAACGAAACGGTTCGTTTAAATGCTTTTCCTTTAGTCGTATCTACGATATAGACATAAGAGGCATTATTTACATCGTGCAAAACGGCATTTGCAGGAAGCATCATCTGACTTTTAATCTCATCGGTAGGAATATTTATTTCAGCAGTCATTCCCGGGCGAATAAGCAAATCAGGGTTATTTAATTCTATTTTCACATTAAAGGTTCTGGTAGTGGGTTCGGCCAGTGTCCCTATTTCTATAATATTTCCTACAAAAGTTGAATCAAGAGAAGGCACATAAACATTAGCCTTTTTGCCTAATTTTATAAAGCGAAGTTCCATTTCGGGAACAGCCGCAACTACTTTTACTTTATAAATATCGGATACACCAAACACTGGTAATCCTTTATCGATAATTTCACCTTCCTCGACACCCCGTTTTAACATGACTCCTTTTATGGGAGAATACAATTTTGTGTCTTCGAGATTTTTGGCGTGCAACCGACGTTGAGCCTTTGCAGCACGTAAGCCATTGGTTATTTTTACAAAATCGCTTTCGGTAACGCTATTACGGTCGTACAATTCTTTTATACGATTATAATCGTCCTGCATTTGTGAAAGATTGGCATCGGCCATTTCAAGGGCAATCTCATAGCTTTCCGGATCGAGACTTGCTAATAATTCCCCTTTATTAATAGTTTCGCCTTCCTGCGCCGCGATATAATTTATTTTACCTGCAACAAGAAACCCCGACCTTACCGTTTTATTTCCTTCTATATTACCACTGACGTTGAGTTGTTTGCTCGTTGATACTGCTTCAATTTTCTGTGTTTCCACAACAAACACATCTGCTTCTCTTTGCTCATTAGTGTTATTGTTTTTACAACTGACTAAACCTAATGCTGTTAAAAACAACACCTGATAAACTTTTTTAAACTTCATACTTGCTATTTATTATCTGTATTTTGATTCTATCGATGTTTATGCTTAAGAATAAAAGCTGATTGAGAACCAGATCAGCAAAATCCTGCTCTCCGGATACAATAAAATATTGTTCTTTTACAATTGATGAATTAATGATAACCTCAAGATGCTTACTGTCAAATGTTTGCTCGTCATTTAATGAAGCTACAATTAACGAAAACCGGGAACGAAACCTTTTTTCAAGATATTCGAGTTCGTCTTTAAATAAAGAATGTGTACTTGAATTTTGGGGGACATAGAGAACAGTCAAAAAACAATCAGGCTTACTTAACAGCTTTGTTTTTATATCAGAAAAAACCTGCAGTATACCATGCACATCAACAACAAAAACATACTCATCTTGCTCAATTAAGGGAAGACCTGAAGTGTTTTTATTTACTGCTATTTCCATTGTCATTTATTTATGACATAAAAATGCAGTCAATAAAAAAGACAGGACTTGATATAGATCAAGAATGAAAATACAGGCTAAAATCTAAATAAAGAATTTACTTCTCAGCACGTAAACGACTAAGCGTTTCGGGAGAGATTCCCAAATAGGATGCAATTTGAAGTAATGGAACCCGTTGAAATATTTGAGGGTATTGTTCCATCATGTAGGTGTACCGTTCTTTGGCTGTCTGAAATTTTAAATTCACCATAAACTCAGCCATATCGGCTGTAACTTTTGACATTACGTGAAATGCTATTTTCGCAAAATCATGACTCTGATTAAAAATATCTTCTAATGCCTTATTTGAAATAGAATACACTACAGAATCTTCGAGAAGTTCACAATTGGTATAAGCTTCTTTTTTGTTGAAAAAGCTCTCAATTGCAGTAATGAATGTGTGTTCATCACTAAACCATGCCGTAACTTCTTTACCGCTTTGAGAATAATAATAAACCCGGGCTATTCC
>QKGS01000086.1 GCA_003250355.1 Bacteroidota bacterium
AGTGAGCAACAATCCATCAAAAACAGAACAGGCTTATGCCATGATAGATGATGCTGTAAGCCTTATTACATCTGAATTAGGACTTGTTGCATAGCAAAATAAAAAACGTGAATTTTATTTACGTTTTTGAAAAATTAAAACATATGGAAGAAAAAAAACGAAGACGAACAACTCAACAAGTTAAAGACGATATCATAAATGCTGTCGGAAACGTAATTGAAAAACAGGGTATATCTAAGCTTGGGGTGGAAAGCGTAGCGGCCGAGGCCGGTATGGATAAAGCTATGCTGTATCGCCATTACAAAGATTTTAACGATATACTAAAAAACTACATAGAGCAAGAAGACTTTTGGGTAAATATCTTAAATAAGCAAACCGGCGTTTTGGCAACTGATGATTTAATTCACCATATCTCACAATTAATCGAATCTCAATTTGCTGAGATATTAAAAAATGTAAAATTACAGGAACTTATTAAATGGGAATTGGTAGATAAGAACCATTTAATGAAAGATATCTCGCAAAAACGCGAAAATTTGGCAAAAGATTTACTGGCAATGGTAGAATCTTCTTTTCCTTATAAGAATATTTCTTCAAATAGCTTATTAGCAATAATAACAGCCGGTGTCTATTATCTTGTTATCCATAAAGATATTTCAACTTTTTGTGGCGTTGACTTAAATAAAAATAATCATAAAAAAGCTTTTTTATCCGACCTTAAATGGCTTATTCAACGAATATTTGCTCCTTTGTCCGAAGTAGAACAAATTGTATTGAACTGTATTGATAAAGGATTTGATAATGAGTTAATAAACGAAATAACGAATGTTGACATTGAGTGGATAAATAAATTACGTAATCAGAAATAGAAATTTGTTCACCCCTTAATTTTTTATTTTACCACTTCTGTTAAAAAAACTGAATAATAAATTGGTAGTATTGCTCAAAATACTTTCCGGCTATCTGCGCATTAGCTGAATATGCTGCAACGTTTAAATTCGCATGCCCAATCTCTCTGACAGCTATTGGCATATCTGCAATATATGATTTAAGAATACAAGACGGCTTAAAATTGTACTGAAATTATGCTGATTTTATCTGCTATGCGTAAATACTAAAATATTTGGATGTCTTTTTTATGTAATATCTAATAAAATAAACGAATATCTCCCAAATGTAAACATTGAACGCTGTAATTTTCAATCCGAATTATTAATCTGCCTTTTTTAGCTAAACAATATGATTCTGAGCCAATAAACTGGAAAAATCTAAAAAATTAAATTACTATCGTCTAATGAATAAGGCGATTAAATTTGTGAAAGTCAAAAATATTTGATTTAATATGAAATAGTCAAATATATTTGACTATATTTGCTTTTGAATTGTTATTTTAAAAAACTATGAAAATCAAATTTGTTTTTTTAGCATTAATTTCCTTACTGCAAATACAATTATTTGCCGAAGTGGGAGGTTTAAATTTTTCGGCTGATGTAACAAGTGGTGCAGGGCATTTAACGGTTACATTTAAAAATAAGTCTGTTGGCGATTTCAATTTTTATAATTGGAGCGTTACGTTTGTTGATCACCAGGTATATAACGATAAACGAGATTTTGTTTGTACCTTTACCAGACCCGGTTTATACGAGGTTAGGCTTGGGGGAAAATCAACTACCGATGGTAAGTTTTATTACCTTGCAAAACCTCAATATATTTACATCGCTCCAACCCTTTTAGCTCCTTACGAGTTGCAGGCAACTGATGTTACTATAAACTCCGATGGCTATATTACTTCTTGCAATGTTAGTAATTTTAATACCCTGGCCTTTAACGAAGGTAATCTGAAAATTCCGTCAGTAATAAATGGTCAAATTATTAAAGGAATAGCCAATCCGGCTGTTTTAGGCGGAGGTGGTGTTTTTGCCAATAAAGGCATAATAAAATTGTCATTACCCAATACGATGGAATATATTGGTAATTATGCTTTCGCAGGTAATTTTATTGGCGAACTGGCAGTCCCTAATGGTGTTACTGTTATAGGTTTTGCGGCTTTTGCTGCTAATAATATACGGTTTTTAACCATTCCACCTTCGGTTGAACAAATTAATGAACAAGCCTTTTTCAGTCAATTACATCTAGTTGGTTTAGAAGGAGTTCCTACATTGCTAGCCAAAACAGAGTTGAAATTTGTTGATAATAATGGCAATCCGGACATTCAACAAAGCAGACTTAGGTATATCGGCAAACAAGCTTTTTCAAACACAGCCCTAAACGGAGCAAATACCGGAATTATTGAAGGTGTGTCGGTTGATGGACTTTTTATTCCCCCAACGGTTGAAGAAATAGGTGTGGAGGCTTTTCGTTTTCATAAGATAACGAATCTTGCATTTGGAGATGGTAGTCAATCTTGCCCCAAAAGTAAACTCAAAATATTGCGTAATGCTGCTTTTTTTGCCGGCGATTATGGTTGCATATCTTCTACGGTTGTTATACCGGCTTCGATAGAGATTATTGAATCCAGGGCATTGTTTTGTACTGTTAATCCGCTATCTGGCGGAAGAATTAAATTTGAAGAAAATAGCTCATTGCACTTTATCGAAAAACAATCTTTTGGTGGATCTTGGGACAATTATGATCCCTCCATCAGATATGCAACGCTTCCCACCCAAAGAGCTGCCAACAACACCTTCGGATTATGGGTAAATGCAGAAACCGGACAATTAATAGGCGCAGAATCTGATGGCTCTTACCAATTGAAAGATAGACACTCAATGGCATACAGTGCTGCTTATGTTGTAAAGTTTTTAGATAATGATGGGCAAGTGCTTAAATCTGAGGTTGTTGTATATGGCAATGCAGCAACAGCTCCGGCAGACCCGGTAAAACCAGGCTATATTTTTAAGGAATGGGATGTTGATTTTACCAACGTAACAACAGACTTAACGGTTACTGCACAATACACAATAAATAGTTACACCGTTACTTTTAACGATTGGGACGGAACAGCACTAAAAACAGAAAGTGTAGAATATGGCTTAGCAGCCACAGCACCAGCCAATCCGGTGCGAACAGGCTATACTTTCACCGGTTGGGATGTTGATTTCACCAATGTAACCAATGATTTAATGGTTACTGCACAATATAGTGTGTTAACAACAGCCGAGTTTACTTTTCATGACAACATAAGCATATTTCCTAATCCAGTAACAAATGGGCTTATTAATATATCTGGTTATGACCTCATTTGTAAAGTTGAAATACTTAGCCTTGACGGCAAGATTGTTTTAGAAGAAACAGGTAGGAGTATTAATCAAATAGATGTTAGTGGTTTAAAAAGTGGAGTTTACTTTGTGAAAGTATTAGGGAGAACTCACAAAATCATAATAATTAATGCAAGCAATAATCAATAGAATACCCTTAAATATTGCTTGCTTAGCTCTTTTTTAAAAAAAACTATTCCTAAACAGAAGAAATTTAGGGAGGCAGTAATGTTATTGTCTTGTGTTATTATTTTCCACGTATTATACATTTCAAGGTTGTAGTATATGTCATCGAAAATAAATACAGTATTGTTTACTGCTTTTTCTTTTAATATATTGAAATACCTGAGTGTAGGTTCTTTTGCATGGTTACCATCGAACAATACAAGGTTTATTTCGTCAATATTATCAATAATATTATGCAGAGCAGTGTCGAATTGTCCGTTAACGAGAGTTACATTTGTTAAGTTTAATGATTTGAATGTTTCGGAAGCAATAACTGATGTTTTAGGGCAACCTTCAATGGTTATAATTTTGGCATTAGGGCAGGCGGTTGAAATATATGCAGTAGTAATACCTAGCGAAGTGCCAAGTTCAATTATATTGTCAGGATTAAGGAAAGTGCATATTTTTGATATAAGTATAGCTTTTTGCTTATTGGCAAGGCTGTATTTTGCAATGCTTTTAACAGTACGTGTTCCATTGGCTTTTACTTTAGTACTTCCTGTGCCGTAATCGGTTATTTTTATCGATGAGTTGTTTTTAAGTAGTTTTTTACGCTTGTTTTCTATGGCTTTTATGCTTTTTTTATTTTTTACAGGTTTTTGCAAGTGCTTTACCAAAGGGAACAAGTATGGTGAGTGTATTCCAAAACCAAGCTTTGTTTTTGCTTTAAGCAAATGTTTAATAAATTCAGTTATTAAAAAGTAGTACCACATAGTGGTGGTAAATATAAATAATTAAATTGTTTGTATTTTATACTTTTAAATTAGTTCTGAATTACTTCTTCTATTTCATATTTATTGAAAGGTTTTCTCAAACATTTTTTTACAATTGAGCGACTTATTGCTTCTTCAATCTCCGGAGTGGAGTCGAATCCGGTTAGCAGATAATATCTTATGTGGTTGTATTTTTTTTGAGCTGTTTCACAAAAAGTTACACCATTCATTTCAGGCATTTTCATGTCTGAAATTACAACATCAACACTGTTGTTTTCGAGTATTCTAAGACCTTCGGGACCTGAATTTGCAGTAATAACATCGAATTTTTTTCTGAAGTTAATCTCAAATAGTTTGAGGTTTATAGGTTCGTCGTCAACGTACAATACCTTTGGTCTGTGCTCTGTCATATAGTTTTTGTTTGTTATACCCCTTTAAATTGTAAACTTTACTCTTTTTAACGTATTGTATAGTGAAAGGTTATGGTTTTGAAATATAAAAAGGACAAACAGGAGTATTGCTTTGTTGAATTAGTGTTTTTTCCTGATAAAATAATGTAAAAATTTATTTTATAGGTAGTGTGATTTTTACCTCAGTTCCCATTTTCGGTTCAGAGTTGAATGTAATATTACCGTTATGTTCTTTTATTATATTATAAGTAATAGATAGCCCAAGTCCGGTACCTTTACCCGGTTCTTTTGTGGTAAAGAAGGGGTCGGTAATTTTTTTTAGGTGAGCTTTGTCTATCCCTTTTCCTGTATCGGCAATTGTGATAGTAATATTTTTATTAGTAATACTTGTTTTTATAGTAATATTACCCTTGTTTTCAATAGCTTGCTCAGCATTTGTAAGAATATTCAGAAATACTTGATGTAGTTTGCCGGAGTTTCCACTTATAATTATATTGTCAGGGTAAAATTGTTTTTCAATTATAACCCTGTGTTTCAGAGTATGTTGCAGTATAGTAAGGCAGTTGTCAATTATTTTGTGAATATTGCATTCTTCCTTAGTGGTTTCAGTATTACGGCTAAATTCATTAAGGCCGTTTATAATACTTGAGGTTCTTTCAACTCCTTCTTTAAGGCTGTCTAATAGAAATTTTATGTGGTTGTCGGTTTTGTAAGAGCTGTTTTCAAAGAATTCGGTTAGCCCGGTATGCGAGCACATAATAAAGTTAAGCGGATTGTTTATTTCATGTGCTATGCCGGCAGTAAGTATCCCCAGCGATGCCATTTTTTCGGTTTGTACAAGTTGTGACTGAGTCTCTTTAAGTTGCGATAATGCACGTGAAAGCTCAATATTATTGTTTTGGTTTATAATATTATTTTTGTAAAGCTCATTGTTTATTTCTTCAAGCTCTTTTTGCTTACATTCCAAATTGGCATTTATTTCTTTTAGTTGTTGTTCTTTTTTTTTCAAAGAACTGTAAGCCTGAACTATAATTTTTTCATGCCTTTCGTATTTTTCTCTAAGTTGGTTATATAGGTGTTCAAAGTCAGTGTTCTTCATTTATAATAAAAATAATAATATTGCTTTCTACGGTGAATAGTAGAATAAAGTTGTGATAGTAGAATTATAATTTGTTACAATTATGTTACTGTTTAATAATTGCAATAGCTTTATCGAAGCTGGGGCAAATATGTACTTCAAATTTTAGTTTAAAATTCTCTGTTACTAATTCTATAATTTGCATTTGGGTAAGTTTGCCAATAATATCGGCAGGGGCTATTTGAACAATTTTTTTTAAGCCGCTTTTGTTCCATTGTTCTGTAAAAAGTTGCAAAGTCCATTGTTGTATTTCAGGTGGGTATTCATATAAACGGTTACGATTATCGTCAATAATATATAAAGGAGGGTTTTGTTCATATACTTCTTTCAATTCAACCATTAACTCTTTCCAGTCATTGTCCGACATATCGGCTGTTTTTTTTAAATACTCGGTATGTAATATTTTATCGTGTTCATTAAATCTTACAATTATGTATGGCGATTTGTATACCTCTTTATACATAGCAGGTAGTTTTAGTTGTTATTATTTCACTTCATTGTATGTAAATGCAAAGTTACCTCAAAAAAACTTATTTACGATAGTTAAAGCAATGTTTTCAGGCATAGCCAATAATGTAAAATAAAAAAAGGAGACCCTTAAATGAGAGTCTCCAATTATGATAAAATAATTAGGTTCTACTTTTTATTTTCCGAAAAGCTCGAAAAATCTCTCATAGCTTTGTAAATACTTGTCGTACCCTCAACTGTATTTTGCATTTCGTTAACAATACCTAAAAACAGCATACTGTTTTTTGTTCCGGTTTCATTACTTTTAATGCGCTTTATCTGATTTTTTCTAATAAACTCAAGCCCTTCAATAATATCGTTCTGCTTGGCAACCAATTCAGACAATTTATCGAATTTTGCATCGTCAATTAATTTTGCAGCAAATCTGATAAATGATGCTATTTGGTCAGCTTTACCTGCAAGTTCAAGGCTCTGAATTTCAGAAATAGGCTTATGTTTATTGGAAATATAATCGTAAGCCGGTTCAACAATATGTCGTATTGCATGAATTAATGCCCCCTGATTATCGATAACCAGTGAGTAAAAATGACCTGTTTCAATTGAGCCGTCACTAAGTAATTTTACTGTGCTTGTAAGGTCGGCTTTTTGTTTTTTTATACTTTGATTCAAATCTTTAACATCAGTTAATAAAGTTTTCAACTGTTTATGTTCTTCTTTTATTATATAACCGGTAGCATTAACCAAGAAAGTAGCCGATGATTCAAATACCGAGCTTGTATTTTTATTGCACTTTTTCATAACCTTTTCAACTGTATCATCAATTGTAACAACCTCGGCTAATACTTCATCTTTTTCTTGCTGTTTTTTCTTATGCGAGCGGTTAGTTTTTACAATTGCAAACACTGCTAATACCACAAGTACACTTATAGCATATATATGACCCCACTTAATAAAGTAAGCCATAACAAATGCCGATGTAAAAGCAATAACGGCAGTTAGAAACCAGCTTCCAATAATTGTAAATACCCCGGTAATACGATATACAGCACTATCGCGCCCCCAAGCTCCATCGGCAAGCGATGTACCCATAGCTACCATAAATGTAACATAAGTAGTAGAAAGGGGTAGTTTTTTTGATGTAGCAAAAGCAATTAATATTGAAGCTGCCGTTAGGTTTACTGAAGCTCTTACAAGGTCGAACATTGGTGGGTTCTCTTGTTTCTTAGCCTTTTTTAAGGCTTTAGTTTGGTCAAATCGGTTTTGAATCCAAGTAATACCTCTATCTGGTATTATGGTACTAAAAAAAGTGTTGGCGGCAACTGTTTTGCGTACCAATACACGAGCAATAAAAGATGACCCAAAACGCTCAAATCCTTCATCCTGACGGCTTAGGTTAAGCTCAGTATCAGTTACTGTACGGGCTTTTTTACTTAACCATAGGGTTAATACCATTACTATACCTGCAATAACTAAAAATTCGGTTGGTGTATGAACTTTTTTAGCCAATCCTTCCATAAGTATATCACTACCGCCCGATTGGTTAAATGCCTCGTAACCGGCCAACGGGATACCAATAAAGTTAACCAAGTCATTACCCGCAAAAGCCATTGCTAGAGCAAATGTACCGGCTAGTACCACTACTTTAAGAATATTTACTTTAAACATCCATTTCAACAATTGGCTGAAAATTGTCCAAAAAGCGAAACTAAGCCATATTATTTGTGTCGAATTTTCTTTTATGTAATTCTGTGTCTCTTTCGACATAAATGTTACATCTTTTGCCCCTTTTATTAATAAAAAATATGTAATAGAAGTAATGGCAATACCACCCCAAATTGCACCAAAATATTTATACGGTTTAGCATAATCGAACGAGAATATTAATCGGCTTATCCATTGAACTACGGCTCCAACAACAAACGATATTACTACCGAAAGCAAAATGCCCGAAATAATTGTGAGGGCAGTACCTGAATTAATATAATCGTCCATGGTAGCTATTCGCTCTACACCATCAACCAATATAGTTTGCTCTCCGGCATTTATTTTCATAAACGACACAGCAACAGCCGCTCCCATAATTTCAAATACCAACGATACAGTAGTTGATGTTGGCATACCAATGGTATTAAAGAAATCTAACAGTAATATGTCTGTTATCATAACAGCCATGAATATTACCATTATTTCAGAAAAGTAGAAATGTTGGGGGCGAAATATTCCGTTTCGAGCTACCTCCATCATTCCGTTTGAAAACATAGCTCCTAATAGTATACCCAAACTGGCAACTATTAAAATAGCATTACGCGAAGCAACTCGCGAACCAATTGCTGAATTTAAAAAATTCACAGCATCGTTACTTACTCCGACAATCAAATCGGTTATAGCCAGAGCAAACAATAAGAAAACCAAGATTAAATAAATATCCATACACTTGTTTTAAAAATTTAGTCAAAATTATTTAAAGTGCAACACTCCAATATTAAGCCTATGTTAATTGTGTAACATTTTTTTAATATTTTATCAAGCTTATTGAGTACAGAATTAAGTAGTAAGAATAATGTATAATGAAAATTATAAGTAATTCCCAAATAAAATGTTGTGTGATTTGGTTCTAAGTTATAAATTGTGGTCATTTTTAATAAAAGCATATTTAAAAAGATATTATGAAATTGAAAAACTTAACAAAATCCCTTTTTGCAGTAGCAATGGGTAGTCTGGTATTGACCGGCTGTGGCGATTGCTGTAAGAAAAAATGTACCGAAGAGAAGGTTGAAATAACCGATGCACAGGTTGAACGGTACGGTATTACAAACAAAGAATACCTTAGTGCAGCTACAAAACGTGCACTTAAATGGCCTGAGTATGGCAATGAGTGGTTTATCCGTTTTACACAAGAAGAGCTTAAAGGCGACTTGGCATACGAAGAAGGTGTAGTGCGTCGCGACCCTAGTGCTTTAATTCAAGTAAACGGAAAATACTACGTATGGTATTCAAAAAGTGTTGGTCCAACTGATGGTTTCGATGCTGATATTGAAACTTCAAAAGTATTTCCATGGGACAGATGCGATATATGGTATGCAACCTCAGAAGATGGTATTACATGGAAAGAAGAAGGTATGGCAGTTGGACGCGGTGAAAAAGGAGCTTACGACGACCGCTCTGTATTTACAGTAGAAATAATGCAATGGGATAGTATGTATTACTTGTGTTACCAAACTGTAAAATCGCCTTATGTTGAGAGAGTAAAAAATCAGGTTGGTTTAGCATGGGCAAGTTCACCTGACGGTCCTTGGACAAAAAGCGAAGAGCCTATTTTGAGTCCTGCCGACAACGGAATATGGATAGAAGGTAAAATTAGCCGCTTTGCAGTTGAGAAAAAAGGAGATTTCGATAGCCATAAAGTTCACGACCCTTGTATTATCCCTTTCAAAGGTAAATTCTATTTATATTATAAAGGTGAGCGTATGGGCGAAGAGATGTACTTTGGTGGTCGTGAAATACGTCATGGTGTTGCTATTGCCGATAATCCTAAAGGGCCTTACGTTAAGTCGCCTTACAATCCTATTTCAAACAGCGGACACGAAATATGTGTTTGGAAATATAATGATGGTATTGCAGCGTTAATTACTACCGATGGTCCTGAACGAAATACTATACAGTGGTCGCCCGATGGTATTAACTTTGAAATAATGTCGCATATACCAAGTGCCCCGCATGCAATAGGTTTAAACAGAACTCTTGAAGGTAACGACGACCCCACAGGACAATTACGTTGGGGATTAACTCATGAGTATGTAACCGACGAGTATCAGTGTTTACGTCGCTTTACTTCGAAAAGAAAAGAGCGCCATGGTAACTTTGCCGACTTTGGACATTAGGAAAATATAAAAATTCAGAATTCTGAAATACTAAATCAGAATTATTTAATATTAATAATCCCTGCTCAGTAGAGTGGGGATTTTTTTTCACAATTAGCCACAGCAAGCACTTCCTATCATTTATATATACTACACATTTTAGTAAAAACTACTTTATTATCCTACATAAATGTAGCAATTTAAGAGCCGTGCCAAACGTGCCAAAAACCTGTTTGTAAAAAAATAACCAACACATAATCAGAGTGTTTAGTATATGTTTTAAGTTCAATAACGGCTATGTTCTAATAGCATTGGCACGTATCGTGTAATGTACTTAACAACGAAAACATTAAAACAAAACTTTTATAAACAATTAAAATCTTACAATTATGAGAAAGATTGCTATTTACGGAAAAGGTGGTATTGGAAAGTCTACTACAACACAAAACACAGTAGCCGGTTTGGCCGAAATGGGAAAAAATGTAATGGTAGTAGGTTGTGACCCTAAGGCAGATTCTACTCGTTTGTTACTTGGCGGACTTGCTCAAAAAACAGTTCTTGACACACTTCGCGAAGAGGGTGAAGATGTAGAACTAGACGATGTAATAAAAGTTGGTTATGGAGGTACACGTAACGTAGAGTCGGGTGGTCCAGAGCCTGGTGTAGGTTGTGCCGGTCGCGGTATTATTACTTCAATTAACTTGCTTGAGCAGTTAGGTGCTTGGGATCCTGAGTTTGCTTTAGATTACACTTTCTACGATGTACTTGGTGATGTTGTATGTGGTGGTTTCGCAATGCCAATCCGCGATGGTAAAGCAGAAGAAATTTACATTGTAGTATCGGGTGAGATGATGGCAATGTATGCTGCTAACAACATTTGTAAAGGTATTCAGAAATATGCTCAGTCAGGTACAGTACGTTTAGGAGGACTTATTTGTAACTCACGTAAAGTAGACAATGAGCGTGAAATGATAGAGCAACTAGCAAAACAACTTGGAACTCAAATGATTCACTTTGTACCTCGCGATAATATGGTTCAGCAAGCTGAGATAAACAGAAAAACTGTTATTGATTTCAAACCTGAACATCCACAAGCCGATGAGTACAGAACCTTAGCAAGAGCTATTGATTCAAACGAAATGTTCGTTATTCCTAATCCACTTGAAATAGATGAGTTAGAGAAATTATTAATTGAATTCGGTATTGCTAACTAATATAGTACTGAGTACTGAGTAGTGAGATTGTGAGTACTGAGTACTTTGTAAGTTGTATTTTACTTCAAACTCATATACCTCAAGTCATAAGATTAATATAAGAAAAACGGATTGAGTGAATTTAGACTATTGTTTTAAGTACTTATAGTTTTAAATATCACAACCATAAAAATTAACTAAATAAAATTTAAGAATATGTTATTAATAAGAGCAATAGTACGCCCTGAGAAAAGTGCAAAAGTGTTAAAGGCTTTATTTGAAGCAGGATACGTAGCAGTATCGAAAATGGATGTAGTAGGTCGCGGTAAGCAGCGCGGTATTAAAATTGGCGATGTTACTTACGATGAGCTTCCAAAAGAGTTAATTATGATGGTAATTAAAGATGAAGATAAAGACTTTGCAGTAAACACAATTATGGAAGCTGCTCGTTCTGAGGGTGGAGGTGCTTATGGTGACGGAAAAATCTTTATCTCACCTGTTGAAGAGGCTTATACAATTAGCCGAGGTACTAAAGAATTATAATTAGAAGAAAGTATCAAGACTTATAGATACAAGACACAAGACGTACTTGATACTCTGTACTTGATACTTGATACTAAAATTTTAACACTAATTTAAAAACTTTAGAACTATGAAAACAGTATTTGCATTTATCCGCATAAACATGATGAACGAAACCAAACGTGCTTTAACCGAAGCAGGAATAACCTGTATGACAGCTAAAGGAAACGTTTATGGTCGCGGTAAAGGATTATGGGAGAAAAAAGTAATTGAAGCAGCAACCGATAATGTGCCGGAAGCAATTGAACACTTAGGTAAAGAACCAAGGCTGCGTCCTCAAAGAATGTTAACTATTACAGTTACCGACGAAAAAGTAAAAACTGTGGTTGACACAATTATTTCGGTTAACCAAACAGGTGAGCCTGGCGATGGTAAAATATTTATAATACCTGAAACAGAAGTAATACGTGTTAGAACAGGTGAAAAAGGTGATGTAACACTTGACTAAATTATTGAGTAAGTCATCGGGTGAGTTGCTTACCCGATGGCGATACATCTAACAAACCAACTTTAAAAGTACAATTATGACTAAGAATTTAAAAAATAAAAACTTGCCCGATCCAATAGCAATGCGCGAGGAGATAATGAAGAAGTATCCTCGTAAGGTGGCAAAGAAAAGAACCAGTGCGTTTGTTGTTAACGACCCTGTTGAGATTCCCGAAGTGCAAGCTAACGTACGTACAATACCTGGTATTATTACTCAGCGCGGTTGTACATACGCCGGATGTAAAGGTGTTGTATTAGGTCCTACCCGCGATGTTGTAAACATTGTTCACGGTCCTATTGGTTGTAGTTTCTATGCATGGTTAACTCGTCGTAACCAAACTGCGCCTCCAACAGAGAATGATGTAAACTATATCCCTTATGCTTTTTCAACCGATATGCAAGACGAAAATATTGTATTTGGTGGCGAAAAGAAATTAAAAGAGGCTATTCGTGAAGCTTATAATGAATTTAAACCTCATTCAATAGCAATATTCTCAACTTGTCCGGTAGGTCTTATTGGCGATGATGTTCACTCTGTGGCACGCGATATGAAAGCCGAATTGGGTATTAATATATTTGGTTTCTCATGCGAAGGATACCGCGGAGTATCTCAATCGGCAGGACACCACATAGCCAACAACGGAGTTTTCAAACATGTTGTAGGTATTAATCAAGAGAAGAAACTTACCACTAAGTTCAGAATGAACATGATGGGTGAGTACAATATTGGTGGTGATGCTTTTGTACTTGAAGAGTACTTTGAGGAAATGGGAATTGACTTAGTAGCTTCATTCTCAGGAAACTCAACTATTGAAAGCTATGAATACTCTGACCAGGTTGATTTAAACATAGTTATGTGTCACCGTTCTATCAACTACATAGCTGAGATGATGGAGAAAAAATACGGTATTCCTTGGTTTAAAGTAAACTTTATTGGTGCCGATGCAACTGCAAAATCGTTGCGTAAAATGGCTCAATTTTATGGTGATGCAGGTATGATTAAAGCTACTGAAGCATTAATTGAGCGTGAAATGGCTAAAGTAAAAGCTGTTATTGATGAAGTAAAACCTAAGGTTGAAGGTAAAACAGTTATGATGTTCGTTGGCGGATCGCGTGCTCACCACTATCAGGAACTTTTCAAAGAAATGGGCATGAAAGTAGTTGCTGCAGGTTATGAGTTTGCTCACCGCGACGACTACGAAGGACGCCGTGTAATTCCGAATATTAAAATAGATGCCGATACTCGTAATATTGAAGATTTGGTTGTTGATAAAGATGAAAAACTTTACAGACCCGATTTACAGGAGAAAAAAGCAGCTCTTGAAAAACAAAACTTTGAGTTTGAAGATTACGTTGGTATGATGCCAGATATGGATAAGAATACACTTGTAATTGACGATATATCGCACCATGAATCGGAAAAATTAATTGAGCTATATAAACCCGATTTATTCTGTGCCGGTATTAAAGAGAAATATGTAGTTCAAAAATCAGGTATTCCGTTAAAGCAGCTTCATAGCTACGACTATGGTGGCCCGTATGCAGGTTTTGAAGGTGCTATTAACTTCTATAAAGAGATAGATAGAATGATTAATGCCTCAGTTTGGAAACTTATTGATGCTCCTTGGAAACTTGAACCTGAAATTGTTGGTAGCGTAGTTACTGACTAAATATTAGTACAGAGTACAGAGTAGTGAGTACAGAGTAGGTTGTAACCTGATATTATTGACAATATTAGAATCTCATATCTCAATACTTACATCTCAATACAAACATTAAAAAATAGAAAAAATGTTATTACGTCATACAAAAAAAGCATCGGAAGCAGTTGATCGCAAGGCGTTGACTATTAATCCGGCAAAGACCTGCCAACCGGTAGGCGCAATGTACGCAGCATTGGGAGTACATGGTTGTTTACCTCATAGCCACGGTTCACAAGGTTGTTGTTCTTACCACCGTAGTGTTCTTACACGTCATTACAAAGACCCAATTATGGCTTCAACAAGCTCATTTACCGAAGGTTCTTCTGTATTTGGTGGTCAGGCTAACCTTTTAACATCGCTATCGAATATTTTCTCAATTTACGAACCCGATATTGTTGCTATTCACTCTACTTGCTTGTCTGAAACTATTGGCGACGACTTAAAGCAAATATCAGAGAAAGCTCTTGCCGATGGAAAAATACCTGAAGGTAAATTCGTGGTGCAAGCAGCTACTCCTAGCTACGTAGGCTCTCACGTTACGGGATATGCCAATATGGTTACTGCATTTGTTGACAAGTTTGCATTCAAAACCGATGAGAAAAGACGTCAGGTTAACTTAATATCGGGTTGGGTTGAGCCTTCTGATATGACTGAGCTTAAGAGAATTATGAAGGTAATGAAAGTTCCTTATGTACTGTTGCCCGACACCTCTGATGTTGTAAACACTCCGCTAACAGGTAAATTCAAAATGTATCCTACCGGTGGTACTACAATAGCGCAAATGGCTTCAATGGGCGACAGTATAGGTACTATTGGTACTGGTGCTTTCTGTACTAAAGATGCTGCCATAGCCCTTGAAAATAAATGTAAAGTTCCGTTCAAAATAACTGATGTTCCTGTTGGTTTAAGAGCTACTGACCGTTTTATTCAGGCTGTAGCTAAAATGGCTAAAGTATCGGTTCCCGACGAAATTACTAAAGAGCGCGGTGTTCTTGTTGATGCTATTGCCGATATGCAACAGTATTTCCATAACAAAAAAGTAGCTGTATACGGCGACCCCGATACAATTACTCCGCTTGTTGAGTTCTTACTTGACTTAGGTATGAAGCCTACTGCTATTGTTTCGGGTACTCCGGGTAAGGCATTTATGAAAAATATGGAAACTATTTTATCGGAAAAATGCCCTGAGGCTAAATACTTAAACGGACCTACTGCCGATATGTATCGTATGCACACCTGGATTAAGGAAAACCCTGTTGACCTTATTATTGGTAACACTTACGGTAAATATATAGCACGTGATGAAAATATACCATTTGTACGTTTCGGATTCCCTATCATTGACCGTATCGGACACTCTTATTTCCCAACTGTGGGGTATATGGGTACTTTAAGGTTAGTGGAGAAAATCCTTAATGCTTTAATGGACTATCAGGACGCAAATTGCCCTGAAGAAAAATTTGAGCTGGTAATGTAGCAATACATTCCATGGTTTTGGTTGTGTGGCGGGTGGCTGTGGTGGCCCCCGCCTTTACCAACCGACCTTGGATTCAATATATGTTCTTTTAATTATTGTGATACTTCCGACATGAAAGTATAAGAATGTTCAAATAGTATAACTAGCCTGCCTGGCGGCATGGCAGTTCAAAAGTTCAACTTGAACTATTGAACCTTGAACCTTTGAACTCATAAAATAGTAAAGTAAGGGTATGTACAGAAACGTTACATTTTTGTAGGATAGAAACAACCATAACCAATTAAACTTATTACACAGGTGTAAACCTGAAACATACAACTTGTAACCTGTAACTTATTAAAAGTCTTTACCATAATTTGTTGATATAGTTTAATAAAAGCAGGGGTATACGCCCTGTATACCTCGCTTTTTTAATACTCTACAACATAGTACAGACGCATGATTATGCGTCTCCGATAGTACAGACGCATGATTATGCGTCTCTCAGTAAAGACGCAAGATATTGCGTCTCAACGAAAGTAAAAGCGCAAAACAATGCGTCTCAACCACCAAAAAAACTATGGATTATGGACATTATTAACGAACGAAAACTTCAGGTAGCCACAGCCGGAGCTAACGCACCATTTAAAATGGAATGCGGAAAAAAAAGCACTGCAGGTTCAGTAAGCCAAAGAGCTTGCGTGTTTTGTGGTTCAAGAGTGGTGTTGTATCCTATTACCGATGCACTTCACTTAATTCACGGGCCGGTAGGCTGTGCAGCTTACACATGGGATATCCGCGGTTCTTTATCATCGGGTAGGGAAATATACCGACTTAGTTTTACTACCGACCTTCACGAAAATGAAGTGGTATTCGGCGGTGAAAAAAAACTTTACAGTGCCTTGGTTGAACTTATTGACAAGCATAAGCCCAAAGCTGCATTTGTTTACTCAACCTGTATTGTAGGGGTAATAGGCGACGACGTAGAAGCAGTATGCCGCAAGGTATCGGCCGAAAAAGGGATTGACGTACTGCCTGTACAAAGCGAAGGGTTTAACGGAACAAAAAAAGATGGTTATAAGGTAGCCTGCGAAGCTATTGCTAAATTGGTAGGTACCGATAACAATGCCGTATTGCCACAGTACAGCGTAAATATATTAGGCGACTTTAACCTTGCCGGCGAACTTTGGATGCTTACCGAATACTACAAGCAAATGGGTGTACACATTAATGCAACCATTACAGGCGACGGACGTGTCGATGATATTCGTAAAGCACACAAAGCCGACTTGAATATAGTACAGTGTTCGGGTGCTATGATACACCTAGCCAAAATAATGAAAGAGAAGTACGGAATACCATTTATGAAAGTATCGTATTTCGGAATTGAAGATATGAGCGATGCACTTTACGAGGTAGCGCGTTTCTTTAAAAGTGCTGAACTTATGGCGAAAGCTCAAACACTTGTAAAAGCCGAACTGGGGCGTTTGCTTCCCGCTTTGGCTGAATATAAAAAAGACCTTGAGGGTAAAAAAGCCTGCATTTACGTAGGTGGTGCTTTTAAAGCTATTTCGCTGGTTAAAGCATTGCGATTGCTGGGAGTAAAAACAGCTGTTGTAGGTTCACAAACCGGTAACTCCGACGATTATGAACTGTTAAAAGAACTTTGCGATGAGGGGACAATTATTGTCGACGATTCTAACCCTAATGAGTTATCGCAATTTGTTAAGCAAACAGGTTCCGATATTTTCATAGGGGGAGTGAAAGAACGACCTATTGCATATAAAATGGGACTCGGTTTCTGCGACCATAACCACGAACGCAAAGAAGCCCTGGCCGGATACGAAGGTATGTTGAATTTTGCTAAAGAGATATATGCAACAGCAATGAGCCCCGTATGGCAATTTACCCGTAAGGGCCATAATAATAGCATAGAGACGCAAGATATTGCGTCTCACAGTAGGACGCAAGATATTGCGTCTCACATTAAAGACGCATGATTATGCGTCTATGATAGTAAAGACGCAAGATATTGCGTCTCAACGACCAAAAACTATATAGCAATGAAACCACTAACAGAAACAAAAGCATTTACAGCCACCCGCAACGCGTGTAAGTTGTGTGCACCTTTGGGAGCCAGTATGGCATACAAGGGTATACAAGGGTGTGTGCCGTTAATTCACGGTTCGCAAGGCTGTGCCACTTATGTACGAAGGTACATGATAAGTCATTATAAAGAACCAATAGATATTGCCTCGTCGAGTTTTAGTGAGGAATCAACTATATTCGGAGGCGGACCAACCCTTAAACTGGCTATGTTTAACGTAGGAAACCAGTATAAGCCTTACCATATAGGGGTAACTACAACTTGCCTGAGCGAGACAATAGGGGATGATGTGCCGCAAATAATTAAGGAGTTCAGGGGGGAGGCTCCGGAGTTAGCGCACATTGGTCTTGCTCATGCATCAACCCCTAGTTACTGCGGTACTCATGTCGATGGGTTTCATCAGGCTATAGTATCGGTTATTAAATATTTGAGCTCCGAAGCAGAACCCAACAACAAGTTGGTGCTGCTTCCGGGTATGCTCTCTCCGGCCGATTATCGCTATTTGACCGAAATAATGGAGCGTATGGATATTGATGTTATTATGCTACCCGACCTTTCTGAATCGCTCGATAATCCGCATTGGGAAGATTATAAACGTATACCCGACGGAGGAACAACCCCTGAGCAATTGAAATCATTGGGCGGAGCTAAATCATACATGCAATTTGGCGATGTGCTTAATAAGGGGATGATTGCAAATACAGTGAAACGAAAAAATATTAACACTCCAGGTTCTGTACTTGAAGAGATGTACAATATGCCCGGGGCTACCACAGGTTTCCCGATAGGTATAAATGCAACCGACCGTTTTTTCAACCTGCTCGAAAAAATGACAGGTAAAGCAATACCCGAGAAATACACAAAAGAGCGTGGTCGCTTAGTAGATGCTTATACCGATGGTCATAAATACGTGTTCGATAAAAGAGCGGTAATATACGGTGAAGAAGATTTTGTAATAGGGCTTACCGAATTTTTGACCGAAATAGGTATAAAACCGGTGCTTATTGCCACAGGTGGCGAAAGCTCAGCATTTAAAGGTATTGTAAAGTCAAAGCTTAACCCGCGACATAACCCCGAAATTATGGTAGGAGCCGACTTTGAAGAGATAGCCGAAAAATGCCGTGAGATAGAAAAACCCGACATTATGATTGGACATAGCAAAGGGTACTATATAGCTCGCGAACTTAACTTTCCGCTGTTAAGAGTAGGATTCCCTATTCACGACCGCTTTGGTAGTCAGCGTGTGCTTCATATTGGTTACGAAGGGGCACATCGCTTATTTGAGAACATTGCAAACGCATTAATAGAATACAAACAAGAGAACAGCCCGGTAGGGTGGAAATATATGTAAAGACGCATGATATGCGTCTCAACAGTAAAGACGCAAGATATTGCGTCTCAACAAAAAAACAATAGATATGGTAAACGCAAACAATCATCCATGCTTCAATAAGGACGCCAAAGGCACTTATGGAAGGGTACACCTACCGGTGGCACCAAAATGTAACATACAATGTAACTATTGTAACCGCGATTATGACTGTGTAAACGAATCACGTCCGGGGGTAACTTCAACAATCCTTACTCCGCGTCAGGCTGTCGATTATTTGCACGAAATACGTAAAAA
Organism: Bacteroidota bacterium; assembly: GCA_003250355.1. Taxonomy (GTDB): domain Bacteria; phylum Bacteroidota; class Bacteroidia; order Bacteroidales; family SZUA-534; genus SZUA-534. Next base: position 19,226 of record QKGS01000086.1, read on the forward strand.
TCACCCTAACCTTATAGTAGCAGGTATTGCCGGCCCGGGCGACCCGTTCGCTAACCCCGACGAAACTATGGAAACCATGCGCCTTATTCGTAAGGAGATACCTGAAATGATTCTTTGCCTTTCTACAAATGGCTTGAATTTGGCTCCATATATCGATGAAATAGCAGAGCTTCAGGTAAGTCATGTAACTATTACTATTAATGGAAAAACACCCGAAGAAATTGAAGATATATACCGTTGGGTTCGAGTGGGAAATAAAGCATACCGTGGTATTGAAGGGGCAAAAATACTATTGAGCGAGCAAATTAAAAATATAACTAAACTTAAAGAAAAAGGTATTACAGTTAAAATTAATACCATAGCCATACAAGAGATAAACGTACCGGAAATTCCCGCTTTGGCTAAATATGTAGCCGAACTTGGAGCCGATACCATGAATATTATCCCTCTATATCCGGTTAAAGATACCCCTTTCGAAGAGTTTGAAGAACCGGCACCTGCACTAATGAAAGACCTTAGAGCTATGACAGCCGAGTTCTTAAAGCCAATGGAACATTGTGCACGTTGCCGCGCCGATGCTGCCGGATTACTTGGTCAGGATATTAAAGAGAGTACCCAAATGCTTCGCGACTTTGCACTAAAAGTACCACAAAGCAATAAAGAGCGTAAATACGTTGCCGTAGCAAGTATGGAGGGAATGCTTGTAAACCAGCATATGGGCGAGGCCGAAAGTCTTTATATATTCAAAGAAACACCTTCGGGTTATCGTATGATTGAACAGCGCGAAACACCGGCTAAGGGCGGAGGAATGGAACGTTGGCAGAACCTGCTCGAAAAAATAGACGATTGTCGTGCTATTCTTGTGTCGGGGGTTGGTTCATCACCTTACAACTATATCAGTAAAGCAGGGGTTCAGGTTATTGAAATGACAGGACTCATTGACGACGGACTCGACGCTGTGTATAAGGGCAAGGAGCTTAAAACCGTAAAAAAACGCGATATGTTCAAATGCGGAAGCGACTGTTCAGGTTCAGGAACAGGCTGCGGTTGATATTATTTGGTTTAAAATATTTGTAGAGACAAGGCATGCCTTGTCTCTACAATGAAATGAAATAAACATACATTAATTAATAACAATAAAATTAATAACAATGAAAAAACCGGAGTTTCACATTTTAGTATGCAACAGCTACAGAGTAGCCGGCGATGCACAGGGATATTGCAATAAAAACGGGGCAGGCGACCTTATTCAGTATATATCTGAAGAGTGTGCCGACCGTGGGCTCGATGTTGCTGTTTCAAGTACAGCGTGTTTAAATGTTTGCTCGCAAGGTCCAATTATGGTTATTCACCCCAATAACTATTGGTATGGAGCAATAAGCGAAGAAAAAATTGATGAAATACTTGATGCACTTGAAGAAGGAAAAGCAGTTGAAGAATATTTAATTGCCGACTAATTCGATTTTTTACTCAAACTAAACCAACTATTTGCACAGCAGTAACTGCTTAGGCAGTACTGCTTGCTTTTACTTATAAAACAAACACTACTCACTACCAATAAACAACAACCAAAATGAAAAAGTATATAGTAGACACCACACTACGCGATGGAGAGCAAACCCCCGGGGTAATGTTCACCGCAATACAAAAGATGGAGATAGCATATTATCTCAATCAGCTTGGAATTGACGAAGTTGAGGTAGGAACTCCTGCAATGGGAGTATCTGAACAAAATATAATACGAGAAATTGCAACAGCAGGCTTTTTGTTCCGTACCATCAGTTGGTGCAGAGCATTAACACTTGACATTGACTTGGCCGAATTGTGTAAAACCGATGCTGTAAACATATCGTTTCCTGTGTCTGAAATACAATTAAATGCATTGCAAAAAGATGAGAATTGGGTACTTGAGCAAATACCAATATTAGTAAAATATGCTTTGGCAAAGTTTAAATATGTATATGTAGGAATGCAGGACGCCACACGTGCAAATCGTGATTTTTTAATTCAAGCTATTGCAACAGCTCTTAATGCCGGTGCTTGCAGAATACGAATAGCCGATACTGTAGGTATAATGAATCCGGTAAGTACAACCGGCTTGTTTGCCGATTTAGTTAATATATTTTCCCATACCGACTTTGAGTTTCATCCCCACAACGACTTGGGAATGGCTACCGCAAATGCATTTTCCGCAAGGGTAGCCGGAGCAAGTGGCGTTAGCGGAACAGTTAACGGAATAGGCGAAAGAGCCGGTAATGTAGCTATTGAAGAACTTATTATGGCCGAATATATGGCTGTCGGAAATATTACAAAGTATAACACACATATTATAAAAAAAATATGCAGTTCAGTTGCTGAGTTTTCTTATTTGCCATTAAGTAAATGTAAGCCAATTGTAGGAGGCAATGCTTTTGTTCACGAAACAGGTGTTCATGTAAGGAGTGTGCTAAAAAATAAAATGTCGTATCAGCCTTACGATGAATCGAAAGTTGGAGTAGGAGAATCAAAGGTGGTTATAGGAAAGCATAGTGGCAAATCTGCTATTGAATATTTCTTTAAACAAAATGGAAAAGAGTTGACTAAAACAGAGTTATTGCTTATACAGGAAAGAATTAAAGAAGCATTGGAACATGAAAATATTGAGCCTAATGAAAATTATATTATGGATATTTATAAAAATGTGATGTGTTCAGGAATTTCTAATGCATGATTATAGAATTGTATAAAACAGAATAAAAAAGCCATTATGAAAAATACAGATACACTTAAAGAAGGGATAGCATATTTAGAAAAACTAAAAGGAGTAGACCCTTCAAAATCGAAATTGGGAGCCGAGGTATTGTACAATTTTATTTGCCTTGGAATAGAGTCGGTACTTACTGCAGTACTAATGGAAAACGGCAAGGTAGTAGACCATAGCGGGATAGGAAACCTTATTAGGGAACTTAAAAATGTTGAGGAGGTTGACCCTATGTGGGTTGATACTGCCAGATATATGAATCGCTTCAATAGTTATTGTTCAATGGAGCCTATTGCGGCTAAAATACCTAATAATGATGAATTGAAACAATTTATTGTTTTTGGGTTGTCGGTTCTTGAGTACGGACAAGCAAAGTTATAGCATATATATTTTTGGTTATATAGTTTATAGTTTTTTGGTGGGGTGGCCTGGTTAGCCACCCTTTTTAGTGGTGTGTTTTGGGGGTTGTGTGATTTTTTTTAAAAATAACTTGACATTTATTAAAAATGTGGGGGTGTTTATTTGTAAAATGTATTTTTTAGTAAAAAAAACATAAAAATATAGGGGGTGTATTGTGTAAATAATATTTTTACTACTTTTGTAGTAGCAACAAAAACCAAAATAACTATTATGTTTTAATACATTATTTTGCATAGAGTATTAGTACATAAGAGTTATTTGCCACACCACAAAAACCGCAAATTGAAAATGAAGTGTCCTAAAACGAATAATGTATGCTACGGGTCAAAAGAGTTAGACCTGTTATCTGAAATAAGTTCGCGACTAATGATGAGCAGTAGTTCGCATGAAGAACTGTACCCAATATTACAATACCTGTGTGAATATCTTGAAGCAGAAAGTGCTATGTTTACTATCTACGATAAAGACAAAGAAACAGCCTTTATTGAAGTTGCCTATGGGCTTAATAAGGTTCAGCAGGGAAGAGGTAATTATAAAAAAGGAGAAGGTATTATAGGACGTGTAATTGAAATGGCTCAGCCGGTTGTAATACCCAAAATATCGAAATCGAACCTGTTTTTGAACAGAACTAAGGCACAATTGGTTAGCGACGGCGAAGAACTTACATTTATTTGTGTACCTATTATTATAGAGGGAACGGTTGAGGGAACGTTGAGTGTAACCCGAAAATATAATCCAAATATTGAGTTTGAAGAAGACAAGCGTTTGCTTTCAATAATAGGCGGATTAATAGATCAGGCTGCAAAGGCAAGTAAAAAGCACAGAGCCGAGGTTGATAGTTTGAAAAAGGAAAATACGGAATTACAATCGCAATTAACCGGCGAAAAGAAAAACCCTATCAATATGGTTGGTAATTCTGGGAAAATGCAAGATGTATATAGTCTTATAAAAATGGTTGCTCCTACACAATCAACAGTTCTTATTCGAGGAGAGAGTGGTTGTGGAAAGGAGCTTGTAGCCGAGGCAATACATGCTGCCAGCAATGTATCGAAAAAAACGTTGATAAAGGTGAACTGTTCAGCCCTGCCCGATAGTTTGATAGAGAGCGAGTTGTTTGGTCACGAAAAAGGGGCATTTACAGGAGCCGACCAACAGCGTATTGGGCGTTTTGAACTTGCACAGGGAGGTACAATATTTCTCGATGAAATAGGCGATTTACCACTTACCACACAGGTAAAACTGTTGCGTGTGCTGCAAGAGCGTGAATTTGAGCGTTTGGGAGGTTCAAAAACCATTAAAGCCGATGTAAGAATTGTTTGTGCTACAAACCGTAATTTGGAACAAGCTATTGAAGATGGTAGCTTTAGAGAAGATTTTTATTATCGTATCAATGTGTTCCCAATTTTTATTCCATCGCTAAAAGAACGTCAGAATGATATTCCAATTTTGGTTGACCACTTTATTGCAAAATTTAACTTAAAAAATGGAACCAAAATTAAACGTATTACAACATCTGCTCTCGATATGTTAATGGTTTATAACTGGCCCGGTAATATTCGTGAACTTGAAAATGTTATTGAACGTGCTTGTATACTCAGTGTTGACGGGGTAATTCAAAGTCATAGTTTGCCGCCTACATTACAAACTGCTGAATCGTCGGGAACTCAGTCTATTGGAGGGTTGTCATTTTTTGTTGAAAAACTGGAGCGTCAACTTATTCGTGAAGCTCTTGTTTCTACTAAGGGCAATGTTACCAAAGCGGCTCAACAATTGAAAATTACCGAACGTATGCTTGGTACGCGTATTCAAAAATATAATATTGAAGCTTGGCGTTTTAAATTGAAAGAGTAACTGTTTTAGTAACTTATGGGTGAAACCCGAACTATGCATTAGAAAGATATTGATTACTAATTGATTAAAGTTATTTTGAAAAATCTAATGATAAAGCGGGTTAAACGGCAATGAAATAGTAAATGTACTTCCTTTGTTTACTTCGCTTTCAATATATATATTCCCATTGTGTGCAGCTACAAATTCATTGCATATTATCAGTCCAATGCCGGTTCCTTTTTCTTTGTCAGTACCTGCGGTCGATATGTTTTCGGTAATAGAAAAAAGCTTCTCTAGCGTTTGTTTATTAATACCAACTCCGGTGTCGGTTACCGTAATATTGGAATATTTTTCATTCTCATAATAGTTTATAAATACTACTCCATTCATAGGAGTAAACTTTATTGCATTGTTTATCAAATTTCTTAGTACAGTGCTTATCATATTCTCATCGGCATAAATAAATTGCTCCTCTTTTATTTTTGAAAAAAGGTCAATGTTTTTTTCTATCGCTTTATTAGAGTATAGATTTATAATGTTATCAACCGTACTTTTTAGGTTAATATATTCCGGTTTAAATTCAATTGCTTTGGTTTGAAGTCTCGACCATTCTAAAAGATTTTCCAGTAGATTAAATCCACTTGTAGCAGCTTGATTCATATAATCGAGCAGGTGGGGCAGTTCTGTGTAATCTTCATCAAGAACCCTGTTTTTAATTATATCAATAAAGCTTATCAGAGAGCCAAATGGAGAACGTAGGTCGTGGGCAATTATAGAGAATAGTTTGTTTTTTGTATTGTTAAGTTTGGTAAGTTCCCTGTTTTGTTCTTCAAGTTGTTTTTCTACATTTATTCTTTCAGTAATGTCTGTTGAGAAATTCAAAGTAGCAGGCATTCCGTTATATTCAAATTGAGTAGCATTTATTTCAACAATTATATAATCACCATTTTTCTTTTTTATACGTAAATGGTATCGGGGTATTATTTCACCTTCCAAACGGCGTTTATAATTCTCTAGTATAACTCCCTTGTCGTCGTCATGAAGGTAGTTAATAATACTATTGCCTATAAGCTCCTCGGGTTTGTAGCCGGTTAGATCATATACAGCTTTGTTGGCAAATACTATATATCCGTTTTGTATAACATATATTCCTTCTATGGCATATTCAACTACTGTTCTGTATTTCTCTTCATTTTGTTGCAGCAGTAGTTCGGCTTCCTTAAGATGAGTTATGTCGGCAGCAAACAGCAGTGCTCCAACTTTCCCTTTCCACTGTATCCCTACCGAACTTTGGGTTACCCATTTTATGTAGCCTGTTTTATGTATTAATCGCACATGATAAGTATAAGCATTGGTGTCGCCCGAAATTCTGCCGGCAATTTTTTTCATTACAAATTCCTTGTCTTCGGGGTGTACCAAATCAATTATTGGCGTTCGTAATAGTTCTTCTTCTGTATATCCGGTTAGTTTTGTGCAGTTCGAATTTACATATTCAGGTATGCCGGTTTGCCCAACTATGTATATGCTTTCATTGGCCGATTCTACAAGCTGCATATAAAAGTTACGCTCGTAATAAAGCTTATTCTCATTTATTATATTTCCTAATATCTCTTTGCTTCTGCAAAATGCCGAATGAACTCGAAGCTCAATTTCACTATTGTTGGCAGGGATAAGTACATGGTCTGTTCCGCAATTATTTATTAGGCTGGTTATCTCTTTTACAGCTTCAATACTTTCTGCAAAAAATAGAAATTGAATATGTTTAGTATTGTTCGATAATTGTAGCTCTTTTAAGTAGTTAAGTTCATTTTGTTTAATATTATTAATGAAAAGTAAAACAACCCAAGGCGTATGTAAGTCAATAATTTTTGCGCCCGACATAATATCCGGAGCGTTATAAATGTTACTATTTGTAAATAATTCATTTATAATATTATTGTTGAAATATCTGTTATTGCCAATTAGCAATATGTTTATCTCTTCCATTTCAATAAAATACTTAGATTATTATCATAAAAAGATAAGCTAATAATTAGAGCTTGACAAATTTAAATTTATGCATTTAAAACACAATTATTTACTACTTGAATATTAGAGTGATATAGTGTTCTATGTTTAGGGTTTAGTCGAAAATGCTATACAACACAAGAGAGAATAATTATTTTTTATATCACAATTCTAAATTTGGGCTATTATAAACTTAAAAATTTAGTCTTATGAAAACATTAAAATTAGCATTTGTTGCATTATTTGGATTAGCGGTATTAGTATCGTGTGATAAAGAAGATACCGATTCGTTAATAACAACAAAAGATTGTAAAATCACAAAAATTGTAGAGAAATATGGTACTGATAACTCTAGAGTTATGGATTATATTTATAATTCCGAAGGGATGGTTGTAAAAATTAATCACTCCGATATTGATGATACCGTTGTGTATGCATACGATACACTTATTTACAATAGTTCAGGTCAGATAACCGAAGCAAAAACAATGAGCGTGCATGATAACAGCCTATATGAGCGAATTGTATTTACATGGGTAGGTGGTAAAATTACTACAATTGTAAGCTACGGATATGATAATACCGAACCTACTGTTGAAACTACTACTATTACATATGTGGGAGATAAAGTTTTAACATTGTCAACCAGCGGTGGGCGAGAGGCCATGGCATTTAAAGAAATTGTATATTCAAATGGTAATATTTCTACATTAAAAGCCGATTTTAGTGGCGAAGGCAATTGGGTGAATATGAAAGTATTAGAGGTTGATGATAAAGTAAATATTGCCAAATATATGATACCCGATTGGGAGGGGATTTTATTTGGTTCAAATGCAAACAACTTTAAAGTATTGGCTTTTGATCAGGATGTACCGTCTATGGATATAGTAAGCGGCAGAAAAGCACTCAACCGCAGTTACACTTACAACAGCGATAACTTAGTTACTTCGGTTACTTCTGACACCACAGTTTTTCAGAATGAAAAATCGGTTATGGATATAACCTGGATGTGCAAATAAAACTATTAAAGCATATTATTTAAAGGGTGTTCAAATTGTGTGGACACCCTTTTTTTGTATTTATTCGCACAATCCGGCAGGATAATACTCATCGGCACTCTTAATTTCTGTTATCTTCCGAAAAATAAATATAAAGGTCACTTTCTTTTATTGTGTCGTATTAGCTTTTTGAATTTACGATTAACCTTTTAAACATGAGTTATTATTTTAAGGAAAAACTATTTTTGCAATATGGATACAGCTTTGTATTATTTTTCGGGAACAGGGAACAGTTTAAGTGTAGCACGAACTATTAATGAGCACTTACACGGGAGTAAAATATTTCCACTAATAGGTAGTTTAAAGCAAATACCTGTTGAGGTAAATGCCATACGGGTTGGTATTATATTTCCCATACATTATATGAGTGTCCCCGGTATTGTACGTGATTTTTTAATGCAAGTAAAATTCAATAACTCCAAATATATTTTTGTTGTTGTAACCGGGGCTTATCCTAAGTTTGGAAATGCTATTTCAGAGGTTGATAAGTTATTGCAGAAGGTAAATTTGAAACTTAATTCCGCTTTTTTTGTACCAATGGTAGCCGCACATTTTCCGTATATAAAGGTTTCTAAAGTAAAGCCGCACAATGAAATAAACAGCGAAGCCATACAAAAAGTGTTACACATTTGTGAAAGTGTAAGCAATTTGAAGCATGAATTTGACTATGAGTATACAATTATTGGTAACATAAAACAATTGGTTTCAAATAAAGCAAAAGGTAATAAATTTTCGGTAGGTGAGGGGTGTATTCGTTGCGGATACTGTATGCATGTTTGTCCTTTTCAAAATATCAGGTTGAAAGGGCGAAATGTACAATGGCTCAATAATTGTCACCGTTGTTTTGCCTGCCTTCATTACTGCTCGCAAGGAGTAATAGAGTATAAAAAGTTGTCGGTAGGAAAGCCTCGTTATCATCACCCTTCGGTTTCGCTCAATGATATTTCGCAACAGCGAGGTTAGTATGGATATTTTTTGTGATTTTAATAAGTTTATAAAAATATTTTTTACAACATATTATTGCAATAATCAGTTAATTCATTTTTAAAATATTTGTTCATGCTTTAACCCGTTAAAGCATATGTTTTTTATCGACATATATATTAGTGTTTTCAAAGTATCTAATATGTTAATCATCTTATATTTCGGATAATATTTATATACTAACATTTCAGTATAGTAAAGTAACAGTTTTACGATTGTAATATTTCTAGTTAAAGATGTGTGTATAAATCCATCGCTATTGTGTATAAAACCATTCTTGCAGTTTTTTCTATAGTCATAATTTTCTGTTGTGATAATTCCCTGCGTGGGGTGTAGCGGAGTTATCTTTTTTTATTTAAACCTTTTATTAACTACTAATTCATTTATTTATGAACAGAAGAACTAAGATTTCTGCAGTACTGTTTGGCTTTATTAGTTTAACAGCACTATCACAAGTCAATGTTGATGTTAACCTGAACATGAAGCATTCAGTGAATGGGGTATCAAATTTCGGTCGTGAGCGCCGAATGACTATTCACTCCGACTTACAAGAAGGCGACTGGAAAGGACATGAAGACAAACTTAATTACCTCATTAACGACTTGGATGTATATTTTGGTCGTGAAACAGGTTCGGCAACCTGGAAAATGCAGGGTGTTGAGGAAGACCCCAAACGACCCGGCTGGCCCAATGAAGCACAAATGCTGGAACATGGATATGGTTTAAGACAATGGTACGAATCTGACGATTACGCCGATCGTCGCCCTTACGAAGGAAAGTCAAATATGATTATGGGGGTTAACGATTTTACACCTATGTATCCTAACTTATCGTGGTACGAAGGGTTTGGCAAAGGTAAGGGTGGCTGGTTTGTAAAAGATACTGATGCTGCAGCCGAATGGGTATCTCTATTTTTAAAGTACTATTATTCAACTCACCCCGACAGTATTGGTCCCGAACTTCCTTTATATTGGGAGTGCTACAACGAGCCCGATATGAATTTTATGAACCCATCGTTTGGCATGATAGTATCTAGCCTTGAAAAAAACTGGGAGTACCATAAAAGGGTAGCTCAGGCAATTCGTAAAAAGCTTGGTAATAAAGCTCCAAAAATTGGCGGAATGACCTGGGGACAGCTTGACTTATATAAAGCCGACGGTATCGCAAGCCGCTCCGATGGCGCATTTTGGTACCAAAACTCAAGTGCTGCTGCCGGTTTACTCTACGATAATATGCTTTCCGGTGTTGGTAGTGGAATAGCTAACCCTGGAGTAGGTAATGCTGTTTGGCCTAAAGCATGGGCTAACCGCACTAGTGAATGGTGGCAGTGGGATTATATGTATCAGGGTTTTATTGACTTTGCCGGTGCCGATATGGATTTTTATGGAGTGCATATGTACGATTGGCCTCATGAAAATGTTAATAACTACAAAGCAAATACACGTGGTGGCGGCCATATCGAAGCAATGCTTGATATGTTTGAATGGTACGATAAAAAAATGTTTGGAAAAACAAAAGATATTGTAATGTCGGAATTTGGGGCTGTAAGTCGCGATTACATATTATCGCTACCTACAGGTGAACGCGATTGGCCTTTTATTAAATCGTTTAACCAAATGCAAATGCAGTTTCTTGAGCGTCCATCTCATGTAGTATACAGTATGCCTTTTGCTCCGGTAAAAGCTGTATGGGGTGCTACTTTTTCAGGTAACAATGTGGTTCGTTACGAAGGAGCTACTCTAATGGATCCGCTTGGAAGCTGGACAGGTGATGCTGCTACCTGGAAAATGAACGAACCTACCGGTGGCTGGGCCTGGAGTAAAATAATCCATTTCTTTGAACTATGGAAAGATGTTGAAGGAACACGTATCGATACAAAAGCCGATAATAACGATATTCAGGTTGATGCTTATGTACTCGGAAAACATGTGTACCTGATTCTTAACAATGCTATCGATAAAAATATGACATTGAACTTAAATCTATTTGGTTCATCGAGTGCTGTTACAAAAGCTGAGGTTCGACACCTTTATCAAGGCGACGACCGTATTCCTAAATTTACAAAACAACAGCTTACATCAGCTCCGGCTCAGGTATCATTAAAACCCAACTCTACTATTGTAATTGATTATACTTTTGCAAATAATGTTACTGTTAATCAGGAGTCGAAAGAAACAAAATATATGTGCGATCCGCTTGCCGGAAATCAGAAAAATGCTCGTGGTACACAATTGTGTCATACAGCTTCGATGGCTAGTATTACTGCCACGGTTAATGGTGTCCAAAAACCATCGAAAGGTGAGGCAATTATTCGTATTGGAGGCTTCTTTGCCAATCCGCTCGATGGTACAGATGGTATGAAAGTTAAAAAACTTACTGTGAACGGAAATCCTGTGATTGTTGATGCCGATAATTTTGTAGCCAATACAAGGGGGTACGGAATGGGTAATTACAAAGGTTCATGGTTTGGTGTACTTGAATTGGAATGCCCTATTGAATACTTAAAAAGTGGTCAAAATACAGTATATTTTGAACGTTGGCAAGGTGCTGAGTATACTACAGTTATGATTCAGGTTTTTGACATGACAGCTGCTCCCGGACGTACTACCGGCGGTATTACTAATTTAGCACCAACGGTTAATGCAGGTAGTGATCAAACTCTTGCTGTGGGAACTACAAAAGCTACTCTAATAGCAACTGCCAGCGACCCCGACGGTAATACTTTAACTTATAAATGGACACAAGTAAGCGGACCCGCAGCAACTATTAGCGGAGCAACTACTCTAAGTGCTTCTGTTACCGGGTTAACCAATGGTAATACATATGTGTTCCAATTCTCGGCTAACGATGGCAAAGCAACTTCAACCGACCAGATTACTGTTAAGGTAAATTCACCGGCTAACAATGCTCCAACTGTTAATGCCGGTACCGATCAGTCGTTAGCTTTCGGAACTACTTCAGCTACTTTAAATGGAACCGGTTCCGACCCCGATGGAAATGCCATTACCTACTCATGGTCGCAGGTAAGCGGAGTTACAGCTACTATTACCAATAAAACAACTGCAACTACAACTGTTACAGGATTGGCTAGTGGTAATACTTATCTATTCCGCTTAACAGTTAGCGATGGTACTGTAAGTTCTACCGACGATGTTGCGATTACTGTTGCAAGTGATCCGAATGCCACAGTAATAGTTATTGAAGCCGAATCATTTATATCAACAGGTGGAACATATAACGATGGTCAGGTTCCATTAGGTGTTAATAAAGCTGCTACAACTATCAACTGGGTAAATTCAGGCGATTATGCCGATTATACTATTAATGTTGGCAAGGCAGGTACTTACAAAATTGAGTATCTTATTTCTACCCCTATGGATAATGCACAAATACAAATAGCATTCGACGGAACCACCGCATCAACCGATAATGTTGTTAATAGCGGACAGTGGGATACTTATCAATCGTTAGTAGCTTCAAAAACAGTAACTCTAACAGCTGGTTCGCATAATGTTCGCATTAGTGCAACAGGTTCTAATACTTGGCAGTGGAACCTTGATAAGGTAAATATTACTCTGCAAAGCTCTTCTAATAACACAGCTCCTGTGGCAAATGCCGGCACCGACCAAACTTTAGCCGCCGGTACCACTACAGCTTCATTAAACGGCTCGGGAATCGATGCCAATGGCGATGCACTCACATACGCATGGACAGTAGTAAGTGGAACAGCAACTATTACTAACGCTGCCAGTGCAAAAGCTACCGTTTCAGGGTTAAGTAATGGAAAAACTTATGTTTTCCGTCTTACTGTAAGCGATGGTAAACTTACTGCTACCGACGATGTGAAAATTATAGTTAGTACAGTAACTACTACTTGTGGATTACCTTATTCTAACGCAGGATTTTCAGTAACCAAAGCAACTAAAAACTGGACATCGGGGGCTATAGATATTTCTTGTGCTTCAAGTGTAAATGTATCGGTTACTATTGAAGGTGTTGGACCAATGGAAGCTGCCGATTATTTGAACGTGTACTATAAATTGAACGGTGGTACTCAGAAAGTAATTTCTGAAAATACAAATGCGTTTAGCAGTAAAACTGTTTCTGCATCAAATATTAGTGGTAGTACTATTGAAATACTAATTAATGGTAAAACAAGCTGGGACGATGAAACATACAATGTATCGAACATTACAGTAACATCTAATGGCAGTACAACAACCCCAACACCGGTTGAACTTGTAATTGAAGCTGAAAAAGTGAGCAATACAGGTGGTACTTATAACGATGGCTTTGTACCTGTTGGACCCGGTATTCAGGCGGGTGTAGGGTTATATTGGGTTAACAATGGCGACTGGGCCGAATATAATGTTAATATTCCTGAATCGGGTGAATATAAAATTGTATACAATATTGCAACTCCACTTAGTAACCGTTCTATTGAAATATTATCTGATGGTGTTTCATTGAATAAAACAACAGTGCCTAATACCGGGAATTGGGAAACATATCAGTCTCTTACTGCAAGTAGTAATGCTAACTTTACAGTCGGTAATCATGTAATAAGGCTGCAACCTGGAACTGCCGATATATGGGCATGGAATCTGGATAAGTTTACATTAACACGGTTAGGGGCTTTAAAATCAGGAAAAGTAGCTCCTGAGTTAACTGACAACGGTAGTATGAAAGTAGATATTTACCCGAACCCGGCTATTAACGAGGTTAATATCTCAATAACTAATTCTGAACTTGCCGAAAATAGATTAGATATTTATAACTCACAAGGAGTTAGAGTTGTAACCGATATTATAGTTTCTGATGATATATATACATTAGATGTTTCCGGTTGGACAAAAGGGTTGTATCTGGTGCAAACTAACGGTTCGCAAATAACACGATTATTACTGAAATAAAATAAACTATAATCTGATAAGTATTAAGGGGTGTCCATTAATTTGGGCTCCTCTTTTTGTATTATCATAGCTTTATACCTAATGCTATTTGGTTACTTGCTGATACAAATATGTTTTTGTTAACGTGATTTTAAAAGAAATTATTTGCAAAGGAAGTGGGGTAGAAGTTTTTAATAATATTGGGAAAAGTTACAAGTTGCAGGTTGCAGGGTTACAAGGTTGCAATGGAGACTGGTTACAGGTTGCGGGTTGCAGATTACACGTTTTTTCATAATTCATATTTACTATTTCAAATATTCGGTCTCCGGTATCCTGTCTCCTTAATTTGTTATAATTTGCGAATTAGCGGCATTATATCTAATTCGTTACTATTCGCAAATTAGCGGCTTTAAATCGGAGAACATTATATTTCCATTTTTTACTATTTTTGTGCAAAACAATGGTTATGCAAAAAAGAAAAAAGCTTCCAATAGGTATCCAAACTTTTAGAGATATACGCGACCCTAAGGAGAATTATGTATATATAGACAAAACTCCAGAAGCTCTGCAACTTGCTGAAAACGGCAAATACTACTTCCTTTCCCGCCCCCGCCGCTTTGGTAAATCACTGTTTTTAGATACCCTTTCGGAAATTTTCTTAGGTCATAAGCAACACTTCGAAGGACTGCACATATACGATAAGTACGACTGGGAACAAAGCTACCCTGTTATTAAAATATCGTTTGGTAGCGGTAGTTATTCCAGCAAAGTGCTTATTAACAATGAATTTGAACGAATATTTGAAGAAAACAATAAAACATTAGGATTACATATTGCATATAAAGAATTAAGTGACTCACGAAAATGCTTTAATTCTCTTATTAATGAGTGCTATGATAAATATGGGAAAAAAGTAGTGGTTTTAATTGATGAATACGACAAACTAATTCTCGATAATATTGGCAATGACGATAAATCACTATCATTAGAAGCCCGTGATATATTGCGTAATTTCTATTCGGCGTTAAAAGACAACGACAACAAACTCCGC
>QKGS01000091.1 GCA_003250355.1 Bacteroidota bacterium
CCGCATGACAGCCTTTTCAGATGCAATCCCCATTACATCGGTATTGTTGGTACCTCCTATTAATTCAATGGCTTTCTGAATCGCTTCGTGTTTGCTGCACTTCTCATAATCCTGGATAAACTGGATCACATCGCCGGTTTTGCCGCAGGCAAAGCAGTGGTAGGTGCCTGTTTCGGGGTAGATGCGGCAGCTGGGTTTGTCGTCATCGTGGAAGGGGCATTTTATGTGGTGGTGCTTATCGGGTGTTAGGTCGTAGTGGGCTAAAAGTTGGAGTATGGGCAGGCGGCGTTTTATTTCGGGGATTTGCATTGTTTAAAACTTTTTGTTGCTACAATTATGTAGTAAAGTAAAACAATATTGCAGTAACATAAAAGTTTTACCTGTAGCACGATATTAACAATATGCCGCATACCCGCCTGAAATCAGCTACATAATTGCTATTTTTGTGTTGATAACTTACAATGACGCAGTATTATGAGCACCTTAGGCAAGCGCATGACCGAACTCCGAAAAGCCAAAAACCTATCCCAAACGGAACTGGCAAAACTCGTTGGTTTATCCTATGCCCAAATTGGACGTTACGAAACCAAAGGCTCACAGCCCCCGGCCGAAGTGCTTAAAAAAATTGCTGATGCCCTCGGAACCACTGCCGATTACCTGGTGTATGGCAATACCGATGAAAAAGCACAAGCCACGTTGAAAGATTCGGAACTGCTACAGCAATTTAAATCCCTTGAAGAACTGGACGAAAAGGATAAAAACACCATTAAGGATATTATTGATGCCTTTATTAAAAGAAGTAAGCTGAGGAATATCGCGGCTCTTTAGTCCCGCTTTTTACCCGTTAAGTCCTCCGGGTGTTTTAAGGCAAGGTTGCTTGGAATACACAAGCGCGACGCTTGCGCCATAGGGGGATTAAATTTCCACAAATGTTAATCCTGTAAATTTTTTTTCCTTATATAATCCATAAAATTCGTCAAGACTATCTTTTAATCCAGTATAGGTTAATATTTCAGTTTTTGATGTTTCCGGTATTTTAAATATACACGATTCCGTCACCCTATTTTCAAAGAAAGAATACTTAAGTAACCTGCCTTTTTGTCCATTTGGATAAACATCCCATTCAGACCTATTATGATCCAAAACATTTACGCATTCTAAAACATTTAAAACATAAAAGGTCTCCTTTTCTGCTTTTATTGGTATAATTTCCCCTGCCATTTCAAATAAACTTAGAATATGGCTTTCGTAAACTTCCTGATCAAAAACAATAACTCCTCCAACACCAAGTGTGAAAAAATTAGCTCTTTTTTGTTTGGGATTAAAAACGTACCAGTTAATGTTATTTAATTGATCTTGTTTTACCCGACAATCGAAATTCAATAGATCCAAGACCCTACTTTCATCAATAATAGGCATAATCCATTGGCAATTATTGCTATCGTTAAGTATTTTGTAATATTTCATTGAATTTGTTTTCAATAAGGAAAAGTGCCGTTTAAAATTTCTTCACGTATTTTACATAATTCTAATCTTATAGTACCAGGTGCAGCATTACTTAATCTCGTGTTAATGGTTTCATAATATAAATTTGTATGTATAGTTGAATGAGTTAAATTTGGAGGATTCGCAACCCTTAGGTTTTCTGGTAAAAATACTCCGTTTACAGCTTCATTTATATCAATACCTTCTCTTTGTAATACACTTCTTGCCACAATGGCTCTGCTATCATTTGCTGCAACCATATGATGTGCTGCTGTATTAGGAGGGGCTTTAAAGCCGGTAACTTCAAGATTCTCTCTTAATACAACGGAAGATGAAGTTTTTCCAATTTGTTGACCTGCAATAGTGTAATTGGTAGTATTTGCAGCCATATTTAGTCTTGCTAAATAAGCCTCATATGAAAGAACCGTCCCAATTGCGCATGACAATAATATTTCTGGGTCAGTCCAACAACGTTTTAAATTTTGTATACTTAAATTTAGTTCCGCATTAAACTCTTCGGAGGCAGTATTTGCATTCCATAATCTTAGAAAATCATCTGCTAAATCAGGATATTGCTGCATTAAATTGTAGGCTTTATCTGCCAAATCTGAATAAGTATCATTTATTAACTTTCTGTCTTCAGCTTCTTCATTGGTGAATTTTTCCAATGAATTAGGCAATATAACCCAATCATATCTATAATCTTTTGCATCTTTTACAGCCAAATAGTAAACCAGTCTTTCTGTTCCTGAACTACTTTTCCAATAGTGCGGATTAATCGTATAGTCCCCAACTATCTGTTCATCACCTCCTTTCGAACAATTCGACATTCCTGTAATTCCTCTAATCTCGGCAATAGGATAGAAAAATATTCCATCACCTTTTAATAAAGGATTCATCAACTCCCCTTCCTCCTCACTTTCCAACCCACTAAAGAGCATCGTTTCCGGGTTATGTATCAAATCCCATTGGTATTTATCCTTGTACCCAACTTTTTCACTTAAACGCCTCTTATATACGACTTTCAGGTTTGGAAAAATCCTTTCCCTGTACAGATATTTTTGGTAATATGGCAGCTTCCTACATCCCATTTACGGCAAGTTAGCCCTTTCCCCTTTTCCTTCAATTGAAAGTATTCAACAG
>QKGS01000004.1 GCA_003250355.1 Bacteroidota bacterium
TGTTCCTTATTTATTTGAATTAAATGTAGATGATAGATATAGCTTAAGCTTTATCACTTTTTATTGCAAATACAAAGATTATGGTCGATATCATAATGCCGTCTCCTACATAACAAAGTTATTACCACCCCCAGTTCGCCGTAGCAACTTAGTCATATAAATCGTTCGGCATACGCCTCTGGTCTGTTTTTCCAAGTCTTTAAACCTCGAAGATTTTCCTCATTAATCGTTGCGTTTTGTTATCAACTTCTGTGGTATTATGTGCTAAACCTTCGAGGTTTGAGAAGCAAAAAAAACGATATAAGTACTTTAAATGATTTAACTATCTTTAGGTGGCAAAAAATGGCAACGGCCATCACTACATCTTTGGTCTCATTAACATGAATGGCCGTGTGTACTACCCACAATTGGCTCGTTTCTTAAGCCCCGACCCACAGCTACAAACCCCTGGTAATGCCCTTAATTACAATAGGTATACCTATTGTCTCAACAATCCACTTATCTATACTGACCCCAGTGGGGAGTTTATTTTTACGGCACTTGCGTTAATAATACCAGGCGGACAAGCTTTTTTACCAATGGCTATAGGCGCAGATATAGGAATGTGGAGTGGTGGAAGTGCAGCTAATGGTACTATGAATCCTTTTAAGTGGGATTACAGCTCTGGAAAAACCTGGGGATATATGGCAGGAGGAGCACTTGTTGGAGGTGCTTCTGGTGGATTTGCTGGCTCTATTGCAACATCAGGTATGCCAATGGCGAATACTGCAGCCATCATGGGTGGTTCTTTTATGAATTCTGTTGGAATGAATGTGGTGACAGGAGGGCAAACAGATGTTTCAATTGGCTTTGGTGTTGCTTCTTATAATATTACTCAAGGAGAATGGGGTTATTTAGGTAAGAAAGGAAACTCATTTATGCAAAACTTAGGTTATGGATTAGGGGCTTTTGCAAATTTATCTGATGCTTGGGCAATTGCTAAGGGTGCTTATGGAAATAATGTTGGCGAAGCTGATTTGGTAACAAAGAACGACCCAATTGGGCATTCGGAATTAAGAACTGTACCTGATGCAAAAGGAAATACGGAAAATCTTATTTCTGTTGGTCCGGATTGGGATAGAGCAGTAAGAGGAGATAGTTTTTGGGATGCTCCTGGCTATAATGATTGGCCTACACATGCAAATGATGTGGGATTGGATGGGTTGACTGTTTCAAAAATTCGAATATCTAATATTCGTTTAGATAAAGTAAATCAGTATGTTAGTGGCAGTCTAAAAAATTTTAGATATAGTGCATTGAATACTAATTGTGTTACATCTGTTTCAAATGCTCTATTGAAAGCAGGAGTACTTAACATGCCATTCTTACGTCATCCTTCATTACTTCAAATGCAAATGTTTGCAAGAAGGTATTCATACTTTTCTCCTTATATGACTAATCCGTAATTATATGAAGACAATATTGTATATGACCTTGTTTGGCTTGATTTTTAGCTCTTGTGGTAGCAGTAAAGTAGTTACTTATTTAAAAGACTGTGAAAAGACGAGAAATGAACAAAAGGAGACATACTGTCTCACTTCTGTAGATAACCTAAAAACTAAACTACCAACTAATGATGTAGTATATTATTTAGGCACAGATAGTGAATACCATTATTTGAAATATCATTACAGAACAATGTTATTTTCATATGACAAAACTGCGAAATGGGCAGTAATGGGATTTAAAATTGAGAAGCAAGAATATGAACCTGATGAACATATTGATTATAAGACAATGGCTATTAAAAAAGATAATTATCCTATAAAAGTCAAGGACTTATAAAATAAAAAAGCCCGGCAAGTCCGGGCTTTTTTAATAATGACCTTTAAGCGAATGCACGATAATTTTATCATCAAACACTTCGTAAACGATGCGGTGTTCTTTGTTTATCCTGCGAGACCAACAGCCGGTAAGATTGTATTTTAAAGCTTCCGGTTTTCCAATGCCTTCAAAAGGGCTTTGTGTAATGGCTTCAATGAGCTTGCGGATTTTCTTTAAAACGGAAGCGTTGCCGGATTTTTTCCAGTAATCTATATCTTCCTTGGCTTGCAGGGTATATTCTATTTCCATATATCGTCAAGGTCAATTTTAACAGTCTTGCCTTCGGCGGCCTGTTTGCGGCTTTTTTCAATCTTGTTCACAAACTCAGGGTCGTAAGGCGAGTCTTTAGCAACCTCAAACTTAATCTTCAAAGCCTCAAAAAAAGCTTTGATAACGCTCATTTCGTGTGCGTTCGATGGATGTACAATAATATCTTGTGTTTTCATAATACTGTCATTTTAAGTTTAAAATGCTGCAATATTTTTAAGTTTTATTGATTTAATAAATCCGTCAATAACCGTTGTTGAAGTACTCAAAGCTTTTGCCAGTTCTGTTTGAGACATTTTTCTGCTTTTAGTAACCTACCAAATATCCGTAATAAAAACCTTTATCAGGGCTAAAAAGCCCTTGTCTTTAGTTCTTTTGCAAATATACGAACCTTATAGAGGATAAAAAAGTGTAATAAAATTTTGTTGATTAGTTAGTATTCGGTGTTTTTGCCCCCAATAAGAGCTAAAAATAAATTTTAAACGGAAATACC
>QKGS01000083.1 GCA_003250355.1 Bacteroidota bacterium
TATGGAGAATTACTTGAAATAAAAAAAATACAAGCCCCTGAGGAGGAATTTAGCTTAAAAGAATACAATTCAAAATAATATATACTATGCACCCGATATTTGAAAAATACTTTAATATTCTTCTCGCCATATTCGAGAAAGATATTGAGATAATGTCAACACCGTGGGTTTTATACACTGTTATACCTATAGTTGGCTACCTAGTTTTCTTTTTTATAAAATGGGCAGTTCTTACTACCCCGGTTTGGATGCCATTTGCAATAATAGCACGGTCGTTCAGGCAAGGAGTTAATAAGAAAGAGGAATAAGTTTTTTGGTTCTACTACCATTTTAGTGGGTATATATAGTTTAATGTTCTTTACTTAAAATTAAGTCGGCAGTCCCAGTCTACAGTAAAACAGAGTTATGCATACTGCCTACTGAAGACTAAAAGCCGAATCATAAATTAAATGTTTTCCACTATAAATGCAGTAGTACCAATTGGTTTACGTTCTTTGAAAATTGTGAGGTAGCGCTATCTCCTATTGTTAATTACAATATTTAACCCTGTTGGGTAGGGTGTCTATTTTGGGATATAAAAGTTTGTTTCAAATTAGTGTTAGTAATGTTTAACCCGCTTTATGAATTAGATAGAATCAAGCAATAATCAATTAGTAATCAGTGCCTTTCTAATGCAACGCATTTACTCACTGAATTGCTTCTATTTATCATTACTTTTTCAATTCTAATGCAGAATTAGGGTTTAAGGTTAATTGCTTTTTGTATTTTTAAATTTTATATAAGCCCAAAGGGCTTATAGCATTAGCACAGGGCATCGCCCTGTGAATATTAACCCAATTAAAATATTGCCCTGAATGGGCAATAGCAATATCAGATTGGTAAAGCATGGTAAGTAACCTCTCTGAAGTAGATCAGAAAGTGGCTAACAGACTTATAGCTGAAGCAAACTAAGAACTATCCATAACAGAGCCTACTGCCGTTAAAACACTGAGCGACATGAAAAAGGCTCGCAACACTGACGACAAAAGCAAAGATCAAGAGGCTGCACCTTATATTTGAAAAATAATTAAGCTGGTAAAGGGTTTATTCTTATTTGTCCACCAATAGCTCTTAGAACTTTCATAATAGTGCCAAATTGAGGTTTTGCACCATTAGAAAGAGCCTTATATAAACTCGGTCTACTCATCCCGGTTTCATTTGCAATTTTTGTCATCCCAATTGCTTTCGCCACATGACCAATTGCTGAAATTATATCTTCATTATCGCCCTCTTCTAAAACAGCGTTAAGATATTCAGCAATCATTTCATTAGTTTCTAAGTAATCTGCTATGTCAAATTTTGATGTTTCCATATCTCTACTTTTTATATTTTTTCAAAATCTCTTTCGCTTTTTCAATATCTTTCTGCTGAGTTGATTTATCTCCTCCAATTAGAAGAACAATGATTTTGTCATCTTTTTCATAAAAGTAAACTCTATAACCTTTGGCAAAGTTTATTCTTAATTCTATAATACCTTCTCCTACAGGTTTACAATCTCCAAAATGACCATCTCGTTCTAGTTTTTGAATTCTAAATAGAATCTTGGCCTTTGCTCTTAAATCCTTTAGTTTTTTTAATCATTTGTCAAACTCAACTGTTTTTTCAATAAAATACATACAATAAGCTGTATTCGTATGGATACAAATTTAAACAATCTTTCTAGATTATGAAATTAATTTTGATTCTAGGCTCACCACAGCATAAAACAAAAAAAGCCACCATTAGGTAGCTTTTTTTGTTTTATATATCAATGTTCTATTGAATTATATCAGCTCTTAACGACTCTATTTTTTCAACAAGAGCTTTTTTAGTTTCCTCTTTTTTGTTAGCGGTTAATTCTTCAAAAAGAGTACTAATATCAGTCAAGTCGTTTTTAAGTTTGGTAATATCCTCCGAAGGCTCACTCACCTTTCCAAGCAGGTCAATAATTATTTCAAGGTTTTTCTTGTTGTCTACAACAATATTCCAAAGCGGCTTTATGTCGTTGGCAAATTCCATAGTTTTTTCAACCAAATATATCCCTTCAATCCAGCTGCCGGCTAGAATCAACAAGCCAACCTCTTCGCGCTCCGACTCAGAAAGTACATTATTGGCACGCTGATGTGCTTCATCAATAATTATAAGTAGCGAATCTTTATTTTCAATATTCGACTTTACTCTCTCTAAAAATTGATCATCGGTAGTGTTAAGATTCAAAGCATTAGTTAATTCAATAAAGCTTTTCATATACACCTCTATATCATCTTTTTTCTGATAAACAGTTAGGTAGCTCAGGTCGGCACTATATACACCAAGGTTTATTGCCTGCTGAGTCTGAGTAAGGTATTTTTCGGCATTTTCAGGCGGGTTTGTTTCACCAAAAATATAAGCTGCTCCGGCCTCTATTAAGCTTTGTGCAAGCTCGTTTGAACTTGGCAAAGGTATTTCTTCCACAAAATCTTTTGCCGATTCTATTTTCACTTCTTCTTCTGAAGCATCGGTCTTCTTATTCGTGTTATTGGCACACGAAGCAAATATAACTGCCGATGCAATGATTAATACGTGCTGTAATTTCATAATTATTTAGAATTTTGATTATTTGAGGTTTTAAAAATATAAATAAAGTTGATAGCATAGTGTATATATTATAAATAAAAGCACTTTTCAGGTTGTTAATTTTACTTATTACCAAATAATTGTATTTGCCTTTTAAAAAATAACGTGCATTAGGTTGTGTTTTAAATAATTAATTGTAATTTTGCAACCCGCAATTGAAGAGCTGTGTTTCAATTGCAGTAATTTATTAATTAAAAAGTTAGGATAAGAGTGGATACACTTAGTTTTAAAACAAAATCGGCAAACAAGGCAACTGCGAATAAGAAATGGGTTGTTGTTGACGCAAACGAAGAAGTTTTGGGTCGCCTTGCCACCGGTGTTGCTTTCTTGTTAAGAGGTAAGCATAAGCCCGAATTCACTCCTCATGTTGACTGTGGCGATAACGTAATAGTTATTAACGCTGAGAAAATTCAGCTTACAGGCAACAAATGGAGCGACAAAGAGTACGTGCGCCATACCGGATATCCGGGTGGGCAAAGAATTGTGACTGCTGAAGAGTTAATGGCTAAAAAACCAACCGACATGGTTGAAAAAGCGGTTAAAGGTATGTTACCTAAAAATCGTTTAGGTCGTCAGCTTTACAGAAATTTATATGTTTATGCAGGAACAGAGCATCCTCATGAGGCTCAAAAACCTGAGGTTGTAAATATTAAAGATATTAAGTAGTCATGGAAGTAATTAATTCAATAGGTCGCAGGAAAGCGGCTATCGCTAGAGTTTACTTAAGCGAAGGTAGTGGTAATGTTACTATCAACGGAAAAGACTACAAAGAGTATTTTCCAACACCAATCTTACAGTACATTGTTACTCAGCCTTTTGGTATATTAAGCCTTGAAGGTAAATTCGATGTAAAAGTTAACCTTGATGGCGGCGGTATTAAAGGTCAGGCTGAAGCTTTACGCTTAGGTATTTCAAGAGCTTTAATCGAGCTTAATGCTGAGAATCGTCCCGCATTAAAGGCTGAAGGATTCTTAACCCGCGATGCGCGCGTGGTTGAAAGAAAGAAACCGGGTCAGAAAAAAGCTCGTAAGAAATTCCAGTTCAGTAAACGTTAATATTACGTCTGGATTTCGTTTAGTATCTAAATTGTTAAGACTTCTGTTAAACTATTGGCTTGCCTACCGTAGGCAGGTAGTGAGTACAGAGTATTAGACATAAAGAGTTTGAAGGTTAGTGTTGAATTGAGACAGTATAATACAATCTCATACCTCACAATCTCAAAGTTTATAAGAGCTACTTAACAATTGGTTTTAATGAATGTAAACGAATTAACAAAAACAAAATGTCAAAAGTACAATTTCAAGATTTATTAGAAGCTGGTGCTCATTTCGGGCACTTAAAGCGTAAGTGGAATCCAAATATGGCTCCATATATTTTTATGGAGAAAAATGGTATTCATATAATCGATCTTCACAAAACTGCTGCTAAACTCGACGAGGCTGCAGCGGCTTTAGGACAGATCGCAAAATCAGGTAGAAAAATTCTTTTCGTAGCTACTAAAAAACAAGCTAAAGATATAGTGGCTGAGAAAGTAGGAAAAGTAAATATGCCATATGTTACTGAGCGTTGGTCAGGTGGTATGTTAACCAACTTCCCTACTGTTCGTAAAGCTGTTAAGAAAATGTCTACTATCGATAAAATGGCAACTGACGGCACTTTCGATCACCTTTCTAAAAGAGAAAAACTTCAAATTACTCGTCAACGTGAGAAATTAGAAAAAACTCTTGGTAGTATTGCTGATCTTACTCGTTTGCCTGCTGCATTGTTCATTATCGATGTTCAAAAAGAAAAAATTGCCGTAGCCGAAGCTCGTAGATTACAAATCCCTGTATTCGCTATGGTTGATACCAACTCTGACCCTAACATTGTTGATTACGCTATACCATGTAACGACGATGCAGCTAAAGCTATCGCTTTAGTTCTCGATACCGTTACTTCTTCTATCGCTGAAGGCTTATCGGCTCGCAAAGCTGAAAAAGACAAAGAGGCTACAGTAAAAGAAAAAGATGGCGAAGCAAAAGGAGCAAAAACCACAGCAAAAAAATCAGCAGCTAAAAAAACTGCTGCTCCTGACGAATCAATAGAATCAGATGACGATACTACTGAAGAGTAGTTCGCAATAGATTAATATTATTATTAAACTCAAAAAAAATTAACATATGTCAATTCAAGCAGCTGACGTAGCTAAATTGAGAAAAACAACCGGCGCAGGTATGATGGACTGTAAAAAAGCATTGACCGAAGCCGATGGTGATTTTGACCGCGCTATTCAGATTATCCGCGAAAAAGGACAGGCTATTGCAAACAAACGTGCCGATCGTGAAGCATCAGAAGGTGCAGTTATTGCTAAAGTTTCTGCCGATAAAAAAATCGGAGCTTTAGTAGCTCTTAACTGTGAAACAGACTTTGTTGCAATGAACGAAGATTTCGTAGCTTTTGCTCATGCAATTGCCGATCACGCTATTGCAACTAAACCTGCCGATATACAAACTTTACTCGATTCTAATTTTAATGGTAAAAAAATGAGCGAAGCTATTGCTGAGCGTAGTGGTGTTACCGGCGAAAAAATGGAAATCGCTTGTTTAGAAATTGTTAGCGCAGAATCGGTTGCTACATACATTCATATGGGTAACAAAATTGCTACTTTAATTGGTTTTAACCAAGCCGGTGTCGATGAGCAAATTGGTAAAGATGTTGCTATGCAAGTAGCTGCTATGGCTCCTGTTTCTATCGACAAAGACGATGTTCCTGCCAATGTAATTGAAGAAGAATTAAGCATAGGTCGCGAAAAAGCTCGTCAAGAAGGAAAGCCTGAAGATATGCTTGAAAAAATTGCACAAGGTCGTTTAAGCAAATTCTTTAAAGAAAGTACTCTATTGAACCAAGCTTCAGTTAAAGACAACAAAGTAACTGTTGCTCAAATGCTAAAAGATGCTAGCGCAGGTTTAACTGTTACTGCTATGAAGCGTTATGCTGTAAAATAAGACTTCAAATAGTTTTATAAATATACGAAAGAGCCTTTAGGGGCTCTTTTTTTTGTATATTCGCTGCAAATTGAAAAAAAATGATAAAATATAAGCGCATATTATTAAAACTAAGCGGCGAATCGCTTCAGGGTGAAAAAGGGTATGGAATTGATTCCGGCCGATTGAATGAATATGCAACACAAATAAAAGCTATCGCAGATAAAGGTGTACAAGTTGCCATTGTTATTGGCGGAGGTAATATTTTCAGAGGATTAAGTGGTGCTACTGCAGGTTTCGACCGCTATCAGGGCGACCAAATGGGTATGCTTGCTACTGTTATTAATAGCCTGGCTATTAAATCGGCTTTAGATACAATAGGTACAAAAGCCCGAGTGTTAACCGCTATTAAAATGGAGCCGGTGGGTGAATTTTATTCTCAGCCTAAAGCTATTGAAATGCTCGAAAAAGGTGAAGTTGTAATACTATCGGCAGGCACCGGTAATCCTTACTTTACTACCGACACCGGTTCATCGCTGAGAGGAATAGAATTAAAAGCCGATGTGATGCTTAAAGGCACTCGTGTTGACGGTATCTATACCGCCGACCCTGAAAAAGACCCTAATGCTACAAAATTCACAAACATCACTTTCGATGAAATATACAATCGAGGCTTGAAAGTAATGGATCTTACTGCAACCACTATGTGTAAAGAAAATAATTTACCAATAGTTGTATTTGATATGGACACTCCGGGGAATCTTGAAAAAGTTGTAATGGGTGAAAATATTGGAACAGTAGTAACTAATTAACAAATATTATATTTTAGCAAAATATTTATACTAATTCGATTATTTAAATTGATATTAAAAAAAATAAAGGTATGACTGAAGATATTAACATGGTTCTTGACATGACTAAAGAGTCAATGGAAAAGTCAATTCAGCACCTTGAGGGTGCTTTAGTTCAAATTAGAGCTGGCAGAGCCGATACCAGAATGCTTAATGGTATTATGGTTGATTACTATGGATCGCTAACCCCCTTGGCACAGGTTGCCAATGTAAATACTCCCGATGCAAGAACTATTAAAATTCAGCCGTGGGAAAAAAGCATGATCGACCCTATTGAAAAGGCAATTCTTTATGCAAATTTGGGAGTTAACCCAAGCAACAATGGCGAGTCTATTATTATAAACGTACCTGCATTAACCGAAGAGCGCAGACGCGACCTTGTAAAACAAGCTAAAGCCGAATGTGAAAATGCTAAAGTTAGCATCAGAAATGCGCGAAAAGATGCTATTGACCAGTTCAAACAAATGTTGAAAGACGGTTTATCGGAAGATATGGAAAAAGATGCCGAAATTCATGTACAAACTTTAACCGATTCATTTAGTAAAAAAATTGAAGAAGTATTGAAACAAAAAGAGTCAGATATAATGACTGTTTAATAACATTTTCAATTAAACTTATTAATAGAGGATTTGGCCGGGTTAAACCACAGTCAAATCCTCTTTTTTTTGTATTTACTTCAAAAAAACACAGACATTCATTCGGGAAATATATTTTATTTAAACAGAATGCCACTAAAAAGGGAGTATGAATTTTAAAAACTTATAAAATTTCAAAAAACACCCCAAAAAAATAACAGATATTAAGAAAAGTTATGAGATTTAAGAAAAAAAATATATTTTTGCTGTCCAAACAACAATTATAAACAATTTTTAAAATACCAAAAGATGAAATCAAAATTGGAGTATATCTGGCTTGATGGTACTGTGCCAACACAACAGTTAAGAAGTAAAACTAAAGTTGTAAGCAACTTCAGTGGAAAACTTGCAGATTGCGAAAACTGGTCGTTCGATGGTTCATCGACTAATCAGGCAGTTGGAGGGTCATCAGACTTAATTCTAAAACCAACAGCATTATATCCTGACCCTGACCGTAAAAATGGTTGGTTAGTTATGACAGAAGTTATGAATGCTGACGGTACACCACACCCAACTAACGGACGTGCAACTATCGATGATGAAGATGATGATTTCTGGTTTGGTTTTGAGCAGGAATATTTCTTATATAGCCCTGAAACAAATATGCCTTTAGGATTCCCTGCAAATGGTTATCCTGCACCTCAAGGTCCTTACTATTGCTCTGTTGGCGCTAACCACGCTTATGGTCGCGAAATAGTTGAAGAGCATTTAGATATCTGTATCGATGCAGGACTTAATATTGAAGGTATAAATGCAGAGGTTGCAGCCGGACAGTGGGAATTCCAAATTTTTGCGAAAGGCGCTCGCGATGCAGGCGACCAAATATGGGTAGCTCGTTATTTACTTGAGCGTACTGCTGAAAAATATGGTGTAATTATTAACTGGCACTGTAAGCCACTTGGCGACACTGACTGGAACGGTTCAGGTATGCATGCTAACTTCTCTAACTCTGTATTACGTACATGTGGTTCAAGAGAAACATATGAGAAAATTTGTGGTGCTTTTGCTCCTGCAGATATTATTAAAGCTCACATTGATGTTTATGGTGCCGATAACGACCAACGTTTAACAGGTAAACACGAAACTCAATCTATTGATAAATTCAGCTTCGGTATATCTGACCGCGGTGCTTCAATCCGTATTCCTATTGCAACAGTTGATAAAGGTTGGAAAGGTTGGTTAGAAGATCGTCGTCCGAACTCAGCTGCTGACCCTTACAAAGTTGCTGCTAGAATTATTAAAACCGTTCACGGAGTTAAGTAATTTCTTAAAAATATAAATAAAAAAAAGGTATCTATTTCGGATACCTTTTTTTATTTATGTCATATGCTTTTATGCAAATACCGATTCACATATATAATCAGGAATAATACCGGTAGCATTTATTACCATTTCGGCATTTTTTGCCTGAATATTTCCCGATAGTACAAGGCAAGTATCAATCCCAAATTTATTGCCCCCTATAATATCGGTTTTAAGAGTATCGCCAACCATTAAAATGTCACGTAATCCAACTTTGCGCTCTCTTACTGCATGTTCAAAGGCATAGTCGAACATTTGAGAATCGGGTTTCCCAAATCTGATAAATGTTTTACGCGCCAACACTTCAAGCATATCGGCAATTGCGCCTATTGCTACATTAACATTCGACTTTGAAGTAGGGTAGGTTGCATCGGTATTTGCAACTATAACAGGCATATTAGCTTTTCGGAGCAAGTTGAGTGTCTTGGTTATATCTGCATTCCAGTCGAATCCTTCGTCGTCGAGTAGTGCTATGGCCCGGTAGTCGCCAATATTATCAAGGTCAACATCTTTAATTGATATAGTATCTAGCCCGGCCGATTCTATGTAGTGAGCAGAATCTTCTGTTCCTAAATATACCACGGTACCATGATTAATTTTGCTCTCCAAATATTTATGAGCAAGCATTCCCGATGAAATAATCTTATCGGTAGTAATCTCATTTATACCGTGTCGATTAAATTTTTCGGCAAGTTGTTCTGGGGCTCTGGAAGCATCATTTGTTAGAACAAAGTATGAAATATTGTGCTTGTCAAGTGTGTTCAGCATCTCCTTTACTCCGTCAAATACTCCTTTGTAATTTCGCAAAACTCCATACGAGTCAAAAAATATCACTTTATATCGTAAAGCAATATCCATAAAATGTGATAATTCCATATATTGTATATTTATTGTTTAACTGCATTGAAAAAGCTTTCAAAAACCTTAATATTACCATCGTAATCGGGCAGCATACGCTCCGGATGAAATTGTAACCCAACTAAAAATTTGCAATTGGGGTTATATACTGCTTCTATTAAACCATCGGGAGCATAAGCCATGGGCAAAAGCTCTGCCCCTAACTCCATTATCCCTTGATGATGATATGTATTGGTATTGATTTCTGACATATTGTACCAATTGTAAAGCGGGGTGTTTTCTATAATACTTACCATGTGTCGATGATTATCGTAATTATTATAATTTATGTGCATTACCGCATTGTTATTGTAAATATGTATATCCTTATGTATTTTTCCGCCATGCATAGCATTAATAATATGTAAACCGCGGCATAAACCCAGTATAGGCATATTGTTATTGTACGCATATTTATAGCACTCTATTTCTATTTCATCTTTTAATTTATCATATTCATCGAGCTCATTTAACGGATAGTTTTCGCCATAGTACTCAGGTCCCAAATCGCCACCTTCAACCATAAGCAGGCCGTCGCATGAATTTAGGTAGTGCTGTAAAATCTCTTTTGTCCCTTTCGATATTGGTACAATTACGGGAATTATATCAGCCGACGATATTAGTTCCAAATATATTTCCGACACCCAATTAATCAATTTATCTTTTCTAATATATCTTCTTGAAACTACGAGTATTTTTTTCATTGAAATTTAAAGTATATCATTTCTTCAACTGCCTGTATTTGTAATGTTTATATAAATGCAGGTAATTTTTAATTTAGTTATTTTTTGTCAGAGTAGTATTCTTTTGAAATATTAACAAGTGCTTTAATTAGCTTTTTATCTTTTTTTATTCCCTGCGAAGCTACCCTTATGTGCATATTGTCAAGTCCTATTTTATTGCTGCAATCGCGTACATACAAGTAATATTTTTCGAGTAGCAGCTGCTGAAGTTCTGTTGCATTAAGGCCGCATTCCGATTTAATTAAAATAAAATTACTGCCTGTTGGGTAAATGTAAAATCCCGGTATTTTACTTATACTGGTATAAAGATAACTAACATCGCTAATAACCCTTATTCGAGCTTTATGGTAAATGTTGTTTGTTGCGTGAAGGTTTTTAAGAAAAAATTCTGCCAAAGTATTTATATTCCATACCGGTAAAAGCTTCCGTAATTTAGAAAGGAAATCATTATTTGCAGTACATATATACCCAAGCCTAAGTCCCGGAATACCACAATGCTTGCTCATGCTGCGAACTATCATCAGGTTATTGTATTTATTTATATGCGGCAATAGTGTAGGTATTTCAATTCCTGCAAAATCGACAAATGACTCATCGACAATAATCATTTTTAAGTGTTGCATTTTGTCAAGAAAGGATATCATTCTTTCGATATCAATTAATTCGCCGGTTGGGTTTCCGGGATTAATAATTAATGCTGATGTTATGTTGTTTTCATTAATCCAAGATGCATATTTATCGAGGTTGAGTTTGTAGTTATTGTCGGCAGGTAACTGAAATAGTTTTGCCGACTCCTGCTTTCTTATTTTATCAGTGTATTCGCTGAATGTAGGAATTGGTATTGCAATATCGTCAATAAGGTCTTTTTCAATAATGGTAATGAGTTCTGTTGCGCCATTTCCAATAATAATATTGTCGGAATTTACATTTAA
This sequence comes from Bacteroidota bacterium, assembly GCA_003250355.1. Lineage (GTDB taxonomy): Bacteria > Bacteroidota > Bacteroidia > Bacteroidales > SZUA-534 > SZUA-534. Next base: position 10,958 of record QKGS01000083.1, read on the forward strand.
AACACTTGCCAGATGACATTGCGATATGCCCGGATTGCTCGACGGATAAGCCTTTATAACATAGGGGAGGCATTTTTGGAGCTTTTTCAATAGTTTATAATCCGGATAATATGGATTAGCAACAAAGCAAAAGTCGATAACTTTTTTAATTAATTGAGGTCCAACAATATCAATTAAAGCCGGCGAATGACTTGTTTCATAAAACAGATGGCGGTTTATTCTAACTTTTTTGGTTTTGAACATTTTTGTAATGCGATAATATTGTTTATAAGTTCGTTATTTACTTTTGCGGGCAAATTTAAATAATAAAATACGAATTAAGGAATGTTGCTAACTTCTCAACTTAATAATATTGGTCATTGTGTTATAAATACATCGTGTAATTAGTTGATATTCATGAGGTAGTGTTTTTTTTGTTAAAAAAGCAATAAAATATTTGCAAACTTATGTTTTTGCCGTATATTTGCAACCGCAATTGCGAGAATAGCTCAGTTGGTAGAGCACGACCTTGCCAAGGTCGGGGTCGCGGGTTCGAATCCCGTTTCTCGCTCAAACGTTCTTTAGATAAAGAAATTGGATGCCCAGGTGGCGGAACCGAAATGAAATGAAGCTCCCGCCATTAATGTTGCTAATGTTAAGGATAAACGGTATTGTATATTGCAATAGCATCAGATGAAATTGGATGCCCAGGTGGCGGAATTGGCAGACGCGCAGGACTTAAAATCCTGTGGACAGAAATGTCCGTGCCGGTTCGAGACCGGCCCCGGGTACATATAAAAGCACTTGCAATATTGTAGGTGCTTTTTTTTAGAATTATACTCAATAATGCGAGAATAGCTCAGTTGGTAGAGCACGACCTTGCCAAGGTCGGGGTCGCGGGTTCGAATCCCGTTTCTCGCTCAAATGAAAGATGCTTAGGGCATCTTTTTTTGTTTTATCTACCCTGTTTGTAATTAATGGCTACCGTATGGTATTAAGTATTCAGAGGCTTTAGTGGTTTTTTTTGAATAACTGATACATTTAAACTCTTTGAGTTTATCTCCTTCATAAAGCTAAATATTAGTATTCATTTATTTACTTTTGTAAAAAACAATATTTATGAATATAGTACTGCTCGATGCTGCTACACTGGGAGAGGTTGCTGCATTAAGTAAAATAAAGGAGCTGGGAAACTTAACAGTGTATGATACAACACTGCCAAGCCAAACTATTGAACGTGTTAAGGGCAATAGTGTTGTTATTACCAATAAAGTAATAATAGATAAAAGCATTATGGATGCCTGCCCCGAACTTAAACTTATATGTATAACAGCTACCGGGCTAAATAATGTGAACCTTGACTATGCAAAGGAGAAAGGTATTGAGGTTAAGAATGTTGCAGGTTATTCTACCGACAGTGTTGCTCAAACAACATTTGCATTATTATTGTCATTGCTAATGAAAATTAACTACTTCAATGGCTATGTTAAATCGGGAAGCTATTCAAAAAGCCCTGTATTTACGCATCATGGAGAATCATTTGCAGAAATAAAGGGAAAGCGTTTGGGTATAGTTGGCTTAGGAAGTATTGGACGAAAAGTTGCACATATTGCATCGGTCTTTGGTGCCGAGGTTGTTTACACTTCAACTTCAGGAGTAAAACGAGATGAAAAATATGAGGAAGTTTCTTTCGAAGAACTAATTGCAACTTCTGATTTTATTTCAATTCACTGTCCGCTAAATGAACGAACCAACAACTTGTTTACTCTGAGTGTATTTGAAAAAATGAAAAACAGTGCAATAATAATAAATACAGGCAGAGGTAAAATAATAAATGAAGCAGATTTGGCAACGGCTTTAAATAAAGAATTAATCTCAGGTGCAGGGCTCGACGTGTTAGAGTATGAACCAATAAAAGCCGATAATCCTCTTTTGAAAATCAATGAACCCGACAAAATAATTATAACTCCACACATAGCATGGATAAGTAGGGAAGCTCGCGAAATATTAATTAATTCGGTTGTAAATAATATTGTTGAGTGGAAAAATATATAATTTTTTCATGCAACCTTTTTATCGTTTTTAATCTATAATATAAGTATGGTTACGGAACATGATCAGCTTATTGAAAAGCTTAAGTCCGGTAGTTCAGAAGCCGGAGAGTATATATACAATACTTACGCACCCGAATTACTTGGGGTGAGTATGCGATATGTAGGAAATAAAGCTGATGCTGAAGATATTCTTCAGGAGAGTTTTATTGATATATTTCAAAACATTGGGAAGCTTAAAAGCAACAATGCTTTAAAATCGTGGATGTACAGAATAGTGGTGAATAATTCACTTGCTTTTTTGAAAAAACAACCCGACGATTATAATGTTGACGATATATCGGAAACTTATTCTGACGGCGAAAATAATGAAGAGCCAAAGGATATTAAAGAACGTATTTTGGATAGCGATATATCGCAAGACTATGTTTTGTCTGTAATTAATAGTTTGCCAACAGGCTTCAGAACTGTTTTCAATTTGTATGTTTTTGAAAAAATGAAGCATAATGAAATTGCAAAACAACTGAATATTTCGGTTAGCACATCGAAGTCGCAACTATTACGAGCCAGACAACTGATACAAAAGAAACTGTATCATAACCTTAACCGGCAGGATAGAAAAGAGAAAAAAGAGAGATTTGTATTTTTATTTCCAATGCTTATGAGCAACGAGTTAAATTATATAGATGACCTGATGTATGAGAAGCTGAGTGCTTTGAAAATTACACCGTCAACCGAATTTAAGAATGTTTTTCGAACTGAAGGGACTGGTACCGGCTCTGTTGCTTCTTCGGGAGCAAAACTGAAGCTTGCTGCATTGGCAGGAAAAAATACTATTTTGGTGTCGTCGTTGGTAGTGGGAGCTGCTGTTGCCGGCACGCTTTACTTTAATAACCCCAAAGAGCAGGCTGTTCCGGTAGCTGTTGCCGATTCTGTTAAAATTGAAAACACTACAATAACTCCGCAAATTACCGACTACAAAACAAACGATTCTGTATTTTTTATTAATACTCCGGCTGAGCTAAATGAAGCAAGTGCTGCCGAAAATACCAACAAAGCTGTAATAAAAGAAGAAAACCAAGCGGTGCAGAAAGTATATGTTAAAAAGGTAGTTAAAGTTAAACACCAAAAAGTAGTTACCGATACGGTAATTAAGTCAGATACATTACATTTATACTAGAATGAATTGAAATGTCCGGAACAATAATATATTTTTACACTTAGTTCCGAATAATTTATATTTCTTTTGTGTTTATAATACACAGGAATAACTACTTGATATTTCAATGCCGGTAAAATATATTTTAAGTATCATATTTTGTTTGTTTTTAACAGTTATCTGTTCCATTAACTATTTGTCGGCTCAGAATAGTTCCAATGCAATAATATACGACACTGTATTTGTTTACGACACTGTTTGGGAGTATGAAACTGTTTACGACACTGTTTGGGTGTATGATACTGTTTTTGTTGAACAAGAACTCCCCCCTAAAAAAGAACTCACCCCTTATGAAATAGAAAATTTAAGCCCATCATTTGCTGAACCTATGCAATTTAAGCAGAGTATTAATAGCAAGGAATACAAACAGCAATACTACGAGAGAAATCTGAATCAATATTTCAGTACCAACATATATTATGGAGTGGTAAAGCATTCCATACCAAGCCATTCGGGTGTAGTTAAGTATGGTAATTTGAGTAGTTCTGCACAAGCCAAAAGCGGATATAGTATAGGGGTAAATATTTGTTACAATAATGGAAATATGGGTATTGGTACAGGCATTGGTTATTTGAGTTTGAGCGATGCTTTGAATTATTCATTAAGCAATAGTGATATTGATAGTATTGCCAACACAATACAAATAAAAGAGGTTAAAAACATAACTGATTCGGTACGTTACTTTGACCCAAACTCAATAACCAATGGCGATACAGTATGGAAAACATACTATTACACTTACAATAAAATCACTTATCGCGATTCTAATTATTATTCATACGATACCACAACATCGATTGCTGAATATAATGTTATAAACAGATATAATCTGCTTGAGATACCGGTAATATTTTCATTTAGTTTTAATTTGAAATATTTTGATTTGCTAATAAAAGCAGGTATGGTTAATCAAATTCACATAGCATCGATAGGTAAGGTAATAGCTGAAAATGGAGTTGTACGTAGTATTTTACCTAACAACGATATTGTACGATATAATATGGCATCGTATAGTAGTATAGGGTTAAGTGCAGAATTAACTCAAAAAGTTTCAATATATTCTGATATTTTCTTTCAATACCCTTTGTGGCAGTTTAGCGATTTTTTACAATTAGGTATTAACAGCCGTACTTTTGGATTAAGATTTGGTTTAAAATACAAATTCAATCAGTAGTTGACTAAAAATTGAAACCCTTTTAAAGCCAATAAATTGACATTTTTCTACTAAAAGTGCAGAAGTGCTGTATTTTATAAGTATTTCTGTTCCTGATACTTATGCTTTTGTTGCTGCTTTTTTAAAAAAATTATAACCTTTTTGTGCAACCATTCTTGTTTTTATAGTCTTATATGTGAGAGTTAGGATTAACTATTACTATTTATTAATATGAAATCGAAGGAGGAGCAGCAATGCCCTCCTTGATTTTGAAAGTTCTAGTAATGAATGAGATAAATGATAATAGTAGAAAACTTTCGTGTAGCAAATTGTATTCCTTAAATAGTTTAAATAGTAAAAAGAAAGAAACTGATATTTCGGCCTTCCCCCCCCACATTAGTAGTTAACAAAACATAGTTTAGTAGTTATTATGGCTGAAATATCATTTCTTTTTATTCTCCCCCGCTAAATTCATTTTTCAAATCTTCTTGAATTTTGGTTATTTCTTTAGTAATATTCTTAATAGTATCAATTTCAATTGCAGTTACATTATGTAGTGATATTGTATTTGATGGAGCGTCGCTATCCATTATCATATCTACCTGACATTTAATTCTAAAATGTATAAGAAAGTTTAGTATTTTCTCAATTTCATCGGCTTTAGTTTCGCTAATTATATTACGAGCCATTAAATGATTCAGCCTTAGTAAGCTATTGGTTTCGTTAATAGAGTGGAATAAAGCCTTGGCACGTAAATATCCGGTAATGGGTATAGTGAGTTTTTTTAGGTCGATTCTCTTAATGTCCGATTGGAATTTAATGTTTGATATAGTTTTTGAGAGTATATTAAAAAAATGGCGATTATGCTCAAGCTCAGAGTATATATGTTTCCAAAGCTCTTGCGTTAATTCAGTACTTCCGTAAATACACCTGATATCGAAAAAAATTGAACTGTCGAGTACGGCAGCTATCTCCTTACTTGAAATCCATTGTGTAAATATATTCTTCCATTCATCAATATGGTTGCACCATTCGGGGTTTCCGGCCATAAGATCACCTTCGCATCGCGAGTATCCGATTGTATGCAGGTTTTCGTTTACTTTTATACCTAACGATAAAAAATAATCTTTATACCCGGGTTCAGAGAATATAATTGCATTATCCTGGTCTGTTTTTAGGGTTTGTTCGCTTCTGCCTTCGCTTCCCATAGCAATAAATGCAAACTTGCACGGAGGTTCTCCAATATCATTTAATGCTAATTCTATAACTCTGATATTAATAGCATCGGCAATTGATGTGATAATTCTTGAAACACTACCAATATTATCGGTACTTGTAAAAACAGCCTGAATTAAAATAGGTACTCTGTTATATATAGTTTTAAGTTCACTAACTAAAGAGCTGTTTTGAATTTCCTTTATTAGAAATGCTATGGAGTTGTTTTGCATTTCAAGGCATTGAACATAGCTAATATTACCAATTATTGCATTATTGTTGTTCTTTACCAGCAAGTGTGAAATATTATGTTTTCGAAACTCAATTACCGCTTCGTATAATAATGCATTTTGATTTATTGATACAACAGGCGAAGTCATTATTGACGAAATGGGCGAGTTTATTAAGTCAGAGCTGTTAAATGCTCTGTTTTTTAAGTCAGAATCGGTAACAACTCCAATTGTCTGTTCATTATTATTTATGCAAATAATATCTTTTTTTTGTAATACCATTTTTGAAACTACCTCTTTTGTATTGTCATTAATTTGACAATAAATATTTTCGACAACCAGGTTTTTAACAGGTTGATTCATTAATTGAAGAGAAAGATTTATATCACCTGACAATTTCTCTTTATCGAGTCGTAACCGTTTTTTGTCGGTAATATTTTTTATCACTATTATGTAAGCTGTATTATTCGATTGCTTAACCTGTGTAATGTAAGCAACTATATTTTCAAAACCACTTTTAGCTATAAGTAGTTTCGTTTCAAAAGGGTGTGTTTTGTTAGGGTTCTCAATAGCCGATACCATATTGTTCCATTCCAAATCAAATATTTGACTAAAATCTAAACCAACTACTTCTGAAATGTTATTGTTGAGCAGAGTAAGAAATTTATTATTGGCAAATATTACCTTTCCGTCTATTGCCATAAGTGTTCCTTCGGTCGATGCCCCAACCAGGCTTTTGTATTTCTCGTTCGACTGTTTAAGCTTTTCTACAGCTTCTTTTCTTTTGTTTTCTATTATTTTAGTTTGGTTTAGTATGTATATAAGTATTACAATAATGATAGAAATAATAAGGAGTGACACTCGAAACAATTGATTCCGTAGTTCTTTAATCTCTGCATTTACATCATTCAAATATATTCCGGTTCCTATTATCCAGTTCCACTCTTCAAAACCTTTAACGTATGAAAGTTTGGGTACTTCGAGCATCGATTCTTTCCCTTGCCAGTAATATTGGATTATTCCATTCCCCTTTTGTTTTACCAGCTCTGCTGCATCAACAAATATTTTATTGTTGTGATTATCGGTATAATCTGATAAATTTTTACCATTCAAATCGCTTCTGTATGGGTGGTTTACCATAACAGGTTCATCGGTTATTATCCAAAAATAATCATTCTGCTCGTTGCCGTATCTCATGCGCGATATTTCATTGGAAGCTTGTTTTTGAGCATTTTCAAGGCTTATACTACCTGCTTTGTGTAGTTCATTGAACTCATTCAAAACGCTCCATGCCGTATTGGTAAGTTCGTGAATCATCTCTTTTTTTCTATCCATAATACTTTTTTCAAACAATGGTATAATTATGGCATAAAAGCTTACAATAAACATTAGAATTGCCAGCATAGTAGGCACAACTATGCTAAAAGTATATTTGCGGTTTTCTTGCTTCATATATTTATAATTGAAGAATAGTAACGAATATACGAAACAAAAGAGTAAAAATATTATGATAGCAATAGAATTGTACGAACAGTAATGTCAATACTATTATTTAGCTAAAGCTGAATTGTATGGGGATATTTGACTGTTGAGAATGAAAACAATAGCATAAAAATATTATTGCACTGATAAAAAAATAGTACTTCTGTATTGTATACATATTTGTTTATTGTATTTATGCATTGAAATTTATATATTAAAGCTATTCATATCCATTGAACTTATGTTGAATCTATTGGTGAGTGTAATACTTTCATTTGTAATTATTTTTTCGTTTTCGGAATTACATGGTAGCGAAATAGCTTTTGAAAAAATAACATCTAAAAACGGATTGTCGCAGAACGATGTTATAGGCATATACAAAGACAAAACAGGCTATATGTGGTTCTGCACCCAAGATGGACTAAACCGTTACGACGGTTACGATTTTGAAGTATTCAGAGTATCATCGGATAAAAACAGCATATCGGGTAATTTGCTTTTAAAAGTTGAAGAGGATTATAGCAACAATATATGGATAGCTACCCAGAACAAAGGTATTTCTGTTTTAAATAAAATAACCGGTGAGATTACAACTTTTTGCAATTCCGATGAGTATCCTGATATTATTACCGACAACAATGTACTTGACATTATTTGCGATTCTCATAACCGAATTATAGCAACCACTCAAACCGGTATAAATATATTTTCTCAAAACGGAGCCGGACAATTGAATATACAGAAATTTAGGAACATTAATTTGGTGTATGACAATAATTTGGCACGTAACTATGGTAAAATAATTGAGACGCATAGCGGTGAATTTCTAATGTGCAGTTTTGATGCTATTTTTAAATTGGAAACTAATGCCAATGGTGAATTTACAGGAAAAGCCGATAAGGTTTTTGCCCATGATGATTACGACGGATATCACAATATTATTGAAGTAGACAACGGATTTATTGTTGGGGTTTGGTTCGATATTATTTACGTTGAGTATAATAAATCAAATGACAAATATTTATTTCATTCCAAAACGGCTAATGTTAACAACAGTTCATTTGCATTAGATGCGAATAATAATTTATGGACAGGTGGGAGTAACGGACTTTCGTATTTTGTAAAAAACAAAAGCGATGGGTTTCCATATTCTTTAAAATATAATTTTAAGGCAGGTGATACCGATTTTCATTTATCGAACGATTTTGTACGCGACATATTTATAGACAACAACCATACTGTATGGATAGGTACAAATGGAGGCGGCATAAATAAATATGACCCTAACAAAAGGCAATTCAGGAGTTATAATAAAAATTCGCAATCAGGCTGTATATCGCACAGCAAAGTACTTAGTTTTTTTGAAGACTCCGATAGTAATTTATGGGTTGGCACAGAGGGGGGCGGAGTAAATTTACTCCCGGCAACAATGCAAAAAAACTATACTTTCGGGTTTATTGAGTTAAATGTTAACGACAAACAGTATCAAAACTATGCTTACGATATTTTAGAAATAAAAGAAGGTAAAAATAAACGAATTGTTGTTGCAACCGCATATCCGTCGTTGCTTGTCGATTTTAAATTTGAAGACGGGAAGTGGATAAAAACAAACTCTGATATCGACTTTAAAAGTATTGTGCTTGCATTGTGTTACGATAGTGAAAATGTACTTTGGGTTGCAACTTATAATGATGGAATATATAAAATTCGCAATTATTTAGGAGCCAGAACAATAGAGCATTATAATACTGAAAATTCCAAATTGCCGTCAAACACTATCAGAAGCATACTGGAAGACTCGCAGAATAGAATATGGATAGGAACTGCCGAGGGGTTAATAATGATAAATAGAGCACAAAGGGTATCTGAAAACCTTGAATTTACACTGTTTAAGAATATTCCGGGTGATAATACCAGTTTAAGTTATAACTATATAATGCCAATAATAGAGACCGTAAATAGTGAAATATGGGTTGGAACATATGGCGGAGGGGTGAATATATATAAAGAGGGTAGGAATGGAGCTGCCGGATATTTTGACCATTTTAGCATTGGCGAAGGCTTGCCAAATCCGGTTGTTAAAGATATAGTTGAAGACAAGAGTGGCAATATATGGATAAGTACAAATAATGGATTAAGCTGTCACTCGTGTACCAACAACACTCTTGTGAACTATGGCATAAGCGATGGATTACAGGACAATGAATTTACCGACAGAAGTGGGTATATGCTTAGCGATGGAGAAATTCTATTTGGAGGAGTTAGCGGCTTTAATGCATTTTATCCCGAAGAAATATCGGAAGATACTTTAGCTCCGGTTGTAGTTTTTAATAATATTGAAATAGAAAATGCCTTAGTAAAACCCGGACAAAAATATGATGGTCGTATTATATTGAACCAAGCACTTAACTATACCAATAAACTTCAACTAAAGTACCACGAGAATAATTTTAAAATAAGCTTTTCTGCTCTTCATTACACATCGCCCGAAAGCAACCAATTTGTATATATGTTAAAGGGGTTCGACAATGATTGGATATGGACAACATCTGAATTGCGATTTGCGAAATATACAAATATGAGCCCGGGCAAATATACTTTTATGTTACGAGCAGCTAATTGCGATGGTGTATGGTCGGGTGAGCCAAGAATAATTGAAATTGAAATAACAGAACCGTTTTGGCGAACCTTGTTCTTTAAAATTGTTTCAGTTTCTTTATTGCTAATTATTGCATTTGTGTATTTTATGGCTCGTATAGTGTCGGAAAAGCAAAAGAATGCCGTTCTTGAGAGCGAGGTAAAAAAGCGCACATTAGAAATTTCGAAACAGAATAGTGTATTGCAGCAAACTAATGTTTTGCTTGAAGAACAAAAGGAGGAAATAGAAGCCAACAAGGAGGAACTGGAACAGCATAAGGAGAACCTGGAGAAAATGGTATTGGATAGAACCGAAGAGCTTTTAATAGCACTTGAAAAGGCACAGGAGTCTGACAAGCTAAAAACTGCATTTTTTGCCAATCTTTCGCATGAAATACGAACGCCAATGAATGCAATTATTGGCTTTTCTAACCTGCTCAACACAATTGATGTTGAGGAGACAGAACGGAGAAGATATTTAAATATAATTGAGGCAAATACAAAAACCCTTTTAGCTCTGATAGATGTGATGCTCGATTTAAGCCTTATAGAATCAAAGCAAATGAAACTCCAAATTGAAAAGTTTGAACTAAATAAGCTGATTGATAATTTGTTCTCGTTTTATAAAATGAAACATAATTCAACAAATGTTGAATTAAAGCTCAATAATTCTGTTTATGAAAAAAACATTATTCTAAATACTGACTACACACGGGTAAACCAAATTATTACCAATTTTATGAACAATGCTTTAAAGTTCACAAAGGAAGGTTTTGTTGAGCTTTCGGTATATACCGACGGTACTATTGTAAAAATATCGGTTAAGGATACCGGAAGAGGAATACCTGCCAATAAGCTCCAATATATATTTAAACGTTTTGCTCAGGTAGAGGATGGCTATAACAAGAGCGTTGAAGGCTTGGGACTAGGCTTGTCTATTTCCGAAATGATAGCTCATGAGTTAGGTGGCAGTATAACAGTAACTTCGGAAGAGGGTAAAGGTTCTGAGTTTGTGTTTGGAATTAGCATTGGTGGACTATAGGGTTTTTAAGTGTATTTTTACCGATGTGCCAACCCCTTCAATGCTGGATATTTTTATATTGCCATTAATATGCGATATTAGGGTATGGCTTAAATTTAGCCCCAGCCCGGTTCCTTTCTCTCCATTAGTTCCAAAAGTTGACGATATATTTTCGCCTTTAGTCAGTTCTATTATTTTTTCCTTCGGAATACCAACACCGTAGTCGCGTACTTCAATATATGTATCATTAACGCTATTGTACGTATTTACCTCAATTTTTGCCCCTTCGTTCGAGAATTTTACTGCATTCGATATTAGGTTTCTTAATACAAGTGAAAGTATATTGGCATCACTTTTTATAGAGTTTAGTGTCGAATTGTTTATCTCTATTGATATCCCCTTATTTTCGGCTATTGGCGACATTTGGTTTAAAAGGTTATTTAAAAATGAATCAATATTAATATCATTTATATTTGGCGATATTGCATTCATTTGCGACCTAAGCCATATCATTAACTCTTCGAATATCGAAAGTGCATCACTCGACGAATCGTGTATTGCGTCAAGCATTTTATCCATCATGCCGGCATCAACCGAATCTTTCGACGATTTAAGAAACGATGTTAACCCGGTAAGTGACGACATCATGTTTTTTAAGTCGTGCGAAACTATTCCAAACAACTTGTATTTTTGTAAATGAGCCTCCTTCAGATGAATATTCACTAGAAATGTTCTTGCTTTTATATTTCTAATATGTCTCCTTATTATGATACTGGCTGATGTAGCCAGTAAAAACCAAATATTTACATCGATATATCCGGCATTTGTTGCCGATAACTCTTTAAGGTTGAAGAAGTTTATGTTGAATGCAATTAAAGTAATTAAAGTAAATACAACAGCTACTACCCCCGAAAGGTTGAATACCAGCAATGTAGCAAGGTTTAGTGCTGCAAGTCCTGCCATTATATGAAATATTTGTTGCGGATATGAACTCATTAGAATTGTTTCTGCAAGCAGGAAAAAAGTAAACACCGAGATATTTAAAATGTGAGTAAAGTAGCTCACCTTTTTAGTATTGCTTTTGAAATAATATATTGTAAATAAAATAATTAGTAGTGCGGTAATACATTTAAGTATAGATATCTCTATAATTGTAGCCTGTTCTTCTATTGCAAACAGGTCGTATACACCAAATAATAGTATAGTTAATAACCCTATAATATTAGCATACTTTAGAAATGAGGTTGTTTCTTGAAGTTTATCTTCGTTAAACTTCTCTTTTTGTTCTTTAGTAAGAATTTTCAGATAATTCTTGTTTTTTCTTTCTGTACTTAACATTTCAGTACTATTTTTATACCCTTTCACATATAAACGTTATTGAGTTACAGAAAGTTTCATGTTTATATATTAGCAAGTCATATAATATTATGATTGCCAACAGTTCAACAAAACCACAAATAAAACTGTATAAAGTAAAGAATACTAGATATATTTGCATTTTGAACCATAAATACTTTTAAATGAGTAGGGAGTCAACTTTTGAACCATATATTGAAAATGATGAGCAGGTGTGTGTGTACGGTGCAAGAGTACATAATCTGAAAAATATTGATGTAGTAATACCGCGCAATAAGCTAACCGTAATTACAGGGCTTAGCGGTAGCGGAAAGTCGTCGTTGGCATTCGATACCATTTATGCCGAAGGTCAGCGTAGGTATATCGAAACTTTTTCGGCTTACGCACGTCAGTTTCTTGGAAGTATGGAACGCCCCGATGTTGATAAAATTACCGGACTCAGCCCCGTAATATCAATAGAGCAAAAAACTACAGGAAAGAACCCCCGTTCTACTGTTGGTACTATTACCGAAATATATGACTTTCTCCGTTTATTGTATGCCCGTGCAGGTGAGGCTATTTCATACAATACCGGTGAGAAAATGGTGAAATATACCGATGAGCAAATTACCAATATACTAATAGAAAAACTAAACGGTAAAAAAGTATATATACTTGCACCTTTGGTTAAAGGGCGTAAGGGGCATTATAAAGAATTGTTTGAGCAGCTTATAAAAAAAGGATTCTTGCGAGCCCGTATCAATGGCGAATTAAAAGATTTAATGCCGGGAATGCGCCTCGACAGATATAAAACCCATAATATTGAAGCAGTTATTGACAGGCTTATAATTGAGGAAAATGACCGTAAACGCATAAGGGAATCGCTTGAGCTTGCTATGAAACAAGGTGGTGGTGTTACTATGGTTCTCGATGCCGAAACCAACGATATTCACTTTTTTAGCCAAATGCTAATGTGTCCTACTACCGGTATTTCATACAATGAGCCGGCTCCTCATTCATTCTCGTTTAATTCGCCGGTGGGAGCGTGCCCCAAATGTAAAGGACTGGGAATAGTTAACGAAATAGACATAGATAAGGTAATACCCGATAAAAATGCAAGTATAAAAAAAGGGGGTATTCTACCTTTGGGTAAATATAAACCAAGCCTTATTTTTTGGCAGCTCGACGCTATTGCCGATAAATATAAATTCGACCTTGCCAAACCAATTAAGGATATTCCTCACGAAGCTCTCGATATTATAATGAACGGTTCCGACGAACCTTTGAAATTGAAAAACACCCCACTGGGTATATCATCTAATTATTTGCTCACCTTTGGTGGAATAATAAATTTTCTGAACTCCGATACCGGCGATGATATAAGCCCTGCTGTAAGTTCTAAAGCTCAAAATTATATTAAAGAAATTGATTGCCCTGAATGTAACGGCGACAGACTTAAAAAAGAGGCGTTGTATTTTAAAATAGCCGATAAAAATATTGCCGAACTTGCCCGTATGGATGTTGAGCAGCTTTATCAATGGCTTGCAGGTATAGAAGATAGAATGACGGGTAGGCAAAAAACTATTGCTGTTGAAATATTAAAAGAGATACGTTCCCGATTAACATTCTTGTTGCAGGTAGGATTAAATTATTTGTCGCTCAATCGTAGCTCCAAAACACTTTCGGGTGGTGAAAGCCAGCGTATTAGGCTGGCTACGCAAATAGGTTCGCAACTTGTAAATGTGCTTTATATACTCGATGAACCAAGTATTGGTCTGCACCAACGCGATAACCGACGACTCATAAATTCATTGCACCAATTGCGCGATACAGGAAACTCTGTTATTGTTGTTGAACACGATAAGGATATGATTCTTGAAGCCGACCATGTTGTCGATATTGGTCCGTTTGCAGGGCGTAACGGTGGAAAAATAATAGCTCACGGCACACCTCAAAATATTCTTGACTCTTGCTCGTTAACAGCCGAATACATGAATGGACGCAAGAAAATTGAAGTGCCTCAGGTGAGACGAAAAGGAAACGGCAAGTGCATAATATTAAAAGGTGCATCGGGGCATAATCTTAAAAATGTCGATTTAAAAATACCTTTAGGAAAATTTGTTTGTATTACAGGCGTGTCGGGTAGTGGCAAATCATCGTTAATAAACGGTACTCTGCACCCAATATTGAATCGTCACTTCTTTAATGCTGTTAAAGCTCCGTTGCCTTATAAATCAATATCGGGCATTGAACATATCGATAAAGTAATAGAAGTTAACCAATCGCCTATCGGGCGAACGCCTCGTAGTAATCCGTCTACTTATACCGGTGTTTTTTCTGAAATAAGAGAACTGTTTCAGAAATTGCCCGAGGCTCAAATACGCGGATATAAAGCAGGCCGATTCTCATTCAATGTTAAAGGGGGGCGTTGTGAAACCTGCAAGGGAGCCGGGGTACAAACTATTGAAATGAACTTTATGCCCGATGTGTATGTACACTGCAACGATTGTCACGGAAAACGTTACAATCGTGAAACACTCGAAGTGAGGTATAAAGGAAAATCAATATCCGATGTGCTCGATATGACAATAAACAGGGCTGTTGAGTTCTTTGAAAATGTACCTAAAATTACTCAAAAACTTAAAGCATTGCAGGCTGTTGGATTAGGATACGTTACTCTTGGGCAGCCATCTACAACACTTAGTGGCGGAGAATCGCAAAGGGTAAAACTTGCAACCGAATTGTCGAAAAAAGATACCGGCAAAACACTCTATATACTCGACGAGCCTACTACCGGTCTCCATTTTGAAGATATCAGAGTGTTGCTTGGTGTTTTGTATAAACTAGTAGATAAGGGTAACTCAGTAATAGTAATAGAACATAACCTCGATGTAATTAAAGTTGCCGACCATATAATAGATATAGGCCCCGAAGGTGGAGTGGGAGGTGGTACTATTATTGCCCAGGGAACTCCTGAAGAAATAGCCGGACAAAACAATGGGTACACAGCTCCGTTTTTAGTTGAAGAGTTAAAGCATTAGTATCAGTAAATATTTGCTAATATTTATATATTTGCCGCTATATGTTAAAGTTCAGTTTTGTTCATGTTGTTTAAACCCGAACCATGCAATAGAATTGAAATAATGAGGGTAAATAGAAGCAATACAGATGGTTAATGGAAAACATCAATTAACTATCTGGGTTCAGCCCGCTCTAATGCGTTGCATTAGAAAGGTGTTGATTAATAATTGATTAATGATAATCTTGAAAATCTAATGAATAATGCGGGTTAAAATTAACCACAAATTAAAAATCGCCCTTCCGGTTGCATTACTGCTCTTGGGAGTATTATACATATATTCGTTCTTGTTTCATTCCGACGGCGATGAGGCAATATTGGCCGAGCAAGCTCAAATGCTTGTGCGCAATGGTTTTGTGAGTTCTCCTATGTTTGAGGGAATAGGACAGGGATGGGAAATTATTCAGCTTCATTATCATAAATTTTTTATTTGGCTTGGAGCCTTGGTGTATTCTGTTTTTGGAGCTTCGTTTTACGCATTTCGCTTTTTGTCAGTTTTGTTTTTTGGCGGAGTTATATTGTTGGTTTATTATATCATGAAAGTAAATAAAACCACTTTTGTAAATATCCTCTCTTTTCTCGTTTTGCTATTGTCTAATTATGTGTTCTTTCGATACGGATTAATATATCGACCCGAAATTGCAGTTATGTTTTTTGCTCTTCTTACATTTTATCTTTTACAGAAATGGAAAAATAATAACCGCATCTGTTTTTTATTGATAGCTGCAGTATCGGCAGGCTTGGGAGCATTGTCTCATTTGAATGGATTAAGTATTTGTTTGGCAGGTGTTGTTCTTTTATTTTTTTCAAAAAAGTATATACAGGCAATTTCGTTCGGTGCAGTTAGTGGTTTTGTTTCCTTGTTTTATTTCATCGACATAAATAGCCGTGAAAAAATAAATATATTTTTAAAACAATTCAGCAACGACCCCAACCTCGATGCTGTTGATTTAAGCTATTTGGGGCCATTGGTAAAATTGGCCAATGAACATATGCGATACTTTTGGAATGCCGAAGTAGCAGTATTCTCAGTATTACTTATTTTTGTAACCATATTCGCATTCAAATATTTGTGGAACAATCATAAAGATATTATCGTGTTTTCACTAACACTGGCAGTGGGGCTTGGTGCTGTATCGCAGGGTAAAACCATTAAATATGGACTTATGATTTTACCTTTTTATATCATCATAGTATTATATGGTATTGAAAATATTATTCATAATTCAAAAAAGTATTTGCGAGTAACTCTTTTTGTAATTGTAGCTGTTTATTTGGGGGTTAATATTTACGCAAGTGTAAAAATGGCAGGGCGGTTTTATCCCGTTCAAAGCAGGTCTGAGTTTATTGCAACATATATGCCTAATAAAAATGTCCGTATTTATGCTCCGGCATATTTTTTCTTCAAACAGGGTGAAAACTATAAGTTGTCGCACCCAATAGTGTACGATGTACTTACTCAAAACTATCTCGATAATCCTGAGCAATCTGCCGAATCATTTTATGAATTTTATTACCGGCTAAATACAGAATATATTATACTCGACTCATTGGCAATGCCACAGGGTAGGGGCGAATTAACTAAATACAGCAGTTTGCACATGAACGATACATTATATAATTATAAAGTGTGTCAGGAGTTCGACACATGGAAACTGTTGCAAAAAAACAATTAATGGATTTAATAGAAAAGCAAACCGAAAATCAGGCACGTCACCCATGGGAAGTTGCTCGATTTAAAATATTAAATAAAATATTCCGGCGTAATGCATCTTTTAGTAGAGCCGACACATTTACCGTACTTGATATTGGCTGTGGCGATACCTATATTGCAAATGCTTTTTTAAATATTTATCCCAATGTAAAGTATTATGCTGTCGATACTGCATTTACTTCAAACATGATAACTGAATATAATTCAAAATTCAAAAATATAGGCAAAGAAATATATTTATATAACAATTTAAGTGATATAAATAATAATGTCTCTGCCGATGTCGTTTTTCTTTTCGATGTGATTGAACATATTGATAATGAAATAGCTTTTTTGAAGCAATTGAAAAATAATGCTCTGATAAAAGAATCTGCTGATCTTTATATAACAGTACCGGCTTTCAATAGCTTATTTTCATCACACGATATTTTTTTGAAACATTTCCGACGTTATAATGCTGGCGAATTGAAGCGAGTAATCTCAAATTCAGAATTGAAGTGTGTTGAACAGGGATACTTTTTCTTTTCTTTGTTAATTCCCCGATATTTGAATGTATTAAAGGAAAAGAATAATTCATCACTGAAGCATACCAAGGGTATTGGTGTTTGGAAATCAAAGGGGATTATCGATAAAATAATTGTTGCCTGTTTTATGCTTGATTATTGTATTATGGTATTTTTTAAATTATTTGGTATTAAATTGCCCGGACTTTCAAATTATATTATATGCAAACAATCTGTATAGTTGTACCTTGTTATAATGAAGAAAATCGTTTGCCTGCAAACGATTTTGTTACATATTTCAAAAATAATGAAAGTGTATCGGTTTGCTTTGTTAATGATGGAAGTAGCGATAATACTTTATCGCTGCTAAAACATATTCAACAGCAAATAGGTAATAATTGTACTGTTGTTGATTTGCCGCAAAACTCCGGTAAGGCAGAAGCAGTTCGTTTGGGGGTAATTGAAAACATAAATAAAGGGTTCGATTACATTGGTTTTTTCGATGCCGATTTAGCAACCCCACTCTCAGAAATCAGCTATTTTATTTCATTTTGCAACGGAAGTTTAACTAAAGATATTATTATAGGTTCCCGATTCAAGCGCCTTGGAGCTAATGTTAACAGAAAGCCGGCTAGACACTACATAGGGCGTGTTTTTTCAACACTGGCAAGTATGGTATTAAAGCTGCCTGTTTACGATACCCAATGTGGCGCAAAATTGTTTAGTAACAGTATCGCAAGTCAGATATTTAATAAGCCGTTTATATCAAAATGGCTATTCGATATTGAGTTGTTTTCAAGAGCTATTATATTGTATGGACGGCAAGCAATTAAAGAAACGGTAGTAGAAATACCATTAAACGAATGGGAAGATAAAGCCGGTTCTAAAATCAAAACCACATATTTTATTAAAGCACCACTCGATTTGTTAAGAATAAGAAACCATTATAAATACCAATTAAAATAGACCAAAATTATGGCACCCGACAGAAGAATTTCAATGATTGAAATAATTTGTGTTAACAATAACTTAAAAAAGAAATATCCACTGGGTACTACCTTATCGGAAATAGCAGAGGATATGAATTTTAATATGAAGTATAAAATTCTTGGAGCATTTGTAAATAACAAGCTCAAAGAACTCACATATAATATATATAAGCCAAAAATGGTCGAATTTATCGACATAAGTCACCCCGATGGACAGCGTATGTATATTCGTTCGTTATCGTTTGTTTTGCAAAAAGCCGTATCGGAACTATACCCCGGATATAGACTCAATATACAGCACTCCATATCAAAAGGATACTACTGTAATGTAATAGGAAAAGACGAACCGTTGACAAATGAGGAAGTATTCGAAATAGGAAACCGTATGCGTGAAATTATTGATGCGAACATCACTTTTGAACGCGATGAAATACTATCGTCGGAGGCTATTGAGCTTTTCAATGAATACGGATATTGTGAAAAAAGTCTTCTTCTGAAAACACGCCCGCAATTGTATACCTCGGTTTATAGACTTAATGGTAGTTTCGACTATTTCTATGGTTTTTTACTCCCCTCAACCGGATATCTCGAAATATTTGACCTTGTTAAATATTACGACGGTATGTTGCTTATTCCGCCAAAAGCAGATTGTCCCGAGGAGTGCGAGGGTATTGTAATTCGCGATAAGCTGTTTGAAGTATTTCAGGAGTATACCAAGTGGGGCGAAATTCTTAATGTAGCTTACTTGGGTAATATTAATGAAATGGTTGCCAAAAAGAAAGTAAGCGAACTTATTAAAATATCGGAGGCTCTACAGGAGAAAAAAATGGCTTACATAGCCGACCAAATACTCGAACGTGACACTATGCCGCGCATTATTCTTATTGCAGGGCCATCATCGTCGGGTAAAACTACATTTGCCCAAAGACTTGCTATACAACTTAAGGTTGCAGGGCTTAGACCTGTTACCCTTTCACTCGATAACTATTTTGTGAACCGCGACGATACTCCCCGCGATGAAAAAGGTGATTATGATTTTGAGTCAATTTACGCTTTAGATATCGAAACACTAAACAGCAACCTCAATAGTTTAATGGATGGTAAAGAAATAGAATTGCCAAAATTCTCTTTCATTGAAGGTAAAAGGTATTACGATGGCGATATGCTTAAAATAAGTCAAAAGTCAATAATTATTGCCGAAGGTATTCATGCTCTTACTCCGGAACTTACTAAGCACATTTGCGATAGTTTGAAATTTAAAATATATGTATCGGCATTAACAACTCTTTCGCTCGATAATCATAATCGTATACCAACCAGCGATGTGCGACTAATTCGCCGTATGATTCGCGACTATAAGTACCGTGGTTATAGTGCACTCGATACTATTAACAGGTGGAATAGCGTTAGGCGGGGCGAGGAACATAATATATTCCCCTTTCAGGAAAATGCCGATGTAATGTTCAATACAGCAGTGCATTATGAACTTGGGGTGTTGAAACGATATGCAGAGCCAATACTGTCGGAGGTGCCTAAAAATAACGATGCATACAGAGAAGCTAATCGATTAAAAAAATTCCTTAGTTATATAGTTCCTATTCCCGATGAGGAAATACCTCCAACTTCAATTCTTAGAGAGTTTTTGGGCGGTAGCAGCTTCGATTATCATTAGAATACGTATACGAAACGGTTATTTATTAACATTTTGTCAACAAAAGTTATTAACAAAATGTGAATAGTTTGCGAATATTATGTTTTTAAGTATTTTAGCAAAAATGTATTTTAACGGTTTATAACAATTTATATGTTAAAAACACTTGTAATATCAATAGTGTTAAGTTTACTAACACTGTTCGGGCTTGTGCAGTCGGGAGTTACAGTTACTCTTAATGTACCCCAATCGGCCAATGCAGGAAATGAGTTTCTTGTTGAGGCAACCATAAATAAAGGTGTCGTAGAGGGTTTTGCCCGCTATGAGCAGGAATTGCCTGTTGGCTTTAAGGCCATAGCCCGAAATACTGCAAACGGCGATTTTCGATTTGAAAATAATAAGGTGAAAATTCAGTGGATGAGAATACCCACCGACAGGGAAATTACAATATCATATGCTATTGAGGTTGACCCTACTGTGTCGGGAGATTTTAATTTTGGAGGAAAATTTTCATATATTGAAGATAATGGAGTAAAAACAGCCGAAATAGCCCCGTATCCCGTAAAAATTATTGGAGACGAAACTGCTGCAGGCACTATTGCTTCGGCTAACACTACTGTTTCATATCAGAATGTGAGCTTAAAAACAATCGACTGTATACGTCAAAAACCTTATTTGAATAACGATAATGAAGTTATAGTAAACCTTTTGGTAAATAAAGGGGCATTAAAAGATTTTGGCAAAATACAGGAACAAATACCACGAGGTTATAAGGCATTGAGTCTGCGTAGTAAGAACTCAATTTTTACTTATAAAAATGGTGTTATTAAGTTCTTGTGGATGAATATGCCGCGCGAGGAGCAGTTTGTTGTAACTTACAAATTGGTTCCCGAAGGTGAAATACCCGATCAGGAATTTATTATAACCGGAACTTTCTCGTATGCCGAAAATGAAAGAACAAAAACGGTAAATATTGCAGAGCGTAATGTTGATTTGGAAACATTCAACGGCGACCAGTTAGTTGTAACTAAAACAGAGACCGAAAATACAGCAACTCAAAGCTCTTCATCAAGTAATTTGGCATCGAACAGTACTTATAGTTCTGCAACAGCTTCGTCAAATGCTGCTACTTCGGGTTCGGTAAATGCTTCAAATACGAGTGCAAATACAAATACAAACGGAAGCAGTTATAGTAATAGTACCTCTAATTCGGGAACTTATGCAAGTAGTAATACCAATTCGACCGAATCTTTAAGCTTCGATGATAATGGTTCTGCATCGGTTAGTTCAACAACCTATTCAGGTTCGTATGCCGATAATAGCAACAATGATGACTATGGTTCGCAATCAACAGGCGACTTGTCGCATATAACAGGTATACCTTTGCCCGATAAGGGAGTATCTTACAGAATTCAAATTGCGGCAGGGCATAAGCTGGTTGGAAAAAATTATTTTAAACATTTGAATGTAACCGATAATATTCAGGTTGAATTGCACGATGGCTGGCATAAGTACACTGTTGGGAATTTTTCGCAGTATAAAGATGCTCGCGACTATCGTATTTATATTTGGAACAATACACCAATACACGATGCTTTTGTTTCAGCATATAATAGTGGAATGCGTATAACAGTACAGGAAGCGTTAATGATAGCTAGTCAAAAATGGTATCGTTAATCAATCCTTTTTGCTATATTCGCACAACCTTGCGACATTGAAAAGGATTAATGAAATTATATACACCCCTAATACTAGTTTTAATATTATGCCGACAAATGCTTTTTTGTCAGGCATTCGATGAAACATACGAAACACTTTTGCTTGAAGAAGAAGAGGTTGTTACCGGTATGGCATTTAAGCCCGTTATAGGAGCCGGTGTGGGTGTGTTCTCTTTTTTTGGAGATGTGAACGATTATTTTGGTTCGCCTGTTAATGGTCTTTCATCGTACCGAATTTCAATAGGTAGGAGTGTAGGAAATAATTTCGATGTTGAATTTCACGGAACAGTAGGCGAAGTATCTGCCAATTCGTATGATGGTAATCCC
Organism: Bacteroidota bacterium; assembly: GCA_003250355.1. Classification (GTDB taxonomy): domain Bacteria; phylum Bacteroidota; class Bacteroidia; order Bacteroidales; family SZUA-534; genus SZUA-534. The sequence continues at coordinate 33,261 of QKGS01000083.1, forward strand.
TCTAATTCTCAGAATTTTCATACAAGTTTGTTTTTAGGCGGTGTATCGTTGTATTATAATTTCAACCATCTGCTTACACGTAAACGCCCAATACACCCTTATTTTTCATTAGGAGTAGAAGCAATTCAGTTTACTCCCAAGGGCGACATTTACAATGGCAACGGATTGCGTTATCATTATTGGGACGATGGTACAATTCGTGATTTGCCTCAGGAAAAAGGTGTTGCAGGTAATATTATTACGCAGGATTTTAATTATGAATCAGATTTGCGCGAACTCGATTTGTATGGATATGGTATTTACTCCAAAACCAGTGTCGCAGTACCTGTTGATGTAGGTTTGAATTTTGCAGTATCCGACAGGGTAACATTTCGGATAGGTGCTGTTATGCACTTGTCAGCAACCGATTATATCGATAATTACAAAAAAGGATTACCCGATTTTGTATTAAATACTTATGCTTGTCTTACTGTTGATATGTTTTCTGAAGCGGCCGAAATTGCAGCCGTTGAAAATTTCAGAAATCTAAAATACCTTATTACCGATGGTAAGGATTACGATATGGATGGTGTTGACGATTTTAACGATGAATGCCCGGGTACTCCTGCTGAAGCAAAGGTAAACTATAAGGGGTGTCCGCTCGACCGCGATAAAGACGGTGTTCCCGATTATCTTGACCTCGATAATGAAACACCAATAGGAACAATTGCGGTTGGTGCTAATGGTATTAAAATAATGGACGCCCATGTAATAGCAATTCTTTACGACCCCGAATCAGTGAAACGCAGCGATAGAAAATTATATGCTGAAGAATCGGAAGCTGCTGCCGAAATTGATCCAAGTAAAGGAATACCTGCAAAGTTTAAACCCGTAGACACCAACGGCGATAAGTATATATCTCACGAAGAATTACAAAAGGCTATCGATTCAATATTTGAAGGTAATTCTACTACCCTAACACCCGATGATATTTACGAATTACAGCAATTCTTTTTTAATCAGTAATTTATTAGAATTTTTTTTATAGCATTTCATATCTGGAAAGGACAACTGAATTTTAGTCAAGCCAATATAAAATCCAGTTGTTATTAAATATCAATTTACTCTATTTTAGCTTCCAGATAGAAACTATTGGAGAATTTAATTTACTGACAGAATAGTCGCATTCTCTACCAATTATTTTTTCAGGACTGTTTTTATTATCTCTTTTAATTGAAATAAAATAATCAGCTTCGTCCATGTTTTCAGTAAATGTGATTTTTCTTCTATCACATTCAGGTAATAAAAGAGAATTCATTTGAAGCGGTCCTCCGCCAGACATGATTTTTATGTTTTCGCTGTTTTCGATTGAGAGTATTTTATTAAGCCCGACGAGGTATGATGTTCCCCAATAATCGGTTGTGAAATTATTGTATATATGATTTTCTTTTCTGCTAACTAATTTATTATAGTATACATGTTGTATCGGGAAAGTAATTATGTGTCCCCATATTGAAGATATTATTGATATTGAAGCTAAAGTGTATGCAGAATAACTTAATATGGTTTTTTTGTTTGAGTAGAGCATATATATTCCATATCCGGAAATGATAATAAAAGATGGAAAAATGAAAAACATTTGTCTCCAACTGTCATATAGAATGGATTTTAAAAAAATGACAGAAGCTATTGATCCAAATAAAATAACGGCATTTATCCAAATAAAAATTTCAACTTTTAATGAGAATATATTTTTAAGATTGCTAAAGGTTTTTTGGATTAGGTATAAAAAACCCAAAGTAAAGCAGATTAAGTATCCTATTGGTAGTGAAATTGAGATAAAAGCTGGAATGTAGAACCATGGTAATTCTGAAGATAATATATCTTTCCCAAATAATAGAGTTGTTCCTATCCATCTGAAGTGAGCCATATTTTTGAATGCCTGAATAAAATTATCCAAAGGGGCATTCCATAAGTATGGCCATATTATCATTATACCTATTATGTAAGGTATTGTGAAAACAGCAAGGGTTTTAATGCTTTTTAACAGGTTTTTTGACTGATAAAGGTTTATTAGTTCAATAGCAATAAATATAGGATAAAGTATAATTCCCATTATGCGAAAACTTACAAGATACCCTGCAAAAAAACCGAATGTAATATAACTTTCAAGTGTATTTTTTTTTATGCTTCTGAATAAAAAATAGAGAGTTATAGCAAACATACTCATGAAAGGGATATCCTTGGGATTAAAGTATGAGTGTGCCCATATTACTGGAGTTAAGGCGTATAGGAGCATGGATGTTAAACCAATATATTTATTCCTGATTAGTTCAAAGAATGTTAGATATATAAAAAAAGCAGATATTATAAAGAATACATTTGATAGCAAATGTCTGAAAGCAAATATTTTACCTAGGTCGTTGCTTGATATTTTATCGCCAAGATAGTAAAGAGGAAGGACACCACCAACGCCATAGTCTTTGTCTTTGTAGTTATGTAGATAATCTGATTTTCCTGTGATATATTCATAAGATATTTTTCCTGTAGTTCTTTCTGTTGGTTCATCCCATGAAATCCCGTAGTGTTTATGGGTAACTAAACTAATTATAAATAATATAAGAAGAATTAATAATGCATATTTGTGTTTTTTAATAAAAGATGTCATTTTGAATCAGATTTTGATGTTAATTTAGTTTTTACTTTGTATTATTTAATTTCTTGACTCTGTCAAGATCTCTTTTTGAGTCATTTTTCTTTAATGTTTCTCTTTTGTCAAATTGTTTTTTCCCGCGTCCTAGTGCTATGTCAATTTTTATTAGTCCTCTGTCATTTAAATAAAGAGAAAGGGGAATCATTGCTAAGCCGCGTTCCTTAATTTTTCTGTGCCATTTGTCTAATTCTTTACGGGTAAGTAGTAATTTTCGCATACGGCGGCGGGTTTCGTGATTCATGTATCCGCGGTTCTCGTATTCTGCAATATGCATATTTAGTATGTAAAGCTCATCGTTAATAAATGCACAGTGAGCATCGGTTATGCTTACCAAATTATTGCGAATTGACTTTATTTCTGTACCTAATAGCTGAATACCCGCAGTGTATGTTTCAAGTATTTCGTATTCAAAAGTGGCTCTTTTATTTCTTACCCTTATAGGGTTACTATTCTTACCCTTCATGCTTAACAGTGAATTAGAATGCAAATATAAGTGTAAAATGAACTATTTTTGCATTTATTAAGAATTCAAATAGTAAATGGGGAATAAAAACTTCGATTTAATAGTTGTACTGGGGCCTACGGCTACCGGAAAAACTAATTTAGCTGCAAATTTAGCATATAAGCTTAGCACTGAAATTATTAGTGCCGATTCGCGACAGGTATATCGTGGAATGGATTTGGGTACAGGTAAAGATATTGATGAATATATAGTAAACGAAACTGATATACCATATCATTTAATAGATATTAAAACTGCCGGCTATAAGTATAATGTATATGAATATCAAGCCGATTTTTTGAATGTTTATAATAATATATGTAAGAGAGGCAAAATCCCTTTGCTTTGCGGTGGTACTGGAATGTATATTGAATCGGTATTGAAAGGCTATAAGCTTATTAATGTTCCGGCAAATGAAAATCTGAGGAGTGAGCTTGAGAACTATTCCTTGCCTGAATTGTCGGAGATTCTTTCCGGTATTAAAAATCAACACAATACGTCTGACATAGATACAAAAAAAAGGGCAATTAGAGCTATTGAAATAGCTTTGTACTATAAGAATAATTCGGTTGCTGATATTAACTATCCAATTATAAACCCGTTAATATTTGGTGTGTTGTTGGAGCGGAAATTAGTAAAGGAGCGGATTACATTGCGCCTTAAACAACGATTAAGAGATGGTATGATTGATGAAGTTCAGGGTTTGTTAAACTCAGGTATTTCACCCGATAATCTTATTTATTATGGGCTTGAATATAAGTATATAACTCAGTTTCTGCAAAAAGAGTTTAGCTATAATAAAATGGTTGAGAAGCTCAATGTGGCTATTCACCAATTTTCAAAAAGACAAATGACATGGTTTCGTAAAATGGAACGTGACGGTTTTAAAATTCATTGGGTCGATGGAGAGTTGCCGCTAGAAGAAAAAACTAACTATTGTTTAAATATTATCAATAGAATATAGATATGCGGATAATCAATTTCTGAATTTGTTACTTACGATAGAAAATACAAACAGGGGATTCACCCATAAAAAAGGTCTGTTTGAGAATATTGTGAACTTATTAGATAGTCTTCAATAACAATTATTTATGGAAATTATTGCAATCATTATTTCGTCTCTGTGCCTTGTTTTACTGGCCTTGTTAGTATTTGAAAAGAAGGAAAACAATGTTAATCCAATCATTGAAGCGGTACAGCAATTATTACAACGAGAGCTAAAGGATAATCGTTCGGAGTTATCGGTTTCTTTAAAGGAAAACAGAGAAGAACTGTCAAATGGCTTGGACAAGCTTACTCAAAAGCTTGAAGAAAAACTTACCATAATAAGCGATGGTCTGAATAAGAACGGAAAAGAAAACCGTGAGGAACTTACACGGTCGTTAAAAGATTTTAGTGATACATTCTCTAAAAACGTTAAAGAGTTTAATGACCTTCAAAAGCAGAAGTTTGATTCTATG
>QKGS01000002.1 GCA_003250355.1 Bacteroidota bacterium
TTAATGCCATGAAAAATGGCATTTTTTTTTTAGCAATATTATATATTATCATTCATTTTAGCATTTTGCAATATTGCTATCCATAAATACTTGCTCTGTTTGCTGAGAATTGAATATTTTGACATTTTTTATCGGATTACAGATATGTGTACTAAAATTTCATTTCCAAATTATCTCATTCTCATATTTCCACATTTAACTCTAGTCACTCCAGCTCATTTTAGCCAATTATTTGTTCTCTATCAACATCAAATCTGCCATTGTAATAGCTGCCATTGCTTCAACAATAACCGGTGCCCTCAATGCTACACACGCATCGTGGCGACCTTTGATAACCAGTTCTTCAACTTTACCTGTTTCAAAATTCATAGTTTGCTGAGGCTTGGCTATACTCGATGTTGGTTTTATTGCCAAACGGAAAACTATATCATTACCATTTGTAATTCCACCAACTATACCACCTGCATAATTTGTTGATGTTGTCCCTTTATCATCAATAATTGGATCATTGTGTTCCATTCCTGTCATGCGTGCAGCTTGAAAGCCTGCACCGAATTCTATTCCTTTCACTGCAGGAATAGCAAACATAGCATGACTTAGAAGCGATTCTGCTGAATCCCAGAATGGTTCTCCCAATCCAACAGGTATCCCTTTAATAGTACATTCAATAATTCCACCAATAGAGTTATGGTCAGCCACAGCTTTATCAATAGCAGCATCAATATCGGTTGAGCCACCTGCTTCAATTAGTTTTGCTTCAAATGTAACTCCTTCAAGCACCTTTTTAGCAACTACACCTGCTGCAACAATACCTGTAGTTAAACGAGCTGAAAAGTGACCTCCGCCACGGTAATCGTTAAATCCGTTGTATTTTATGCGACCTGTATAATCAGCATGACCAGGACGTGGCTGTGCTACCAAATTGGCATAATCGCCTGAACGGGTATTTGAATTTTTAAAGAAAATAGTTAATGGTGCACCTGTTGAGCAATTATTAAATACTCCCGACATAAATTCAGGCAAATCAGCTTCAACTCGCGGTGTTGTCCCTTTTTTACCTGCCCTGCGACGTCCCATATCGGGTTCAAAGTCGGCTTCGTTCATAGGTGTTCCCGGAGGACAACCATCAATTGTAATTCCGGCACCTACACCGTGCGACTCACCAAATATGTGTACTCTGAATATTCTTCCGAATGAATTCATAATTTTATTTTTATTTCTAATTAAGCTAACAATATCTCTGCCGGTATTTTTAAACCTTTGTATAACGATTTTATCATATTCAGCGTTAAGCTTCTTTTTCTGTTAAGAATTTCACTAACCCTGCTCTGACTTCCCAGATATTGAACCATATCTGCTTTTGTCATTCCCATCTGTTCCATACGGAATTTAATGGCATCAACAGGATCAGGTGGTGCAATAGGATAATGATTCATCTCATAAGATTCAACTAAAGTAACCAATAAGTCAAACTCATCGCCTTCGGGAGTATCTTTATTTGCTCCCCACAACTCTTCAATTCTGCTAATTGCAAAATTATAGTCTTGCTCTGTTTTAATTGGTCGGATATCCATAATCATATTGTTTTAACATCAATTTTATCATATTGCTTATGAGTTCCTATAAATCGTACAAAAACTACCTGAAATTCATAATCAATAGAAACAACTAATCTGTAATCATTGCCCTTGATATTAAAAACCACTCTCCCTTCGCCAACAATACTTGCATTTTTATATTGCTTCTTAAGTTCATTTGAGTTTTTCCATTCTGCTGATTTAACATCATGATACCAAGCTCTTAACGGTATTTCTGAATCAGAGTATTCCAATTTTTCAAAAAACTCTCTCAGCGTTCTGAATGCAATGATTCTCATAATGCAAAATTACAAAAAACAATCAACATTTCCCAATTTGGGATATTTCCTGTATAACTAAAATGTAAAGTTTCTGAAATCGTCAAAGAACTCAGGGTATGATTTAGCAACACACTCTGCTCCTTCAATTGCAATTTCTCCAGTGGCATTAACAGCTGCTAAAGCCATAGCCATTGCTATACGGTGGTCATTATGCGACGATACTGTAACACCTCCTGTTATTTTACCTCCGGTAATTAGCATTTCATCTTTTATTTCATCGAGTTCTATTGAAATACCTACTTTTTTAAATTCCTGCTGAACGGTAAGTGCCCTGTTACTCTCCTTATGAGTTAAACGGTGAATACCTTTAATTTTTGTAGTACCTTCACAATTCGATGCTAATGAAGCTAATACAGGGAAAAGGTCGGGACAGTGAGTAGCATCCATTGTAAATGCTTTTAATGGAGTATTGGGCTTTTTAACTGTATAGCAATCACTGCTTTGGGTAACTATAGCTCCGGCTTTTTCTAAAGCTTCTAAAACAGCCTTATCGGCCTGTGTTGAATTTGCCTGTAATTTATCTACAATTATCTCACCGCCAATGGCTCCTGCAATTAATAATCCGGCAGCACCACTCCAATCTCCTTCTATTAAATAATTAGTTGAACTAAATTGCTGTTTACCCTTGATTTTAAATACCTTATAGTTGTCATTAATTATTTCACCACCAAAGTCAGCAACTGCTTTTAGTGTCATATCAATGTAAGGAATACTCATTAGTTTGTCAACGTGCAATTCTGAATCGTATTCTGCTTTTGGAAGCGAAATAAGTAAGCCTGTAAGAAACTGGCTACTTGTAGAACCATCAACCATAGCTTTACCACCAAGAATAGGTCCGTGAACCGAAATAGGCGGTTTTCCGTTATGAGTTTCCACTCTTACACCTAATTGGCTTAGAGTATGTTCCATAAAGTCGACCGGGCGTGTAAGAAGCGACCCCTCGCCTTTCAAAGTTATTTTATGACTGTTGAGTGCTGCCAATGGAGTAAACATTCGTATTCCAAGACCTGCCTCTCCGCAGTTCAATTCTGCAGGAGTTGCATTTTCAATTGGTTCTATCCTAATTGTATCTTTATCAACATCAACTTTGAATCCGAACTTACGAGCAATATCAATTGCTGCAATACCGTCGTTACATGTTGAAGGGTTTTCTAGTGTTATTGATTTTCCGGCAAGTATTGCTAGTGCTATGGCACGTTGCATAAAACTTTTCGATGCCGGAGCTTTAACTTTTCCGTTTACTTTTACTGGTTTTACTACTTCTATCATAAGTTCAAATAATCAGCCATATTGTATTGGCTATAAATTAGATAAAATATTTTTAACTACGCTAATCTTCAATTGTCCGGGTGCTGTTTGCTCTATGTTATCGCCACTTACAAAAGTAAATGGAGCTCCGAATTTTAACGCACCTATACGGGTTATTGTTCCGAGTTGTCCCATACCTAGTGCCAACATTGGTACATTATGGTTATACATAGAAATAAGTGCTGCATTGTCTTTTTCTGTAATTACCATGGTGGCCATTTTTACAAGCTCTGCTCCCATTTCAATTGAATTATCCACTATTTTGTTTAGCTCAATAACTGAAGGGGTTTTATTATAATCGTGATATGAAATAATTACCTTACACCCCTTAGCTTTTGCGTAAGCAGCAAGCTCATTAGTAAAGGCTCTGTCCGATTCTATTTCAATATCAACCCATGCTGCACCATTGTCAATTGCAACCTTTAATAGTTCCATTCTTTGAGCATCGGTAACACCTTCGGGACGGCAGGTTGCTATAAGGTTTTTATGTAGTTTAAAAACCTCGGCAGTAGTTTCTTTATTCAATCGGCACGATTCTATCCTTATTTCAGCCATTTCGGCCTCTTTTAGCTGGGCTTTAATGGTTTCAATATTCTTATCTGCAATAGCTATACAAAGCATAATTTTAATTTAGTATGCAGTCTTCAGTACCCAGTCGGCAGTCGGCAGTCGGCAGTAAATTATATTACTGCGGGCTGTGGACTGAAGACTGTGTACTGTCTACTGAATAGTTACTTTCTTTAATTCTTCAATTTTAATGGGCTCAATGCTTGCTTTACCAATGCCATTTAGTAAAACGAAATGAATAACATCACCCTCGCGCTTTTTATCCATTGTTAAAGCATTTAGTATCTCAGCATGACGCTCAGGAATTACTGTGGGCATTTCAAGAGCTTTAAGCAGTTTTAAAATGCGGTCGTAATCATTTTGCGAAAGCAACCCTTTTGCAACCGATAACTGAGCTGCAATAACCATTCCCAAACTTACGGCATTTCCATGAGAAATTCCCAAAACTTTTTCGGCAGCATGGCCAAATGTGTGTCCGAAATTAAGCTTACGACGTTCGCCACTCTCCTTTTCGTCGCGGTTTACTACGTTACTTTTTATTTCAACTGAGTTTACAACAAGTTTCTCAATTAGCTCATTATCAACAGATAGAAGTTTGTCGGTATTGTTTTCAATAAATGAAAACATATCGGCATCTTCAATCAATGTATGCTTAACTATTTCGGCAAAACCACAGTGAAGGTCGGCTTTATCGAGTGTTTTCAACATTTTGGGGTCGCAAATAACAAAATTTGGTTGACTAAATACTCCAACCATATTTTTATATCCGTCGAGATTTACCCCACACTTGCCGCCAACGCTGGCATCGACCTGCGATAACAAGGTTGTTGAAATAAATCCAAACTCCATACCGCGCATATAAGTAGAGGCTGCAAATCCGGCAATATCTGTAACTATTCCGCCACCTACTGCAAGCAGAAATGTTTTTCGGTCGGCTTCATATTCAATAAGTTTTCTAAGAATATCGCCAATTGTATCGAGTGTCTTTACTTTTTCGGTTTGACCAATAACAATCAATGGATATTCTTTAAAATACTCTCCGTAAATGGTGTTCACTTTATCGTCGGTAAGTACTATAACTTTTCTATTGGGAAGGTAATTTTTGAAATTTTTAAAATCCTCACCTACAAGTATTTGCGATTCCGATTGTGAACCTTTTATTCTTATATCTTTCATATAATAGTCGCCAGTTATCAGTAGGCAGTAGGCAGTCGGCAGTTCTCAGTTAGCAATCAATTATATATCGTTTTTTATGTACTTTTTAGAATTTACCTAATCAAATACAAATCAACGTTTCTACTCTTGTTTAGCAATTACTGTGGACTGCCTACTGTAGACTGCTTGTGTCTACTGCAAGCTGATTATTGGTTCATTATTTGTGTTTGTTTATTGATAGATTCCTGGTGAATAGCTTTGAAAAGAGCAACAATAAAATCGGTGCTCAAATTGCGTGTTTCACCAAGCTCTTGTGCTTTATCAAGAATAGCTGTCCAGCGGTCGGGCTGTAATATTGTAATATTGTTCTCTTTTTTGTAAAGCCCTATTTGTTCCGAAATTCTCATTCTTTCCTCAAGAATATCTAATAATTCCTTGTCGAAATTATCAATTTGCTGGCGTAATTCGTTAAGACTGGTATCCTGAATATCAACATCTTTTATGTCGCGATGACGGATAACTAATTTGCTGAGTATTTCATTTAGTTTCTCAGGTGTAACCTGCTGTTTTGCATCGCTAAGAGCCTTGTCGGGGTTACAGTGTGTTTCAATTATAAGACCATCGAAATTAAGGTCGTATGCTTTTTGCGATATTTCCTGAATTAAGTCGCGACGACCGCCAATATGGCTAGGGTCACAAATCATAGGTATTTCGGGCATACGCTGACGCAACTCAATAGGAATTTGCCACATAGGAATATTACGGAAACGTGTTTTGTTAAACGACGAAAAACCTCTGTGTATTGCTCCAACATGCTTAATACCTGCACCTTGTATTCTTTCAATAGCTCCTATCCAAAGGTCGGTATCGGGGTTAACAGGGTTTTTAATAAATACAGGTATTTCAACACCTCGCAGAGCATCGGCAATTTCCTGCATTGCAAAGGGGTTAGCCGATGTGCGAGCACCAATCCAAATAATATCAACACCTTTGCGTAGAGCTTCGTAAACGTGTTTTACGTTAGCTACTTCGGTAGCAACTTGCATACCAAGCTCTTTTTTTACTAATTGTAACCAGTCTAAACCAACTGAACCTACACCCTCAAATGAATTAGGACGTGTACGCGGTTTCCAAATTCCTGAACGAAATACTGTAATACCCTGCTCTTTTAGTTGGCGAGCTGTATTCATTACCTGCTCTTCTGATTCGGCACTACATGGTCCTGCTATTATTAACGGACGGGTATCTTTATCGAATCCCCAATCCTTAAACGGATGCTTTAGAATATGATTCATAACTTTCTAATTTTCTTTTTATTATAATTTTCTAATTTAATACACTTTTAATTCTGTTGGCTTCAAATATCAGTTTATGTATTTGCTCAACATCTTCATTGCTGATAGCCTCTCTGAATAGTTTTAATTTTTCAATATATGTATCAAGAACAGTTAAAACATTCTTTTTGTTGTGACTAAATATTGGCGACCACATTTCGGCCGAACTCTTAGCTAAACGAACCGTAGAACTAAACCCTCCACTAGCCAAATCAAATATTTTTTTATCGTCTTTTTCTTTGTCTAAAACAGTTAGTGCCAATGCAAATGAGCTGATATGCGAAATATGCGATACATAGGCAGCATGTTCATCGTGGCTTTTACCATCCATGTATATAACTCTCATATGCAGTGTTTCATACATCTCTTTAAGTATTTCAACAGCACGTGTGTCGCTCTTTTCGGTATCACAAAATATAGTAGCCTTACCGTCGAACAAACACGATTGTGCTGCCCATGGTCCTGAAAACTCGGTTCCGGCCATTGGGTGTGTTGCCACAAAATTTTTTCTCATAGGATGGTCTTTTACTAACTCTAAAAGATCGTATTTTGTTGAACACATATCGGCTACGTACTGATTATCGTTAATAGTATTGAGTATTTTGGGCAGTATAGCCATTGCTGCACTTACCGGAATGGAGAGTAAAATAATGTTTGCTCGTTCTATTGCCTGGTCTAAAGTGCATACTTCATCAACAAATCCAATATGTTCTGCGGTACGTGCATTTATTATATCTTTATCAACTCCGATTATCCTTTCGGCAAATCTCCGTTTTTTAAGATCAATAGCTGCAGATCCGCCCATTAATCCTAGTCCTATTACTGCTACTATCATTTTTTAGTTATTCAAAAGTTCAAGGTTTAAAAACCTGTCAAATTATCTACTTTTAGTTGCGATGCATAGTTTCATTATATTTCAAATATTAATTCCTGCTTGCATCGCTTTTGTTCTTCACTATATTTCCGTGGGTTGAAACCCACGGCTACAAAACTATAACCCCTACGGGGTTTTATATTTCATAACTCATAATTAGAATTTTCATATTATATGTTTACTTATCAAATCGAAATTCTGAGTTCGTTATTCTTACTTCTGAATCTCCTTGATTCTATTTATCGATTCTTTAATGGTATCGACATTGCTGCAAAGCGAAATACGTGCATACTTCACTCCCATACTTCCAAAAATAGTTCCGGGTGTAATAAACACTTTGGCTTTATGCAAATAGTAGTCTGATAATTCAAAAGCATCGGTATATTTTTCAGGTATACGGGCCCATATAAACATACCGCACTGGTCTTTGCTATACTCACAACCTATTAGGTCGAAAAGTTGCCAAACCAGCTCTCGCCGCTTGGCATATTCGGCATTAATAGCTTTGAACCACTCTTTACCGCTTTGCAAAGCTTTGGCAGCAGCAAGCTGCAATGGTTTGTACATACCGGTATCAACATTGCTTTTTACTTTCAGTATCTCTTTAATAACTTCAGGAGCTGCAGCAATCATTCCAATACGAAAACCTGCCATATTGTGCGATTTACTTAATGAATTTAGTTCTATAGCTATATCTTTTGCCCCCGGAACAGCCATTAAGCTTATTGGATTATCGTTGAGTATAAAGCTGTACGGATTATCATTTACAATAAGTATATTATGTTTTTTTCCAAATGCCACAAGCTTTTCGTAAAGCTCCATTGTAGCCGGCTGACCTGTAGGCATATTCGGATAATTAACCCACATTACCTTTACACCCGATAAATCCATCTGCTCAAGTTCATCGAAATCGGGTAACCAGTTATTTTCAGGTTTTAAATCGTAAATAACCAGTTCATTGCCCAATATTTTGTTAATAGACTGATATGTAGGATATCCGGGGTTTGGAACAAGTATTTTATCGCCCGGGTTTAGGTATGTCATCGAAACATACATAACTCCTTCTTTAGAGCCTATTAATGGCAATATTTCTGTATTAGGGTCAAGGTCTACTCCATACCAAGTTTTATAAAAACCGGAAAATGCTTTGCGCAATTCGGGAGTACCTACATAACTCTGATAACCATGAATATTCACGGCATCGGAGTTTATATGCATTGTTAACTCATCGAGAGTTTCCTGTGAAGGAAACATATCGGGGTTACCTATACCAAGGTTTATAACCTTTGGTCCCGATTGGTTTAAAATTTCAATTTCCTTAATCTTTTGTGAAAAGAAGTACTCCTGAACCGTTTTAGTTCTTTCTGCGGGTTGTATCATTTTCTATTAATTAAAGTCAGTTTCAAGTTTTTATAAATCACTGATTATGAATAAGTCCAAGCGATTCTATTGCATGTTTATATTCACCATATACGTTCAAATCAATTACAAGTGGCGATATTGCAGATAATGCCTGTTGATACCTTGCATAATTTTCGAATATCATATCGATATAAAAGAAATATCTAAACTCCTTTCCTATTATTGGCATTGACTGTATTTTAGTTAAGTCCATATCGTAAAAAGAGAGTACACTAAGTACCTGCGATAAACTACCTTTTTGCGAAGGCAGCGAAAAATACAACGACGCTTTATTGCAGTTTGCCCTTTCGCATTCGTTATCGTCATTGTCTTTATGTGTAAGTACAAGAAAGCGGGTATAGTTTCGTTTATTGGTTTCAATACTTTCTGCAAGCATCTCAAGTTCATACATTTGTGCTGCAAGCTCTGATGCTATGGCTCCTCGGCCGCTAAGGTCAGTATCTTTAATATATTTGGCACTAAGAGCCGTATCCGACGACTCTACCAATCGTATTTCAGGATAATTCTTTTTAAAGAAGTTACGACATTGTTCTATTGCCATATAGTGCGAATGAACCTCAGTAAGGTCTTCTATTCTTTGACCCGGCAGAGCAACCAAATTATGCTTTATACGCAAATACTCTTCTCCAATTATTTTTAACGGTGATTCCCGCAATAGCTTGTAGTTCTGAATAAGACTACCGGCAACTGTATTTTCAATTGCCATCATACCTAACGATAGTTCTTTTGCTGCAAGCATATCAGTAAGGTCGTCGAAGGTATTGCATGGAACTACATCAATATCTTCACCGGCAAAATAGCTTCGTGCAGCTATTTCATGAAAAGCTCCAAAACCTCCTTGTATTGCTATTCTCTTCTTCGAGTCGCTCATTCAGTATACAAATAAAAAAACCCCGCATTCAGCGAGGTTCAGTATTATTATTTTGTTTAATTCGTTGCACTAAAACCTCGTTTCACTTCTATTGAAATAAAAGAAAAATTGATAATAGTAAGTATTTGTAACAAGGCTCAACATTTTTGTGTTTTTAATTGGCTACAAATGTAGTATTTTTTTTGAATTTCAAATTATTTGAAATAATTATTTCTGTAAAATTTATGTTCTGTTCCTGTGCTTATTATTCGGGCTTATGCTCAAAATTGAAAGGTAAGCATACAAGTTTTTCAAAAATCATTCCATCGTTCTGTATTTCATCATCTTCGTAATACCATATAATGTAAATATCTTTACCCGATTTGTAATGAAATTCTAATACTCGAAGTACTTTAAGCAATAACCTGTTCGATGCTGAGTTGAAATAATCGACATTTAGTTTAAGATTAAGAGTATGATCCAGTTTTGAAATATTATTATTAATCCATTCTGTTATTTCATTAAAAACCTTTGTCGGCTCTTCAAGACACGATTGCCCCGATATTTCATATTTCTGAGCTTCGCTATCGAAACAAACGTAAGGTATTGTATGTGAAGGTTCTATTAATAATCTATCCATTTCAAACATTTGAAAAACAGCCGCAATATAGTAACAATATAATAATCTAAAAACATAAATAATAGATAATTATTTTATGAAATACGCTCTAAAGTAATTGTATAATTGTAGCTAATATGCTATATGCATATTTATTCAATTTTTGAGCACACATATAATTCCAAAATATTGCGATTATCGAACCCTTTGTATATAATATTTATTCTTTCAATCCAATTTGGGATACTTTGTTTCTCAAAAACCAGATTGTAGTTTTCAATATTTCCGGAACATTCAATATTGTTCTTATCATCTTTCCTAATTACTAATATGTTTACTGCATCTCTTATAAATAAAGAATCATTTAGCTCATATAAATTATTAATTCGATGGTCTGTTAAGGAATTTTCAAGATAAAATTTCATAGGTAAGCTATGCCAAGGATTATACGGATTAGCCCACGAACAGAATATTAAATTAATACTCTTATTACCATATTTATCGTGAATATATTTTGTAATCTCCATACGCCCAATACCTGCAGATTTTTGCCCCATTACTATAATACCAACTGAATTAACTAATACGAATATAACTATGAAAAAATAGTTCATAATTTTAACCACAAAACGTATTTGACATAAGTTAAGAAATATTTTATAACCCTCAATAATAGTTAGAGGGAACAAATAGATTATTGGAAATAAGAATCGCTCCTCTTTATGAGGTACCAATGAATGAATTAGAATAAATGGAATAATAGACCACAACAGAAAACTATTGCGCTTATAAATCATTATTAAAATAAGTGATAATAATAAAGGAATACCTATAAAGTAGCTCGGATAAGTTAATAACTTGGCAATATAGAAATACCACGTTGATGTGCCGAATCCATTGCCACCAGAATCAATAGCCGAGAAAAAATATTTCCATGGTGTAAAAACTATCTCCCCATAAAACCAAGTATCTAATAGCAGTCCAATAAATACTATTGTACTGAATGTGGCAAATATCTTTGTTAAGTATTTGAATTTTGTTTGTCTGTTGACAATTAGCCATATACAGAAACCTAATATTGCAAAAGCAATTTGAAATCGAAATAAAAAACTAACACCAAATAAACCCCCTATTAGAAATGGTGTTGTATTATTTTGTGAGCGATTGAAAAAAAGAGATAATGATAATAAAAACATTAACCCTGACCATGTTTCTGACGAAAACCTTACACTAATTATTGGAATAAACCATAAAAAGAATGAAAGCAAATAGTATGCTGTTTTTATAGATTCATTTTCAATTAAGCTTTTTGTGTTTTGAATAAAAACTGTAATAACAACAATAGCCAATAATGCCGTAATTAGTCGAAGTATAAAAGCCTGACTGTATGGGTTATTAATATTTAGAAACGTACAAGTTTTTAATAAAACAAAGCAAATAACAGGCTGAAAAGTTGGTCTGATTTGCGCTTTATATTCCCACGCCAATTCATCGGGAGTGTGTGTGCCAAGTTTCAATCCTGCAAATTCAATTATCTGATAATGCTCATCGGCATGGTAAAAACCATGAGAATTATAAGCTGTGCCAATATATACCACTGCCGCTATTGTAATAATAACTATTAAAATAGCTCTCTTTGAAAAAATATTGAATATCACCTTTTTTTATATTTTTGTACTTAAACAACAAAAATATGGCTTTAGACACACTAATAAAAATAAAAGACGGAGTAATTTCGCAACCCGATAATATAGTATTAAATAACGTTGACCTTGAGGTATCTAAAGGCGAATTATTGTATATAATAGGAAAAACCGGAGGTGGAAAATCATCGTTACTTAAAGCTCTTTACGGCGAATTACCTTTTGCACAAGGGAGCTGTATTGTAGTTGGATACGACCTAAAAAAAATAAAGCCTAAGCAAATACCATTTCTAAGGCGAAAACTTGGAATAGTATTTCAGGACTTTCAGCTACTCACCGACCGTAATGTGAAGGAAAACCTTATGTTTGTTCTTAAAGCAACCGGTTGGAAAAAAAGAGCTGATATGGAAAACCGTATTGGCGAAGTATTGGAAAAGGTAGGGTTACAATCGAAAGAATACAAAATGCCGCATGAGTTATCGGGTGGTGAACAACAACGGGTAGGTATAGCAAGAGCTTTACTTAACGATCCCGAGGTAATTCTTGCCGATGAGCCAACCGGTAACCTCGACCCCGAAACATCGGCAGGTATTGTTCAATTACTTGTTAATATTAGTAAAACCGGACGTTCAGTAATTATTGCCACTCACGATTATGCTATTGTAAACCAGTTCCCTTCCAGAATTTTGGAATGCCGTAACGGTATGTTGCTTGAGTACAATAACTCAACCAATACTAATGATTCAGAAAGCAAGTAATATACATATTTCAATTATATACAATATTTCAAACCAATGCTTTGGGTATAACTATATAACAGCTTGTGATATAGAACTATATATAAAAAACGATATTGTTATAATATCAGTTTTGAATAATATTATAACAGGTTTTTGTATAATACTAAAATCAAATATTCCTGTAATAAAAACATTATGTATTAATACCGATTTTCAAAAACAAGGTATAGGTAAATTACTTTTAGACAAAGCAATAGCAAACTGTGCAAGTTTTACTACAATACATTACTATGCTTGGAAAGAAAGGATTCCGGAATATTTTATAAATACCCTAAATAAAAAAGGGTTTAAACTATTGGAAACACAACCGGAATACTGGAAATACGATAGTATAAAACGGGGCTACTCATGCATAAAATGTGGCTTCCCTTGTTTATGCACACTCGATATATATGAACTAAAAATTGACTAAATCGAAGCTGACACCACGTTGCTGAGTATCGACTGTTTTAGTTTTTGAATCGTCGGCATATTGAAAAGTTCCATATATTAAAAAAGGTATATTTTCATCATAGTTATCATTTTTTACCAACTTATACGAAACTAAAAACTGTGCTTTATCGGGCATATTCATCCACATATATTTTACAATGTTCATATTTTTATTGAAAATAAACATAGCATTGTTACTTTTTATATTAACGGCTGCATAACCTGTAGGTATTCTCTCCTCTATTTTACCAAAATTTATTAAATCGCCTTTGCTTATTAGCAGGTTTACAATTATGTCATCGCCTTCAAGGTATGGAACCTGCCTAATACAAGCAATACCCTCTGACATAAACTGCTTATATGTAAAAACAGGTTGTTCGGCAGTGTTTGTACTATTTACATTAACCGATGGCAATACTGATACTACTACCGGTTCTATTACAACTTTTTGCATTTCAGAATCTTTAATATATGACCCTGCCGGTTTTATAACATAATGCCCCTGAGCCACTAATGGTACCGATACTTTAACCGATAGTTCAATGTCCTTATTATCAGGATAAGTTAACCATTGAAATACTGCCACTCCATTTTCAAATTTAAAAGTAGCATTATCAATATTTTTGCCTATTACATTAAACTCTTTCGGAAAGTCAAGGCTAAACCTGGATATACCTGAAAAACAATTCTTTGGCAGCTTTACTTTAACTATAAATTCTTCGCCTGCTTCAACTGTAGCAGGTGCATTAATAATTATATTTTGAGCTGATATTGAAAAACTTACAAGCAATAATATACACAAAGTTATTGCTCCTTTTACTTTCCACATAGTTAAATAGTATTAATAGTTGCGCTAAAAATACAAAAAGAATTGAAAAACAGTACACTATACAATTATTCATTTTTTATTGCTGTAAAACATTTGAAACATGATGTAATTTTCATAAATTAGCTGTTACCCAAATAGCCCTAAAATGAACGAAGTAACAACTTTAAGTATAGTTGCACTATCTATACTCAGCACAATTCTAATTTTTGTTTCCTTTAATCAAAACAGGAAACTACGTAACTATTCTAATTGTAAGCAATTACAAAACACACTCCAAGAATCGGAGTTAAAACTAATGTCTGTTATAAATAATTCGGTATCTTCTATCCTACTTATAGACAGGGCATATAACGTTCACATAATAAATAATTTGGCAAAAGAAATATCTCTGAAAGTATATGGTAAAGCCATAACAGAAGGAATGTGCTTAATTAACTATTTTGGGAAGAATGAATATAGATGGGAAGAAAACATTAAAAAATGTTTTAACGGCGAAACTATTAAAACAACGCATGAACATGACCACCCCGACGGGAAACATTATTATGAAATACAGTTATCGCCTGTTACCGACAATGATAGAGTAAGATGGATAGCCATATTTATGCGCGATGTAACTAAATACTTAAAAACTAAAGAAAAAGTAAGTGATAGCGAGCGTATGCTAAAACTGGTTATAAACAGTATACCTCAATCGATATTTTGGAAAAATAAAAACTCGATATACTTAGGTTGTAATAATAATTTTGCGAAAGCTGCCGGATTAAAAACACCTGAAGAAATATATTGCAAAACAGACTACGACCTATTATGGAATAAAGATGAAGCCGATTTATTCACAAAAATTGATAAAGAGGTAATGGATAATAATATACCTATTTATCATATGGTTGAAAAACAAAAACAGGCCAATGGTAAAGATATATGGCTTGAAACCAACAAAATACCGATAGTTGACAAGTTGGGTAAAGTTATTGGAATACTTGGAACATTTGAGGATATAACTTACCGTATAGAGCAAGAAGAGTCGGTACAAAAGTCGAGGCGTATGCTCAACGATATATTAAATAATATACCGGTAAGAGTATTTTGGAAAGATAAAAATGGTGTGTATATGGGAGCCAACAAGCACTTTGCTTCCGATGCCGGTAAAAACTCATCGGAAGAGATAGTTGGTAAAAATGATTTTGAAATGCACTGGTCAAAAAATGCAGAGTATCATCGTGCCGACGACAAAAACGTTATAACATCAGAAAAAGCTCGTCTCGACTACGAAGAAGAGTTTATGACTATATGTGGCAATATGAAATGGATAAACAAATCGAAAGTGCCGCTAAAAGATACAAATGGTAATATATATGGAATACTGGGTACATATGAAGACATTACAAGAAAGAAAAAATATGAGCTTGAACTTGAACGTAAAAACAGGGAACTAAAACTGGCATCGGAGTCGTTAAATTCGATAAATATTGAGCTAAAGCAAGCAATGGAAGAAGCCGGTAAAAGCAAAGAACTTGAAAAGGCTAACACAAAACTATCGAAAGTTATAGATTTACTAAAGATAAAACAAAAACAGCTGAAACAGCTTAATAATGAGCTAATTGAAACCCATGCCGAGGAACAGCAACTCAACGAAGAGCTAATAGCTACCAATGAACAGCTATACGAACAAAAACAAGAACTTGAAGAGGTATTAGATAAGCTCAAACAAGCTCAGGTACAATTAGTTAATTCAGAGAAACTAGCTTCTATCGGTATACTGGCATCGAGTATAACTCATGAAATAAATAATCCTATAAACTTTATTCAGGGTGGAAAAACAGCAATAGAACTTTATGTTCATGACAATATACCTGAACATAAAGATGGTTTGACCCCACTACTTCAAATGATTGAAAACGGAATAGACCGCACTTGCAAGATTATAAAAAGTATGAGCCGTTTCAATCACTCTTCTGAAACGAATGATGAAGATTGCGACCTGCATACTATTATTGACGACTGTCTGATATTGCTTAATAATCAACTTAAATACAAAGCTGAAGTATTTAAACAATATGAAACGTCGGCCTTTGCCCTTAAAGGCAATGAAGGCAAATTGCATCAGGTATTCCTGAATATATTATCGAATACAGAGCAAGCAATTACTAAAGATGGACTGATTAACATTTCAACTGCGCTTGAAAATGAATATATAGTTGTAAGAATTGAAGATAATGGCTGTGGAATTAAAAAAGAGATACTCGATAAAATTACACAGCCATTTTTTACAACTAAGCCTTCGGGTAAAGGTACAGGGCTTGGTTTAAGTATTAGCTCCGATATTATTAAAGCTCACAATGGTTATATTAATTATGAATCGGAAGTTGGGTCGGGAACTATGGTAACAATAAAATTGCCTGTAACTTTGTAAAAAAACTAAGTCAATACTTCTTCTACCTCTTCCACCACTTCAAATACTCTGTATGGTTCTTTTAACTGATTGGTATAACAGTAATAGTTTGATTTATGTGCTCGTTTCCTTTTTCTTTTAAATAGTTGCGCAACAGCCTTGAATATATCTACATACAAGTTCAATACACTTCGGTTAAAGCCATCGGAATTAAAAGGAAACTGTTCCATAATTTCAAATTTTTGATATAGTTAAACAATTGTAAATTCAAGTATCAAGTAACAAGTATCAAGTATTAAGACTATTCTTGTGTCATATAGTTTTAATACTCAAAAACAGGATATAAAAAAACCCGGTTCGAGAATGCTCCGACCGGGTTTATTACATTATTATAGTAATACACTACCTTAATGGTCGTTGCATTAAATATTGCATATAGAGCTTTGCCTGCGAGGCTGCTGTATTATGCATTAGTTTATTATGTTTGCGTTTATTTATCATTTTTTTAGTTTTATTTAACAGATATGAGTAGTGAGTAGTGTTTTTCAATTATTAAATCTCATATCTCATCACTCATATCTCATTACTCATATCTCATTACTCATATCTCATTACTCATATCTCATTACTCATATCTCATTAATAATAATTTAACAAAAAAGGGCTCGGAAATATCCCGAACCCTCACGTATTTTAATTAAATACATAATTAGCTCAGGATAGCTTTATTGGGGCTTTTATCAGATGCTTATATGTATTCAGATTATTCATTTTTGTTTCAATTAATGGTTCAAAGCTATGAATTTATTTTATACACATGATACAGAATGTAAAATTTTGAACTATTTATAATCAATTTAGATAGTTTGCAACTACTCAGGTTAAAATAATTATCACTACGAATACTAATATTCAAACATTATAGTATCAATTGTTGTAAGCAAAGTTAAATGATACAATTAATATAATGGGTAAAACTTAATAATTACAGGCATACAGAGAATAAATATTTTATATATTTGGTTAATTAACAAACTATAATTTAGGTTATGAGTGAAATAAAAGAAGACGAAAAGTTATTTATATGCAAGCCTTGCGGCTATGTATTGAAAGAGAGTGAACTTGGCGATGTATGCCCTGCGTGTGGATTGCCTCGCAAAGTATTTGAACATTATAAAGAGAGAATGTCGCCAGGGCGGAGAAAAATACTAGGTCTCGATATGCATCCTATTGCAGTACACTTTCCCCAAACTACATTAATATTTGGGTTGCAAGCTTTACTTATTAATATATTTTTTCCTCACTTTCACCCTGAGGTATTTTTAGGTACAGCACGTTTTTGCGCATTTATATTCCCGCTTACGGTATTAGGAGCATTTGTAAGTGGTGTTATTGATGGTAAATTTCGTTTTAAATCGCTTCAAACGCCTATATTGAAAAAGAAAATGAATTACAGTATTATAATGACGATAACTTCATTTTCTACCCCTGTAATAGCCTGGAACGGACTAACTGATATGAATACTAAAATACTTCTTATAATATCGGGTTCTATAGCATTGTTTTGCGGTATTGTACTTGGTCATGTGGGCAAACGCCTTATGAATATTGGTATGGGTGGAGCTGTAAAGATAATGGGTCGCACTATTTAGTCTATTAATTATACATTATAAAAAGTGAGTCAATATTTGGGCTCACTTTTTTATTAAATAAACTTTAGTATTTCCAATTTCTGCTTATTCCACTCATCGCCTTTGAGTTGAGTATCAATAATATTAATAGCACGGTGCGATAAATACCAGCCTAAAGGAAGTTTGTCGTCAATATTGCGCTTAAGTGATATGGTAATAACAGTATCGCCATATGTTTTTAGTTTCTCACCAAGCATTTCAAGCGATTTTTCGGG
Source organism: Bacteroidota bacterium (assembly GCA_003250355.1). Taxonomy (GTDB): domain Bacteria; phylum Bacteroidota; class Bacteroidia; order Bacteroidales; family SZUA-534; genus SZUA-534. Next base: position 18,053 of record QKGS01000002.1, read on the forward strand.
TCTTATATCCCATGCATTAATAAATGTTTGGGGAACAGTACGTATTTCAAATGCAAATTTTAGCGGTTTAGGATTTTCAGGTATTTCAGCTCCATTCTGAATCATCAGAATTACAACCTTTACTTTAGTAGAATCGAACTTACTGCGTATATCGTTATATAAGTCAGAAGCTGTAATAACTCCGTAATTATCGTAGTAACCACCATCGACAATAGTACCCCGGTAGTTATTGTTTTTATCTACCAGCTTTGCTCCAGGAGTTAGTACCGGAAAGCGGGCACTCAATAAAACAGCAGAACTCAAAGGAACATCGCTACCTATAGTTTGAAGTATATTGTCTGATTTCCAGTTGCTCACATCCCACGTGAGATTTGAAGCAATAACTCTTCGTCCGCTTTCGGTATGAGTACAGTTAAACAGTAAGTTGGGAATATATTTGTTGTCGGTCCATAAATCGGTCATACTATTTGTAAACGGATTATCAACCTCATTAAAATTATTATTCCATCCATTTTCCCAAGCCCATTCAAGATATCGCGACCTGTCGAAATGTTGTACCGGAAATGGTAAAAAGCGTTGAAAAGCATCGCTAAAGAAGAAAGCACCTGCAATAGGCGAAAGGAAATCGGTTTTCATATAATCTCTTACTTTATCCGATAAATATTCGCCTTTATGGGTGTTTTTAAGCAATGAATTATAGAGTGATGCTCCCAAACTACTCCCAGACACAGTACTCATGGCAAATATATGATTCGAAAACTCAGGTACAGAATCGGTTAATGAAGCTAATACAGATGCTGTCCAATATGCAGCTCGAATACCACCTCCGGCACCACATATTATATACATGGTTTTAGGTTTATCAATTACAGTATCGGCTTGTATATACCAATTATTTAAACTTTCAGATACTTTGGTTAGTTTAAGTTCAGAATTTGTTTTTCGTATAGTATGGTTATTGTTAAAATAACTAAACAATAACAATGAAGATACAACTATGAGCAATAAAGGGATACGAAACACTTCGTCGAAAACGCCCAATGCTGTAACAATACCTGTCCATATAGCTAACCCCGATAAAATAATAATTGATGGAGTACAATATAACGGAAATGCAACCGGATATATGCTTATGAGTATTATAAAAACAGGTAATAGAATAATAGGCAGGAAGAAAAACAGCTTTCCTGTTCGTGTTACTTCGGAAAATTTTAATGACTCATATTTTATATTGGAAATAGATATTTGAAGATTATACTTAACCGCAACAGGTAAACAATTCCATTTAGAAATTTGTTTTCGTCGCTTAACTATTATAAACCAAAATAAAATAAGCGGAATAAATAGTACTATATAATCGAATAACCATTTTGAAGTATTGTATTTTATAAATGAGATATAAAATACTCCCATGGAAAGATAGCCAAGTATGCGCGGTACTATTATTGTATACTTAATTACATTACTATTGTAAAATATTGGCTTGTTTGACAGGTTAAGAGCCAGGCGTGCGCCATACCAGTTTTCAATACCTAAAAGCAATACAAAAAGTGTAGTAATAACTGAATGAGTTATACTACGCTCTTCGTTATAAGCTGCAATTATATCGCACCCCTGATTATTAACCATGAATATATAGTAGTTAACTACTACTATTCCAATGCTAAACCAGCATTTTGATAAAATAAAAGAGATATTGCGGACATAATTGTGTAGAGATACTGAAATGTAGTCTTGCATCGTTAACACAAAATTGGTATTGAACAATCAATAAAACCAAATTTATGTCAATTTGTAATAAAAGTCAATAACACAATTAATATTAACGTAATATTACAATATAGTATAACAGAGAAATAAAGGGAAAGTATCAAAAATTGGTTCTACTACCATTTAGCTGGTAATATTTTAGTTGCTAGTATTCTTTAATCAGAATTGAGTTTACAGTCTTCAGTCAACAGTCGGCAGTAGGCATTAAAACAGAGTTCTGCGAACTGTTGACTGTGACTGTAGACTAAAAATAAGTGTTTATTCGTGACTAAAAAAGAAATTATGAATCAAGTTCTTTTGTAATTGCAATTGCTGCAATAGTACCATCGGCTACGGCTGTTGTTATTTGGCGGTATTTTTTGCTTCTAATATCGCCAACTGCAAATATATCGTTCATGCTGGTACGCATATCCTCATCGGTTTTTATATAACCCCAGTTATCGGTTTCGAGCTTTCCGGCAAACATTTGGGTATTGGGTACCATTCCAATAAATATAAATACTCCGTCGGTTTTTAAAGTTGCTTTTTCGCCTGTTTTAATATTTTCAATATCAACCTTAACACCGGCACCGTGGCGTTCAAATTTGCGTGCTTCGGTATCGAAAATAAATTCAATTTTTGGGTTTGCAAATGCTTTTTCCTGAGCCTCTTTATTGGCTTGTAAATGGTCGAACTGGTGAATAATTGTTACTTTCGATGCAAATTTGGTAATAAAATCGGCTTCTTCAATAGCTGAGTTACCACCGCCTATTACTATTACCTCTTTATCGTGGAAATACTTTGCATCGCAGGTTGCACAATATGATATTCCGTTTCCTTTAAGTTCACGCTCACCTTGGGCTCCTATTAAGCGCGGCGAAGCTCCGGTTGATATTATTATTTTTTTTGCATGAATGGTTTCAAATTCGTCAACTACTACGTTTTTTTTCTCTAAATCGACCGATGTTACATCTACAGCTACTTTGAATTGTGTTCCGCACACTTTGGTTTGTTCACTCATGTGGTGAGCTAGCATAAACCCGGGCTGCGGGTCAATAAAGCCGGGATAGTTTGATACCTGGTGTGTAGTTGAAACCTGCCCACCGGGTAACATTGTATCAATAAGTACAGCATTGATACGTGCCTGACATAGGTACAAACCGGCAGTAAGTCCACCCGGGCCACCCCCAAGAATAATAGTATCGTACTCTGAAACTATGGGCTTTATTTTCGATTTTATTTGTTTAACCTTATCGGGAGCTATCATGTTGTCGAGATTACGGATAAGGTCAGAGCGTTTAATTCCGCCGGCAAGTTTCTCGCCTACTTGTTTGCCGTTATCGAAGAAAATAACTGTGGGTGAGCCTTTTATATCTAAGCTTTCGGCCAGCTCACGGTTCTCTTGACGGAATATTTTTATAAACTTTATTTCTTCGCCGTATAATTCGCTTAATCCTTCAAATTTTGGAGCTAAAGCTTCGCAGGGAGGGCACTCTGTTGAATAAAAATCGAGTGCTACTTTTCCCCCATTCAGTACCTCTTTTTCAAAGTCGGCTTGTTTTATTTCTAACATATTATTAAAGTTTTATGGTTTTTGTTTAATTGATAATTAGTTACTTGCAACTGTAATTTATTATTTTACTTATTTATATCATTCTAAAACGATATGTTTTTAAACTCCAAATTTAGATTTTGCACTTACTTATAAAGCCCTATTCCAAGTTCCAAAAGCTCTTTTACCGGTCGGCAATCTTCGGAATGGATATTTCCTGTTCGGGCTTTGGCTATGGCAGCGCAACCGCCTCCACAAGCTAACTGAACTGAGCAGTTACGGCATTTTTTAATAGCAAGTACATCGCGCTCTTCCCACTCTTCAATTAGTTTGCTATTGAGTTTTGTCTGTGGGTAAAATGTTCCCAGTTCATCGCCTGTGTTACCTACGGTAGCTGTGCATGAATATATTTTGCCGGCATAGTCGAAAGCCCATTCTGTTTTGGTTCCTGAGCATGAATCGAACAGTGGGTTTGGCAATTCGCCATTTTCAAATATGAATTTGGCAATTGAAAATGCCGGTTTATGAAATTCCAGTATTTCAGGGTGTTTTTTTACCAAATTATATACCTCCTGATAAAGTCCTATTCGTGAAAACAATCGTTTGTTATTAGTCTGACAATGATGGAGTTCGTAGTTTCTACCTAAAGCTGTTTTGAATAGTGTGTTTTTTGTCCAGCCTTGGTTTATTGCATATTTTGCAAGGTTAGGTAAATCGTGTATATTATCTTTATCAACAACCATTCTAAGGTTTACGGGTATGTTATTTTTCAAAAGGGCATTAATACCGTCCGATATTTTTTGAAAACTTCCCTGCCCACCTTTTAGTATTCGTCGGCTGTCGTGTACTGTTTGTGTACCATCGAGTGTAACCTGTATTTCACGTACACTTGCTTGTTGAAGTATACTTATGTAATCGGTTATGTGATAGCCGTTTGTAACAACTGCAATGTCGAGTTTACGTATATTAGCTCCCTCTATTACTTTTGTTATAGTTTGTTTATGTTTAGGTGTGTTTAAAAATGGTTCTCCGCCAAATATGGTTATGTATTTTTTGCGTCCTGCAAACTGATTATCAATGTATTGAAAAAAAGCATCAATTACTTCATCGGTTACAGTTTGTTCTGGGTTTGTATATTCATCTTGAAAGCAATATGAGCAGTTGAAATTGCAGGTGTACCAGGGGGTAAAGAAAAGCTGAATTTCATCGGAATCGCGTTCATCGATAAAATTGAGATATTTTTCCCGAAATATTCTCTCTTCATCATCGGGGTTAACTAAATACCCTTTTTCAATGTAAATATCCGGATTATCAATACGATTTTCCTTAAATTTCAAAGCTTCGTCGGGTTCGAGTATATCGGCATTTCCCGAAAGGATGTTAACAAGGTAATACTCATTGGAATCCTTTATTTTTGAAAATATGTTATGTTTTGATTGTTGGTACATTTGAGATTACGGGTTATGGGTTACGTTGAATATATGCAAAGTAGGCTATTGCGGGCTTTAAACTTATCAAACCGTTAAGAAGTTTAAGCGGGATATGGCCTTTGAAATTAAAGCTATTTTGTATATGTATTGTTACTATTTCGTTGCTTATTCAGCAAGTTCATTATCATCTTTTTTTTTCAACCTATTTGCATTTAAAGGACTAATCACGCTTTCACCTAATTTTTTTTCTAAATCTTTCCGGGCATTTCCTGCAACTGCTCCACCTTTTTTAGCAATAATCTTATTTTCCTTTAAGGTCTTTGGTTTATTTTTCTTTGATAATTCAGTCGTTGATGTCTCTGCTAACATATTCAACACCAATTCTAAATTTGTCATATTGTCTCTAAGATTTTCCTTTTTCAGATTCTTAAAATCCTTGTACTGCTTCGTTGTAAACCCAGCCCAAGCTTTCGTAATTTCATCAGTTAAAATGGCATATTCTTGTCCCTTTTTAACTCCCCTTACATCCCATTCATCAGTCAATTCTTTTCGAACCTCAATACTTTTTAATCGTTGATTTATCCAGTTTTTGGAATATCCTTTTTTTAAATATGTTTCCATTGCCCTGTCAAATGCTAATTCAGGGTCTTCTGTTTCTTCAATTCTCTCATAACCAACCTTTGCTAACCAAATCTTAAATGGTTCTGCTTTGGGAGATGGTATTGATTGTATAATTCTCAGTAATCCTTCGGTATTAGAACAGTCTGTCAGATATTTTTTTCCATCTGGTGATTCCAACTTCAGTTGTACGATAATTTCGTACAACTGACTAAATCCTTCTTTTATTAATTTTCGTTTTAAATCACTCCAATATCTTCTAGGATTATTGCTCCCTGTCAATGTCTCAATAATATCAATTACCGAGAAATACCATATTTGTTTGTCATTATCCCAGTGAACCCTAATTTTCTTTGATTCAAATAGTTTTATCGAAGTCTCTTTTGTCATTTATCATTATTTTGCTTATTTCTGAGTTCAGGGTTTACTATTCAGAAAAAACCGGCTCCCCGTGGGGAGACCGGAAAGATTGTTAGTCGTGACACCCCATTACGTTTTTTGAGTTTTTCGCACAGCATTGTGCTACTTTAGTATCACTCTTTTTTGTTTTGTTTACCAATGATTTCATATTGAATAGAAATTTTAGGTTGATTAGTACACATAATTGTGTCTTTACGTTATAATATTTTTTATAATTACCTTCGATTGCAATTATTATATGAATGCATACATATTTTAGAAACACATATTCATGTGTTTCTATTACGACACGCAACACCGTTTTTTGCCGGCTATGGTGAAGCTTACTACTTCAATTTCACCTTTGGGGTATGGTTTGCCCTCTTCAATTATTTCAATATCTTTAAATCCTACTTTCTGTAAAGTGTTCAAATAATCGGTACGTGTTGTTGCTCCGGCCCAGCACTCGGCAACAGCTTGCGGGTCGGTACGGTATTTTTCGGGTACTTCTGATGTGGCATAAATGTCGCTAACAACGAACCTCCCTCCTTTTTTCAATATACGGTTTATTTCGCTCCACACCTTTATTTTGTTTGTTGCATGGTTAATGGTACAGTTCGATATAACTAAGTTAACTGTTTCGGTATCAACATTTAAGCTTTCAAGTTCTGATTTTATAAATTTAGCATTATTTACACCAAGTTTCTGTGCATTTTTTTCTGCTTTACGCAACATTCCTTCGCTTACATCTATTCCTATTGCTAAACCATTATGGCCTACATCTTGAGCTAATCTGATAACATCGGTACCACGGCCGCTTCCTAAGTCGACACATACCTCGCCGGGTTGTGGTTTTGAATAGTTTATGGCGCCGCCACATGAAAGGCAGCACTCCTGCTCTGCCAGCTCTGAATATCTGATTTGTATTTTTGTTGTATCCATTTTATTTTTTCTTCTCTTTTCGTGCAAATACTAAGCCCAATAAGCTAAATATAATTGTAGTTCGGTACGGACTTGCTGTAATAGGGCAACCGCCACTATTACAACCAACCAGTTTCCAGTATAAGTAACCTAAAACAGCTCCTATTACTGCACCCAAAGCCATTCGCAAAATGTTATTATCTGCTATTTTTTGAATAATTGGGTTACTTTTTAAAGCATTCATTAACAGTTATTTCTTTAGTAATACTTCATTAATAGCTTTAACAAACGACTCTTTGGGCATAGCACCTGTAGCAAGCTGTGGCTGTCCGGTTTTAGGAATAAACAGGATAGATGGTAAACTTCTGATACCAAATGCTGCTGCCAGTTCTTTTTGTTGGTCGGTATTAACTTTGTATATAACTATTTTACCGTGATATTCGTTCGATAAGTCTTCGAGTATAGGCGATATCATACGGCAAGGACCGCACCAGTCGGCATAGAAATCGACTATTGCAGGTAATTGTCCTGAGTATTTCCACTCTGTGTTTTTTTCGTAATCGAATACTTTTTGTTTAAATGTTTCGGCTGTTAAGTATACAACCTTATGTGTTTGGTTTGCAGCAACAGTTTTTGTATTGCTCTCACCCGATGATTTATTACTGTTTGCCTGACAAGCGGTAGCCGAAATAATAACTGCTGCCACTAAAAATGCTCTTATTCTCATATCAAAAATATTTATTGTTAGTTGTCTGATTTGTAATGTATTAATCTCTTTATTTAAATTTAAATTTTAAAATTCTCAAACTTTCAAATTTTAATTTAACTTTTTATTTAGTATACTAACTGTATTATGTTTCAGTTTTCGGTCTTTTACAACCAGTGGTGTAACCGGAGCTGCCGACTTTTGATTAAAAATCATATCGTGTCCTACGCATAACCCCATCATAATATTAAGTTCAGTATTATTATCCTTCAAATATTGTGCCTGACCTGCCGGATTGCAAGCTGTACCTTTAGCTCCTTCAACCAGTTCGTTCATAGGCAATTTGCCATATTTGCAATGAATTTTTTCAACTTGTAGTCCGCCTTCGAGTAACATATTTTCGAGTATCTCGGCCTCTTTGTTGAATGATATGCAATTAGCAATGCCAACTTTTTTTATTCCTGCCACGCGGCAATATTCCTTTATTTCGTCGATTCTATCGAGATGTGGGTTGAGCGAATTTTCTGCTATTTTCATAATTTCTAAATCGCTATCGGTGTATAAGTTTTTCATTTTTTTTAGTATTGAGTATTGAGATATGAGTATTGAGATATGAGTATTGAGATATGAGTATCTAATTATTTTCACATCTTCATATTCTCTCATTTCCAAATTTTCACATTTCCACATTTCTTAACTAGCCATATCTGTTAAATAATTACGAGTATTTGAACGTAAAGTTCCATTCATATATGCAGCAATTAAGTCGTTGGGGTTCAATATATCAATTCCTACGTAAAGATTCACTTTTCTGCCCGAAAATAAGTTAACATATTGTTTGTCGATATAATGAACAATAATATCGGTTATTGATTCATTTTTCACCCAATTACATATATCGTCGATATTATTAAATTTTTGTGTCAGTTTATACTGGTCAACAACATTTTTATTTTCAATTCCAAATACCTCATAATGGGTACAATCAACAAACCTGTTGCTTAATTTATTGTTTGTAATAGGTATTGCTACTCGTGTCATATTCAAATAGTTACAGGTTATATGTTTTAAGTTTTAAGTTCAAATTTCTTTTGGTTACCATCACTTATTCAGTTATTAAAACTTACAATACAAAGATACAAGGGCTGTAAATATTGAGCAATAAAAGAGCAATGTAGCATTATGGTGTAAAAACTATTATTTCATAGGAAAAAAGCTGTTTTGGTATTTACGGAATTAGCATCTAGCTAAAGAAACTCGAAAGCCCAATTAATTATTATATTTGCTTTAGCAAAATAAAATGTATTAATGGTTGATTTTTCAATAATAGAGAATGAATTTTTAGAAGGGAGCAAAAAGCGTTTGCAATATTTGAAAGGTGAAAACTTGTTTAAGCAAGGAGCATTTGCCCCATATATAATGTTTGTACGTTCGGGATTGGTTAAGGTGTATTTGCAAACAGGGCATCAGAAACAGGTGAATTTACGAATAGCCAAACATGGTGATTTTCTTGCATTTGCATCGGTATTTGGCGAAGAGGTATATACTTATTCGGCAGTTGCCTTAAAAGATTCAGAGGTGTGCATGATTGAAAAAGAGCAATTGCGCCAGCTATTGTATAAAGACAATGATTTTGCTATGCACGTAACATCGGCTAACTATAAGAACGAGAAGTATTTACTTGAGGTTATTGCCAGTATGTCGTATAAACAAATGCGCGGTAAGCTAGCAACGGCTCTGCTCTACCTTTCGGGTGACGATTTTATTAATGAAGATGTATTTTCGTATCTTACCCGTCAGGATATTGCCGATTTTGCAACCATATCAACCGAGAGTGCTATTAAGTTTATTAAAGAGTTTGAAAAGGAAGATATACTATCGCTCGATGGCAAGAATATTGTAATAAATGACCATAAAAAGCTTGAGTTGATTGCTTTGAATGGTTAGTTGTATATTATGTATCAGTGATTCAGGTTTGCTAATTGGCTTGTAGTCAGTATATTTATTATCAAAAAAAAGCGGGTTATTCGTTGAACTACCCGCTTTTTTTAGTATTTAACTGTTATATCACTACATTTTTTCAGGTACTTCCATTCCGAGCAATGCTGCACCCGATTTTATAATATCGGCAGTTTTTGTTGAAATAGATAATCTAAATTTTTGAATATCAATATTATCTTCTTTAAGAATAGAATGGTCGTGATAGAATTGGTTATATTCTTTTGCCAGTTCATATATATAGTTGGCTATTATAGCAGGGCTAAAATTATTACCTGCTTCGGCTATAATATTTGGATATTCAAATACTAATTTAATAAGGTTTTGTTCTTTTTCCGATAGTTTAATGTTCTCCTCTCCTACTATATATTGCTCAATTCCAGCCTCTTCGGCCTTTCGAATTACAGAGCGTATACGAGCATGAGTGTATTGTACGAATGGACCTGTATTACCGTTAAAATCTATTGATTCCTGCGGATTGAAGAGCATTGTTTTCTTAGGGTCAACTTTTAGAATAAAGTATTTAAGAGCTCCTAAGCCTATCATTTTAAATAACTTAGTAGCTTCATCGCCGGTAAAGTCATTAATTTTACCAAGCTCTTCTGATGTTTGGCGTGCAGTATCAATCATATCGGCAATTAGGTCATCGGCATCGACAACAGTACCCTCGCGCGATTTCATTTTTCCTTCAGGTAATTCAACCATACCATACGATAAGTGCGAAATATGTTCGGCCCAGTTATAACCAAGTTTTATTAGTACAAGTTTTAATACCTGAAAATGGTAATTTTGCTCATTACCAACTACATACACTAGGTCGTTGAGTTTAAATTCTGAAAAACGTTGATGTGCAGTACCTATGTCTTGAGTCATATATACCGATGTACCATCGGAGCGTAGAAGTATTTTTTGGTCTAAGCCATCGGCTGTAAGGTCGGCCCAGATAGACCCATCTTCTTTTTGTATTAAAATCCCTTTTTCGAGCCCTTCCAACACTATTGATTTTCCAAGTTTATAAGTTTCTGATTCATAGTATATTTTGTCAAAATCGACACCTAAAACTTTATAAGTTACATCGAATCCATCGTAAACCCAGCCATTCATGGTTTTCCATAGCTGGTTAACCTCTATATTGCCGGCTTCCCATTGGCGCAGCATCTCTCTGGCTTCTTGTATCAATTCGGCATCTTCTTTGGCTTGCTTTTCGTCAACTCCTTTATCAGTAAGCTCTTTAATCTGCTTCTTATATTCTTGGTCGAATTTTACATAGTAGTCGCCAACAAGTTTATCGCCTTTTAATCCGGTTGACTCGGGTGTTGCACCATTGCCCCATTTTTGCCAGGCGAGCATCGATTTACATATATGTATTCCTCTGTCGTTAACCAGATTAACTTTAATAACATTATGACCGTTAGCCTTCAATATTTCGCTCACAGCGTAGCCTAACAGGTTATTTCTAATATGGCCTAAATGGAGAGGCTTATTGGTATTAGGCGATGAGTATTCGACCATAATACTTTTTCCCGATGAGTTAGCCGGTTTTAAACCAAATAATTTATCAGTTGATATAATTTTTAATTCGTTAATCCAATATGAATCAGAGAGTTTAATATTTAAAAAACCTTTTACAACATTAAATGAAACTATGTTTTTGTTATTATTCAGTAAGTATGTACCAAGTTCCTCTGCTGTTTGTTCAGGATTCTTTTTCGACATTTTCAAAAAAGGGAATACTACTAATGTGAAATCGCCTTCAAATTCTTTGCGTGTTTTTTGAAACTGAATAGTTTTTACATCAGCTTTTGCACTGTAAAGTGTATCAATGCCCGATAGAACAAGTTCTTCCAGAGTAGTAAGAATATTCATATTTAATGTTGTTTATTTATGATGTTTTGAGGCGCAAATATAATATTTTTTAACGTGGCTATATAAAGTAGCTTTGTATATATTGATATATGCTGATAATAATTGTAGCGATACTGTTTTTTTATATAAATGCAACATTAATTTATTGAGTATATACTTCTAATAATGAGTATTTTAGTTTATTAAAATGACCGTTTTAACTCTCTGAGAATTGAATATTTGAAAAAATGTGTGGTTATTGTGCTAACAAATCATTTTTAGAAATAGTTAAGTGTTAAAGTTTTGTAAGGATATAAATTAATAAGGGCAGAATGAATGTAGTTTACAACTGTAACAACAAATACAAGGTAAGATAAATCAATCAAGTAAGATACTATAAGCATGGTTGTATTACAAATGTAACCCACATATGAATGAATTACATTTGTAATGAATCAGATTATTTAGAGTATTTCTTTTTTACAGCTCTATTAATTCGTTTAGCTAAGGTTGGTCCTTCGTAAATAAACCCTGTATAAACCTGGACCAATGCTGCTCCGGCTTCAAGCTTTTCGATAGCATCGGCAGGTGTTTGAATGCCTCCAACACCAATTATGGGTAGTTTCCCCTCAGTTTGTTTACTTATATAACGTATAAGTTCAGTTGAACGGTTTTTTAGCGGATTACCGCTTAATCCGCCGTTGGCAATTTCCTCGATACGCTTAGGGTTGGTAATTAAGCCTTTGCGCGATATGGTTGTATTAGTAGCTATTATACCATCAACATTACATTTGGCAATTACTGCCAGTGTTTCATCAACCTGATTAAGATTCAAATCGGGCGAAATTTTCATAAGTATAGGTTTGTAAACCAATTGTTTAGCCCTTTCAGCGTTCAGCGTATTAAGAATTAGTTCAAGTTGCTCTTGGTCTTGTAGTTTGTGAAGGTTAGTAACATTCGGACAGCTAACATTAACGGTAATATAATCGACATAATTGTATAAACCGTTGAAACAAGTAACATAATCATTTAGAGCCTCTTCATTTGGAGTAGCTGTGTTTTTACCGATATTTCCACCTATAATAAGCTTTTTGTTTCGCTTTTTGAGTTGTTTTACGGCCTCTTCCAAGCCATTATTATTAAAACCCATACGGTTAATAATTGCGCTGTCGTCAACTAAGCGAAAAGAACGCGGTTTAGGGTTACCCGGTTGTGGCTTAGGGGTTACGGTACCTATTTCAACGTGTCCGAATCCCATAGAGCTAAACATTTCAAATACCTCGGCGTTTTTGTCTAATCCGGCAGCTAAGCCTATTTTATTAGGGAATTTTATACCGAAAACATCTGTTTCCATTTGTAAATGAGCAGGATTATACAGCAAGTTCATAATGCTATTTACATTTGTAAACTTAGCAATTTTCAGCAATTTGAATGTAACAATATGAGCCTTCTCGGGCTGCATACTAAATAAAAGTGGTCTGATAATAGATTTATACATTTCCATTTTTTTAAAATTCGATACAAAAATAGTTATTGTTTATAGTAATTGTATTCATAATATTGTTTTTTATGGCATAATATTATTATAAAATTACTGTTTAGTGTTCAATTGATACATGATACCATTGCTAATTGGTATTATATGCTGAGTTAAAAATATTTTAATAACTAAATAAATTAACAAATGAGGAATTATTTATTGATTGTAGCGGCTATAGCCCTATTAACAGGGTGTAAACCCAAAAAATGTGACACTGTAACAGTTACAGGTAACGTGTTGTCGGGTGGCGATAAAGTGTACTTTATGCACATGAAAAGTTCGTCGCTTGATAATGTTGGAGAAACATACGAGGCACCAATAGATACAAACGGTTATTTTTCAATAGAAATACCGGTAACAGCTTATACCACAGGATTGATAAATGCAGGCAACTATTACCACGATTTTGTTATTTCCCCAACCGACCACATATCATTAACAATTAACGGTGATTCCATAATTTATACAGGTGCAGGAGCTAATAAGAATACACTTAATAACTTAGTTCAAATAAATAATTTAGGGGTTAACAGAGCATTTATGGAAATGTTTAGTGGTAAACACACTCCCGAAAGTTTTGTATTTTTTATGGGTAAATATAAATTTCAGCGCGATAGCATAATAAACACTTTTACTGCTACAAATAGTGTTGACTCAAACTATATTAATGGCTATAATTCAGAGACTCAAATAATGTACTGTTATGCATTATACAGATTTCCGTATGTATATATTGAGCAAACAGGTAAAACAATTGAAGAATTAGCCCTTTCTGAGGCTTACAAGTACCATACAATATATGATTTAACCAGCGATGAATATATTCATAACGGATTTTATGTAAATATAATTATGGGTGCAATACATGATGCTGCGTATGCCAAAAGTATGAATGATACCTTAAAAACCATTGACGATTATAAACTGGAACTTATAATGAATATACCTGGGCTGACGCGTGAATATATTATGGCTAAATTCATTAATAATAAGATTGCATTTGACCAAATTGTTGATTCTACAGTGGTAGCAAGCTTTAAAATGCTTAATCCAACAACTGAAACAATGGACTATGTTGACAATTCAATTGCTAAATATGTAAAAAAACAGAGCTATATCGGAGCAATACTACCTGATAATGTATTGGCTCTGGAACTTGAAGATACTGTTGGTAACAAACTAACTTTTGGTCAATTACTTGATAATAATAAGGGTAATGTAATATATTTAGATATGTGGAGCTTAGGGTGTGTACCATGCCGATTTGCAATGCCATACTCAAACCAATTGAAAGATGAATTAAGAGGTAAGAGTATATCATTTGTTTACATTACAGTAGATAAAAAAAGGGAAAATTTATGGGGTGAAGTAGTTAAAGCCAGCATGACCGATAAAAATCATTACCGCTTTGTTGATAATATGCAATCGGACTTACATAAGTTATTCGAAATATATTGGGTTCCAAATTATATGATATTCGATAAGAGCGGAAAACTGGTATCGTACTCGGCCGAACGCCCAGTGAACTTTGAGACAGAGACCCTAAATAACAAGCTTAAAGAACAATTGTTAGAGCTTTTGTAGTGAGTGATATATAAAGGCTAGTCAAAAGTCAGAATATAGCTATATGTTAGGTATTTGATGCAAGTTATAAATTAGGTATACAAATAAAAAAGGGGTGTCCGATACTTTTGGGATACCCCTTTTCATTTATTAAACCCTAATACTGAATTGTTATTGCATATAGGACTAAAGCCTAACGATATGCGGGTTAAACTCCATTTTAGCCCTTATTATAAGCCTTAAAAGTACCATCGGTATAGAAAACCACAATTTGCTCTATTTCTTTGCCTAATTCGGGCTTAATCATGTTAATTGTTGATTCATCTTTTATACTATCTGCCGGTTTCTTCGGTTCGGCTTCTTTATTATCGTTATAAGCTTCTTCATTTATAACTTTGCTATTTGCCGGGATTGGTGAAATAATACTTTTGTTTACATCCGTAACCTCAGTTTTTATGTCAGGTTCGTTATTAAACAGAGGTAATTGAATGTTCCCTTTTGGTGTAATCTGCTCATGTTTTATATTAGAGCGTTTAGGTTCTCCTATACCTAAAACAAGCCAGTTAGCATCGTAATCGGGATATTGGGTAAGTATTTTTTGCAAATAGTCTAAACTTGGTTTATTGCGCCCATTAAGTATATGGCTAATACTTGACCGCTGTACATCAATGCTGTCGGCAAATTGCGATGGAGTAAGCCTCTCTTTAGCAATTAACAATTGTATTCTATCTCTTATTTCCATATGTGAACAATTAAACAATTACAAATGTAAAAAACACAAAGATTATATACAATTACATTTGTAATGACATGAAAATATTCTACTACGTCAATTGTTTACATATGTATTGTTAGTGCAGTTATTATAATTGAAGTTTAAGATTAAATAAATTATATATTTTTCTGATATACATATACTTACAATTATAATAGTTGGTGCTTTTTAGTGTTTGATTGAAATTTGATGTATTTGAGTTTATATTTAGGTTTAAGTAAAATTTATAAATTACTCATTTACCGATAGTTATCGTGTGTATATTACACTAGTAAATCGTTGTTTTTGATTACATAAATATAAAATTGATATTATATTTTAACTTTTCACTTTGTTGGGCTTTATTGAACGCAGAGAATTATCCATCATTGATTGGTTCATATTAACACAATATCTACTAATTATATATTATACCCTACTTTAGGTGCTATGATATGAATCTATTCAGTTATGTTAAATATAATTTCAATAATCATGTTTTCAATATATTTGGGATTTTCTGATAACCTATAAGAAATTATTAGAATGAGAAAATCTGAGCGAGTTAATTATGTTAATGATAATCGGTAGAATAAAAGGTTCTACTACCATTTTAGTGGGTAAACTTATATGTGTTTGTGTTCTTCACTTAAATTAAGTAGGCAGTCCACAGTAGGCAGTCCACAGTTAAAAAGAGGTCTGCGAAAAGCCTACTGTAGACTGCCTACTAAAAACCTAAGCACATTTTAGGGGAATAAATAAAAAAACTTCCACTAAAAATGCAGTAGTACCGGAACTTTATTATTTTTCAGACATATTACTCATAAGTTCAGCTTGCTTTATTAATTGCAGAAACTCTGAACGGTATCCGTTTTCATCGTCTCCCTTTGCTCCTTTAGCCATAGCCTCAGTGTTATGCCAGTTGGCAGTTCCCTTAAATTCAGAGTTACGAAGCAACATTCCAAACTGAGCCACCGAGGCCGAAAACATAAAGTTCTCTGATGCTGTATTTAAAGCCTGAGGTTCATTTTTAACCACCTGTTCTAAAAGTTTACTATTATAGCCATTGGGTTGTTTGTAGCGTAGTTTCAATGTAATAAGGTCGTTACTATTCTTTGCTTCACTGGTAAGCTCTGTTGACTGATACTTTAACCCCGCATTTTTGCCTCCATTTTTGGCCGGCACTATTTCATACAAAGCAGTTACAGTATGTCCCGAACCTATCTCGCCTGCATCTTTTTTATCATCGTCAAAATCCTCTTCGTTAAGCAAACGGTTCTCGTAACCGATTAAACGGTAGCTCACAACATTTGCAGGGTTAAATTCAAGCTGAAATTTCACATCTTTGGCAATAGTAAACAGTGTACCACCAAATTCATTTACAAGTACTTTTTTTGCTTCAAGCAAATTGTCTATGTATGAGTAGTTACCATTTCCCTTATCGGCAATTATCTCCATTTTATCGTCTTTGTAGTTACCCATACCAAATCCAAGAACCGAAATAGCAATACCCTTTTCACGTTCCTTCTCAATTAACCGTTCCATTTCGGCATTGCTGCTTGCACCAACGTTAAAATCGCCATCGGTAGCCAGTATTATCCGATTATTTCCACCTTCAATAAAATTCTCTTCGGCTACTTTATAAGCAAGTATTAAGCCTTCGCCACCGGCTGTTGAACCACCGGCATTTAACCTGTCAAGAGCATTTTTAATATCGTGCTTGTTGCTCCCGTGTGTTGATGGCAATACCAAACCCGAGCTGCCTGCATACACAACAATTGCAACTTTGTCGTGTGGTCGTAACTGGTCGGTCAATAGTTTAAATGCCGATTTTAACAACGGTAATTTATTGTGGTCGCTCATAGAACCCGACACATCGATTAAAAACACCAAATTTGATGACGGCAAATTCTCTGTTGGTATTTGTTTGCCCTGCAAACCAATATGAAGCAGTAAATTCTCTTTATTCCACGGACACTCAGCAAGTTCTGTATTTATACTAAATGGGTCTTCGCCTGTTGGCTGCTTGTAATTGTATGAGAAATAATTTATCATCTCTTCTATACGAACGGCATCAACCGGAGGCATACTGCCATTATTCAGGAAACGGCGCACATTGGAATATGAAGCTGCATCAACATCGACTGAAAATGTTGACAAAGGGTTCTTACTCACATCTTTAAAACCATTTTCATGAATAGTTGAATAACCTTCTGTATTATGCTGAGGGAAAGCCATATCGTAACTCATAGCCGGTGCACAACCCATAAGAGCTTTTTTACTCATATTCATTCTTGTTGTAGGAACAGCAGCTTCTTCCTCCTCACATTCAACTATTTGTAGTATAAGTTCATTATCGGTTTCTACCTTTGCCTGCCCGTATTCCAAATACACATTTACAATAGTACGCCCTTGGGCATTAATTGTTTTTGTATCATATCCTACTTTAGTAAAAACAATAGTTTGATTGGTAGCAGTAACATTAACCGAATATTTACCATCGGCTTTGGTAATATCACCACTTTTGGTTCCTTTTACAATAACTTTAACCCCCGACAACGGATTTTTACTCTGCGAATCGTAAACTGTTCCGGTTACTGTCTGCGCTGTTGAGTACGATAATAACAATACTACTAACGCCCCTGATAATAATAACATCTTCTTTAACATGACTATAAATTTTTAAGTTAAACTTAGTGTTGTTTATTATAAGGGTGCAGATGATTGTACTATTCCACACTTTTTTTTGAAAAAAAATACTAATCCACTTCAAAGGCTTATAAACACTAAGGTTTATATACTAATAGATTATTACTAAATTCAAAAACCTAATGAATAATGCGGGTTAACCTAGTTAACCACAAGTAGATTCTTCGCTTCATTCCATTGCACTCAGAATGACAGACGATTATGTGCACTAGATGTTTGAAAATACTCTTTTCAGTAGTGATACGTTTTTAGTATATCCTGAAATAAAATATGCTTTGTAATTATTTACCCTTCTGCCTGTCGGCATCTTCCCTGAGAGGGAAGAAAGCATTTATGAATAATTCAAGTCTATTGTTTTGGTCTCTCTTTTTCCTTATTTTTTATTTTATTTTCTAATAAGTATAACTCCATGAAATACTACCAAATAAAAGAGATTACACAAAGACTCAGGCATAATGCTACAAAATATGAAGTAATACTATGGCGAAATTTAAGAAAGAAGCAATTATTTGGAAGAAAGTTTTTAAGACAACATGCCATAATATATGATTCTATAGGAACCGATCATTTATTCTATGTTCCTGACTTTTATTGTGAACAGGAAAAACTTGCGGTGGAACTTGATGGCAAAATACACGAGTTTACAAAAAGCAGAGATAAACATAGAGATAGCATACTAATCGAAAAAGGAATAACTGTACTGCGGTTCAAAAATGAAGAAGTGACAACTAACCTTCAGTCTGTTTTAAATAAAATAGCTCAAACGTTTGATAGCAATATAATTCAAGACAATGAATAATATTATTACTAATAACAATCTATATTGAATTGATAAAAAAAGCACAAATGATTAATACCTGCATCTTTCCCTAAAAGGGAAAGTGGCGATAGCCGAAAGGGTAATTTTGTAAAACAGTACCCTTCTGCCTGTCGGCATCTTCCCTGAGAGGGAAGAAATCTGAGAAGTTACTATAGTAAATTGTATGATTAGCTAGTCAATACTTACACAGGCACTTACATTCCCACTACCTGCAAATTATCTTCTAATTTGGCAATGGTTTCCATTTCCGACACACAGCTTGTAAGGTTAGGGTTCATTAATGCCCATTTGTATGACTTGGCAAAAAGTGAAAGATTATTATCAGGAATGAAATTGTTCATTTTATCCTTAATCCACTCCGGATGCATTCCCTCCTGAGCAAACATTCGCACTACCTTCATGGCTAACAATCCCATGCCACTTTCTCGTGCCTGAAACATGGGTATTTCAATAGCTGAATGATTTGCAATATTGTAAGTAAACATGGCTACATCGTAATAGCCAACCTTATTGGCTTGCAGTAAATTACCACTTACATCGTTATGAAATGAAACTCCGGAGGCTCTTAAAGCCCCTTTTTTCTTTAATGTTTCAAATATTTCAGGGATAATTCCATCCATTTCTTCGGGCATAGAAATACCATGTGGGATATGCAAAACATCGACATAATCGGTTTGCAGCCGTGATAATGCTTCGTCGAACACTTTGTAGGCATTATTTAGTATCTGCTGTCTCCACTCTTTTTTACGGCCATACTCTTCTAAAAGTAAATGCCTGAAGTAAGCGTATTCCATTTGCGAAGCCTGACCATCCCAAAAACTGATATGATATCCGGGTCGTGTAACTGTTCGCTCATCCATCATTGCTTTAGCACGTTTTTTTATTGCCTCGTGTTTAGCAGCCGGTAAACTTTTGGCTATTTCTTCGCTATACTTGTTCAAAATATCGTAGTAAGAGCTTAGTTTGGTTGAGATAAAAATATCATCACGCCTGCCGTTTTGCTTTAAATATTTACCAATATTTGTTTCGGTCTCACCCTTTTGATAAGAATAGGCCGTATCGAAATAATTAACACCTCGCTCCAGACAAGCATCGAACACAGGATAGCGGTCAACACTGTTAAAATTATTTGTACCCAAAGCAATTTCCGATACCATCATGCCTGTACGCCCTAGCTGACGATATTGCATCCCCGACTGACGATTACGCCATATTGGTTCAACCGGTCCGGCAATACTTTTTATTCTCTCAGGGTCATCGGCCCCTTTTACTGTTGCCTTGAGCAATGAAGGGGCTAACGCAACTCCTAACGAAGTAGCAGCCAAACCTTTAAAAAAAGATCTGCGGCTATGTTTATTACTTGTCATTATGCATTTTTTAAATACGCTGTTACAATGTAGCGTACTATTATGAAAATAAAAACAATAATAGGTGATTTGTGTTCAAAATATTGAGCACGTATACTTTTTATTTTCATCTCTTTCTCTTTTCTGTGAGCTAAAACACACGGCTATAATACCATAACTTCTACTGAGTTTTTTTTAAATTCATCTAAGTATTCATTAATCAACAAATGAACTAATAGAATTATGAGTACATTATCTCTCAATTAACATTTACCTCAAAATTCAACTTTCAATATTCGGTATTTGTACTTTTTCTGTCGTTATGTCACCCATCATTTTACCTTTTATATTTATTTGTCATGTTTCTGTGCCATTTTTACACAAAAAATTAACTCTTGCAAGCTGGCACAGTCATTGAATAAATAATAGCGGAAACAATTTTTAGAAACTAAAATAAATTTTAAATAAAATGGGTAAAATTATCGGAATCGATTTAGGAACAACCAACTCTTGTGTTTCTGTAATGGAAGGAAACGAGCCTGTTGTAATTCCTAACAGCGAAGGAAAACGTACAACCCCTTCAATTGTAGCATTTGTTGATGGTGGTGAACGTAAAGTTGGTGACCCTGCAAAGCGTCAGGCTATTACCAACCCACAAAAAACTATCTACTCTATTAAACGTTTCATGGGTGAAAAATTCGATGGAGTAACCAAAGAAATAGAGCGTGTACCTTACAAAGTAGTAAAAGGCGACAACAACACCCCACGTGTTGAAATTGACGACCGCAAATACTCACCACAGGAAATATCGGCAATGGTACTTCAGAAAATGAAAAAAACCGCCGAAGATTACCTTGGACAAGAGGTAACCGAAGCAGTAATTACAGTACCTGCATACTTTAACGATGCTCAACGTCAGGCAACAAAAGAAGCCGGCGAAATAGCAGGACTACAAGTAAAACGTATTATAAACGAGCCTACTGCGGCTTCGTTGGCATACGGTTTAGACAAGAAAGATAAGGATATGAAAATTGCAGTATTCGACCTTGGTGGTGGTACTTTCGATATTTCTATTCTTGAACTTGGCGACGGAGTATATGAAGTAAAATCGACCAATGGTGATACACACCTTGGTGGTGACGACTTTGACCAAATAATTATAGACTGGCTTGCCGATGAATTTAAAAAGCAAGAGGGTGTTGACTTACGTAAAGACCCTATGGCACTTCAGCGTTTAAAAGAAGCTGCAGAAAAAGCAAAAATAGAGCTTTCGAGTACTACAAGTACTGAAATAAATTTACCATATATTATGCCTGTTGACGGTATTCCAAAACACTTGGTAAAAACACTTTCACGCTCCGATTTTGAACGTTTAGCCGACCGTTTAATCCAAGCTGTTATTGCACCTTGCCAAAATGCTCTTAAAGATGCAGGTATGTCAAAATCTGACATTGA
Source organism: Bacteroidota bacterium (assembly GCA_003250355.1). Classification (GTDB taxonomy): domain Bacteria; phylum Bacteroidota; class Bacteroidia; order Bacteroidales; family SZUA-534; genus SZUA-534. The sequence goes on from QKGS01000002.1 coordinate 39,458, forward strand.
CGAAGTAATTTTGGTTGGTGGTTCAACACGTATTCCTGCAATTCAGAAAGTAGTTGAAGACTTCTTCGGCAAAGCACCTTCTAAAGGTGTTAACCCTGATGAGGTTGTAGCTATTGGTGCTGCTGTTCAAGGCGGGGTATTAACCGGTGAGGTTAAAGATGTACTTCTGCTTGATGTTACTCCGCTTTCATTAGGTATAGAAACTATGGGTGGTGTTATGACAAAACTAATAGAGGCTAACACAACCATACCAACTAAAAAATCGGAAACATTTACCACAGCTGCCGACAATCAGCCATCGGTTGAGATTCGTGTATTGCAAGGTGAGCGTCCAATGGCTAACGACAACAAACAAATTGGTCGTTTCCACTTAGACTCTATTCCTCCTGCGCCTCGCGGTGTACCTCAAATTGAAGTTACATTCGACATAGATGCTAACGGTATACTTCACGTACATGCCAAGGATAAAGGAACAGGAAAAGAACAAAAAATACGTATTGAAGCTTCATCAGGTTTGAGCGATGCTGAAATTAACCGTATGCGTGAAGAGGCTAAAGCTAATGCCGATGCCGATGCTAAAGCGAAAGAGAAAATTGATAAAATTAATGCTGCCGACAGCCTTATTTTCCAAACAGAGAAAAACTTAAAAGAGTTTGGCGATAAGATTCCTGCCGACAAAAAAGCTCCTATTGAAGCTGCTTTAGAAAAGCTAAAAGAGGCTCACAAAAACCAAGATGTTGATGCTATGGAAGCTGCAACCAAGGAAGTGAACGATGCATTCCAGGCTGCTTCGCAAGACATTTACAATGCTCAGCAACAAGCCGAAGGTGGTGCAAATGCTCAATCAAACGGTCAGCCTCAAAGCGATGCTAAAACTCAAAAAGAAGACGAAGTAACCGACGTTGACTTTGAAGAAGTTAAATAGGTTGCAAGTTGCACGATACAAGTTGCAGGTTTTCTTGTACTAGTTATAAAATACAAAGCCGCTATGATTATTCATGGCGGCTTTTTTTATTGTAAAAGAAGTTACATACAGTAATACTACTTTTATAAATTAAACAGAATTTCTACTTGCATTGATATTACCAAAAAGTGAACGCATTACCATATTCTCATATTCAGATAAATACTTATTATTACCACCTTCCTGTGCTTCGTGTATTTTCATAAGAGCAAACTGTTGTATTGACAATAAAGGTAAAACAACACGTTCGCGCAGCCCAATACTCATTTGACTTCTAACATTATCGTCGAGCAATTCGTTATATCCGGATACTTTTAATACCATTTGTTTGCTCAATATAAATTCGTCGTAAATAATTTTCCAAAATTGTCCGTAAACCGGGTCATTCTCCATATATCGCGATATATCGAAATTCGATTTACTCATACTCTGCATACTATTGGCTAACAGTGTTTTAAAAAATATCGACGAATTATAAAGTTCAATACACTCTTTTAGGTTTCCTTTATCTTCTTGTTCTTTCAGTGCTGTACCAACACCAAAGAATCCGGGTACATTTTGCTTTAACTGGCTCCAAGCACCTACAAAAGGTATTGCCCTAAGGTCGTCGAATTCGAGTTTTTTTGAGCCACCACGCTTTGTAGGACGACTACCAATATTAGCTAAACCGTAATACTTTAATGTGCTGCGGTGTTCAAGAAAAGGCATAAACAGCTCATGCTGTTTTAATGCTTCGTATTTTTTATAACTGCATTCCGAAATGTCGTTAATTAAACTACGCTGATAATCGGATATTTCGGCAGCCGGATTTTTAAATAAATTATTTTCAATACCTGCTGTAAGCAGATGACCGATATTATGAACAGCAGCTTCTTTAATTCCATATTGCGAGCTAATAGTTTGCCCCTGTACGGTTAGTTGAATCTGCTTTTTATCAATATTTTTACCCATAGCGGCATAAAACAGGTGTGTATTGCCACCTCCACGGGCAGGAGGTCCGCCGCGTCCGTCGAAAAATACTACTTCAACTTCATGCTTTCGTGAAATAAGCGAAATATCTTCCTTAGCTCTGTAAATAGACCAGTTAGCCATAAAATAACCACCATCTTTTGTGCCATCGGAAAAACCGAGCATAACAGTTTGACGCAGCCTGCGATTATGCAAATGCACTGTATAAGTTTTATTAGCATATAAAACCGACATAGCCTGCCCGGCATATTTTAAATCGTCGATAGTTTCAAACAATGGTACTATATCGAGTGTGAGTGGTGAATTTCCCCAACTGCATAAATGCGCCATTGCATACACCTTGGCTACGTCGACCGGACCGCGACAATTACTGATAATATATCTGTGAGCCCCTTGCTCGCCGTTCAACTCCTGTATTTCCTTTATTACACTGAACGATTCCAATGTATCTTTAATCAACTCATCGTCAAATACCGAAAAGTCGACCCGCCCTCTTACATTTAATAGTACATCAACCTGTTCTGTTTCCGATAATTCGCTATAATTCTCAGGCAGAATAGTTGGATTAACCTTACACAACTCATCGAATGTTTTGCCTATTACCCTGCTGTCTTGTCGAACATCGATACTTGCAAAAAAGAAACCGAATATTGAAACTTTACGTTTAAATGATTGTAACTTATCGAGAAATAAGCCCTGATGCTCATTGATTAGAATTGTCTCTATGTCATCGAGTTCTTTTTTTAAATAATCGAGACTAATATTATTATTACCGCTGGCATCAGATATCTCCTCGTACATTAGTTCATCGAGGGCATGAATTTTTTCATAAATACCTTTAAAACTTAAACGTCGTTTCAGGTATTTTATCTCCTTATGGTAATTAAATACCAGCGCTGCTCTTAAACGCTTTGCAACCTTGCGGGTTGTATTAACTGTTACAAAAGGGTTTCCGTCTCTATCACCTCCGGGCCAAAATCCCATAGTTATTAAACGGCTGTGGTTGGAAATAGCTCCGGGAAAATTTTCACTCAACCTGTCAAGCACCTCTCCTGCCGCAGGATAAAACACATTAGCCAAATACCATATAAGCGACATGGCTTCGTCGTAAGCCGAGGGTTTTACCTTTCGGTAAAATGGTGTTTTACCCAACTGCTGGAGCAAATCGCGCGATAAACCTACATCGCCATTGGTTATTGAATGCATAAGATCGTTGCATATTGCTAAAACCCTTCCCGGATAAAACTGAGTTGGATGAGCAGTAAGTACAACCCTGATTCCAAATTCATCGAATAGTTTATTTATTTCACCATCAACCCCTTTACGTTCTGCTTTCTCTTTTATTTGTCGCCATTTATTGGAATCGCCAATACGGTGTATTTTATTATATGCGGCCTCTTCCAGAGCATCAATTAGTACTATCTGACGTTCAACATATTGTATTACTTTGAATAGAAAACTTATCCGTTCCTCTTCATTTAATTCTGCATTATGGTCGTTGAAAAAGCCATCGACAATTTGAACAGGCGATAAGCCATTGGCAAATCCTTTTGAACAAGCCTCCTGAAGCAGAGGAAGCAGTAATCCGGTTTGCTCTACTGCATCGAGTGGAAGAGTAAGAAATAAACTGTTATATAACTGATACTTAAGCTCTACAAGCTCTTTGTACGATTTTCTGATTTGTTCACTCATATTTAATTATATTTGCACTTAAAAATAGGAAGATATGCCGAAATACAAGCAAATATTTGAGAACAATAAGAAATGGGTTGAAGAGATGAATGCCAGCGATAATGACTTTTTTAAAAAGCTTAACGAAGGCCAAGACCCCGATTACTTATATATAGGGTGCAGCGACAGCCGTGTATCTACCGAACAGCTTATGGGTGTAAAACCGGGCGAAGTATTTGTACATCGAAATATAGCTAATGTAGTAAGCAATATTGACCTTAATACTATGTCGGTAATAAATTATAGTGTTAAGTTTTTAAAAGTAAAACACGTAATAGTATGCGGACATTACAATTGCGGTGGTGTAAAAGCAGCAATGCAACCTCAGGATTTAGGAATACTTAACCCTTGGCTCAGAAATATACGCGATGTATACCGTTTGCATAAGGCAGAACTTAACTCTATAACCGATGAGCAAGAACGTTACAACCGTTTGGTTGAGCTTAATGTTGAAGAGCAATGTGTAAATATTATAAAAACTGCTGTGGTTCAAAAACACTATTTACAAACCGGGTATCCGATAGTTCATGGCTGGGTATGGGATATAAGCACCGGACTGTTAAAAGACCTTAACTTTGATTTTGAAAACAAACTAAAAGAAATACGTGAAGTATACGACCTTGGACATGGACAATAAAGGCTATGTATCCATTTATACTAACCAAATAGTTTGATATGGTGCTAAAACATAGTTTTCAATTCTTTTGCCCGTAAGTAAGTCAAACACAAAGCTTTCATACTCTTTGGGTAACGAAATATTCACCTCATTACCTGTAACATTTGAAATAGAAATAACTTTAGAACTACCATTGTTGCGGCATATTGCAAATATTTCGGAGCCTAGGTTTATTACATTTTGTTTGGCCGCCGGATGAAAAGCTTTTTGATTGGTTCTGATATTAATTGCATTCAGCAATTCTGCAAATATTTTACTGCGGCGCGAATTTTTATTATTTAATTCTGCTTCCAATTGCTCATAATGGAGTCTTTCCCTGTTTATGGTTCTGGCTCTACCTGTCTCTTCTACTCCGGCAATGTTGTTATGCGATGCCAACAAACTATGAATATAAAATGCAGGCATTCCTTTTACTGCAAGATTTATAAGTTGTGAACATACAAATCGTTTATCCTGAAAACCATCTTCACCATTTGCCCGCGAGCGTTTCATAGAGTCGTAATAAGTAATATTTAACTCATATGGACTGGTTGTTCCATCGCTGTTTGCTTTCATGCTTATATAACCTCCCGAGGCCTTAATATCGTTAAATAAAGGAGTTTTTTCTACTTCGGGCAATAACCCCTCAAGTGGTCGTACTCCAATACCATCGTGCGACGATGTAAAATTGAAATACGTACATTCATCAGGCAATTCAGGTAATAAAGATGCCCATTCATTCAAATAAGTACTATTACCCGAATTAAGAGCATGTAGTAATAGTGGTGGCAAACTAAACTGATAAACCATATGAGCTTCATCGCCATTGCCAAAATAACTCAGGTTTTCTTTGTTTGGTACATTTGTTTCTGTTATTATAATTACGTTGGGGTCGACCAATTCGGCTGCATTACGCATAAGTTTTACCACTTCGTGTGTTTCAGGCAAATGCAAACAATTAGTTCCCAGCTCTTTCCACAGAAATGCAATAGCATCGAGGCGAATTATTTTTGAACCGTTTTGAATATAAAATAGCAATATTTCAAGCATAGTTTGAAGTACTACCGGGTTTGAAAAGTTTAAATCAACTTGGTCTTCGCTAAATGTTGTCCATACATACTTCTCCCCTTTTGTTGTATTTACTTTAGTCAATAAAGGGAGATTTCTTGGACGTACTACCTTTGAATAATCTAACCTGGGGTCGGCTTCAATAAAAAAGTCGGAGCCTGTTCCTGTACCTTTTACATAATTCTGAAACCACTCACCTACACTCGATGCGTGATTTATAACAAGGTCGGCCATTAGTTTATTTTGCTCTGCTATTTTATTTATCTCGTTCCATGTACCCAATTGGGGATTTACCTGCATAAAATCAATTACTGAAAAACCGTCATCGCTGCTGTATGGGAAAAAAGGCAATATATGTACTGCATTAATATAACCTTTGAGTTTAGTAGCCAGAAATTTTTTCAACGTGTTAAGTGGCAGTTCATTGTTTTCCAACAAGCTATCGCCATAAGTAATTAGCAATACATCTTTTTCTGTCCAAAGGGGCTCTCTTTCTATTGGTGTTTTAGGTATTTTTGACGATATCATATTAATAATATCTTCTCGTTGCTTATCGCTAATATTGCTTTTATAAATTGATGTTAATCGTTGGTTTATTATATTTTTCCAGCTCATAAGTTACATTATTAGTTAATATATATTTTTAAAACAAATAAAAAAGGCTTCTGTTGCAATTGCAAAGAAGCCTCATATTTATATAGAAATAAATTCTTTACTTATTATCTTCTTCTACAACATTTACAAATTCATCAAGTAAGTCGGGAATAGCACTTATTACCCTTTTCCAACTTGGAATAAGAGGTGTTTGGTTAGGATTACTCAAATAGCTGATACCTGCCTGATACACGTTCCTGGCCAATTGGTCAACCAAACGTTCTTCTTTGTGTCGGTCATATTTCAAGCCATTCATAACAGCATCACTATTGTATTGTTCTACCATATCGAGAGCTATGCGATGATAGGTAGCTTTTATAGATCGGAACATCCCTTCGCTAAATACTGCACCGTCTGAAGCCAGTTTGGCACAAATAGAACGGGCTATATCGAAGCTCATTTTGCTTAACCCTTTATCGGGGTTGTCGAACGATTCGCTTTGATGCTTATGGTCGTATCGGTCGGCTATTTCAACCTGACAAATACGGCTTATGGCATTGTTACGGTGCACCTCGGCTAATATACCTACTTCTAACCCCCAATCGCTTGGTATACGAATAGTTTTCAATACATCGGCACGCATACTAAATTCACCTGAAAGAATATAACGAAACCCATCGAGATAATCGAGGTATTCTAACGGACCCAGGAATTTTTTCAGTGTTCGTATAAGAGGTGTAACAAGTAAACGAACCATGCGCCCGTTTATTTTTTCCTCATCGGCACGAAAATAGTATCCTTTGCAATATTTGTAGTTGAATGTTGGCTTGGCTACCGGATACAATAAACGAGCCAGTAAATCGCGGTTATAAGTAATAATATCGGCATCGTGTAGTGCTATAGCTTCAGAGCGTCCCGAAGCTATCATATAACCAAAACAGAACCATACATTTTTACCTTTACCCGGATTGCCCGGGTGAATATTTTGCTCATTGAGCTTGTATTCCAGTTCTTTCATACCCGGACCATCGTTCCATATAACCCGATGATGTTGGGGTAAAACTGAAAAGAATTCTTTCGCTTTTTTAAACTGATCTTCATTAGCTGCATCCAAGCCTATTACTATCTCATTCAGGTAAGATATATCCTTTAGTGTATTTACTATTTTTGTAAGAGCCGGACGTTCAAGTTCGGAATACAACGATGGTATAATGAGCCCCATAGGTCTCTTCTCCGAATACCTCATTAATTCTGATTCAATATCTTCAATAGGTCTGTTTCGGAAATTATGTAATGTGGTAATGTTTGAATTTTGATAAAAATCGCCCATATATATATCATTAATTTGTTAGAACTGTGTAAATATTCTTAAAGTTAAGAAAATAGTGTTACTAAACCATTAAGATAGCAGGCTTTTTTAAAATGGGTACGAGTAATTACAAATAGTTTTTTATGTTCAATGTTAATATTGCCCATACTATATATCGCAAAGCTTTTCCAATAAACATACCTGTTGCTACATTTAATACTTTTATTCTCAATATACCAAGTATTACTGCAATAATATCGCCTATAAAAGGGAGCCAGCAAAAAAACGACACAAAGTACTCTTTACCTTCTATTCGCTTTATAGTTACATCGAGTTTTTCGTTGGATATTCTCAAATATTTATTTATAAAATCTCTTTTTCCCAAATATCCCAAACCATACGACGACATTCCGCCAAGAAAATTACCAACAGTAGCCACTATCAATGACAAAACCGGATCGAATCCGGTTAGTATCATGCCCGATAGCATGGCCTCAGAGCTAAATGGAATAATTGTAGCTGCAAGAAATGTTGCACCAAATAGACCTGCATAGGCAGCCAGTTCCATATATTATGTTATTAATACTTTTGTAAATATATCTTTTATCAGACCTTTTAATTTTTCGGCGATAATATGATGTCCAAGGTTTTCTTCAAGTGTAACCAAATTGTGCATAACCACTTGGTTGCGGTATTCAATATCGGTTAATAAACGATACGATTCATCGACCAATTCCTGAGTTATTTCACACTTTTCTGTTGCAGGCAATTTGAACCCTATTTTTTCAATTTCTTCTTTATAAACCTCATATTTGTTTATAACCGTTGGAACGCCAAATGAAATAAGCTCAAGCAGGTTATTGCCAAAGCCTTCCACTTCGCTGAAATATGTTCCTATACCACCGGCAGCAGCAACAACTCCGGGGAGTTCGGCAAATTTATAATACTTTTTATCTACAATAATATCGCGATGCGATAGTATTACTCCCTCTCCCATTATAAATATCACGTTTGAATGTTCACGCTTTGCATATTGCTCGCGGTAATAGTTCTTTAACCATTTTTTATACTGATTCTGTTCATCGCCCGAATGACCTGTTACAATAAGAGCCACACATTTATTGACTCCTTCTTGCTCAAATTTTTCTTCGAGGCGAAATGCTAAATCAATAGCTGTTTCTATTTTTTTACGAGGAACAATACGTGTATGCTGAAGCAATATTGCTGTCGATTCCATATCGAAACCCTTTTCTTCAAGTGCATCGGTTAAGCCAATATCGCGCCAAAATGTTTTATTGTATCGTTGAACATCGGGGGCTAGCAGTTCACCTTTCTCTACATATTTTTCGTAGTTCCACTCTATTTCACTTGTATTGGGAACAACTACAGCCCTCTCTTTAAAGAAATTTGCAGCTCGCTCGGGGTCGTATTTTTTAAATACTTTTTTACCCAGTTCTATTTGACTGTGATTTATAAATGCCAATCCGTCGACATAAGTTCCGGGAAGGAATTTCAAATATTTCTTAATTACACTATTGGGGTTTGCAAATATATCTCGTTCAAAATACGAATCGTGCCACCAAACTAACTGCTTAGGCCAAATAATACCTTGCGAGTTCAGTTCTTCGAAGTAGTAGCCCAAACCTACTGCCGTAATAAAATTATATGGGTGCGATGTGTTATGGGCAATAATCAGGTCTATTTCGTTATTATTAACCCAATCGGCAATAAATTCTTTAGCAAATGTTGCTTCTTTATGAATTCGGTCTTCAAGGTTGGCAGGTGGTGGTTCCTGATTAAATGTTGATAGTATCTCCTTATGCATATCGCTCTTATGCCAGAATACTTCATTTATTTCTGCATTAAAGCGTGGCGATGAGTGAGCTCCAAGAAAAAATATATTACCTAGTTTAATATCCATTTTATCTACCATGGCATGTACTGTTTGGTCTATAACAATAGATACACCATCGTTTTTTCCTATTAGTGAATGTATTATGCCTATTCTTAATTTTGAAATATCCATAGTATGCTATTTTTCAGGTTAATGGTGCAATTTCACATTAAAGGTTTACAATATCAAATATTTGCGATAAATCATCGATAATATAATCGGCTTCTAAATTTATACATCGTTCGTCGGTTTTACGTAATCGAAGGGAACGTTTATCGGCAGTGTATAAAACAGTTTTGAAACCAACCTGACTTGCTGTCCAAATATCTTTTAACATATCATTACCAACAAATATCACTTCATTTGGGTTCAAATTATATTTTGTTTTTAATGCTCTTGCTAATATTTCAAACAATGTAACATCGGGCTTTGACCTTAGTATTTTGTATGAATAAACCGATATTTCCTCATCGAAACCATGAATATGTTCAATTTCTGTTATTTCATTATTAATAAAATAGTTCATTAACAGTGGAGTATAAAACTGAGCATTGCTAACTATTCCAACAGGTATATTTGATTTGAATAACTTTTGTAAAGTATCGTTCATTCCAGGCATTGGAAATACCTTATTGCCAAGCATTTCAAATACTACCGTAAGCAATTTTATATTAATATCTTCGGTAGCCTTTACCCAACCGCTGTTTTCGGCGGTATTCATACATACTTCCCATACTTTTATTATATCAATTTCAGGATACGGATGGCTCAGTTTTTTTAATTCTTCGTGTGTTTTTAATACCGTATTATGAAATAATTCGAGTAGTTTTTCTGCATCTGTTGTATAGTTTTTATTACACCACTCATACCCTCCCTCACGTATTGCGGTATTAAGGTGTGCAACCGATGCCGTAGCTTTATCAATATCGCCCGATGCCGAAATAATTAAAGTGCCGTAAATATCGAATATTACTGCTTTAATACTATTATCTGTACATATTTTTATTTCAGTGTTTGTAGGGATAGGTTTTAATTCCTCTAAGCTACTGAGGTAGTGTTTTATACGCGTTAAATATTCGTTTTGCATATTCTTCTACTGAAAAATTTTTAATAATAGTTTCACGATTTTCATTAACCGTTACTTCACTTACTTTGGGTGGAAAATTTTCAAATACTTTATTTGATTTTTCAAAATCACTTACTGTAATATTTCCTGCTAATATATTGGTAATAAAGGCTTGCTGCTCTTTCGTTTCCATTTCTGAAAATTCACAGTTTCCATTAAAATATATTCCATTATATAAAAACGGGAATTGAACCCCTTCTGTTTTTAAATCGGTTGTAATATATTCAATATCACGGCCTATAACCGGTGTTCCAATAATCCAAGGCTCCAAATATGCCATTCCAAAACCTTCCTGAATGCTTGTGGTAATACAATAATCGGAACCGGAAATAATATCAATAAAATTAACACGTTCACCCGCCTCAAAAATAATTGCAATATTGTTTTTATTGCAAAATTCTTTCCACTTTTTATACAGTTCTATTTCAACCGGATTTCGCGGAGGCAGAGTTACAAGCACTTGTATATTACTATAAAGTGCTGATAATAAAATCAATTCGCCAATATTTTTGCGTTTAATAATACGTACCGGATATGTTATTATTGTTTTGTCGGGGGCAATATCAAATTCTGATATTATTTTATTTCTGTTTGTAGGCTTATGGGGTGCTTCATTTAATGGTACGTATACCGGATTGGGAAATAAAAAAACCCGTCTTATGTTTACTCCTATATTGATAACTCTGTCATAATCGAACCGGTTTAACACTCCAATAATATATTTATCACTTGCCGGATACATAATACTATTGAGGCTCTTACCAAATTCAGTTTCTATAATTTTTTGCAAATAAGCCATATTTACAGGGCGGTCTTCTGCAAAATCGTGGGCATGGTTTACTACCGAATAGCCTTCGTTGAGCAATGCATTTACCGCTAAGGTTACAATTGGATTTTTACCCAAATTAATGTTATGTACATGAAGAATAGTACTTTCCGATACTATTGCTTTTAATTTTGCATATGTGATATTGTATATCTTACTTAGCTCGCCTGCTTTAAATTCTCTGTCGAACAGATAGTTAAAAACAGGGTCTACTATAACATTAACATCCAAGGCATTATAATACTCTTCGTTTTCACAGTGCCCTGCAATAACGGTAATATTAGTATTAGGATATATTTTCTTGATTCCGGCTACCTGCGACTCTATAATTCGGGTAACACCCCCCGGATTCAAATGATAATGAAAAATAGCTATGTGCATATTAAATATTATTTTTAATACCTAAACTGAACATAAGAGTATTGAGTATCAAGTATCAAGTATTGATTATCAGGACTTTTTATGTTTTAGTAAAAATATTTTGCCAAAAAAGCGAATATTAAAATTAAGGTAGTAACAATTTATATTTTGAGCTTATCTAAATATCCTTTATCAGCTTATTTCCTTTAAATTGGTTAAGGATATTATCAGTTTCATTAAAGCTTTTAATAATTTCACTTAGCACTCTATCTTCTTGATTTACAAATAATATATCGTTCCCCTTGCGATTAAGTTGTTGTACTATATCTTGAATTCTAATATTGTGAACATCTTTATAAGGGATAAAATATGATTCCTTGTTTACATCGCCGGGGGTTTCTATTATCATGTTTATTTCAACAAGTTCGTATAAAATATGACGTACTACCCTCACCGGCAATTTAAGCTTCTCCGATATTTTTGGCGAAGTTAACGGCGGCTCTCCTTTGAGGAAATTTTGAACTATTTCATTGAATATATATACGCTTACAATACGATGCGACCATCGGTTCATACTTTTAATATCGCTTTCAAACTCATATTTTCTATGGTTCTGAGCAGCAAACGATATTTCGGCACCAAACAATACTATTAGCCAACTAAAGTTTAACCATACTAGAAATAATGGAAGAGCTGCAAAACCGCCGTACACAGCATTGTAATTCGATACACCTATTTGGAAATGAAAATATCCCCATTGCAGAACCTGAAAGAGTGAACCTGCAATTACTCCGGCAAGCAGAGCCGATGCAAATTTAACCTTAGTATTGGGCATAACCATATATACTAATGTAAATAACAGCCATACAAGCACATAAGGAATTGATTTCATTCCAATATGTATTATCGGGCGCATGAAACCTATCAGAGTTATTTCACTCATTATCTTATCTATCATTTGTATTATTAATACCTGAGTACTACTTGATAGTACAAATAGTATTATTGTTACCAACATCATAGAGAAATAATCGCTGAATTTACGAAAGAATACTCTCCCTTTATTCACCTGCCAAATACTGTTAAAGGCATTTTCAATATTGCCCAAAACTTTCATTACTGACCAAAATAAAAAAGAGAGACCAATTCCAAATACCCAACCTCCACTTACATTATCAAGCATATTACGTGAAAAGTTAATAAGCCATGCGGCAACCTCTTCCTGCCCTTTTAATGTATCCTGAAGCATCGACTGCATTTTATCTTCCATACCAAAACCTTTGGCAAGGCCAAATACCATAGCCAAAACTGGCACTACCGATAGTACTGAGAAAAATGTAAGTGAAGCAGCTTGCAATTGAACCTTGTCTTCCTGAAAACCGCGGTATGCCAATACAAAACTTCGCAAAAGGTTAATATACATACGTTTAAAAACGGGTAATCCTTTTGTTTCCAATTTCCATATATCGGTGAGCAAATGTGTTTTTATAAACTTCACTTTATCAATAAGCTTGTTTGCTCTTTTGTTTTTAAGTTTTGTCATATAATTATTTCATTAATTAATTGCATAACACTACATACATTTAGTCTCTAATTCACAAATTATAAACCAATGTAAGTAAGTATGCAATTTAAACATATTATTCAAAAAACTCTTTTTTAAAATTTACCAAATATAGCCTTTCAACCGGTCGGGTAAATGCCGTATAAAGCCATCGAAGGTATTCAATATCTACCATTTCGTCGGTGAGCCATCCTTGGTCAACAAATACAGCTTTCCACTGTCCACCTTGTGCTTTATGGCAGGTTATGGCATAACTGTATTTAATTTGCAAAGCATTGAAGTATGGGTTCTCTTTTACTTTTTTATATTTTTCTTTTTTTGCCTTTACGTCTGCATAGTCTTCAAGTACTGTGTAAAACAATCGGTTACTGTCGTCGCGGCTAAGCGAGGCTGTTTCTGTTTTAAGTGTATCGAGCATTATTTTTGCATCAATTTCCAGGTCGGGGTAATCGGCAAGCTTTAACGACACATCGGCAAAACGGAAGCCATACAGCTCTTTGTATTTTCCTATTCGGGTTATTTCGGCTATATCGCCATTGGCAATAAAGTCGGTATTTTGCAATTCTTGATCTTTGAGCCAAAAGTAATTGTTTTTAACTATCATAAGCTGATCGCCGGTACCTAACTCTTCTTCGCGCCACAAAATAGAACTACGTATTCCTTCATTGTACCGGTTTGCACGCTTATTGGAACGACAAACAACCATAGTGTTTTCTATTCCAAATTCGTTGTAACAATTATCGATTTCCTGTATTAAATCTTCGCCCGATATTCTAATTATATCGCCAAACTCTTCTGTCTCAAGTATAGGGTATCCACCTTTATCGGCTTCTATTTGTTCGCGTATTTTAGTAGCATTTACTAATATACCCGATTGCTTTTGCTGACGAACCACTTCGGTAAGCTCTTTACAAATAACTGTAAAACCCATACTCTTAATTACTTGAGGGTCGAGTGCAGGGCTTATATTTAAACCAACAGGTGGTAACTGGGCTACATCGCCAACCAAAATTAAGCGACAATCAACACCCGAGTATACAAATTCAATAAGGTCGTCGAGCAAACGGCCTGTACCAAATACCGAATTTTCGCCTGTTCCGTTCGATAACATTGAAGCCTCATCGACTATAAACAGCGTTCGCTTATGCAAATTTTTATCAAGCACAAATTCACCTATCCCGTCAGTAATTGCTTTTTGCCGGTATATTTTTTTATGTATAGTTGATGCCGGCTTACCCGAATATCCTGAAATAACCTTGGCCGCCCTACCCGTAGGGGCAAGCAACACTGTTCGTATTTGCAACTTGGGCATAGAATTAACTATTGTACTTATAATAGTAGTTTTACCTGTTCCGGCATATCCTTTCAAAAGAAATATTTTATCGGGGTCGGCTTTAGGATTTGAATAATCCCAAACAAAGTCGGCTAAAGCTTCAAAAGCCTCACTTTGATTCTTTGTAGGTTTATGTTTCAGATTGGAGATAAAAATATCCTTAATATGATTTTTTACCATTTATTATTGAAATTAAACAGCCTTATAATTGCTGAACTAAAAATATTTTTAAATTTGCAACCAAACATACGCAAAGTAAAATTTATTTTATGGAATTTTCTTTGCATTTACTCTAATGTGAAATAAGTATTTTAAATTTATTAAAAAAGATAAAATCAAAAACAGATGAAAAAAGTAATTCAGGTAGTATTGGCAGCAGTTATGCTTTTGTTGGCATATATGTTAGTAAATAGCATTACAGCACCTATTGAATTTAAAAAGGAACAAGAGAAGCGTTATGCTGAGGTAATTCAAAATCTTAAAGATATTCGCACATTAGAGTTAGCATACAAAGAAGTATACGGAAAATTTACCGGTAGCTTTGATACGTTAATAAACTTTGCTAAATACGATTCACTACCTATTATATTCAAAAAAGGTGAAATACCTGAAGATATGCTAGGCAAAATCACTGAGCGTGAGGCTATTAAACAAGGGCTTATTATCCGTGACACTATGAAAGTTAATGTTCTTGATTCACTTTTTGTTGATGGCTATCCAATTGACTCATTGCGTTTTATCCCATTTGCATTAGGCAAACAATTTGCATTAGGACAAGGAACTATTAAAACAGGTTCGGGTTTAATTGTAAATGTATTTGAAGCAAAAGCTCCAAGCAAATACATACTTCATGACCTTGACAAGCAAATGGTTATAAATTTCAACGATGGCCTTGACTATAAAGGCTTAAAAGTTGGTTCTCTTGTTGAAACTAACAACTCTGCAGGTAACTGGGAGTAATTATTTTACTTTAAAATTTGATATTTTGATTGAAAGTTACCGTTTTACCGACAAATCTTTCGATAATAATAATATTGCAAATTATCACTTATCCCTTCAGGTTTACCCGAAGGGATTTTCTTTTTGCATACTCGACAGGTCAAGAAATAAATACATTGCCTTATCGCACTATTATTACAATAAAATTAAGTCGTACAATATCTTATTGAGTGAAATAGAAGATATATTCAACAACTCTACTGAGCTACAACACAACTATCAACACATAAAACTGATGTTTGCCACACCTAAAGCCACAATGGTACCTTCGTCGTACTATGAAGAGGGTGCCGGTGAAGATTTTTTTAAGT
The DNA here is from genome assembly GCA_003250355.1 of Bacteroidota bacterium. Lineage (GTDB taxonomy): Bacteria > Bacteroidota > Bacteroidia > Bacteroidales > SZUA-534 > SZUA-534. The sequence continues at coordinate 55,161 of QKGS01000002.1, forward strand.
TTAATCATGAACTAAGTAAGGGTGAAATAATACAAACAAATTTTATTTATGGCAATGAATCGGAAATTATTTATTGTATTCCCGAAGCAATTTCAGCTTTCTTTAAAAGCAAATATCATAATGTAACCATATATCATCAGGCTTGCCCATTTATTGAAGAGATAATTCTGAAAAACAAATCGCAAAATAATCTTAGGAGTGTTTTTCTTAATATATATCAGGCTTTCTTCGATGTAGCATGGATCGATAATGCTGAACTTAAGCTATTCAATTCATTTGCATATACAAATAATAACGATTTTCAGTATTTTTTGCTCAATGTATTTGAGCAGCTAAAACTGTCGGCAGTTGATATTCCTGTTGTAATAACAGGGCTAGTGCAAAAAAACGATTCACGAATTGAAATAGTAAAGCGGTATTTTAAATATGTGAATTTTATGGAACACCCCGACCATTTTGAGTACAGTTATGGATTTAATGAGTATCCTAACCATTTTTTTACAAATATGTTAAATCTTTATCAATGCGGATAATAAGCGGAAAATTCAGACGCAAACAAATAAATCCACCTAAGAATTTTAGAGCACGGCCAACTACCGATATAGCCAAAGAGAGCTTGTTTAATGTTATTGAAAACAATTTCAGTATTGATGAAATAAGCGTACTTGACCTTTTTAGCGGAACCGGCAGTATAAGCTTTGAATTTGCCAGTCGTGAGTGTGCAGATATTACAAGTATAGAACTTAATTATCACCATTTTTCGTTTATAAAAAAAACAATTGATGAGCTAAATATTGCCAACCAAATACAAGCGGTAAAGACCAATACATTTGTTTATTTAAAAACCTGTAAGCGCAAATTCGATATAATATTTGCCGACCCTCCGTATGATTTGGAAGGGATAGAAAAAATTCCTGAAATGGTATTTGGCAAAGAGCTTATTAATAGTGACGGTTGGCTTATTGTAGAACATTCGGAGGGGACTAACCTTAGCAATCATCCCAACTTTTGGATGCAAAAGAAATATGGAAAAGTAAATTTTAGTTTTTTTAAGTAATGGTGAAATATTTATCGTTTGTACTGTTCATAGTTTTATCGGCTTGCAGTGTTAACAAGCAAACAGCCATACAAGAGCCTAAGCTGAAAAAATCAGATAACTATGTTACCCATTCAAGTTATTCACTAGTATTTAACCAAAATACCAAACAAGCTGATTGGGTTGCTTATAAGCTTGCCTACTATCAGTTAGATAAGAATTATACGCGTAAAAATAAGTTTACACCTGATACTGTTCAATCAATAGTAACAGCTACTAATAACGATTATAAAAAATCGGGGTACGACCGCGGGCATTTGGTTCCTGCGGCCGACCGAATATGGAATGAGCAGGCATTGGAAGAGACTTTTTTATTCAGTAATATATCGCCACAACTCCCATCTTTTAATCGCGGTGTGTGGAAAAGTATTGAAGAGCAAACACGAGTTTGGGCAGAGTTGTACGACAGTATTTATATATGTACCGGGCCTTATTTTGAGAATACCGATATTTCAATTGGTGAGAATGTAACAGTACCTACTCACTTTTATAAAACCATACTTGTGTACAACGATACTATTCAGCAAGCTGTAGCATTCTTTTTTCCACATTCAAATATTACAGATGATTTTTTAAACTACTCTGCTCCTATTGACAGTATTGAACAAATACTAAAAATTGATTTGTACCATTTACTGCCCAATAAAGTTGAAAAGAGAATAGAAGAAACTGTAGATAGAAATTTTTGGAAGTAGATGAAAATAATTTGATTTTTTTTCAAAAAACAAGCATTGATATTTGTATTTAATAAAAAATAGATTACTTTTGCATCGCCTTTAGAAATAAAGGGTAGCGATAGAGATGAGAACATCTCACAGTTCTGAAAAGTGATGATTTAATTAAGAGTTTGGTCTGGTAGTTCAGTTGGTTAGAATGCCGGCCTGTCACGCCGGAGGTCGCGAGTTCGAGTCTCGTCCAGACCGCTTATTAAACTCTTATTATAAATATAATTACCATTGGTCTGGTAGTTCAGTTGGTTAGAATGCCGGCCTGTCACGCCGGAGGTCGCGAGTTCGAGTCTCGTCCAGACCGCAAAAAGCTTCTCAGTATTGAGAGGCTTTTTTTATTGACTGATAATTTGTTTATAATATTGACATTCAATATGTTGATAGAAAAAATAGAATCAGCAGCGAATAAATTGCTTTCAAATTGTTCTTTGATATATTTAGCACAGCCCCTTATATAATCGCTACACTTGATGATTTGTTGTGAATTGCTTTCAAATTGTTCTTTGATATATTTAGCACAGCCCAATAAATCTTAATGCAGTAATTCCACCTGTTGTGAATTGCTTTCAAATTGTTCTTTGATATATTTAGCACAGCTTTTTTATGAAACTTGTAAATGCTCCTATTGTTGTGAATTGCTTTCAAATTGTTCTTTGATATATTTAGCACAGCTAGTCGCTGATAGTACAGGCACTTACAAGTGTTGTGAATTGCTTTCAAATTGTTCTTTGATATATTTAGCACAGCAACGATTGACGGAACTTGTATTTTAAAAGCGTTGTGAATTGCTTTCAAATTGTTCTTTGATATATTTAGCACAGCGTATGGCTTGGCTAAGTTTAGTTGCGTATGTTGTGAATTGCTTTCAAATTGTTCTTTGATATATTTAGCACAGCCAGTTTTCAGTTTTACAGCAGGGGTTCGCAGTTGTGAATTGCTTTCAAATTGTTCTTTGATATATTTAGCACAGCCAGGCGTATTCGATGACGCAGAAAGCCAGTGTTGTGAATTGCTTTCAAATTGTTCTTTGATATATTTAGCACAGCATACCCAAGGGTATATGTCCGATAATCAAAGTATTAGCTATAAATATAGAAAAGAAAAAACTATAAATAAAAAGCTGCTTTCCGGTTATGGAAAGCGGCTTTTTTAGTTTCTAATATTTTATAATTAAAAAAGTTCGAGCTGCTGTGGTGTGTCGGGGCGTTTTGTTACCGATTCGCCTTTAAAGAACTCCATCATACCAAATTGCTTGTCGGTTAGAGTAAATACAATTACTTCCCCTTTAGGTGGCAATACCGATTTTACCCGGTGTATATGCACATCGGCATTTTGGCGGCTGTTACAGTGGCGAATATATATACTGAATTGCATCATGGCAAAACCATCTTGTTGTAAGCATTTGCGAAATTTACCGGCATGTTTGCGGTCGGTTTTGTTTTCGGTAGGCAAATCAAAAAATACAAATACCCACATAATTCTATACTGGTTTAATCGGGTTAATTCATTTTGGCGCATGGCGAATAATAATTAATCGGTGTACATTCTGCGTTTTATTTTTTTTATAAATAATATGGGTTATAAAACAGGATATACAATTTTTCGGCTTTCTCCTTCAAAACATTTGCGAACCGATGCTGTGGTTCGTTGTACACCTACCATTAGCGGGCTAGTTTGCCCTTCAATATTAATATCGATAGTAGCTATGCCCAACAAACGGGTTTTAACAGTTGTATCTAACTCCTGAAGCTGCAACCCCTCTTTTATTAACCCAAGTACAATAGTGTCGATATACGGACGAAAAGGCTCCATTATGTCGTCGGCTAGGCAGTAAGGGTTGTACTTATTTTTATGGTGAATACCTAAAGCGGTAAATAATCCGCTGCCCACCAGCGAACGTGCAACAATTGCGCGGAGTATAGAGTAACCATAGTTTAATACACTGTTGGGTGCTCCTCCGTATCGGTGGCGACGAAACGATTCGTATTGTTCAAAAATATTGTCCCAATAGTATGCCGCAGCGCGGGCTTCGTAATTGTCGGGGTCGCCGCTTTTTACTTGGCTTGCCCAGTATAGCATATTTTCAATATCGGTTCCAAGGCTGTGCAGTACGGCTGCCTGATTTTCAATTTTTGCAATTACTGTTTGCTGCCACATATTCTTTCTTAGTGGTTGGCTCGATTCAAGCTGGGCGTTCATTTTCTCGGTAAATGCATGGTGCTGAGCCATTGGGAGCATTAAGCCATAAGGAAGGTGTTGTGCATTGCACGAAAGTATAGCGGCATTATTATCCATAAGTGCACTAATAAGTCCGTGGGTAATGGTTATTTGCTGATTTTCAAGCACTATCATCCCAATATCTTCAATAGGTACGGTTTTCGATTCCGGTTTAGTACTTACATTGGTTAACTCACTATTAACCGATGAGTTATTATTTTGAGGGTACTCAATTACTAATTGTGCATCTCTCTTTTTAAGGTAGCACGGGTTTCCGAAAAATAATGTTCTTTTAATCATGAGGATTGATATTTTAGTTTGGGGCTGTCCAAAAACTTCAGATTAGTCAAGGGGTGAATTGCTAATTATTTGCAATACAGTAATTTGTCATTTGAGAATTCTAACAAATCTATTCACCCCGTGACTTTTTGGACACCACAAAATATGTTGTGTTAACGAATTATATTTGTAATGTTTCCTAAGCGGTCAACTTCAAGTTTCCAACTAACATCTTTTATTGATACATTTTCAAACTTAGCTGTTTTATTATCGAAACTTGAGTCAATTTCTTTTGGTGCAATAGCAATAGATAAAGTATTAGGTGTAAAATAGCAGGTAACTCCTGAAAAATCGTTTACTTTCATAATTCTACCTACCTGTTCCTTATTTAAGTTACCAAAATCAACACTTGTAGGGTTTTCTAATTCTGATTGAGTTGGAACATAAACCAAATCGTTTGGTGATAGTACAAACAATAATTTACCTTTTTCGGCATTAACAGGTACCGGTATGCGTTCGCTTTTTGGCAAAGCGGCAACTTGTTTTTGGTGTTCAATAACTATGTTTAAAGGTATGGTTTCAAACTCACGTTTTTGTTTTTCAACGTTCCAATAAATGGCAAAAAACAGGTTTGTACCCTGTGCAGCTTCAACATATTTTGTATGTTTATTGCCAGTATATCCTACGTTAAATTTGCTACCCTCCTCATATATTCTAACTTTATATATAGGTTGGTGGAACTTTCCATTGTTTAATGCAATAATATTTTTATTAAGTTCTTCAATACCATCGGGGTTAAATGCTAATTCAAATTGTTCTTTTCCGTTTTCAAGGGTATAGTTTTTCAAATGGCGTTCAAGTATCGTTTTAATACCCGAATCGGTAATTCTATCAAATTGCTTACGGGTAAGTTTATCGGTAAGCATGGTACGCACAGCAGTTGCATTTTGAGTGTAAGTATATATTTCAACTGTTTTTACATCTTTATTATCAATAATATATGGATTATCTTTAAAGTATTTAGCAACAGCTTTTTCATTATTTCCGGCAGCGTATAGTTGCTTAATTTTTGACTTTAGGTTTTTATCAACCAAATTTTCCCAATCTTTAATACCATTAATAAATGAAACCTCTTTTTTAATCCTCACACTCACCGCACCACTAACGGTTTCTTTGTGCATAGGCTTACGAATAGCCCAGTTGTCGCCCTTGGTTTGCTTAACAAGTTCTTTTTTCAGATGCCCGTTTTTTTCAACCCACTTCCATGTTTTATTGTTAGTTTTATTTATTACTCGTGTATTTTGCTTAATGCTAATAACTGTTGTTTGTAAATGGGTTAAAGCCTGTGTTGAGAACGAAATCCAAGGTAATAAATAATGTGTAGGTACTTTTATAAGTTTACTTTCACCTGTTTTTTTGTCTTTAATTTGACGTTCTTCAATTTTGCGAAATTTACTAACCAGTCCATAGTTGGTTCGGCTAGTGTTAAGTGATGTAATATAGTTCACATGGTCTTTGGTAGTACAAGCAATAACCAATGCATCGAGGGCATGATGTCGGTGGTCAATCCGTTTTTTGTTGAAATTACGTTTTAAATCGTCGGGTACTTCACAGCGGAACGCATTTATCTCTTTATCGAAATATCCGAAATTATTTGAGCTTGTAATTTCATTTAATCGCATAAATCGTGGAGCAACTATTTCGTTCCATTTGTCATTTAACCCCCAGTCTTGTTTTAGTTTTGATGTAATAGCACCTGTAACCGGAACAATGTTTTTTGAAGTAGCTTCTTGCTCGTCATCTTCTTTTACAATATTGCTAAGTAACGACTTTACCAGCTTGCTTATATAACGGCTGTCGTTCATTTGTCGCTCAATAAATCCTTCGGGTATATCTTCGCTCAATAGTTTGGTGAGCTTAGTGCGGTTTCGCTTAAAATATTGGTTGCAGTGGGTTTCATATTCCTGTAACGAAAGCAGATTAACAATTTTGCCACCATTTAAAGTTACACTTCGCAAAGGCGGATTTTTTAAAAACTCGTAGGCTGTCATGCTGCTTTTAAGCTGGTTTACTTCGCTTTCGCAAATAATTTTGTTGCTCATTGAATCATCGAAATATCGTGCCTGAGGTATAATATGTTCAATCTGATAATCTGATGTAAACAATCGGCTCAGAGGAATCATGTCGCCGGTATATGGCGAGCGATAACCTTGTTCAAGCCATAGTTTATAACGCTTTATATCGTTTACCGACGGCGAACTGTTTTTTCGTATTTTGTCAATATCATCGTTACTTACTTTTGAAAAATCGGCGTTAGGATTTTGGTAAACACCCTCTTCGTATATTTTAAGTATTTCCTGATGGCTGGGCGAATAAGGGCGAACATCGCCTTCGGTTAAGTCGTCGTTCATTAATTCTGTTAGTAGTTCACGAATACGCTGGTTTGTATTTTCGTTTTCGATATTTCGAGCCGATAATTGTTTTCTTTTATCGGCCGGGTTTTTCATTTCACGCCCAAGTTCTATATGTATTTCATTGAAATATTTTTCAGCGCTATTGCCATAATGTTGCCATATATCGCGTACAGTACGCAATGTTTCGGTTACAACCTGCTCCACTATTGGGTTGCGAAGGCTGTGTTGTTTAAATTCATTTAAATATTTGTCAATATCAGACGGTTTATTCCATTTAGTATTATCGCCCGATTCGGAATGGCGGTTGTATACCACATAACAAGCCAGCCAAACAGGCAAGCCTTTAAAGTTGCTAATATCGGTTAAGTTAATAGCTTTTTCGCGTACACGATTTGCAATTTTTTCATCGTACTCGGCAGTAAGTATTTTGTTTATTCTATTTAAAGTTGAATTGCCAATGTTTTCTTCGTTCCAGTATTTACCTATCCGCATTAATGGCAGCAACTTGTTTAATGCTTTATATGAATAAGCACCATAATCGTTGTTGAATGGTTTAAAGTTTTTAAATGCAGCAAAGAATGAAGTTTCATCAATACTATATTTTGCAGCAAATTTCTTTAAGGCTTGCTCATATTCGTTTTTATCTTTTACCGAATAAATAATGTGCCAAAGGTGCTGTTCTATCTCTTTGGTTAAGAACACTTCGGGGATTAGGTTTTCTACTTTTTTAAGTTTTGTTATAAATTGGCTTCGGGTTTCGTTACAAGGGTAAGGTTTTTCGACATAATTCCATCGGTAGCTTTCTATATCCGATTTTTGTATCACCCCCTTTTTGTAAAAATATTCAAAAATATGCTTTTGTTCAACACTGTGGCGGCAATTGAGAAAATCAAATAATTCAACCCAATCGCTTTCGGTTTCAATTAGTTCAGATGTAATATCCAATTCGCCTTGTAGAGTATGTTTGTAAATACGTAAAAAACTCAAAAACTGCCATAAACGAAATTCCTGAAACAAAGGGTGCGACTTTGAAATGGCATTTATACCTTGGGTAACTTCAATTGTTTTAGTTATAGTATTTCCGTTTTCATCAACTTTAATTACTTTTTTATAAGTACGTGTTTCATAAGTACATTCGCTAATGGTCGATTTTTTGCTTTTCAACGGGCGTTGATAAAAAATAATATCGTCCATAAACAAGTACACAAATCCTTTATCTTTTATATTAGCAGCGTGAGCTTCATTGTGCGGATATAATTCATTTATACAATTGAGGTATAAAGCAGTCGATTTCAATTCGTTATGAAATTGAACCTGCTTTTCCAAAATTTGTTTTAATTCATTTTTGTAGAACCTTCGTTCAATGGTTCGAACCAGCTTGCCTCTTATTTTTTGTTTAGGGTTTTGCAGCAACGATTCGTAAATAAATTCACCAACCGTTTTACTTGATTTTTCAATATCTTGTTCTGTTTTTGCTTTTATGGCAATCCAATCTTGCTCAGAATCAACAGCTTTATAGGTTCTTTTAATTTCACCGTCTTTTGTGGTTGATGTTGTTACTATAAACTCCCTCGTTTTGTTTAACCAATCACCTGGCTTTGTAGTTTGGCGGTCGTATTTCCAACCATTGGTAAAATATATATCGTAAAGTTTGTCACCGCTCGTTTTAATAGCCTCATTGGTTTGCTCAACTCTTTCAACTATAAGTGTTTCAAATGTTCTTGATTTATTTTCGTCTACTTCTTCCTCTTCGCCTCGCAACTGATAGTATCCCCGTTTTTGATTAAAGTTTAGAATTACCCAAGCCAGCTCCTCCTTACTTATTTTTTCACTCAAAGCTTTTTTGCGTAAATAGTATATTGTCCAATCATAAGGTATTTTATCGCTATACCCTGAGTTTTTAAAATCGTTAGCCATTTCTAAAAAAGAGTCTGTAAACAAAAAATCAAACCTGCCGGTTTCATTTTTTGAGTAGTTTATTTTTGGCTCTTTATCATTTTTAAATTGTCCCAAATGTTTATCAAAGTCAATATCGGCAGCATAGTGTTGAGGTAAAAAGCCTAATATATTTAAAACTCGGTGCAGGCGCTCTCGTCTAAGGTTGTCGCGTTGATATAACCTGCGTGTACCTCGGTAGCCTGTTCTGTCAGCGGTTTGTGAAATTGACTGCCCTGAATCGAACTTACCCAATACATCCTGACTCATTGGAATAATACGACTGCCTAGCCCAATTATATTGCCATCTTTACTATCGAAGTTGTGATTTATCAATGCCCAACCAATACTGTTGGTTCCCAAATCAAGACCTAATATTTTTTTCATATTCTATTGTTTAATAATTGTTTTTATTGTGGAATAATTAGATGTTAAATTTTAATGGCATTAAATGTATAAAAAAAAGTAATAGGTAACGGTTGTGTGTTAAAAAAAATATTGTAAATTAGCAGAACAATTTGAAGCAATTCACAATAAGGATTATTCCGTTGTGAATAACATTTGGTCGCCTCAACCACCTTCGGGATTTGGGGCTTTTTTTATAAATGTTTTGAGAATACCTTTTATTGGTGAATAGAACATTTAAAATGCCAATAAATTGACACCTTCCGCAAAAAGTACAGTAGTATCTTGTATTATTTAACAAATAATACTTTCTTTGCGCCCTCGAAAAAGAGCCAAAGAATTTTTTAAATGAACCCGTTAATAATAAATTTTACACCAACAGGAATAGTACCGCGTAAAGCCAATGGAATATGTGTTCCCGAATCGGCCAATGAAATAATAGAACAAGTACACCAGGCTTATGAACTGGGTATAACTATAGTGCATTTGCATGCACGCAACCATAGTGGCGAGCCTACTTACAAAAGCACCACTTATGCCCGTATGGTTGAAGGAATAAAAAAACACTGCCCCGCACTGGTAGTGTGTACTTCACTTAGCGGAAGAAATTTTACCGAGTTTGAGCAACGTTCACAACCACTTGAAGTATACCCCGATATGGCTTCGTTAACACTTAGCTCACTCAATTTTTCAACACAGGCAAGCAATAACTCGCCCGATATGATATGCCGGCTGGTAGATAAAATGAACCAATATGGTGTAAAGCCCGAGCTTGAAGTATTCGATGCAGGTATGATTAACTACTCAAAATACCTTATAGAAAAAGGGGTAATTAACGCACCATTTTATTACAATATTATACTTGGTAATATTGCTTCGGCACAAATGGATTTGGCTCAACTGGGTATAATGCTCAAAGATTTACCACATAATAGTTATTGTGCTTTGGGAGGCATAGGAAAATTTCAACTATCGGCTAACGTTACCGCCATTGCAAATAATATGGGGGTAAGAGTAGGTTTGGAAGATAATACTATTTTCGATTATAAAACAGGCGAAAAAGCTACTAATATACAGTTGCTAAAAAGGGTACATAATATAGCCCAATTAACACAACGTGAAATAATGAAACCTAACGAGTTTGGAGAACTCGGCTTTTACAATAAAAACAGAACTAATGTATAAATTAACCTTTCTTGGACACGATAATGCCTCCCTTTCAATGTTTTATGAAGCATTGCATACTATTTATAAGCACAATGTGTCAACAAGCATAGTATCAATAATGGAGGCCAATAAACTTCTCGACGAGAAAATCCCTTTTGCCGTTGACGGTATCCCTTACGCGGTATGTAAACATGAAGAGTGGATTCCCGAAATTGATTCAGAGATAATTCTTGGTACTATGGTTGCCAAAATAAAACAAAAAATATTTGCGTTTTTCAACGATAACTATTCAATAAACCATGAACAATATACCAATCTGTATCATCCCACATCGGTTATTTCAAAAACTAATATAATAGGAACTGGTGTTACTATTGGTCCGGGTGCTGTTATAGCTCCGTATGCTGTTTTGGGTAATCATGTATCGGTTAACCGTAATGCAACAATAGGGCATCATACCACGGTGTGCGATTTTGCAACATTGAACCCCGGGTGTAATATTGCAGGCTTTTGCCGTATTGAGGAGGGTGTAACCATAGGTATGGGAGCCAATGTAATTGATGGTCGCAGAATAGGTAAAAACTCAACAATAGGAGCAGGATCACTTGTTACAAAAGATATACCTGATAACGTTGTAGCATATGGAGTGCCGGCTAAGATAGTACGCGATAAATAAATAACAACGCTATTTCTCATTTAGTGTAAACTATAAGCATAAAGAATTAAAATATGAATAACAATAAACCAAAACCACAGGTAATATTGAGCGACCCGTTTCACTTTTTCGATGAAAATGGTCGAAAAATTAAGGTAACAGCAGCCGGTTCGCTTGGAATACTGGCTTCGGGATACAAAGGTGTAATGGTATGGAAACAGGAAGTACAAAAAGAAATTGATAAACAAAACTATGCTAAGGCAAATGAATAAGCGTAAAGTACTTTTAATAGGCTGGGATGCAGCCGACTGGGAAATAATAAACCCACTGCTCGATGCAGGTAAAATGCCCGCTTTATCGAGTATTATCAATAATGGTGTAATGGGTAATATAGCAACACTTGAACCGGTAATATCGCCCATATTGTGGAACTCAATAGCTACAGGTAAAACCGGCGACAAGCATGGTGTACTCGGTTTTACCGAAGCATCGTCAATGGGTGGCGGAATAGTACCCTCATCAACACATTCGAGAAAAACCAAAGCTATATGGAATATACTCCAGCAAAATGGTTACAAATGCCATCAAATAGGCTGGTGGGCTTCGCACCCGGCCGAACCGCTTAATGGTACTTCGATATCGAATATGTACGGTATTATGAAGTTTAATGACCATATACCACAGCCTATAATACCAGGAACAGTATATCCGCCACAGGCTGCTTCTATGTTCGATGCTTTTCGTATTTCGCCATACCTGCTTACGAAACAAATATTGGAGCCTTTTATTCCCGATATCAATAAAATAGATATAGATAACGACCGTAGATTTACATACGTAAGCTCTGCGCTTTCAGAATGTACCAACTATCATTCGGCAGCAACATATATACTCGAAAATCAAGAGTGGGATTTTGTAACAGTGTATCAGAGAGCTATTGACTCTATTTGTCATCAGTTTATGAAATATTTTCCACCAAAACTTGACAGTGTTTCCAACCACGATTTTGAGTTGTATAAACACGTAGTTGAAGGGTTTTATATTTATCACGACATGATGCTTGGGCAACTGTTGCTCCTTGCCGGTACCGATGCAACAGTAATGATAGTATCGGATCATGGTTTTCAGAACGATGCTCGCCGAAATATAAAAAGCCCACTTGAGCCGGCAGGTATAGCTTACGACCATCGCCAGTTTGGAATATTTTGTGCCAAAGGCCCCGGAATAGCCAAAGATGAAATAGTGTATGGAGCCGGTTTGCTCGATATAGCACCAACTATACTCAATGCTTGTGGCTTGCCGGTAGGTAGCGATATGGACGGCAAGGTACTTTCATCAATTTACATAAACCAACCTAAAATTGATTATATCGACTCGTGGGATGAGGTTGAAGGTGATAGCGGTTTTATTGGAAATACCGAAAAAGAGATTAACCATTTTACAACTAAGGAAGAATTAAAACAACTTATTGATTTGGGATATATCGACAACCCCGGCGAAAACATAGAACAAGCCGTAGATTCTGCTGCTAAAGAAAATAAGTTTAACCTGGCACGTATTTACCAACATACCAATAAACTAAGCAAAGCAATAGAAATACTTGAAGAACTTACCCAAAAATACCCCAAAGAACCCCGTTTCCCTATAAGGCTGGCTCAGGTATATCAGCTTGTTAAGGAGTTCGATAAATCGCAGCAATTAATCGAAAAACTTAAAATTGAACACAATAATTTTGTTAAACGTTATGAAAATACCGACGATAAAAGCACTTTAGCCAAAGAGTGGAAAATATCGTTGAATACTCTCTTAATGCTTGAATCAAACAACTTGTTGGGACAAGCAAAATTCAATAAAGCTTTAGAAAACTATATTACGCTTGAAGGTGTAATGCCAAACAATGCCCGTGTCAATTTGCAAAAAGCAAGGGTATATACTAAGCTCAATAAATATGAAAATGCCATAGAAGAGTGTAATAAATGTTTGACTAAAGATTCAGACAACACCTCAGCGCACTTGCTTCTAGCTTCGTGCTATTTCGACGAACAAAAATACAACAACGCAGTAGAATCGGCTCTCGATGCCATTGGAGGAATTTATAAACTCCCTAAAGCACACCTCATACTAGGCAAAGCATTATATGAGCTTCACGATTATGAAAATGCAGCACAAGCGTTAGAGGTTTGTTTGCATATGACCCCGGAATTAGCCATGGCTCGCAACCTGCTTATTGAAATATATACCAATAACTTCCCAAATATACCAAGAGCAGCAGAACTGGCTCAATATTTTGAAAATAAAGAGAAAGATGCAATAATAGTGGTATCGGGAATACCCCGTTCGGGAACATCACTAATGATGCAGTTGCTTGAAGCTGCCGGATACCAAATACTTACCGACAACGAACGTACAGCCGACGAGAGTAACCCCAAAGGATACTACGAATATGAACCGGTAAAAAACATTGCTGCCGACAGTAAATGGATTCCTAAAGCAAAGGGTAAGGTTGTGAAAATTATAAGTCAGTTGCTGTTTCACTTGCCCGAAAACCAAAAATATAAAGTAATATTTATGAACCGAAGTATTGAAGAGGTTATTGCTTCACAACAACATATGATTGCGGTTCAAAATAATGTATCAGAAACTAAAAACTACCCGCTACACCTTGAAATAGCCTACAAAAAAAATATTGAAAAGGTTGAAGAGTGGCATAAAAAAAGAAGCAATGTTGACTTTTTAAATGTTGATTATTCAGGATTAGTAAACTCACCTTCTGAAATAATTAAAAACCTGGAAAAGTTTTTAGGAAAACAACTACCGACAGGTGTTGTAGAAAGGGTTGTAGAACCTTCGTTGTACCGAAGCAAAGCCGGAGTTAAAAAAATATAATGTTTTACTTTAATAATATTTTTTGATAAATAAAAATGGTGTAATATTGCATTGCAAAATTGATTAACCTTTTAATATTTTAAAATTTCAACATGAGAAAACAAACAACTAAAACCCGTTTAAAGGCTTATACTGCATTGGCAGGAGCTACTTTAGCCGGTGTAGCGGCAAGTGCTCAGGTTACTTATACCGACCTTGACGATGTAACACTTACCAACCTTGGCGATTTTTACGACCTTGACCTTAACAACGATGGCGAAGCCGATTTTTCGCTGGGTATAGTAGAAAAGGAAGTTTGGAAAAACAATAATGGTTCATATGGATATGGTGCTGTAATTAAAGGTGCCATGATTAAACCACTGAAGTACAACGACAACCGCATTACTAGCAAGTATTTCAAAAAGGGAGTGTATAATGCTTATGCTAACGCCGACAGTGTAGGAATACGATCATTTGGTAAAATGGGTAAATACGCCGCAACTTTACGCGGAGTGTATAATAAATTTTATTCATGCGCAAGCTGCACTCCTGAATTTAGTGAGTTTAACTTCGATTCTATTGGTTATTTCAATACCCCTGTCGATAAGTTTATAGGTATGTATGTTCAAAATAACCAAACAGGCAAACGAAACTATGGTTGGGCAAGGGTTAATGTTGTAACAAAGCAAAACGGAGGCTTTGAACTAACACTAAAAGACTATGCTTTCAATACAATAGGCAATGCCGAAATACAAACCGGAATAGCTGCCAATATTGAAGAGTTACCTAAAGTATCAAATGTTGTAGTGTCTGATATTAATAACACCAACACCGGTAACGACCTGAAAGTATCATGGAATGCTCCTGTTAGCGAAGAAAATATTTCTAAATACAAGGTTTTTATTGCTAAAGCTTCGGCTGCAACTATCAATAGAGTAGATGAATTAATGGTTAACAGCAGTTTACCTGTTAAGTCGGCTAGTAATATTGGATATTATTTTGAGGTTGACACTGCCGGTATTGCAAGCTACGAAGTGGCGTTTGAAGAAGATATGTTCGATACAGATGGCGACTTAATTCAAACAGGTGTTGAATACAAGGCCATAGTAGTTGCTTATAATAACGAGTTTTATAAAAACCCTTCATTCCAATATTCAACAAACAGTGTAACATTGAGTGTCCCTTCGTATGTTGCTGAAAATGTGGTTTTGGTTGATACTATTAATACCAATAGTTATACCGACTTCTCTGTTGGCTTCAGTAAAGCTGCCGACGAGTCGAATATTCAAGAATACAGAATATTAATATTCCGCGATTGGGATATAACAAATATTGACTCATCATCAGTAGCATCGGCTTCGGTGTATAGTAAAATATACCCCAATGGTTCAAACCAAACAAATATTAAAGTACGCGACAAATCGTATAACAATAATTATAGTATTGATCCAATTAATTCAATGTATTATCAGGTAATAGTAGTAAGCGTATTGAAAAATGGCGAAGGTTATGTTTATTCATCGCCATCGAACAAATCGTTATTGGGTTATGCTTCCGACTCTACCATTACCGACCTTGTTGTTCAGGATATTTCAGATAACGGCAACAGCAGCGATATGCGTCTGATATTTACTATTCCTGAGAATCCTGCAAATTTTGGTCATAATGCAATACCTTTTGTAGTTGTTCCTCAAGGTTATGAGCCAAGTGAAATACAATTGCAAAATACTACAACATTCTATCATAAAACAGTTAAAAGCAAAGGTGAAGCCGATACAGTTAATGTACCATCAAATGTAAAAGATATTGCAGGCAATTACATTAAAGAAGGTATAAAATATAAGGTGTATCCGGTAACTCCCAATGGTGGAAAATATAGCCAGCGCTCAGTAGGAACACCTGTCGAAATATTATTAACCTCGCCAATGGGTACTATTAGTACTGTTCAGGTTGTGGTTTACAACGACCAATCGCCTGCCGACTGGAAAGTAATGTGTAACGGTGTATCAAAAGAGGCTAACGTTGCCGAATACCGTGTAATGCTTGTTAAAGTTACCGATGCCGCTTCATTCGATTTAGCCGAAGCTATGGCTGTTGATGCTGCTAACTATACAGTTATAAAACCTGCTAAAAGTTCAACAGGCTTTTCGCAAAACCTTTCAGCTAATATCACCGATGCATACGGAAACGGTATAGCGCGTAATACTCCGTACCAAGTGTTTGTATTGGCTTACGGTAATACAAAATCGTCTGACAATTTATTATCTCAGCCGTCGAATAAGGTATCGTTAGTTTCGCTTACCGATGTTGCCGATTCTGATATTATTGCCGATAAAATATATACTTTCAATAAAACAGTAAGTGTTGAACTAATATCGACACAAGCGGTTGCTAAAATTGAAATATATAGTATTCAGGGTGCTCTGATTTACAACGGAACAGTTGAGCCAGGTGTCAATACCATTAACCTCGACAGCGAAACAGAAGGTATGTACATAGTAAATGTAACCACCGACAAAGAAGTTATAAAAGAAAAAGTATACATTAAGTAATTTTTTCATAGCAGTTATTTGTTTTAAGGTGCTTCATTTATTTGGAGCACCTTTTTTGTTGCAATAATCATTTATAAAAACTATTATTTTTGAACAGAAAATAGGTTAAAATTATTTTTCTTTGCTCTCAAATAAACCGATATGCGAAAACTACTATTTCCATTATTACTAATTCTTTCATTAACAGCATTATATCAGTATAAATATATTAATGAACACTTATCGCTAACCCATGCCTGGGCACAGGCCGACCATTTTGCAATAACACAGGGTTTTATTGACAATAATTTTAACTTTTTTAAACCCCAAACACATATTTACAACCATCAGTTTCCTAATTGGTGGGAAGTACCGGGTAATTCAACAATTACGGCGGTTGATTTTCCTATTCACAATTATGTAGTTGCCTTATTGATGAAACTAACAGGAATCAAGTCAACAATAATATTCAGGCTATATGTATTGCTTTACGGTTGTATAGGATTGTTGTTTTTATATAAGTTGTCGTTCAATTACACAAAAAGTACCATAAAATCATATTTGGTAACACTATTTGCAGCTACATCGCCGGTGTTAGTATACTACCACAGTGCTTTACTTCCTACCGTTCCATCGCTGGCTAATACTATTATTGCATTCTATTTTTATTTACAATACAGATATAATAAGAGTGATAGGCAATTTGGTATTGCAATACTCCTTTTTACGCTATCGTCATTAGCTCGAACTACATTTGCAATACCTTTAATCGCCGTATTGTCAGTTGAGTTTTTACGTGTAATTAAGCAAGAAACAGAATATAGCAGAAAGTTATTGCCTATTGGGCTAAGTGTTTTAATTATAGTTACTTATAAACTTTATAACACATATTTAACAAACCAATACGGATCTGATTTTTTAAGCAGCCTTATGCCTCCTAAAAATTTTGCACAAGCAAAAGAATTGATAACCGAAGTGTATAAATATCACCGATGGTATTATTTTTCAAAAGGGCAATATTTGGTTTTTGGAGTTATTGTATCATTGTTATTTGTTAACTATTGGCGCAAAAAAAACATTCAAAATAATAATAACGGTTTAGGGTTATTGTTAGTAGCTTATTTTATTGGTTGTATACTTTTCTTTATTGCCATGATGCGCCAGTTCCCGGTGCATGATTACTATTTTATCGATTCCTTTTATTTGCCTTTGGTATTGTTATTTATGGTATTGCTTTCGAAGGTATATATACCTGTTAATAAGGTTTATAAGCAATTGTTATTAGTTACAGCTATTGTTACAATGGGTATATCCATTTTGTATCCGGTAAAGTGGCAGCAAGATAAACGCCTTACAGGCAGCTGGAACAAAACAGATATTACAATTAAAAACTTTACCGGCGTCGATATTTTTCTCGATTCTTTAAATATTCCATCAAACAGTAAAATACTTTTGTTAGATGCCTTAGCTCCAAATTTGGCTTTAAACTTAATGAACCGTAACGGATACTCAATAATGAGTACAAAATGCACTAATATCAAAAACTGTTTAAGTTGGGATTATAATTATATAGTAACACAAAACAGTTACTTTTTATCCGATATTTACTCTGTATACCCCGAAATATTAAACACAATTGAAGTAGTTGCCAATAATGGCAGAATAACAGTATCGAAATATTCCAAAAATGGTACACTTTTGGCTGAATTTTTGGGTTTCAATAAAAAAGAAATAATTGTTTCTGAATCTCTGAATTTGGAAGAGAGCGTAAATTCAAACTGGCAGAATATTAATATACAAACAATTGATACTATTGGTAAAATTGGTTTTATATCGGCAGATAATGAGTGGGGTACTACATATAAGACTAATGATATAAATATATTTAACACAACAAACCATACGCTATTATTCCACTCACAAATAAAGGCCGATAAGGTTGATGATTTATTACTTGTGTTATCAATAAGCGATAGTACCACAAACAAATACTATAATACATATTCGTTAAAGAATTATTTACAGTCGGATAGCAATGAATTTAGCAAAGTAAATTTGGTATTTCACATACCTCCATTAAATATAGAGAATCCCGAATTTGCGATATACCTATGGAACCGGTCAAGAATAAATGTATGGTATAAACAATTCAGGTTTGATATTTATTGATGATGTTGTTTCAAAAAAAATTGTATGTTTGCCGTCATTAAATAGAAATTAAAAATTTAAACATTTTATTTATGAAACTTCTTGAAGGAAAAGTAGCTATTATTACCGGTGCTGCACGTGGTATTGGTAAAGAGGTAGCAAAAAAATTTGCTGAAGCAGGAGCTAATGTAGCTTTCTCTGATATGGTTTACGATGATAACGCTAAAGCAGTTGAAGCTGAATTAAAAGCTTACGGTGTTGAGGCTAAGGGATACGCTTCTGATGCCAGTAAATTTGAGGCTTCACAACAATTCGTTGATCAGGTAGTTAAGGATTTTGGAAAAGTAGATATTTTAATCAATAATGCAGGTATTACCCGCGATGGTTTATTCATGCGTATGACTGAAGAACAATGGGATTTAGTAATTAACGTAAACCTAAAATCGGCATTCAACTTAACAAAAGCTGTTCAGCCTTATATGTTAAAAGCACGTTCAGGCTCTATTGTTAATATGAGCTCAGTAGTAGGAGTACGCGGCAATGCAGGACAAGCTAACTATGCAGCATCAAAAGCCGGAATGATTGGTTTAACAAAATCAATTGCTCGTGAATTAGGTTCACGCAATATCCGTTGCAATGCAATAGCCCCTGGGTTTATTGAAACAGAAATGACAGCAGTATTACCTGCAGCCGAAAAAGAAGGTTGGTTAAAAGATATACCAATGAAACGTGGCGGACGCCCCGATGAAGTTGGAAATGTTTGTGTATTCCTTGCTTCTGATATGTCATCGTTTGTAAGCGGACAGGTTATTAACGTTTGCGGAGCAATGCTTACTTAATAATAGTAAAGAATTAAACTCTCAAATTTTTAAAAATACCGAATCCCCTCTCGTTTGATTGGGGATTTTTTATGCTTATGCATTATGTAATAATAGATAAAAAACTATGCTGTCAATAATTTTGATTTCTAAAGTAAGGTGAGCTATATTCGCATAAATATATAATTTCAAAGTTAATTATTCATACTATTTATAACAATGATCGACGAACACGTAAAAAACCCAAAAAGTATAAAATATCACGTAAAAATATAATCCGCCGTTTCAAATGTACAAAAAAACATTTCTAAATATACACTTTTAATAAGGCGTTAGGCCTGCGAGACTGCTTGCAGACCTAACGTATTTTATATCTTATAATTTGCGGTTAATACTTCTGTTTTTTGTTTACGTTTTCTAACAGTAGCCCCATTACTTGCACTTAGCGTTTTCTTTACTTCAATAGTATACCACCCATGCATATTAGTATACTCAGAAAGAATATCACTAGGATAGGTACTTAACAAAAACTTACCTTGCATTGCCGCTAATGTATTTAAATCACGCTTAAAATGTTCATGAGTATAACCACCGTAATGACCTTGGTTAGTATCAATATATGGAGGATCTACATAAGCAAATGTTTCTTTAGTATCTCTGCTTTCAATTACTTTATGAGCTTGATTCGATTCTATTTGAGTGTACTTTAATCTTAAACTGAGCTCCTCAGCAAATGAATCAATCTTATTTTGCACAGTATAAGCTCGCTTATTTCTATCGTACCCCCAAGTTCCTATTTTGCAGCTAAACCCTTGATTTGTTACCACATAAAAAGCCCATGCTCTTACAACCGGGGCGTCTGCAAATAAGTAAGGTAATTCATATATGAGCAATGCCTTTTTATATGTATCTCTACTATGAAGAGTTGATTCAACCTTTTTACGCAATGCAAAATAGTCATGTTTCAGTACTTCATAAAAATTAACAACATTCATATTAATGTCATTAATTACTTCACATTTTGTAGGTTGTTTTGCCCAAAACACAGCTCCGCCGCCAAAAAATGGCTCTATGTAAATCTTGTGTTCAGGTATAAGCGGTAATATTTCGCTTATCATACTCTGTTTACCACCGTAATAGCTGATTGGTGTTTTTAAAGTTTTCATTGTTTTAAGGTTTTAATATAATATATTTGCAGTCTCTCTGAATTAAAATTAAAAAGGTGCGTGTACACCGTCCAAAGGCTTGTGCCCTCGGCGTGGTGTGCACGCACCTTTATTGTTTGTAGAAGGTCAGAGAGCTACAAACAAAGTCGGGGGTTTATTTCCCTCTATAACTGTATTATAGTATCATCAAAACCTCCTCTTTTGGGAGGTTCAAAATCTTTTCTTCCTATCATTCCAGAAGGTGTTATTATTGTTTCATTTAAGGAAATGAAAATGTCATCGATTGCTCCTAGATAAGAAGCGTTTGGGTAATATAACAAACAGGCTAATGAGTCGTTTATGCGATAACCCGGTGAAACTGTATGTATAGAATCTAAAAGCCCGTTAATATAAAAGTAAAATGAAACTCCACTCCGTATAACTGCAACATATTGCCACTTGTTAGCATATACAATTGATTGACCGATAAATACATAGTCCCAATTTAATACCCCGTCGTTTGTTACAAAAAGAGAGAGTTTGCCATTGGTTAATGAAAAGGCATAGGAATAAACCTTTCCAAACTGATTACCTGAGCCAAGGAATATAGAAGCAGCTGGCAGAGAGCTTGGTTTCAACCACATACCAACATAAAAATTCTTATCTGTGAAATGTATTGGTGTTGTGATATTAATGCGGCTTCCTGTAATTAGTGTATTAACAAATCCGTTCTTTAGAGTGCATTTTACGCCATCCGAATAGTGTATAGATTCACTTATACTGTCCTTAATGCTTGTAATTTTAGTATTACTATCTATGACTGCACCATTTAAGTACTTTGAGCTCAAATAAAATGTTCTACTGCCGTTGGGTTTGTAGCGATGATAGTAATAGAAAGGAGTATTGACGTAATTAATAGTGTCACCTTGATTTTTTTGGCCTTCAAATAATCTTTTTTGAAATATCTTAATTGCATGAATTTTTGCATAAGAACGGTCGATAGAGTTAGACCCGATATAAGCGGGTGCATCTATTGTATTTCCTGCAGATACGAAGGTATTTTTTATTTGAATCAGACCGTTAACTATTTTATAAGCCACTTGATTCTCGTAATCAACAAATATCAATAATTTTGCAGGAGAGCCTGTTGGTACATTTCCTATTTGAGTGTTTATGATAGTATTACCGTTCATCGTTATAATAACTCTAAAGGCGGTTGTACCGCTCATGTCAATAAGCACTCTGTTGTCAGAGTTTAAAAAGTGATCAAACCATACAGTCCTAGACGCCGTTAATCGTTCAGTATCTATTTCTATAAAAAATGATTTGGTATAATCAACTTTTAATGATTCTGCTTTATAGAAACCGTTTGGTGTATCTGTTGGATTAATACTAGGATAGTTATAGTCATTTGTATATTCGTAAGTAAACTGTTTTGCACTGTCCGCCTGAACAAACGGAATATTATTTACCCCATCGGTAAGCTGACGAACTTTATTAGTTGCGTCTTTTAATACCTTGTTTGGTATTTGCAAATCGAAGTTTATATCAAGTATTTTTTTTGCAGAAGCAACGGTTCCAGGCAACGCTAAAACCGCACCCGAAACACCTCTCACAACCTTATTGCCTTGTTTATATATGCTCATTACCCCTCAATTTGTGTGTGTTTAAACGTGATTGAGCCACTATTCCAAGTTGTTGCATAAGCATAAAGGTCAATATCATCAGACGAATTACAGTACTGCATATTAAAGCTTACCCACTTACTTTCGTATGCTGCCAAATCAACAGGGGTATGCAAGTTATTTATACCATTGGTTATAACTACACCGGTAATAGCATTGGCTGTTTGATTAGTCAGCCATGCTGTAAGTGTTCTGCCCCTTAACCACAATGTTAATATATCAATATGGGTTGCATTGGCTCCTGTAATATTAGCCACAGGAACTGCGGGTAAAATTCTAATATCAGGCATAGTACTTGCTGGCTCAAAACCTGTGTTCCCTGCATTTCGCTGAAGCACATCACTCGCTGACATATTGCTACTGTCAAAGTCCTCACTATCTTCTATGCGTGGTACTATGGTAGTTTTTCCCGATTCGGCAACTACTTTACCCTTATATTTTAAAACAGCCTCTTGGGGTTTATTTATATTGTCTTTATCTTGGATAGTATGACCTCCTGAGCTCGAAGCTGCAATAACCGACTCAAACGATGTAATTAATATCGCACCATCATCGAACGCAAAACCTGAATCAAGAACGGTAATAGTAAATCTATGGTACCCGGTTAATATGGTCACAGTATCAATTGTGAAAAATATAAACTTATCGGAGTCATCTTCCTGAACTATTAAAACTGCTTGGCCTCTTGAGTTTGTAAGCTTAAATGAAGCGTCAAAAGGAAGCTCTGTTATATTGCTAAAAGCCGCCTCAGTTACTTGAGATAAGTCGGCATTGTTAAAGTTGCAATACCCTGCTGTCGGGTCGGCTTGAACTACAGTATTATCAAACATCCAGGCCATTGGTATTACTGCTTTAGTATTAACCCTAAAGTCTTCTATATTACTCCACTCCGTTACTCCATCACCGTACTTAATACCGATAACCTTTCCGTTTTCGGTTATTAATCCGGTTTCGCCCGCAGCTAATACCGGGTTTGCGGCCGTCCAATTAGCTGCAGTATCTCTACGTAATTGTATTTTATCTGCCATTATGCACCTCCTCCGTCAATTGTATCGTTTTGTTGGTATACTTCATCGGCTCGGCCACCATCTAAATGTATTGTGTTAGTTGTTGGGTTGCCGTATATGGTAAATGAATCATCAGCCTCATTGTACTGATAAATAATACCGTTATTATCACCAATAGCTACAAAATACAGAGCCTTGTCATGCTTATCTGTATTTGGTAATTCCTCAAATTGAGCTTGTGTTTTGTGTATTACTCTTAACTTTATTCCCATTCTACACCTCCGTTTATTTCTATTTGAGTATTTGTTTCTGTTTTGGTATACACATTGTTTATTGCATTATTAATAGTACTCGACTGGTTTATAACCTTATTTTTAATGCTTGTCAATATTCCGCTTGGTAATATTTCACCTACTGTTATTTCGTATTCGGCAGTATTGATAATATTTTGCTGCAAGCTTATTACTCTTAGTAGTCCGTTTATGTTAAACTTACTATCAATAATAGTGTGATACACTCCAACCCTGAATACAATATTATTGCGCCTTATATGTGGCGGATACGGTGTGAGTTCATATACACATTGTGGAATGCTGTATTTACTTAAATATTCCTGCGCTGCTTGTTGCAATCGGGAGCGTGCTTGGGTAATATACTCTATCGGTTGCGATATATTAAACAGAGTATATTTATCACCTACCTCAAACGTTAATACATCGTTAGGGAACGTAGTGCCGTTCTCTTCTTTATAATCGACTGTAAAGGTGTGAGTATTGTGATTATAACTGCAATCGAACGTACGCCCTGCAAGTAATCCGGTTAATACATTCAATTGTGGTTTTAAACCCGGTAGCTTATAAGCTTCCATATCAAAATCCATAGTATTGTCGATAAAACTGCGGTTAGTTATACCTAATGAAGTAACCAAACCTGTTCGCTCAGGGCGAATGTCAAACACCTCTATATGTTCTCGAAGGCCAAACATATCGGTATTTTGTTCCATTCGGCTATCGTTATCTAAATCGGGATTTTCAAAATGCAAACGCTTTTCCTGCAACGGACATTGATAGTCGGGTGACAGGTTGTCGACAGAACCGTATGCCCACAATCGGGTAACAATATTAGCGTTTTCAACTTTAGTTCGTGCCAACTCATATAAACCATCATATCGGCCTACTTTGAATATAAGCCCGCTATTGGTTGTATTCTTTGTGAAGTGAAGTGTTTTGCCCTCAAGGTAAAATTCCACGCCAAACTCATTACATATATACTTAATAGCATCAAGCCCTTTCATATTTGAAAAGGTTAGTGTTTTTGGCTCAACCTCCTCATAAGAGCCGACTACAAAACCGCCTAAATCACGGTTAAGGTTATCGACTATAAACTGAAGAAAGAAACCTGCATTACCTGTTAAAGAGTAGTTAAAGTTCTTTTGAAATAGTACTGAAGCATGATTTAAAGTATGAATAGTGCCACAAAATTTACAAGTGTATTCATTGTTTTTGGGTGCTGTGTTTTCATTTGGTAGGTCAAGCAACTCGTACTTTGTATTGTTACACATTATGTAGTCACCAACCGCAAACTCCATGTAGTTCGATAGCGTAAAACTCAAACTTACATAATCATGCTCCATTAACTTCTGTATAAGCTCTGAACTTGAATCGGGCTTAACGTAGGTTAGTACTTCGTTATTTCTATATATAGGGAATAGCATATTAATTATGGTTTATGGTTGCACCGTTATTTTTTAAAGTTTGGATATGTTCCCACGTATCATAAGACGGTGGTTGCGATGTTCCGCCACTCAAATCAATATTAAGCATAGCGTGATACGCAATGTCGGATACAGGCTTAATAGTATCCATTATAGTGTCAATAGAAGCGTAATTGAGTTTATTGCCGCTAAGGTTAAGAGTAGCCAGACTCATATCCTTATCAGCAGGGTCGGGCTGTGGAAACTTCGCAAACACTCTCGATACACCTGCGTTAACAAGTTCAATAGAGGTAATAGCATAGGTACTCTGTTCCATATTGCCACTTATGGTACTTGTTGAGATTCTTAAACTCGATAGCTCAGTAACATTATAATTGCGGATAATAGTAGTATCTGCATTTATTAATACAGGTTCTACCACTCCATTAAATTCAATATTTATATAATAGCCGGTGCCATGACTCCATTTTATACCCAGCTCAAGCGTAAATGAAGCATCCATAACAGCAACAAAAGTTCGGTCATTTAACTTTTTTGAGTTAAATAGAATATCCTCAGCAGTTTCAGCAGGTGGGTCAAATGGTGCTATGTCAATATGTTCAATATTGCCTGAATGCAGGTAAAATATTTTATTGCCGGTATTTTGAACCGGCCTATATTTTAAAGGAGTGGTTACAATATTAACCCTGTTAATATCTGCAATATTATAGTTATTAAGCGGTATTCTTTTTATGCAACTGGGGTCAATAACCACATTGTTACTGTCGGCTGAAAAAAGAAACAAGTTAAGCTCTGAGCCTGTTGGGTTTACACATAACTCACAGTGTATTATTTTCGAACCTGAAACCCCGGGGTATAGAAACTCATTGAGATTAACTGATGTTTGCAACCACTCAAAGTGAACCATAAACGGCTGTGTCGGGTTTAGTTTATAATGCTCAAGAAACCAAACATCATTGTTGGGGTTACGTAATATATACATATGTTCCCCATTGTTGCTTATACGTATGCTGTATGTGTGGTCGGGAATATTATTTGTAATCAGGTAGGGATACAATGGGCTTTCATTATAATTGAATGGAGCTGACAATGAATATACGCCATATCCATTGTCTGACAATATACGGTTAACAATACGACCCGGTGTTACTGTGCTCCACATTGTTACAGGCGATTCACTTATATCTATATAACGAAAGTAATACAGCCCGTTGGGTGTTATATAGCTTAGCGGATTATATTTGGTAAATAGTTGATTAATATTAGGCAATACTGCTTTATGTGTAGTGCTCAACAAATCGAACGGTATTGCAAGTGTATGTTTTATAATATAATTGGTGTAAAACTCAACAAGCAATAAGCCATCGGAACTGATAATGAAATATTGAATAGTTCCATACCACGGTATAAACACAATAGAACCATCGGTATCGGCAATAACATCTATTTCTTTGTTAGAATTATCATTGCCGTAAGTATTACTAACAGTTCCTTGAGTAATAATGGCACTAGCACCATCGCCCCAGTATACTTTTATTGGTTCTGTTACTTCGTAATTGTCAATAGTTAATTCGGTAAATGTAGTATGTGTTATCCACCTTTGAGCCATAGGGTTTATGTCGGTTAAATTAAGGTCGAATACAAATGCATAGCCATTAGTTGATACTTGTGGTTTAGAGCCTGTTATTTTACCCGATTTTTTCACAAGCCACGCCATACGGTAATCACCCCGAACCGACAGTACCGATACAGGTTTGTGGTAAAATACTCTGTCAAAAGCCATCATACTATCTATAAGTTGCTGTTTGGTTGCGCACTGACATATACATTTGAGTGTATACTCCAGGGTATTGGTACGTACATTGGTGTCGTCAATATCAACCCCGCTTTTATCAGCCCATGTGTATTCTTTAAGCCTTAGTTCAGCACCGCTGTGCAGCCCCGCTGCTTCAAGTACTGTTATATTGTGGGCTGCAAATATATCTTCATTGTCAATTAAGTACTGTATCATGGTTACGAATTGGTTAGGGCGTTGCGTGTTTCTTTAGTGTACTTTTCAATATTGCCGAGTTTCTGGTCTATTGAGTTTAGTTTATCAAGCTTATTGCTCATAGCCTGTGTTATTAATAATAGGCTGTTGGTATTACCCGCAATAATATTGGCTGTAGGTTGGTCAATATTCTTAATTGCTCCGGCCTGCGACTTACTGCTTGTATCGGAACCTGTGCCAAACAAATCGGGCATAGCATCGGTTAACTTCTGAAACTCACGTTGCATATCGGTAACAGCTCCTGTGTATCGATTTCGTAATGAATTTATATCGGCGGCGGTAAGTCCGTCGGCATCGTTACCTGCAGCATAGTAAGCATCGTAAAACTCACGGGCAGCATCTTTTATATGCTGATTTTTAAATTGCTGAATCATAGCTTCGCTCATACTCTCTTTGTATTTACTGCTTATAGATTCAACCATATTCTCACCCTCAAGGGTGGTACGCTTTACAAGGTCAAGTATCCCTTCGGTAAATGTGTCGGAGCTGTTACCTAACAATTCGCTTACCTCATTAGCAAGGTTGCTTACTTGTTTTATATCATCGGCACTAAACAATTCGGGAAAATTGTTAACCATCACGCTCCAACTTTTCTGAAAACCATTCATTAACTCATTATACTCTTTACGAAGTGTTTCTACCTCAGCCTTGGTTAAGCTGTTACCACTGGCACTTAACTCGGCTATGCGCTTGTAAAACTCTTCGGCTGCGGCATATATTTTTTTCTCCTTAAATTGCTGAATCATAGCGTTACGCATTACTTCGGTGTAGTTATCGGCTATGGCTGTATTCATATCCTTACCCTCAAGTGTAGCGGCGGTAAATACTGTTGTTATGTTATCGACAAACCCATCGACACTTACACCTGTTAAATATTCGCTATATTCTAATATTAATGTATTAAGCTCGTTTTGCTTTGCAACCCATGTATCGTACTGCTTGGTTATGTATGTATATGCTTCACTATTACCGTAACCCATTTGTGAATAGCTCATAAGTTTTTTGTAAGCCTCTTCAATATTATTGGCCGAAATACTCACTTCTGTTTTATAATGTCCTCCGTTTTTTGACATTCCCCAATTTAATTGAGTATTATTAAGCTTTTCTATATCTCGGGTTAGTGCATTAATACCCTTTTGGTACTGGTTTATTTTATCGGTTCCGTGCATACTTTCGAGCTTGGCTATAATATCGTTTATTAACCGTTGTTGTATTTCAAGCTGGTGTGCTTGCTGTTCCAATACCGACATACGCTCCTGCTCTTCGCCTTTAAGGCGTTTTACCACACCTGTAAGGGTGACAGCCATTTGTACCGATGCCGAAAATATAGCCACAGGGTTGTTGGTAGCCAGTGCCACAGCAACATTGGCCATAGAGCCGGCAAGCTCGGCAGCTGTACCTACTATTGCTGCCAGCTCGCTGTTGAACTCCGATGCAAGGTTGGTTAAATCGCCCAATATGGTGGCGGTATTAGTTAGACCTTCTGCAATTTTTGTATTCAGCCTGAGCTGCGCAGCTTCAATCTCTAACATTATTGAGGTAATCTCTTCTTCAGTAATCCCTGTTACTTCGAGTTTTTTGTTTAGCGTATCAATATACTCATTCAGTTCTGCAATATCGGCATTGTTAACAAACTGTTGTTTGGCTTGGTTAAGTTTATTGAGCATATCGGCAACAGCCTCTTGTGGCAGGGCGGCAGCTTTCATTTTCTCTTCAATAGTGTCTATGTAGTTTTTCAGCTCTTGCTGCGACATATTACTTAATTCCCTGAACAGCCAGCTGTATTGTCCGTGTGTTTTTTGCAGTATATACCGTTCAGCATTATATTTTTGGGTTAGTATTTCAATGTTTTGGTATAGTCCGTTTCGTTCAAGGTTCATACGGTCAATATTGTATTGCAAAGCCAGTTCTCCGGCCTTTTGGTAGTATGTTTGAGTACTTTCAAGCAGTTGTTTAAAATATTCGTCAGAGCTGTTACTGTTGGGTGTGGCAGAGGCTGTATTACCAATAGCCGCAAGTTCGGCAGCTATATATCCTGTTTGAGCTTTGGTAAGCGGTTGTTGAAGCAGCTGTTCGAGCCTTAGCTTGTATGTGGCAGCTTTACTTAGCAGGTTGGCATACAGTTTGTCGGCTTCGGTTTTACTTATTTGGCTTTTTACTGCTTCGTACTCTTCGTATTCTTGTTTTTGTTGCTGTAGTGCTTTCTTAAACTTGTCGAACTCGTTAGGTTCTTGAGTGTTGTTTTTACCTTTAAAAATGTCAATCTCTTTTTGTTTATCGGCAATAAGCTTAGCCAGCCTGTCAAGCTCGGTTTTATCGTTTATGTCGGTAGCTTCGTTGCGTTTGCGTTGCAGCTCGGCCAGTTCGTTTTCAAGGTCTTTAATTGTTTTTATGGCAGCATTAGTACCCTCGTTTGCTGCTTGTTTATTAAGGTTTTGCAGGTCGGTAATAAAACCTGAGTAGTAGCGTTTTATTTCACTCTGCTTGTTTTGCAATACATTATTAGCCTGATAATAACGGCTTACATACTGTGCAACCCTGTTTATCGACAAACCGTATTTGTTAGCCAAATTGGTTAATTCGCTGTAATACTTTGCGTTTTTATCTTTCACATCGGGCTGCATACTAGTGCCGCTAACAGCAGCCTTGCGTAGTTCGGTAATTACATGAGCTTGCGCTTTAGCAAATTCGCGAATATCGGCAGCCACTATATTGGCAACACTCTCTTTGCCTTTCTGTTTTATCTCTTTGTACAGGTCGTTGTAAGCAGTTTTGGTACTTTCAACAAAAGTATTCATAGCTTCATCAAGCTCTTTTTGTTGATGCTTGAGAGCAATATTGTTTACAATAGCTTCATTAACCAGGTCGTATGCTTTTTTAATATCATCGAGGTTGCTTTTTTCATTGAGCTGTGTTATGTTATATTGAGTAAGTATTTTGTTAGCTTCGTCAACTGCCATTTTTCGGGCATCGGTACCCTCGGTGGTTTTATCAAGAGCATCGAATACCATATCGAGCTTAGTTATTTCGGCGGTCAGTTCTTTCTGAAACTCTTCGCCCACAGCCATAGTGTCGCCCATACTGTTTTTATATATCAGCAATGCTGAGGCTGCGGCAGTAATACCTGCAATAACCAAGCCTACCGGGTTCATTTTTTGTGCTATGTTCAAAGCCTGCTGTGCCACGGTGGTAGCTTTAAGTATACGGCTAAGGTTACCGTAAGCCTGATACAGTTGTACTACACGCTGAGCCGTATTCATTGCATTAACAACCATTACAGCAGCTTTGTAGCTACCATAAGTTGCTACTACTACTTTGAGTATGTTAACTATTTTTTCCCAGTTTTCGGTAAGTTTTATAAGTGTGGCAATAATACCCTTAATTGTATCCTCCGAGTTTTCGCCTATATTGTTCAGCATACGGTCTATTGCATCTTGCAGGTTCGAGAACATACCCGGAATAGTTTTCGATATTGCCTCCATACTACCGGCCACACCGGCTGTTTGCCCGAGCGAAAGAATGTAATTGCGTATAGCTTCGGAGTTATTTTGCACTTCGGTAGTTATCCCTTTGAAAGTGTATTTTATAATATCGCCGTTTTTTTCGGCTCTTATTCCAAACTCTTTAAGCCGTTCGTTTTCGCCAACCTGCGCATCAATTACAGCCTCGGTAAGTTGGTCGAAACTTTTACCAAGGTGTGCGGCAAGGTCGCCTAGGTTTGTCATTTCGTCCATTGTGGGCTGAAACCCCTGGTTAGTGAGTTTTACGTAACTTTCGGTTAGTTCGTTGAGTTGAAAAGGGGTTTTGGCAGCAAGGTCGCTTATGCGTTCCATTATTTGAGCAGCTGCTTCTTGATCTTGCAGTGTATTGGCAAGCACCACTTCGAGCCGCTCAAATTCGCCTCGCACCTCGGCTATATGTTTACCCAATCCCCATGCCCTGTCTAATGCAAATATACCTGCCATAGCTCCGGCTATCCGTTTCATGGTTGAGTCGAGTTTGTCGGCTTCCTTATCTGCCGATTTACCAATACCTCCCATTAGGGTTTTAAGCTCGGCTATATCTTTTCGCATATGCTCCAATACCAAACGGTATTCTACTTCTACTGCATCGTTGTTCATATTCGCTTTTGTTTTTAGTAAGCGGGTACTATGTGTTGCCCGTTCACTTATTTAAGTTCTATTAATAATATCAGGCAATTGGTCAAGTGTAATTACTTCATTATCGCCCTCTTTTTCACCTTTATCATTCGTGTCGGGTATTTCGGCTATGAGCATAAGCAGGTTCACTAAGCTTATGCCCCAAAGTACATAATGGTATTGCCAGCCAAAATACTTACACGCTCCGTGCATTAAGTTCCAGGGGCTATTTAACTCCCCTGCGTGTTCAGGCTCACCCCTTTTATCAGGGTGATAGAGGTTATAAAAGACTTTAGGTCGAGCGATAACCACACCTTGAACATTGTTAACACAAGCACCTGTACCTGTGCATTGCGTGTAAGAAAGTGTATCAGTTCCTGTGGCGGTTCTGTTGAGCTGCCGTGAAACACTATGGCACATAGCTCTATTACATCGGTTATGTTTTTGCTCATTACGTTAAGCGCGTCTTTGTAATTATTGTCCGATACGGTATCAATATCAATATTGAGCAGTAACTCCGATATGCGCCCAAGTGTGCCTGCTGTTACAGGTTTTACCACAAATGTACGCTTACACGGTGCTAAGCCTATTTTTTGCAAAAAACTTAACTGCACGTAAGGTATGGTTACTATCTCTCTCTTTTCTGTCAGCGAGCGGAATGCTTTTTTTATAATGCGTTCTTTATCCATGTGTGTATAGTTAGTGAGTTAAAGAGTTGGTGAGTTGGAGAGTTGGAGAGTTGGTTATGTTTACCAAGGGTTATTACTTAGTGCAAAACCCTTGGTTGTTTGAATTATAAATAGTGAACTATGATTCGGCAACACGCTCCGAGTGCAATGGGTATAAGTCGGCATTGGCAGCATCCTTAGGTACCATTACATACATATCTATGTCGAGTTGGTCGGCGTTCTTTTTGTTACGGTTACCCGGGCTGCCTGCTACTACCATTACTTTAGGAGCAGTAGTTACATCGTGGTATCCGTCAATATCGCGCGATACTATTTCAACACTCTGTAATCCATAACTCCGTTTTACGGACATACTCCATTTATTAAGTGCTAGCGTACCTCCCAGTACTTTAGCCTTAAGCTCGGGCGAACAGTTGTAGGTTGAGAACGATATTTTTACAACCGTATTAGTAGTGTCTACCAAATAAGCTATTGGTACATCTTTATCGTCGGTGGTAATGGGGTTAACTGTTACTTTGGGTATCTCTACCTTACACGAGCCTTCTACTATATTTTCAAATACAGTATCGAGTACAGCACCCATAGCACCATCGGCACCACAGGCACCCATTTTAATTGATTTTACTCCTTGTATTAACATATTGTTAGTTTTTAATGGTTATTACTTAACTGCCTCAATTGCAGTTTTTGCATTAGCAAGGTTGGTTGTTAATTTGTCTACGTTAAATATTGCTGCTTCAAGTTCTTTCTTGGCATCGTTCACCTCGGCCTCGGCTTTGTTTATCTCTATACTGTTTTGGTTTAGAGCAGCTTTGTCGGCTTCGGTCTTATCGGAATGTACTTTCTTTAAAAATTCCTTTGCTTCAGATGCAGCTTTTTTGTCGGCTTCGGTATTGGTGTTTTTTGCTTTGCTGTCAGCCTCTTTGTACTGCGCTTCGGCTTTTTTAACAGCCTGAGCTGCCTCATTGGCTATTGTATCGAGTTCTGTACCTTCATTCAAAGCCCGGCTAAAACGGTTACAGGCCTGCTGTAACTCATGTTCTTTTTCGGCTAATACAGTTTTGGCTTGTGCCAATGCTTGCTCAATACCGTTATAGGTATCAACCGCATGGTTTACCATAGCTATACGCATATGGTTGCGGGTAACCGAACCAAGGTATTGAACATCGTGTTGGCGACAATACTCCAACGCTCTGCTTTCGGAAGTAAATACATTTTCGTTGTCGCAAACAAACACCTCATGTATTTGCGGGTTTTGGGCTAATACCTCATTGGCTGTTTTTTCTTTTTTATTCATGTTCTTATTTTTAGTATCAAGTAACCTATAACCTTAGTTATTTGTTTCTCTGTTACATTTAGCACAATTTATTTCTATCTCTCTTAATCGTTTTCCATGGTCGTTCAATCTGCTGTCGGTTTGAACAAAACGTTCGTCCTGATTGTCGAGCCGTGTTTGATGTGTTGCTACCGTTTCGTTTACTTTATTAAGTCCGTCAATTACCAGGTCGAACCGTTTTATTAACCTGCTTATAAGAAAACCAATAACAGCAAGCAGTACACCTATTATCCATTGAATCAGTTCTAACTGCATACTCTTAGTTTTTAGATAACCGCCAACTATTGTCGACGGTTATTATTTTCAATTTTCCACTAAACTGCAGCGTCCTGAACAATAGCGTAAATACCCTTATTGTCGGCTCTTTTTATGCGGCCGCCTGCACGTAGAATTGCAGAATATATATCGCCATAGAACTGCGGGTTATTCATATCTTCAAAAAACTCGTGAGTACCCAGTGCACGTATTACCGATTGTTTTTGCCACGCCAGTCCGGCAGCATTGTCGGAAACAGCACCAACTGCATCGGGGTCTTTAGGTACAGGTACACCGGCATTGGTGTACACCATTACCATACTGCGAGGTGCCAGTATTTCAAACCCATACAGGCTGCCTACCACACCTGTGGCTGCATTGTATGCCGCACTAAAGTCGCGGTACTGTGTAGCATTTAGCTCGGTGGTTAACTGCTCATACATAAAAGCATCGAGCTGTATATACCTTTCGTCTTGCGGTATATTATCGGCATTCATTTTCAAGCGCAGATTTTTAATATCGCTAAGGGTTATAGCCTTACGGTTACCGGTAGCCGCAGGAGTGTAAGCTGCCACAGAGCTGCCCGTGGTACGTACTATACTTGTAGCAACTGCCGGACTCCAGTAGCGAAGCATCCAGTCGCCAATTATTTCGGTTAAGCTCTGCTTGGTTTCGCCAAGCACGCTCTCACGCTTGTCGTAGCTTAGCTCGTATTTTTCGGCATTGCTAATTTTTATCGGGTCGCTTGTAAATTCGTCTAAGGCAAATGTTATATCTGAATCGGTTCGGTGTGTTACCGATGCAGGTATTATACTTCTATTGCGTGCTGTACCCACCTTGACTCCTGCATTGGGTATATGAACTACCTTACCTTGATATACAAACTGGTCGGCATTTACACACTTATCCATAAATGGGTTGGCTTTAAACAGGTTACCTACTATATGGTCAATCCATATTTCCTTTTCCAAAGCCATACCAAACCCCGCCAATTGGAAGCCCGATATATACTTTATTACCTGCAAG
The DNA here is from genome assembly GCA_003250355.1 of Bacteroidota bacterium. Taxonomy (GTDB): domain Bacteria; phylum Bacteroidota; class Bacteroidia; order Bacteroidales; family SZUA-534; genus SZUA-534. The sequence goes on from QKGS01000002.1 coordinate 89,465, forward strand.
GCTGCAACGCCCGCAAACACACCAATAGGGCTTAATCCTACTGTTAATCCTAATATTGCCGACACCATAAAGGTGAAGCAAAACGACATAATTGCTTTAAAATGTTTCATTGTTTTTTAATTGTTAGATATGAGTATTGAGTAATGAGTAATGAGTATTGAGTATTGAGTATCAAGTATCAAGTAACCTGTAACCTGTAACCTGCAACCTGCAACCTGCAACCTACTTATTAAAGTTACTTGGTTCTTTACCGTACTTCGCTTTAAACAGCTTAGTATATCGCTCCCTGTTATTCTGCTTTATATCGGCTAAAGCATCGGGGGCTTTAAGCTGAAAGTCGTCGAAGGTGAAGTCTTTATACAGATCGTTATCGGTATTGTCGGGGTCGGGAATATCGGCCAGTTTACCTGTAACAGGCAATGCTTTTACCGCTTTAGTAGCCGCTTCGGGGTTGGCACTGTACAGGGTGTTGTATACCTCTTTTTGTTCGGCAGTAAGCTTACGCTTAGGGTCGTTAAGTAAGGCAGTAAACTCAACTTTAGTAACCTCGCTAAGCTTAGTTTCTATTGCTGTTTTATCGGCTATAGCCGTTTGCAACTCTTTTTCTTTTGCTGCCAGCCTTTGTACTAGGCTCTCTTTGTCGGCAGCCAGTTGTTTTACCGATACCAGTACGGCAGCCTCATCGGCACCCTCGGTAAGTTTTAAAAATGATACTACATTTTTCATATTTGAATTTATTTTAAAAGTGTCGGGGTTATTGAAATACGATAGTTTAAATTCGTTGTTATGAGCATCAACAAGTTTTACTGCATCGTCATTGCCTGCTATGTCAACCAGGCTAACTTCCTTAAGCAGCCACTTGGTAACAGTAGGCAGTTCCTGACCCTCAAGCATAAGCTCAGGGTCTTTGCTCCATTCGAGCGGTTCAGCCCATACCGAAGCCATATTAAGCATATCATGTTCATACAAGTATTGGCACTCGCGCCCTTTTTGAGTGTCGGCAAATACAGGCACTCCGGTAATTTGGCACTGCTCTATTTGTACATTGGTGAGCTTACCTATTATATTACCTCGCTCGTGCATATACAACAGTATTGAGTTCTTACTGTATAGCGAGGTGTCGCAGCCTTGGCTAAGCAGCCTGTATTTATAGCAGTTTACACTATCGGTCGAAATTATTATTCTCTTCATTTGAATTTCAATTGCTTGTTATTGTTCGTTTACAAGAGCAAAACTGCAACTGTTTTTTTGCGGTAAAAAATCGGGTTTCCACGCCGGTACTTTTAACGCACCATTTTGGGGTAGTAAATAACCCGGCTTGGAAACTGCTTTTGAAAAACCGCCTTATTAAACTGAATTTTGATGCACCGTACAGACGTAAGATTTTGCGTATCATAGTAAAGACGCAATATCTTGCGTCTCTATAAAAAAAAGAATTATGTCACTAACAAATCAACAAAAAAAGGAGTGGGCGAAGCTCATATTCTTTAACGAAAACGTAACGCAAAAGGAAATTGCCGAGCGTGTAGGGGTAACACCCAAAACTATGTGCAACTGGATTGAAGAGGGGCACTGGGACAAGCTTAAAAGCTCGGTAATAGTAACCAAAAGCGAAGAGCTTAGCCGCATATATATGCAAATAAACGAAATAAATACAGCAATATTCAGCCGCGAAAAGGGTCAGCGATTTTCAACCACTAAGGAGGCCGACATATTAGCCAAGCTTACTGCCAGTGCACGTAACCTCGAAACCGAAACATCGGCAGCCGAGGCTATTGATGTATTTAAAAAATTCCTTAACTGGCTTCGCCTTGTTGACCTCGACAAAGCAAAAGACCTGGTAATACTCCAAGATGCATTTATTAAAACCCTAATAAATAAGTAATGTCGATAACCGCTACTGAATTAAAAAACTGGGAACTGTTTACGCAGTCGTTGCTTAAAGAGCAACCTGTACCACAGGAAAACGAAGCCGAACGGATAAAACGTAAAGCTGAACTGGAACACAATTTTGAACAATGGGTAAAATACTACTTTAGTAAATACGCCACTGCCGAACCTGCACCATTTCATAAAAACGACAGTAAAGTATTGCTCAATAATAAGCGTATATATATAGTACGTCCGTGGAGCAGGGAAATGGCAAAAGATGCACGTACCATGTTTGAATTTTTATATATGGCTCTTACAGGTAAAATACATGTGGTACTTTTTTTTAGTCACAACCAGGAACAAGCTAAGAACCTGATTAAGCCATGGAAAATAAGCCTTGAATTTAACCAGCGTATAATAGCCGACTATGGCAACCAACGTACCGTAAACTGGACCGACGACCAATTTACAGCCAAATGCGGATGCACATTTTATGCATTCGGTTCCGGACAGGCTCCAAGGGGTACACGTGATGAAGAAATACGCCCCGATGCTATTGTATTTTCCGATATTGATACTGACGAAGAGGTGCGAAACCCTGAGCGTGTTAAGAAAAAATGGGAATGGATAGAACAGGCGGTACTGCCAACAGTATCGGTAAGTGGTAATGTTCGAATTGTATTCTTAGGTAACATTATTGGTAAAGATACCTGTATAACTCGTGCAATGAAGTATGCCGACCATTATCAGGTAGTTAATATTCGCAATAAGAACGGTGTAAGTTCGTGGAGTAAAAACACCGAGGAGCAGATAGACTGGCTACTTAGCAAAATGAGTTATGCAAGTAGTCAAAAAGAATACTTTAACAACCCTATTCAGGAGGGTTCTGTTTTTAAAGACCTACGTTGGGATAAAGTACCGCCACTATCACAATTCAAATTCCTGGTTGCCTACGGCGACCCCGCACCCAGTAATCGCGAAAACAAAAAAAACAGCCATAAAGCAGCTTTCTTACTTGGCATAAAAGACGGTGTTCTGTATGTAATAACAGGCTGGCTTGAAAGGGCTACCAATGCTAAGTTTGTACAGTGGTTTTGGGATATGCATACTTATGTTAATAATAAAACCCACATATACACATTCATAGAGAACAATACCCTGCAAGACCCTTTTTACGAACAAGTGTATATACCACTATTTGAAGAGGCAAGTCGCACAAACGGCAAAGCTATTCACCCAAGCCCTGATACTCGTAAGAAGCCCGATAAGTTTACACGCATCGAGGGGTCGCTTGAACCTATGCATCGTATGGGCAAACTGGTACTTAATATTGCAGAACAAAAGAACCCTAATATGCAACGACTGGCTGAACAGTTCGAGGCTGTAGAACCAACACTTAGTGCCAATGTCGACGGCGTAGATGCCATAGAAGGCGGCTACTGGATACTCAACAACAAACTTGTAGTACTAAAACAAAGCGATATTGTAATTAAACAACGAACCCGAACCGGCAATAAACATTATTAATGTACAGACGCAAGATTTTGCGTCTCTGATAAATAAAATTATGATTGAAAAAACAGACCTGTACCGTGCAATGCGCCCCGAGTACATTACAGAAATTGAACGCTCCGACGACACTCTGGTACCTCATTGTATATCGGCTGCCGAAAGCGAAGTAAAAACATATTTGCGTGAAGCATTTGATATTAGTGCAATATTTGGAGCAGTAGGCACAGACCGTAACAGCCTGCTTGTAACCTTTATTGCCGACATAGCTGTGTATAATCTTGTGGAACTCGCACCCGTTGGCGTAGACATAGAACAAGTGCGCTTAAGATACAAGCGAGCCATAGAGTGGTTGAAAGGTGTGCAAACAGGCACCCTGAAACCCGACTTACCTATACTCGAAAATAATATAGTAAACCAAGCAATTGTATGGGGGTCGAAAGAAAAGAAAATCAACAACTACTAAAGAGTATTATATACTGTTTAAAATATGTTTAAAATGGCGCACAATGAAATAAAATACTAAAAACAACACTTACCACTATGGCAATAAAAAAAACGCAAAAAAAGCCCCAAAACGGCTTACTTATACAAACACTCGACATAAAACAGGTAAATCGCAGCTCTGTTGATATTGAAAAATGGCGCAATGCGCTAAAGGCCGCCGAAGGACAAAACGAAAACCGCAAGGCAATATATGAACTGTATGCCGATATGTTACTCGACGGTCATTTGAAGAGTGTAGTTAATAAGCGAATAATGAGTGTTACCAACTCTGATATTCAGTTTACGAAAGAAGGCAAAGAAGTTGACGGTATGTATAATGTGCTTATAAGTAAAGAGTTTAAGAAAATACTCCGCTATATTATAGCTGCGAAAATATACGGACATTCACTAGTTGAGTTTACTGCGGCCGACAATAATGCAGGATTTACAGTTAACCTTGTTGACCGACGACACGTAAAACCACGATTAGGGTTAGTAGTTAAAAACCCAACCGACAACAAAGGCGAAGCCTATAAAAACGACCCGTATTACAACTTTACACTCGAAGTAGGCGAACCCGACGATTTTGGCCTATTGCTTCAAGCATCGCAATATGTAATATATAAACGGGGAGGGTTTGGCGATTGGGCCGACTTTATTCAACTGTTTGGCATACCTTTCAGGCACGGTAAGTACGAGAACGAAGAGAGCCGTCAGGTACTGGTTGACGCACTTGAAAACATGGGTTCGGCAGGTTTTGCCGCTACACCCAAAAATATTGACATACAAATACTAAGAGCTGAAGGTGCTTCCGGTGCCAATCTTGTTTTTACCAACTTTCGCAAAGCCTGCAACGATGAAATAAGTGTAACCATACTGGGGCAGACAATGACCACCAGCGACAGCGGCAATGCAGGTTACGCACAAGGCAAGGTACATCAGGCCGTAGAAGAACAAATGCACCTCGACGACAAGCTCGATGTACTGAGTATACTCAACACCGACGTGGTACGAATACTTACTAATCTTGGACTGCCTGCTCAGGGGGGCGAGTTCAGCTACTGCGATATTGATAACACCAGCCTTACCGACCGTATTGATATTGATACAAAAGTAGCAAAACTGGTACCGGTAGAACCCGATTATTTCTACGAAACTTACGGCATACCAAAACCTAAAGGGAATGATACCGTAGGAGGTCAACAAAAAAATGACAAAGGCGAAGCTTACAAAAAGAACAACAATAAAACAGAAAACAAAAACCTGTCGAGTGATTCGCTCAAAGCGAAACCATTGTTGAAACAGATACAAAACTTATTGGGTTTTTTTGTGAAAGCCCCGCAAATAGTGGGGCATTTCAGAAGCTGGTAAATAACACTTACAACAGTTGTAAACTTGCCGACAATGACGGTTTCAACTTCAAAAACGAAGTAGAGCGTAAAGCTTTAAAGAACATTCATAGCGGTACATTTGATATTAACGGCGATATAGAACCAAACCTTTTCCATGCAACATGGGATGTTCTCAATAGTGCCGTTGATGATGCTTTTGGCTCGGTTGATTACGACCACCCCGATTACGATTTTGTAAACAAACTAAAGTATAATAATGGAGTATTCTCGGTTTTTAAAACTCACCGACAACAGAACGACCTTGCAGGCTTATTAATTGATGATGACGGAAAACCAAAGAGCTACCACCGGTTTGAAAAGGATTGCCGCCATATACTTGATAACTATAACCGCAACTGGCTAAAAACAGAGTATAATACAGCTGTAACACGTGCCCGATATGCTGCCAATATTAAAGAATTTGAACGATATAAGGATATTGCACCTAATATGCGATGGACTCCGAGCCGTAGTTCGGAACCTCGCACATCGCATATTGATTACTATAATATGATTGTACCTATTGATAAAGGATTCCCAAATGGTGCTTTTCCGGGCAATGAATACAATTGCAAGTGCGGTATTGAACAAACTGAGGATACTGTAACAGAAGTACCCGCAGATATTGAAAAAGTAAAACCTGCTCCGGGGCTCGATAACGACCCCGCAAAAACAGGAATGCTCTTTAACACTAATGCACCTTATTATCAAAAGGGATATGTTCATTACAAAACATTATTACCAACAGCTCAGCGATTTGTTAATAACAGGTTTGCCGTATTTAAAAAAACCAAAGAATACAAGAACGGAGGTAAATTATATACACATACTCTGTTCGATAAATCGGTACACGATGCTAAGGATATACAAGGTATAGCCAATATGTTGGCTAAAGATGGTAAAACAGTAATGATAAACCCGACTAAGCTTCACTATAAAGATAAACTATACAATGAGGTGTACAAGGGATTGAAGGATACTCATTATTACGGAAAGAATCCTGATTTAACCATTGATGGTAAGTTTTATGAATATGAAAGTTTTGAAACTAAGAACTTTCAACCTAAGAAGATTGCAGCCATGTTAAAGCACGGAGCAAAACAAAGTGATAGGATTATTATAAACAATAAGCCAAATGTAGGTGAAGGATATATTAAGTGGAAAATAGATGAGAAGGTTAGAGAAGGTTTCTACTTTAAAGAGGTGTGGACATGGAATGGTAAAGAATTAGTGCAGGTGTATTAAAATACGAAGCCCCACAACGAATTGCGAGGCTAAGGACATCTGTTCCGTAGAACCGACAATACAAAGATACGAAAAAAACTAATATATATAATATGACTACCGATGAATATTTAAAAAAACTGGAACAAAAGTTCAAACAACTGGAGTTAGGTATTAATACACAACTAATGCCTCGAATAGCCTTAAAGGCTGTGGCTCATTATAAAAGCAACTTCCGTACACAAAGTTTCGATGGTAAGCCATGGGCTGAGGTAAACCGCCGTAAAACCGAAAGCGAATGGTACGGTTTCGATTATAAGGGCGAAAAACGAACTTACTATGCTATTACCAAAGCAGGGAAAAAGGCTAAAAAACAAAAAAAACTCAATTACTCATCGGCAGCTACTAAGCGTAAGATATTAACCGGAAGCACCGGCGAACTGGGCAACTCTGTTACTGCCCGGGCTGTTGGGTTTGGTGTTCGTGTGTATTCGCCCAAACCATATGCTAAGGTACATAACCAAGGAGGTATTATAAAAGTATTCGGTAAAGCAACACGAACATTACCTGCCCGACCATTTATAGGCAAGTCGGCAGTGTTTTACCGTGAAACTTTCCGACCAATGGCAAAGGAGTATATACACAAACAATTAAATAACCAGTAGAGATAAGGCATGCCTTATCTCTACCAAATATTAAAACAATGGATTTAATTAAACAAAACTTTGAGGCAATAAGAGACAGGCTAATAGCCCAAGTGCCCGAAATACGGTGGATAGACATGGACGATGAACAACTAACGGCTTACGAAGCTCCACCCATAAGCTTTCCATGTGCTTTGATTGATACACAACAAGTAGGCTATAATAGTTCAGAAGATTTTAACAGCAGTGCTGCTGTTCGTGTAACTGTTCAGTTCGGGTTCAAAACAATGGAAAGTACCAACCACCTTACACCCAATAGTAAGGCCTTTGAGTATTCTGAAATATTGCAAAAGGCTGTAAATGCAATTCATGGCTTTGAGCCTAAAAATAGTAGTGGATATACAAAAACAGGAGTAATAAGAATTAAGCGTCCGGGAATAAAGGTTTTTGAGGCTAGTTTTGATATTAACTGGTTTGGAGCAAATGTATAGACACTGGTTACAGGACTCTTGATACTGCCGACTGTGTACTGAGGTACTGCCAACTGAAATCAATCCCAGTTATACCAGCCGTACTCTTTGCGCAGTTCCTTTAGTTCGGGTTTACTCTTCATAAATGTATCTATTACATCGCGAAGGTCGGTAAGTATGTCAACTATACGCTTTTCCGACAAGAAAAATTCATTGCTTAGTTGATATATAATATCATCGAATCTAAGGCGTTGGTAGTGCATATGATAGTAATAGCGAGCCGAAAGCACCATATTGCGCCGTTCTTTGTTATCGGACGGTGCAATTTTAAGGGGTTCTAAATGCTTATTGAATAGTATATCCTGACCTCGCATAGTACAAAAATATCAGCTTTTTATCTAAATTTGGTTTTTATTTATTCACACTTTAAAATTTTACTCATGTACCTTAATCAAATTACAAACATTGCAATTGCAGCTTTAGTAGGCTTGTTGCTACTATTAGTAGGCAGAGAACTGGTAAACTGGTACAATAAAGTAAACTACCGTATTAAATTATTGGAAGAAAATAACCGCCTGCTTAGGATAATTGCAGGAGAAGCTAAAGCCGACACAAAATAAAAAAACCGCCTAATGGCGGTTTTTTTATT
>QKGS01000059.1 GCA_003250355.1 Bacteroidota bacterium
CGAAATTGTAATACTCGAATTTAAAGTAGATATGCCCGCCGAAGATGCCCTGCACCAAATTAAAACCAAACGGTACTACGAAAAATACCTGAACCAAGGCAAACAAATATATTTTGTGGGTATGCACTTTAGCAGCGACGAGAAGAATGTGGTGAGTATGGTTTGGGAGAGGTTTGAGAATTAGGTTGCGGGTTGCAGGTTGCAGGATTGCAAGGAGACTGGAGACTGGAGACTGGTTACAAGTTGCAGGTTGAATGGAGACTACTACAAGTTTCTATTTTTTTTGAACTAAAACCTTGCAAACCCCAAGCACACTACACTGATTCTAATACCTTCAATTTTTTGTAATGCATTTATACAAGCTTCGGTAGCATTTATACAAGCTTCGGTAGTGGCTCCGGTTGTTATTATATCGTCAACCAGCAGTACGTGAGAATTTTTCAGTTTTTCGGTTGGCTTAATATCAAACACAGTTTCAGTATTTTCCCAACGTTCATATCGTCCTTTTTTGGTTTGGGTTTCGGTATGTTTGTTTCGGTACAGTGTTTTTACTTCTAGTTTAGCACTTATGTACTCAGCTATTCCTATTGCTATTTGCTCACTCTGATTGTACCCTCGTTTATTTTGTTTTTTTGGGTGAAGTGGTACAGGTATTATATAATTAACGCTACTGAAACTTTCGGTTTCTTTTAATTGAATGCCAAGCTTTCGCCCCATTTCTATTCCAATATCTTTTCTGCTATGGTATTTTAGTTTATGTATAACTCCCTGATACTTACTCTCTTTCATATAATAAAATAGCGCAGTAGCATTCTCTATTTTTACCCTTCCCCAAAATACCTCTTCAAGCGGATTGCCCGGTACTTTATGAAAATGTGTGCGGGGCATTTCATATTCGCATTTTGTACATATAGCTTTTTCCTGATTGTAAAGTGGAGCTTCACAGGCTGCACAAAACTCAGGATATAGCAAACTCATAAACCCGTGTATATATTTTTTTATCACTTTGATAGTTCTTGACATCGGTTAATAGTTTATGGAGTATGTTGTTTATAGCAATTCATTTGGAAAGAACGCTTCCTCAATATGTTCAAAAACCTTTGGTGGCTCTCCGTTCAGAACCGATATTATATCAAATTGCGAAGGTTTATCAATATCGTGAATCTGTAAATATGCATCGGCTGCCAGAATAAGATTTTTTTGTTTCTTTTTGGTTACAGCCTCTTTAGGTAATTCAAATGCCAGCGTCGACCGTGTTTTCACTTCAATAAATACCATAGTTTCGTTTTTTTCGGCAACTATATCTATCTCTTTGTGATTATGCACCCAGTTCAGCGCATGTATTTTATATCCATTTTTTTTCAAATACATTCGAGCCTGCTCTTCGCCGGCTTTCCCTGTTTCATTGTGTTCAGCCATGGGTATTATTTTATATAATTGGTTGTATAAATTATGTAATTACAAAAACAAAGTCAATAGTTTTATTTTTAATTAGTGTAATTCATGGATATATAGTTTTTTTGTAAGCAAAATAGCAAGCAATGACACAGGTAAATAAGAGAATAAAAACAGGGCAAGTTCAAATAGGAAATATTCTTATGGGAAATAGCAATCCGGTAAGGGTACAATCAATGGCTAATACTTCTACATCTGACGTGGAAGCTTCGGTTAATCAGGCTATTGAGATAATAAAAGCCGGGGGTGAACTTGTAAGGTTTACGGTTATAAACAGTAGCGATGCTGAAGCATTGAAACAGATTAAAAATGGACTTGTAGCCAAGGGGTATCATACACCTGTTGTAGCCGATGTTCATTTTAATGCAGGGCTTGCCGATATAGCAGCAAGGTATGTTGATAAGGTACGAATAAATCCGGGCAACTATGTCGATAAGAGAGCCACATTTACGCAAGTAAACTTTACCAATGACGAATATAAGGAAGAGCTTGCAAGATTAAGAGAACGGTTTGTTTCGTTCCTGAGCATTTGCCGTGAGCATAATACAGCTATCCGAATAGGTACAAATCACGGTTCGCTGTCAGATCGTATAATGAGCCGATATGGCGATACCCCCGATGGAATGGTTGAGGCTACGATGGAGTTTTTACGAATTTGCAAAAGCGAGAGTTTTACCAATGTTGTAGTGTCAATGAAATCGAGCAATACCCGTGTTATGGTGGCTGCGTACCGTTTGCTTGTTGATAAAATGAGTGCTGAAAATATGTACTTCTGCCTCCATTTGGGAGTTACTGAAGCCGGGAGTGCCGAAGACGGGCGGATAAAATCGGCGGTAGGTATTGGTACCTTAATGCACGATGGTATGGGCGATACAATCAGGGTTTCTTTAACTGAACATCCTGCAAAAGAGATTCCTGTTGCTAAGCACTTGGTTAATTATTTTTATAAGAAAGCTAATTACGATGAACAAAATTTTGCAATTAAAAGTATAACCCGCGAAACAGCTAAAAATCAAATAATTGGCGGAGATCGGGTTCCTGTGGTAATGGTCGATATTTCTGATATAGGTGAGATTAATGCTACTGTTTTGGAATCAATTGGTTTTGAGCGCAATGAAGAAACTCAGTCATTTGTACGTGGCGACCTTACCCCCGATATTATTTATACAGGTGAAAATATTTGCCCTTATCGTATTCCGGAACAAACAATTGTAGTAATGGATGGCCGATATTGGGAAGAGGGTTCTAATGCGTATCCGTTATTTTCATGGCAAGAGTATGCGCTCGACCCAATAAAAAAATCGAGTAAGCTCAATTTTGTGCAGGGCGGCTATAACGATATTAGCGAAGAGTTTATAGAGTTATTGAAGAACGACACAACAGTAGTACTTATAGCTTACTCAATGCACCCCAACCATACTGCCGAAATAAGAGCATTTATAAATGAGCTTTCGCAAAATGGTATTACTACTCCTGTTATTGTTCAGCAAATATTTAAAAGCCTGAGCGAGGAAAATTTTATAATTGAAAGTGCTGCCGATGCAGGTATATTCTTTATTGACAGCCTAGCCGATGGTATTTGGCTAAAGCACGTATTTAAAAAAGATACAAAGCAGATTATTGATACTTCATTTGCAATATTGCAAGCAGCACGGAGCAGAACTTCAAAAACAGAGTATATAAGTTGTCCGGGTTGTGGTCGTACACTTTTCGATTTGGAACAAACACTAGCCGATATTAAACTGAAAACAAACCATTTGAAAGGGCTTAAAATAGCTGTTATGGGTTGTATTGTAAATGGTCCGGGCGAAATGGCCGATGCCGATTATGGATACGTTGGAGCAGGAGCCGGACAAGTTTCTCTTTATAAAGGGAAAGAACTCATAAAAAGGAATATTGATGCTGCCAATGCTGTTGATGAGCTTTTGGCATTAATTGAAGATAAATAGTAAACAGTCCATAGTAGGCAGTCAGCAATTATTTAAAGGCTTTTATCTAACGAAAAAGCAGAAATGCTTTTTCGTTAGATATTTAGCTATGTCGCTAATTTGTAACAGGCTGCCGACTGAATACTGTTTACTGTCTGCTATTTTACCGGAATTTTGTCAATTCTGTTTTGGTGACGACCCCCTTCAAATTTTGTATTTAAAAATGCATCAACAATAGCTTTCGCATCATCAATAGAAATAAAACGAGCCGGCATCGATAATATATTTGCATTATTATGCGAACGTGCAAGTTCGGCTATTTCTACATTCCAGCATAAAGCAGCCCGTACCCCCTGGTATTTATTGGCTGTCATGTTTATTCCATTACCGCTTCCGCAAATAGTTATACCCAAATCATATTCGCCATTATTTACAGCCGATGCCAACGGATGTGCAGTGTCGGGATAATCCATACTCTCAGTAGAATTGGTGCCGTAGTTTGTTACTTCATGTCCTTTCTCTGTCAAATAAGCTATTAATGCCTCTTTTGTTTCATATCCTGCGTGGTCGCAGGCAATTCCTAACTTCATCTCGTATATATTTCTTGTTATTTACCCCAAAGCATAAGTTGGTTTATGCTACTTTTGTGCAAAAGTAGTTATTAACCTCTATAATTCATAATTCTATTTAAGTCTGAAATAGCAAAGAATTATTAGCTTTGGCTAAATTTTTTAATAATGTTGAGAAAAATAGTAACGCTTAGTATTCTTATTATTGTATCATTCATGTTTTTTTCATGTAGTAATGATATAACCGATAAACAAGGTAATTCAGTTGTTAAAGGTGTTGTTTCGGAAGATTCATCGGGGTATTTTTATTATTTGCCCAAAGGCTATACAGGGAAGGAGCCAATGCCGGCAATATACTTTATAGACCCACACGGCAATGGGAGAGAACCGCTTGAAAAATATGCAGCACTTGCTAACGAGTATGGGTTTATTTTTATTGGAAGCAATAGTATACGAAATGGTATTCAGCAGTCGCAAGTCGATTCGTATTTTAAGCAAATGCAAGCGAGGGTAATTTCAAAGTATTCCATTGATATAAAACGACAATTTACAGCCGGGTTCTCGGGTGGTGCCAAGTATGCAACTATTATTGCATCGAAAGAAAAAACTATTTCGGGGGTAATTGCCTGCGGTGGCACAATAGTATTCTCCGGCGATTATATACCCGATTTTTATTACTCGGGTATAGTTGGAACATACGACTTCAATTATCTTGAGGTAATGGCAACGTTGAATAATTTTGCAAGAAATAACCTCGACTTTACTATGGTTGAGTTTGTAGGAGGACATGAGTGGCCAAGTGTTGAGAGTTTTGAATCGGGGTTAACGGGGTTGGTTATTTACAATATGAAACGCCACCTGATTAAAACAGATAACAAATGGCTTAAAACGATATTTGATATACAGCTTGCAAAAGCCGCAGAGTTTGAAAATGCCGGAAACTCAATTGACCAATACAAAACATTGAAACAAACCGATAGATGGCTTACCGGTTTGATTAACACTAGTGATATTAGGCAACGTATTAGTAGAATAGAACAAAGCAATAACTTTGTTAAAGCAGTTAACTTAAAAAAAGAGTTAACTCTGTTGGAGTCAAATTTGAGGGTAGAATTTATTAAAGCTATTGAAAATAAAGATATTGAATGGTGGAAAAACGAAGCAACAAAGCTCAATATGCCATTTAACTATTCCGATGAGTCGCGTGCAAATATTGGTTATAGATTAAAGAATTATATCAGTATGGCTTGCTATATGCTTATAGGTAACGATTTTAAAACAAGTGAGTATGATAAGGCATTTAAGAAAATACAGATATATGAATTAGTAGATGTTACCAATCCCGACGTTTATCTTATGTATTCAAAGTATTATTTACTTACCAATAATGCAGAACTTATGACTGTAAACTTTAGTAAAGCTATTGATAACGGTTTGAAAAACATTAAAATATATGAAAGTGATCCAAATTGGAAAGCACTATTTGATAACGAAGATATTAAAACAATAATAGGTAAAAATGAAGCACTTTAAATCTTTAGCAATAATAGCATTTGTAGTAATTAGTTGTAGTACACTTATTTCGGCAAAAAAAGAGAAAACCCGATATGTAGAAATAGAAACTAAATTCGGTACTATGAAAGTTATGCTTTACAATGAAACACCATTGCACCGCGATAACTTTTTGAAGCTTGTAAAAGAGGGATACTACGATAGTTTGTTGTTTCACCGAGTAATAAAAGATTTTATGATTCAGGGAGGCGACCCCGATTCAAAAAGCGCAGCTGCAAACAAAAGTCTTGGAACCGGAGGCCCCGGATATCAGATTAATGCTGAAATTATACCCGGGTTATATCATAAAAAGGGAGCTTTGTCTGCTGCCCGACAGGGCGATCAAATGAATCCCGATAAAAAATCGTCGGGGAGTCAGTTTTATATTGTACAGGGAAAACCAACCAATGAACATCAGTTACAAGCTATGGTTAAGCAAATAAACTTTCCAATAGTAAAAGATAGCGTATTTGCTTATGTAGAAAAGCCTGAGAATGTTGAAATTAAAAATAAAATTGACTCTTTAAAACAAGCAGCTAATTATCCGGAATTAAACAATGAATATAGTAAAATAGCAGAATTGATAGAGAAAGAGTTGAAAGAGGCGGGGTTAATATACGAATATAGCAATGAGCAAATAGAGGTTTATAAAACCCTTGGAGGGACTCCGCATCTTGACAACAACTATACAGTTTTTGGCGAAGTAGTTGAGGGACTTAATATTATTGATAGTATTGCAGCGGTTAAAACCGACCGTAGCGATCGTCCGTCAGAAAATATTATTATGAAAATGAGGATAGTTAAAAAGTAGTATGATATCTAAAACTTCAAATATCTAAGATTCCGTTTCAACCCTTTTAATTTTGCCCTTTTTACAGCAGAGCCCTTAAATATCTGACTAAATTCATTCTGTTCCATTTTTTTCCATGTGTCTAAGTCAAGGGTAAAAAGAGTGGAGCTTGGTTGAAATTCTTTAATGGTTGTAGGGCTGTTTATTTTATTCCACGGGCATACATTCAGGCATATATCGCAGCCAAATATTTGGTTGGTTATTTTGCTTGATACTTCATTAGGGATATCATCATTTTTACTTTCAATAGTATGGTATGAAATACATTTTCTACTGTCAATAATACCCGGCAATATTATGGCCGATGTTGGACAATTATCAATACAATTACTACAATTGCCACATAAATTATTATCAAATGGTTTATCGTATTCTAAGGGGATATTTAATATTAGCTCGCTTATAAATGTAAATGAGCCAAGATTTTTATTTATAAGTGATGAATTTTTCCCAATCCATCCTAATCCACTATTCATAGCCCAATACCGCTCATTTACAGGTGCAGAGTCAACAAACATTCTCCCATCCAATTCCGGAAAATAGTATGCTATAAAATCCCAAAGCTTTTGCATTTTCAATTTCAATACTTCATGATAATCGTGCCCATAAGCATATTTGGCTATTTGAGGATTGTTTGCCGGTAATAATTCTTTAGGATAGTACGATGTAAGTAAACAAATTATACTTTTAGCATTAGGGACAAGTTCTAAAGGGTTGCAACGTTTTTCTATGTTTTGTTCCATATAAAACATATCGGCATTATAACCTTCGGTAAGCCATTCATTCAGTACGTTATTGTATCCCGGTATCGCTTTACATTCCGATATTCCAACAGCATTAAACCCAAGTTCAACAGCTTTTTTTTTAATTAATACCGATGTTATTTTCCCTTTAGTGTTCATTTGCTTCATGCGAAATTATAAATTAAGGGCTATTATAAAGCATTATTGTAACTCTTTGTATTAAATCTCCTTAACTACATCATTGTAATTGTATCGTATTCTGGGATAAAAAATACCATCGGCAGTACGTTTGCCAACTGATATAACCATATTTATTTGAGCCTTCTTTGGTAAGGCTAAATATTTTTTTATGCGCTTTGAATCAAATCCTTCCATTGGGCATGTATCGTATCCTTCGGCATATACGCTTAGCATAAATGTTTGAGCAGCCAATCCAACACTTTTGTGTATAGTAACCTTTTTATCAATGGAAGTTACTTCTCGTATTGCCGGTTTTTTTAATCCTACAATATTTACATAAGCTTTCTTTAGCAAGCTGAATATGAACAAAAAGTCGAAAGTGTAGAATGCCGGCATTAACTTCGCGTAATAATTTCGGCGTTTCTCTTTACGCTCTTCCTTTTCAAAATTATTGGGTGAGTTTATTAAATCAAGATTAAGTTTTATTGATTCTTTATATTTATCGGGTCGGGTAACAAATACAACAAGTTCGTTTGCCGTAGTAGCAGGAAGCTGATCCATACAGTAGTGTGCTATTTGTTTTTTTGCTTTGCTATCGGTAATACGGTAAAATTCCCACAGCTGCATATTGCTGCTGTTTGGTGAAAGTATTGCTCTTTGCAAACTACGTTCTACTATGC
This sequence comes from Bacteroidota bacterium, assembly GCA_003250355.1. Lineage (GTDB taxonomy): Bacteria > Bacteroidota > Bacteroidia > Bacteroidales > SZUA-534 > SZUA-534. The sequence continues at coordinate 7,957 of QKGS01000059.1, forward strand.
TTTTGTCGTATTCATGTGTTTGATCGTATATTCTAACCGAACGGCGACCGTTTACTATCTTATCAAATATTTGCGCTTCGTTTGTCATATTGCAATTATTTTTAACAAAACTACTCCAACTCCAGTTTCAATGCAAAAGCATAGCTACAAGGCTTCTCTTCAGGTAGCGTAACCTCTAAGCCTGATTCAGTTATTTTCCAGTCCAACTCACTTGTGCTACCTAAAAGCGAAACTCTGGTAATATTTTGTGTTAGTATTCCCTCTTTAGTTGCAAAACTCTTTATTATCATTTTGTCAGTTGGCCAGTCTAAAGCTATGGCATAAAGCATATTACCATTTGTAGTAAACCGTATATCTTCGGCAACAGCATCGGCGTTTTTATCTTCGCTCAGGTGTCCTTCAGTAATTTGCTGAGGTCCTTCACCATATATTTTCCATGGGCGGGTATTGTATATTGCCTCACCGTTTATTGCCAGCCAGTCGCCTATTTCTAATAGGCGCTGCTTAACTTCAGCAGGTATTTCGCCATTGGCTTTTGGAGTTATATTAAGTAGAACTGCCCCATTTTTACTTACTACATCAACTAAAAAGTCGATAAGTCGGTTTGTAGTTTTATAGTTTGGGTTATCAATATTGCACCATGCTTTCCAGTCAACCGAATCGTCGGTTAGCCAAGGAAAACTTTTTTTCTCGCTCATACGGGCACGCTCCAAATCTAATACCGCCGAACCTGTTGCCATATCTTCAAATTTGTATGTACATACCACATCTTTGTTCCATTTTTGACCATTATTGTAAAAATTTGCAAGAAACTGCTTACGGTATTGCTCTTCAATAATGTCCATTTTATTGTCGAACCATATCATGTCGGGTTCGTACTTATCCATTAGTTCATTCAATCGGCTTAACCATTGTATGTGAAACTCTTCCTTTGGTGGGTTCGGATAGTTGCCCGTTGCCATTACAAATGAACCTTCGGGGACATATGGGCCATACAACCCTGAATATTTAGGGTTTCCGGCATCGACAGTAGTATCCCATGTTGGATACCAGGCGTATAACCAATGGCGGTGGTATGTTATCAGGAATTTCATATTCTGGTTGCGAACAGCTTTTTCCATTTCCCCTACAACATCAATCTTGGGACCCATTTTTACCGAGTTCCATTCTGTAAGTTCGCTATTCCACATAGCAAAACCATCGGCATGTTCGGCACATGGCCCGGCAAATTGTGCTCCGGCTTTTTTAAATAACTCAGCCCATTCACTTGCGTTAAACTGCTCACCTGTAAACATTGGTATAAAGTCTTTATAACCAAAAGTGTCGAGTGTTCCGTAAGTTTCTTCGTGGTATTTTCTTATAGGGTGATTTTTGGCATACATAAGTATAGAGTACCATTCTGTTTCGTGAGCCGGTACTGAATAAGGCCCCCAATGAAAATATATTCCAAATTTTGCATTCAAAAACCATTCTGGCGTTTCATGTTGTTTTAATGATTCCCAATTGGGCTCGTAATTTACAACCGTTTTATTTTCAGGCGATTTGCATGAAATAAATGTAGTAATAGCAAATAATAATAGGAGAAACTTCATTTGTATATATATTAAAGCTCAAATATAAAACAAAAAAGGGGGTGTCCAAAAAGTCACGGGGTGAATAGATGTGATAGAATTATCAAATGACAAATTACTGTATTGCAAATAATTAGCAATTCACCCCGTGACTAATCTGAAGTTTTTGGACAGCCCCTTTGTAATTATGTCGAAGCATAGGGGCTGCAATTCAAATTGCAGCCCTAATATAATTTTATTATTTCTTAACTATTTTCTCAGTAGTAACACTTGCCCCATCATTTACCTGAAGTATATATATACCGGCAGATAACTGACCGA
>QKGS01000092.1 GCA_003250355.1 Bacteroidota bacterium
GTTGTTATAGCAATCGATTTTTCTCTTGTATTACTATATAATTGTAGTATAGAGAAGTATAAACTAATTGACAGTTAATTAAAGGAGGCAGTTTATGAAAGCTAATAATCTTAAAGCAACACTATTTATAATAGGCTCAGTTATTTTATTAACCGCAGGAATTGTGTTCACAGTAATATTCTGCAACACATATAATCAGCCGGCTGTTATGGTTAATGCTGATTCTGAAAGCGAAGTTTCTTACCCTGATGTATCGGTTCGCCCTATTTTAGAAAAGCAGTATCCTGTCACCACAGCCCCGGAAGTTGAGGATGAGCCGCCCGTAACAACAACCCCCGAGGCAACAGAAGATAACGACACATCGGTAAATATACAAACCAACGCACCAACCACTTCACCAACTGAACAAGCACCACCACCTGTTGTGCCTACTCCCGTAGATAATTCACAGACAACACCCAAAACTCAGACCGACAGCAATGGCTTGCCTTTGAATGCTACTGATGGAACAGAGGCAAAAGGCAATGATGGCAAATTATATTGGTATGATGAAATGAATAATAGGTGGACACTAGTTGAGCATGGTGGCGTTGTAGCTGACTTTGCCACACCCGAAGAGCAAGCAGAATATGACGCTGTTGGACACGGAATTTGCCCCAACGTTGTACAATAAAATACATTTAAGCCTTAACTTTATCATTAAGGCTTTTATTATTATAGGAGGATTTAAGTGAAAAGAATTTTTAAAATGATTCTTTCTGTTACCATTATTCTCAGCCTGATATGTTTAAATACACAGGCAACCGGCACGGTAATCGGTGACGGTGGTGGTGGCTCAATGGGCAATGCGACAGGAAGCAGCTGGTGGAATAATGACCACGAGGGAATACGAGTTTCGGTGGTTAATCTTGAAACCAAAACACAGGCAGGGAAATCTGTTGACTTTTCAAATATTCAAAACCCGGCAGCAAGCTATTGGCAAACTGATATTTATCATTCAGACGGACTTAAAAACAAACTGCATTACATGAACGGAGGAGATTTATATCGCACAAAATCTACGTACACTACCTACGTCCCTTCAATAAGAATGAATTCCGCCTATCGTAAAGTCAAACACAGCAACACCAAACATTGACGCAATTAAAGCATATTTTCAAGCATACGATGTTGTGTGTATGATAGCAAATGAAACAGGCGTACCCTATGCTACTTTAACAAGTGGTAAGTATACCATACTGTTTGAGCCTGTGGGGTATTTTTTATTCAATGGGCAGATAATCTAGGGGTGTGGAGGTATTAGGGGAAATTAATGTCAATCTAAATCTTCATTACAATGAGGGCATTTGTTAACAAACCAGCCTTTTACTCCATACATTTTTCCACACTTTTTACAAGCCCATTTTTCATTAGTAAGAGAGTTAGTTGTTATTGTAATAATTGATGTTGTGGAACAAATTAATACTATTCGAATTGCTTCACTTTCTCTAAATAGAAAACACGAAATAACAAACAGTACTAAGGAAATAATAAGTAGAATTCTTGAAAGATTTCTCATTGTCTTAAATTTCATAAAAACACTCCTAAACTAACAATATTATTTTACATTGACATTTCAGCTACTTGCGCATTAAAAGCAATACCTCCAGGTGTTTGACCTCTATTTGAAGAATAGCATGAATCTACAAGTTTTGCATTATCAATATTTCGTAAATAATCATGTGTTATTAGATATTTTTCTGTAATATAAGCGTCAGGAAATATGTTAGTATTATTTATAATAGGTGCATATAATATTTTTTTTGTTGATAAACATACTTCTGCACTAATTGTATTTGTAATAATATCGCAACTTATTGCACCACCAATTGTTAATATAATTGCCAATGGGGTTATACTCCCACTAGCAAAGCACGTTACAAGTCCTATAACAATACCAACTGGAGTTCCTGAACCACAAGAAATATTTTTTGCCATAAACTTATGTAAATCAGGTTCTTCATCATAATTTTTAGTGTATAAATAGCATCTATTGGCGCCACTTAAAATAGGACTTAAATAAGAACCACAATAATGCCATTCATCCCAGTTACTATTTAAATTAACATTCGCAGCGATTGAAGAAAAATCAGAAACCATACTATTTTTAATTGGTGCTGTCTCTGATAAGTAATCAGAATTTCTATAATTAGTAACTGATGAGTTTATAGAAACACTATTTGCAATGTTGTTTTTATCTGTCTTTTGTTGGTTGTTAAATTCTGTATACTTAATCAAATTTTCGCTTTTATCAAAAAAAGCATTTTGAGTTTGAACTCCGTTCAAATAAACGTTTACTTCGTAACAATTACTATCAATATTAATAATATCATATGTTAATATGTCTCCATTTGAATCAATAATTTTATCACTTGTAGTTAGTGTAGCATTGTCTTTTGCAAAAACTGAAATAGTTGCTGTTACTGTAATACAGCAAGCCAACCCGAAAGATAATAGTTTTTTACAACATTCATACTTATAACTCCTTTATGTCTTAAGGCAACATGTACAGTTGAAATTTATGGAATTAATTCTCTCTAATTATATTTTTATTTCTAAATAATGTCAAGTAAAGTTCATGTATAATAAGTTTTTTAAAAATGTAAAGTAATATAGAAATATTTTGTACCGAGAGCCTAACTATTAAAAGTCAAGAGAAAATTAAAAATTCTGCAAAAAAAATTCGCCCCCTTGACAAACGGCAAATAAATGTTTTTTAAGTAAGCGGGTGACGGAGAGGATAGAAAAGCATACCCTACTGCAAAGGATGTTAAACCAACAAACTACACTATACCGCAAGAAAATAATGTTTTGCCAAAATACACAACCCAATCAGCCTCGTGGGGTGTATGGACCTGCACAAAAAGGCCATTTGAAGTCACCTTAAACTATAACGGATATAACGGACTTCCGGCTGTTGTCTGCAAAAATGGAGGATGTGATTATTGCAAGCGTTACGGGCAGCTGCCATATGAACACTACTGTATAGAATATCAGACAAAAACCGACTGGGTATATACACAGGTAACAAGCGGTATAACTGTTACTTCTGAAATGGATTTAAAGCCGGATAGCTTAGTGCCGACAGCCGAGTTAAAATGGTATACCCCAACTTATGAGAATGCGTGGGAAATAGGTAGCGGTTATGGGGTTAATGTTGAAGTTACAACAAATTATTTTAAATCAGGTAACTGCACATCAAACGACTATACTACAACGCCTTATGTAATTGCCTACTTCCCTGAATTTAATTATATGACGTATAACAGGCTGCTTGACAGGGCGACAAATTACCCTATACGGTTAAAAGCAAATAAATGGTCACAGTATGAACACCGGGTGCATTTTACTCCACTGTGGTATCCTGACGGAATTTACAGAGTAAAAACTCAGCTGCTAAGCGTCTGGACACCAGTTGGCGAAATCAG
>QKGS01000096.1 GCA_003250355.1 Bacteroidota bacterium
AAAAACACCATCTTTCCCCGTTAGCGATTCGCCTTTTCGCAACTGCTCAAGCGCCTTGGCTTGCATTGCTTTAAATTCTTCTGTTTTCATAACTCTATCTTGCAAAATTAATATTTGTTAGACAGAGTTTATTTTACAGTCTCACCTGCTGATAAAATTTCAGACCAATTAACAGCCATAGCATTAACCTACATTAAAATGTTCACCCATTTATCCAAGTCATAATGTAAGAACCAATTTGCCATAACTTATGTAAACCTTGCTTAGAATCAAAAATTATATTTTTTAACCATATTGGAAATATTATCGCTACCCGATATAGTTTGCTTATCGATAAGGTTGCCATTACTGTCATAGGTTGATTCCTGAGCTTCGTTATCGGAAATTATTTTGAGCCATATTCCTGAACGTTTGCCGTTTGTGTAAGTCCCCATCTCTTTCGGATTACCACGCCAGTAAGTAACATATAATCCTTCACGAATACCTGACAAAAAATTTTCCTTTAGCTTTATTTCACCCGAATTAAGATACTCAATATTTTCACCATTGGCTTTATTGTTAATATAGCTGCATTCTTTAATTAGAATACCCTCCATTGTATACTGTTTATATTCACCTTCTTTTTGCAATTGATTTTGCCCCGGCGTGTTTGATGGTTTGTAGTGAGTAATGCTTTTAATTTGGCTGTTGTCGTAATACTCATTTTTAATTACATAATTAGCCGTTACATTATACAAAGTTTCAAATTGAATATTTCCACTTTTATAATACTTTTTTTCATAAAGCATTGTACCGTTTTTATAGCTTTCCTCTTGATATATTATACCGTCGGAGTAATATGCATGAATACCATCATTAATACCTTTATTATAGTTTGTGCTTTTTATTAATTGCCTGTTATCATCATATTCAACTACGCTACCATGTAAAACCGACTTACCGTTACTTATTACATAAGTTTTGCTTTGTTGTATTGTTCCATCGTTGAAATAATCGGCACATAAACCCACTTTCTCATTATTAGAATAATTTATTTCCCCCTTTAAATTACCATTGTCGAAATATTCAGTGAATCTACCATGCTTAACAGGGCTGTATTTGCCTGGAATAAAAAACTCTTCCGATTTCAGGTTTCCGTTTTCAAAGTAGCGGTTTATTGTTTTATTACCATTATTATGGTTTAAATACTCAATTTTAATATTCCCATTCTCATAATATTGAATTGTGTTGCCCGAACGAGTACCGTTAGTATACTCTTTTTCCTCTTCCAATTGTCCATTTCTATAATATGAGTAAAATTTGCCTGTCTCTTTGTCGTTGAAATATGAACCTTTTGACCATATTTGTCCATTGGTGTAATATGAAATAAATTCGCCGTGTTTTTGCCCGTTGTCAAAGTTTGATACCGATGCAAGTATTTCGTTCTGATATGATGTCCAAGAGCCTTGTTTTTTTCCGTATTTATCTAAGTTCCCTTTAAATACATAGTTATCATTATCGAATATTTGCATTGATACAGGTATGTCATTTTCAAATACTGTAATACTTTCAATATTTCCATAGCCCGTGTTATTATAAACTGTAGAGTTACCATTTAACATCCCTTTATTATATTCATTGGTTTTTGCCATAAATCTATAATTGCGCAAAACTGAATAGTACTCCCAAACACCCTCTTTATAATTGTCGGCATAATTTCCTTTTTCAATAAGGTTGTTATCTTTATCAAACAGCTCATACAAGTTATGTAAGTATCCGTTGTTCAAATTAATAACTGAATAATTTCCACTGCGGTATATAATTTTGAAATTTCCGTTAAGTATGGTATTACCATCTGATATTTGTCCTTGAAAATTTTTACTTACGTTGTAAATACGTAACCCCGAATTAATATTTTCAAGTAAATTCAAATCGGCAAGCAAGGCATTGGTAGTATTAATAACAATAGTCGATACAGATGCAACATTGTTTTGCATCATCATTTCAAACACCTTTGAAAGTATTGTATTATAATCGATACCTGCATTTTGAAATTCCGATTTCAGGTTATCTTCATCAATTGTAATCTGCACTTTAACGTAAAACAATTTATCGCGACGTCGTTCCTCAATAATAGTAGTTTTCATGTGAGACATTGAAAATACCTGAGTATTACGGGTAAAATTCTGTTCAAATGCTTCGTTATTTTTTTTAACCTCATTCGATGAATTACTAATAATATATGAACCCATTTCGTCGGCAAGTAACCGCTTTATTTCATTAACAGCTTTTTCGCGCACCGTAGGCTGATTCAGGCACCTAAAATCTTTAGTAATTTCTCAGCTTTTCAATATTCTCTTTGGTCAATCCTGTTGATTTTGAACTCAGGCACAGCGTGGCAGATCTGTTGTAAAAATATTTGTTTTACCATAATTCTAAATTATGTACTATAATATTATATTTGAGAAATTAACAGTTATAAACTAAGCTCTCGGTAAAACGGATTTAGTTCAACACAGGGAATGAATTTTCTTATGAAACAAATAACTAAACTTGCATCTGACGATATTTTACCTCTTACATGTTCACGCACCGGGAGTTGTTGTTTTGGTAATCAGGTTTTATTAAATCCGTGGGAATTAACTCTCATAGCAAATGCAAAAAATATAACAGTTAGAGAATTCAGTAACTTGTATTGTGATTTTGGTGGTATTAGGTTAAGATTTGACGGAGAATTGATTTTTAACCAAAAAAAAGCTTGCAGGCAATATATCGAAAATTTTGGTTGCAGTGTGTATGAGGGTCGCCCCCTAGCTTGTCGCTTATTTCCACTTGGCAGGTATATTCAAAACAGTGAGGCTCATTATATGTTTGAAGGGACTATTTTTCCATGCCTTGCCGAATGTTCTGAAGTAACTAATCTGCACTCAATGACTGTGACTAATTATTTGTCGGGACAGGAAACTGAGCTATTTGAAAAAGCGGTGGATACTTATCTTGGCATGGTTCAAAATATAGCTGATATTGCTTTTACCTTATTGTTGGCGGTCATTCAAGGAGATGTCACTACATAAATTGAATATTCGACCAAAAGAATTACATTTGTGTTTTACAAAAAAAACAGAATGTTATGGCGAATAAATATGTTGATTTCATCTCGGACAAACACTTTTTAGACTGTGTGGAAAACCTTTATAATTCTTACATTAAGGCGAAAGAAGGAATCAGTAAAAAGAAATTCTACAGCAATAAGATAGATACATTTAAACTTACTTTTGACGCAAAGTTTAATGACATTTCTGAAGAAACAGTGATTGAAAATGAAATTATGCGCCAAATTGATAAATCGATAAATAATTCAATCGGAACTTTTCATGAGCAGATATTAGGTGGAATTAAAGGGTTTGAAATGGGTAGTTTAAGTGGTTACGATATAAAAGCCACAGACGATACTTTATTTGCTGACATCAAGAATAAACACAATACGATGAACAGTAGTGCTGCTGAAAGCTTATTTCAAAAGCTTGCCAGGTATGCTGATACATATAAGAAAGCAAAGTGTTACTGGGTACAAATTTTGGCAAAAAATAGCTTTTGTGAAAGTTGGGCTGGAGATATTAACGGAAAAGAATATAGTCACAGCAGAGTTTTTAAAATATCGGGCGACCAATTTTACTCTTTACTAACAGGTCAAGAAGATGCATTTTTTGCATTATATAAAGCTTTACCAATAGCAATTTCTGACTTTTTAGAGAGTATTGATAAATCAAAAGGCAAAGAATCAAATTCAGCTCTTTCTGAAATCAAAAAAGTTAAGAAAGAATCAAAAAGAACTGTGTTTGACCAAATAACTTTTGAAAATTTTGGCTATTATTTAGGATTTGATAAGCTGTAATATTCGTTTAAGAATTTCACAATTGAATAACCTAATTCGCACCCTAAATTAACAGGAACCGCATTTCCGATTTGTTTATATTGTTGAGCAATAGAACCATCAAATTTCCAATCATCAGGGAAAGTTTGGATTCTAGCATATTCACGGACTGTAAAGGGACGGGTTTCATCGGGATGACATCGTTCAGTTTGCTTTTGTGCAGGACTGCAAGTTAATGTTAGACTTGGTTCATCCCAACCGATTCGGCGAGCCATTCCAGTTTTTCCGCCACCTAGATAAAAACTGCCGCCCATATATTCTTTTTGAATATCTAACGGTAAGTCGCGCCAATAACCTTTGGGTGGAACTAAATCAAGAACCTCTTTCTTTGATTGAGGGTATTTTGCACCATCAGACTTTGGGACATTTTTATCAAATAATTCGCTTTTTTTGAGAGCATCTGACAGGTTGTATATTTTTTTATAAGGCTTTGGGTATTCGTATTTAATATCAATATCTTTTCGAATACCAACTAGGATTAAGCGTTCTCTTTTTTGTGGAACTTTAAAGTTAATAGCTTTTAAAACTTGAACAGGGACAACATTATAGCCGATTTCGTCAAGAATTGAAATCATACCTTGTAAGGTTTTACCTTTTTCATGACTTAGTAGACCTCGCACATTTTCGCCGATACATATTGCAGGAGATACTTCTTGAACAACACGAGCAAATTCATAAAACAAAGTTCCTCGTGCATCTTTAAGACCTAATTTTTTCCCAGCATAACTAAAAGCTTGACAAGGGAAACCACCAGTAACAACATCAACTTGATTTTTATATTTTGAGAAATTAAAATCTTTAATATCACCTTCAAGGACATTCCAATTTGGTCGATTTTTCCTTAAAGTATTGCAAGCCCATTTGTCTATTTCATTTAAAGCAACACATTTTAGACCTGATTTTTCAAGTCCAACAGCGAGCCCACCAGCACCTGCAAAAAGCTCAAGGACTGAATAATTGTGATTAGGTTTTACATAGTTAGAAACTTCTTCCTCTTTTATGTCATCAAATAGATTGCCTAATAAAGCATGGACATCAGATTTTTTGTAAACACGATAATTGGAAACAGGTTCACGAACAGCATTAAGAATACCTTCGTTATCCCACCTTCTAAGGGTTTCTTTACATTTTCCGACTAATTCTGCTGTTTCTGAAAGAGATAAATATTCGCTCATAACCACCTTGTTAAACCTTATACAATGGTTACAAATATATAACTAAATGATTAACAAAGAAAGGAAAAAGAACGAACCGCCAACAATGTATATAAAACATTTGGCAGAAAGTGCTATATTTGAAGCTATTACAAGTGAAAATATTTTTTTCGTATTTTGAAAGATAGTGCAATAAAAGCCAAACGTTTCATATACGAGCCGTTAGATACCGGTTTGTCTGCATCGGGCGAAACACATACATTACAGTTATGGCGACAAATGGGTGACAAATCACCAGACAAATTGAGTGATGAAATCCCGCAAGAGTGGTTTGATTTTCTTTTATTTCCTAAGATTGAAGTGGATTTTAAAGACCCTTTATTGTTTATAAATAGGCATAATGATTTTTTTCAGCAAAAAGTACAGGATACTTTTGGCGCTTTGGAAACAATGGATGAAATACACCATGCATCGGTTCTGATGATGCGATTAGCTTTGTTTTTAGCCTGTAGTATCGGTGCTGATTCGAAAGAGCTTTCCGAACTTTGGATTGGTATAGCCAAAAATCATGGGGCACAGGAGTAGATTTAAAAAATATCTTGTGATAGATTTGCTTTTACTTCTTTTAAATTTATTGAGTTTATGCCTTTTAACATTGTAAGAAAGCGCCAACATTATCGAATTGTATGTAAGACATTAAAATCTACAACAGTAGAAATTCAAATGTCATTATTGACAAGAGACAAATTTAGAAAATTTAAACTATTTATAAATCAAATCGATAACCCGCGGCGAATTTACAATCTCAAATACTGAAAACTGCAGTCTTACTCCATGCTTCAATAAGAATTTTGATACGTGGCTGCGTAGTTTATTATCTTGTATATCGTAGGTTATTATAATGCAATTTTTTGTCATAATACTTCTATTTATAGTGGTATGATGGATATTCTTCTATTCCCTTATCGTTCATAAATGCACGGTAATATGCCTGTATGTATTTGAATATTTCGCTTTTACGCTCAATTATACTTTCGTAAAATACTTGTGTATATACAGCACGACTACCATGCTTTAAATAATATGAGTGATTATATTTTTCAAAATATTTTTTAGCTACTCGCCCTTCAAGTGTCATTATATCTTTTAATTCTTCTTTTTGTGGAAGCATGGTAAGAGCCGCAGCAATGGCATCTTTGGCACTTTCTGTAGCACCATCTTTTTTTAGTGTTTTATGCAATAGGGTGAATTGGTTTGTCAGCTTATTGGTAACAAGTAACTTTCCAATATCGGGGCGTACCTGTGGTTGGCTATGTTGTTTTTTGCGTAATAAAAAATTTCCGTCGGCAAAATTGCCAAAGTAATATACACTCCTGAAGTTAGGCTTCATTACAACCAACGGAATTTTGTATTTATTGCATTTTTCAATTAATGCCGTAGTTACTGTTGTATGTCCTATAACTATAAGGAACAATATTTTCGTTTTTTGCTATGGAGCTAATCATAAGTGATTTAATGGTATATCCCATTTCAATTAGTGCAAAATATTGAGCCCATAGTTGATAGTAAAACCCTTTAAACATTTTATGTACCTGATATTTATACTCAATAAGTGTTTGGTTTTGGGGGTAGTAAACATCAATTTTACCATATAACCTTAGCTTGTGCGAAATAACATACATACCATGATACTCTTCCTGTTTTTCAGATAGTTCATCAATTTTGCGGTGAGCAGTTTTTCCTTTTTGTTGAGGCTTAGCCGAAAATGCTTCTTCGGTCCCTTCGTCATATATTTGATGCAGGTATATTGAATATGGGCAAAAAATATAATCGTTGAGCCATGTTATGGGAATGTATGTTTCCATAGTTAATTGTGTTTGAAAAATGTTTATATCATATGTTACCTTCCCTACGCTCCTACGTAGCTTACGTTATTTATAAATATTATTCGGATTACCTCTCCTGCGCTCCTACGGAGCTTGGTTTTTTATCGTGTTATTTATTCTACCATTCTGCTCTACCATTCCTGCGCCCCTAACGGGGCTATCACACCTCTGCTTTCCGAAACTTTTAATACTATTCAATTTATAAAATGTCCTGTAGGTACACATTGGAACAACAGAATATATTTTGCAAACCAAATTATAGCTCCGTAGGAGCGTAGAAAATGGATTTATTATTATACCAATGTTATAATATGCATATAAAACAGAAAGATTATTGTTTATTTTGTACAAAAGCCAGCCACTCTTTATTATCTATCTTCAAGTCATTAAACTTGAGTTTAGTAACATCATCGGCTTTGCTAATTTTATGGAGCAGCAGTATCCCTTTTCGGGCAGTGTTGAATGCTCCGTTTGCATCGGCATCTTTTGGCAATTTATTGTCAACATAACGTGAATCAAAGAACTTTCCATTTTCTTCAACAGGCGATATCAGATAATCAATATCGGTTCCTGTTTTAGAATTTCGCATTTGCAGTGTAAGCTTCAAAATGTATATCAGATCTTTAAAGAATTTGCTGTCAGATTTACTAACTATTTCATCTTTAATGCAATTACCATTTTCAAAATCAATACCTGCAAATAGTTCCTTAAGTTCATCAGTGAGGTAAACTTTTTTAGTATCCCATTCACTATTATTTTCAGGGTTTCGGAAGTTTACTAATCGTTCACTATTGCTACAAATAGTCCATTTGGTTTTGGTTTCATCAGCACGGGTTGTAAACTTTTTATAATCAATATGAAACTCGAAATAGTCCTGTTGCTTGTTGTAGCATACTTTATCGAAGTTTGAAAAGAATTTCTGACTTTTTTCCACACTTTCGTACTTAGGGTACAATAGGTTTACAAAACCGGTTGCAGGGTCAATTTTACTGGTATAGTCGGCACTTACATAAAATATAAAACCGCATTGTTTACCTAAATCTTTAAATGCTGCAAACTTATTGGTAAGCTGGTAGGCTTTTAATGCTCCGCCGGCTTCCTGCGCATCGTTCTTTTTAAATACCAGATAATTTAGTTTATCAATTAAAGCTTTTTCAAATTTTTGATACACTTGTTTTTCAACTTTAATGCGTCCTTTTTTAAAGCCAAAATTCAGGTCTTCCATTACAATTATAGCATTATTATCAACCATCATTGTAGCTATTTCGTGTACTACTTGCGATAAGTAACCACTTTTCAGCTCCTTAATATTTTCAATGGCATCCCACTCTTTGCGGGATTTAGTACGGTCTTTTTCTACGGCATCAAGTTTTTCGTGATAATCTACCGTATGTTCTTTTCTTTCACCGTTTGATATATAACTGCTACTAACCGTATTTAAGGTTTTTTGCTCCAGTATTTCCCCTTTTTGGTTAATAAGAGTAAGATAAATTAAATGACGTTCGCCACGGTCTAATCCTATTATATTCACATCGGGGTTATTTTGTAGAAATTGAAGTACATCATTATTTAAACGCTCATTACCTGCACCTTTAAAATTCATGGTAATTGGCACATGAAACTGGAACTTATCAACTGTAAAGCGTTTGTTTTTTACTATTTCGTAAGGGAAAATACTCTCAGTTTCTCCATCGGTTCTTCGATTTATTTTTTCATTGGCATGGTGAATTGCTGTATTTTCACGCTTTAGCGACTGTTTACGGAAAAATATTTCGGCTTCGCCATTTAGTTTATATACAACATTGCTCAGGTTACGTTCATCGAACAACATTTTCCAGTAAATAGTATGCAAATTTGGTGTACCCTTGCTTTGGGGCGAAAAATCTTTGTTATATATTTGGAACAGATAGAGTTTGCCTTCATTTACTAGCTGGTTGATATAATTATCAGATATATTCTCATAAGTTATTTTATATCCTTGGTGCGAAACTTCTTTGTAGAAATAACTTAAATCTTCATAACTATTTGTATCAGAAAAGTTAAAGTTGAATTGCTTCCAGTCAGGATGCTTATTAATTGATGATTTGAAGAAGTCAATAAGGTTGTGGCAATCTTTAATATTAAAAGAATCTCCTTTCTTATGGGTTTCTAATTTATAATTCTCTAAAAGCTCACTACTTGGGTTAAATTCATCAATACGAGAATTTGAAAAAAATACTTTAGGAAGCATTTTGTTTGGGCCAGGAAGCATCTTGTAAACTATTTTTTCAAAATTTTCATCAGAGTTAGTATCCACATAATCCTCAAATATTTTATTGTGCTTTTTATCCATTACCCCAAGGTAGAACAAGCCATCTTTTCGGAATAAAACACTACAATTATCCTTTTCCTTATTTTTATCCCATCCATCAAGTAGTGTACTGTTTTCAAAATTCAACTTAAATTTCTCGGTACTATAAGGTTTCTTAGTCAGGTAATTTCGAACCTTATTGTATAGTGAAATGGTTTGGTTGAGTTGATTGTAAACAGCATCGAATATGCCATAAAAATGCAAATCTTTATCGGCATTACCGGCAACAGCATCAAAGGGTTTTATAAAATGGATAACATCCATCAGGCTATCTAAAAACTCTTTAATTTGCTGTTTTGCTTTTTTGTCGGCTGCTAGTTTTTTATCGGTAGGGTAGGCAGTTTTTAATAATGGTTCTACTGCATTGTATTTTTCTACAACAGCATCTAATAAATTATTATTGCCATCATCTGCACCAAGCTTTTGAAAATACCAAAGTATTGGGTTTTCTAGCTCACGATTATTTTTTACTTTATTATCGTATTCTTGTAAAGCTGTTTGTATAGTTTCTATGCTTAGATTGCTCTTTAGCCATTTGTCTTTTTCGTCAAGAGCTTTTGTTGAAAGCTTAGCAGGTAATAGGTTCTTGTCGTAATATTCTGCAAGCGCATTTTTAATAATAGACCAATCGCCATATATTTTATTCGATATTTCGGTAAGGCTTGCATCATTCTTAATGTAAACTTTAGTTAAATCAGAATTTTGCAGTTCGGTAGTAATGTATTTTACTAATTTAAAAATACTTACCTGTTTTCCATCGGTTTCAAATTCTAATAGTTCATCAGTATAAAAGTTTTGTATTCCTTCTAAAAGCTCGGTATCGTCCTCTATTTCATCTAATACAAAAGAAGCCCCCACTCTATCGCTTAATATCTGTTTAAATAACAGGGTAAGCTTTGGCAATTTCTTTGTTTTTTTGTCATCGCCTTTTAATTGTTGATTGTATAAGTTTATATGCTCATTTAAACCTTGAATTTTATCCTTGCCTTCCTCGCTAATACCACCCAATAGTGTATTATAAATAGTAATGCCGTTTTGAGTAAGGCATTGGTTAAAGTATTCAATCGTAAAAAAGCTTTCAATTGGAACTCCTTGTATTACAGACTCTAGTTCTTGTGCAATATTGTCAAAAGTGAGTTCAGCTTGCGATATTTTTTCAAAGGCCTTAATATTATCAAGATACTTTGGTAGGTTTTCATGTATCAGTCTGTATGAAATTGCCGTTGATTTATCATCGGCAGAGTACATATTCTCTCGGTTTTTATGAAAGCCTCCAAAATAGGTGGTGAAGTTTTTAAACTTACCAACCAGTTCTTTATCTTTTTCGTCGCTAAGCCAAGTAATTAAGTCGTCTTTTATTAATTCTTTTTTATCAATATTTTTGAAACGAGCTACTATGTTTTCATCAGAGCTTTTATTAAAAGCATCGGCTACTTGTTTGCGTAGTTTCGTTTGCAAACTTGTAAATAGTTTTTTCTCTTTTTCGTCTTTTTGCTGCTTAAAGTATAAATCACTAAACTCTTGTAAATCGGATAAGGTTAAATATCCTAAAGCACTCTCGATAAAATCTTTGTGATATCGGTCAATTATCTTTTTCACCTCTTTGTAGTCGCTGGCGCGTTGCTCATCTTCACTAATAAAGCCTTTTTCTTCAAAACGATACTCTTTTGGTTTCATTTAAAGATACTGCGGGAATATACCATAAGCTCGATACATTGATTTCATTTACCAATATTCCGGCCATCGGAGCTGATGGTTTGTGGAATAAAGGGACAAAAACCAAGGTTCTTAACGTACGACTGAAAAAAAATTAATGCACCAAATTAGTTTAAAACAAAAGCTTGCTCTTGAGATATTCAGAAAATATCGAAAAACCGAAGCCCGGTTACATAACCTGAACTACCTGTTTTGGGAGTGTACTTTACGGTGTAATATCAGCTGTTTGCATTGCGGTAGCGATTGTAAGCACGAAGCCTCAACACCCGATATGCCTTTAAACCATTTTCTGCAAGCACTCGACAACATAACACCAATAGTAGAACCTAACAAAACCAATATAGTGTTAACAGGTGGCGAACCTTTATTACGCAGCGACCTCGAAGAATGCGGTAAAGCCTTTTACGAACGCGGATTCCCATGGGGGTTTGTATCAAATGGTATTGCATTAACACCCAAACGGCTTGAAGGCTTAATGAAAAGCGGACTACGTGCTGCAACCATTAGTTTCGATGGTATGGAACAATCGCACAATTGGTTCAGAAATACACCTATTGGTTATAAAAAAGCAAAAGAAGCCATTCACATGATTGCTCAACAAGATATTGATTTTGATACAGTTACCTGTGCTAATCAACGAAATTTCGGCGAGTTACATCAAATAAAAAATGAACTTTTAAGAATGGGTGTTAAGCGTTGGCGTATTTTTACAATTACCCCAATAGGCAGAGCAAAGCAAAACCCGGAACTACAACTGAATGCATTACAATTCAAACAACTGTTCGACTTTATTGAAAATGTACGTAAACAGGGCGACATTTCACTTAACTATGGCTGCGAAGGATATCTGGGAGCTTACGAAGGAAAAGTAAGGGACAATATGTTCTTTTGCCGTGCCGGAATAAGAATTGGTTCAGTTTTAGCCGATGGTTCCATATCGGCCTGCCCTAACCTGCGGAGCAATTATATTCAGGGCAATATTTACCGTGACAGTTTCAGAGATGTTTGGGAAAACCGCTATCGGAATATGCGTAACCGCTCATGGACAGAAACCGGGATTTGTGCTAACTGTAAAAGCTATAAATACTGCGAAGGTAGCGGTTTACATTTACACAACGAAGATAGTAACGAGGTTCTGTTTTGCCATTTAAATAAAATAAACCAAGGGGCTTGTATTGAAAAGCTTCTCAACTCATCAAATACCAATTAAACGCAATTATTGTTGATTCACCACTAAATACCGCATTAAGCATTTTATATGAAAATATTTCATTTAATGTAGATAATTATTTTTACAAAACATTTTCAACCATAGAGGCAGCTGAAAAATGGATTAAAGCCTAAAATATGCACTAAAATTAAAGAAATCTAAGTATTATCATATACACTTTCGATTACAATATGTTTTAATTAGTTTAATTAAAATACTCATACTCACATATTATTACTATAAAAATACATCATCCCATTATTATATATTGTCAATATCAAATAACTATTTTGTACACTGTCATTATTGAAATTGACTTTAATCATTTTGAATTATGATTTACAATTTTTCGCAATGTTTACAGTAACTGAACTGTAACATACAAAGCCAATTGCCGTAAATACAGACAGGAAACAAATTAATATTTTAAAAGGGAGTTGATATGAAGAAGCAAGGTTTTATTTTAGCAGCAGTTTTAGTTTCTCTGTCTCTTTTTAGCAGAGTTACAGCCAATACTTTAGTTATTGAAAATTATGCCCCTGTATTTACAAGTAAGGCAAATACATCGGCACTTGAAGACTCTGTGTATACCTACTACATTACTACCTCCGACAACAACGGTGATGCTCTAATGGTATATGCAAAGCAACTGCCTTCATGGCTTTCATTAAGTTACAACTATGACGGCACCGCAATACTTACCGGAACCCCCGACAACAGTAAATTAGGAAAACACAAAGTGGAATTATTGGTAACCGACGCTTTTGCTACCACAATTCAAAGCTTTGAAATAACCGTACAATACTAACGATGCACTTGCATTTTATAAACAAACAAACCGGCTTATTGCCGGTTTGTTTGTTTATGTTAAACCCTAACCATACATTTAAATTGAAATACTAAAGTTAAATGAAGGATTATCAAAGCTTTATAGAGTTTGTGTTGTTAACTCTTCGGGTTCAACCCCACGGCAACCACATTTAACTTTTTTAGTTTCTTTGGCAAACCAAAGAATAATTTTTCAACCCTAAAAGCACAAAAACCACTAAAAAATTCAAATTAATTATATCAAAAAAATTGCTTTGCAATTTTTTTTGTGTTTTTCGGGCCTTTCGTGGTGATATGTTTTAAATGCGGTTGCCCTGGGTTCAACCCGCTATAATGCGTTGCATTAGAAAGATACTGGTTACTAATTGATTAAAGCTAATTTAAAAAACCTAATGCATAATGCGGGTTAAAACAGTACCACTTTATCGGCGCCACCCGATATTACGGTAAACTCACGTTTCGAAGTATATACCGACTCCCGGGCATTCTTTGGTCGGCATATTGCAATATATTTGCCAGGCAATATTGCCAGTGTTTGAATGTTATCGTTACTATTCAGGTTCATTATCCACTCCAGTTTATTACCCGACTGCTTATATAAAGCTCCCACAGGTGGTGCCGATGCCACAAATGTTATCAAACCCGGATTGGGTATAAACATAGAATTGGTCTTACTTTGGTCTATTACAATATTATCAAACTTCATTCGGGGTATGGTCAATAATTCTATATCGTAATTACCAACAATATATTTTTCCTCACTGTTTATTGACTGTACATTGAGAGTTTCTTTATAGCCATTCTTGCGAACTATAAATTGCAAATCGCGATATTCGGGAGCTGTCGTTTTTACAATTAATGACCCTCGGGGTGCATCTATTTTAACGGTATTGTGCTCACCCGGATTTATTATCACACTATCTTTTCTTACCGGCGGTATAGTATGCACCACAATATCGTAAGTTGGAACAGGGTCTATTTTCAAAGTATCGGGATTACCCTTATAATTTATAGTATGTATAAAATTATACATAACAGCTCCCGAAAAACGGTCGTAAAAAGTCATATTAACATTACTTTCGGTAGGCCGTTTATTCATATCGAGCAGGTCAACCTGTATGCTTGTTGTATTCAAGGCTTGCGAAACTACTACATCTAATACCTCTTTAAACCTTTGCTCATTTGAAGCATCGTAATAACGCCCCACACAATCAAATGTATCCTTAAACTCATCATTGAGCCCTACTCCTATTACAAATGGTTTTAAAATAATTCCCTGGCTTTGCAATGCAAGTGAAACAGCACATGGGTCACCATCGCACGACTCTATCCCATCGGTAATTAGTATTATTATATTGCGGCAATCTTTACTCTTTGGAAAATCGGTTGCACTTTGCTCCAACGAATAGGCTATTGGTGTAGTTCCCTTTGGGTTTACAGCATCAAGCTTATCTTTTATCCGCTTTGCATTATCTTTTGCAAATGGCACTTCAAGCTTTGTATCATCGCATCGCTGTGGAGGAACCGGCTTTTGATGTCCGTACACTCTCAGAGCCATTTCTATATTTTTATCGAATTTCAAACTATCTACCATATCGGAAAGTAAATCCTGAGCTACTTTCATTTTTGTACCCGACTCCCACTTGGCAAGCATACTTTGTGAACCATCGAGTACAAACAGTATACGTGTTAACTGCGGAACTTGCGTTTCTTGTGCCTCAATTGTTAGAACTGTAAAAATAGAAAGCAAAAATATTATCCTCTTCATTATTTCAATATTTATAAGCTTTACAATGATAGAACAAATATTACACTTGCTAAAGTATATACTGAACATTACAAAAACTTTTCCTTTTTTAAGTTACATTTGCAAAAAACATAATTTATGGAACCGGTTTTCGATTTTACTGAAGTTATTTTAAATAAAATAGTTGTTCACAACATTGGCAAACGCCCCGAAGATGAGGGTGTAAAACTTTCACGTACCGAAATGAATATAACCGACAATGCTGTTGAAGCTATTTTAAAACAATACTTCCTTTCCAACTTTAAATCCGATTATTTTTTTGGATTTAGCCACGAAAATAACCTCGACATGAATGAAGTGTTTACTTATTCAACTCAAATATTTGAAGACCCCGACCTGTTTCTCGACCAATCGATTCACATTGCTAACTTCCTGTACGACAACTCAAATCACCCCAAAATAAAGCCTGGCGAATTATACGTTTGTAAATTCTCAAATATGCTTGTTCATGGCGAATACGTTGACGGTATCGGTATTTTTAAATCGGAAACAAAAGATACCTTTATTCGCGTTTATCAAAAAAACGACAACTATGAGGTAGACTACGATAACGGTATAAACATTAAGAAACTCGATAAAGGGTGCCTTATATTCAACAGTGAAAAAGAGTCGGGATATTTGGTTTCAATTATTGATACAACCAATAAAACCGATGCTGCATACTGGAAAGACGATTTTTTGCAAGTTATGCCACGTGAAAATGAGTGGTACCAAACCAATCAGTTATTAAACCTTTGTAAAGGGTTCAGCGACAGTATACTTACCGAAGCCAACAATGTAGACAAACAAGACCAGGTTGCATTCCTGAAAAGAACCGAAGCTTTTTTTAATAATAACGAAAACTACAACAACGAAGTATTTAAACAAGACGTTATTGGAAACGACATAATTTCTGAAGCTTTTGAAGAGTATAAAAACAACTATGAGATGGAACGCAATCTTCAACCTGCCGACCAGTTCGAAATATCAAAACCTGCTCTAAAGAGCGGCAAAAAATATTTCCGCAGCATAATTAAACTCGACAAAAACTTTCACATATACGTTCACTCAAACCCCGATTATATTGAAAAAGGGCTCGATAATACTAAGGGCTTAAAATTCTACAAACTGTATTTTCACGATGAAGCCTAAACCTTATGATTTCATTTGTTCATTATTTCATTTAGTATGATAATTATCTGAACATTGGATTAAAGTGACATACACATATAACACCAGGGCATTTTGTTTTACAAAAACACATTCAATGCAAGAACAACAGTCTGCTTCTTGAATTTACATATTTTCAAATTTTCTCATATTATAATGAGATTATAAAATTATGACCCAATGAATTAATGAAAATATGCTTCCGCTACTTCTAACTTTTCAATAGTTCCTATATCGAACCAGTACGTTTGGTTGTGATTATAGCAACTGATAGTTTCCCGCTGAGCAAGTTCTACATACCATTGTATAATATTAAACTTCTTTTGCTCCGGAATATAGTTCAATATCTCGGGGCTGAGTATATGAATACCACTAAAAGCATACTTGTTTAAACCATCGGAGATTAAGCCTTTCGGCAAAATATCGCCGCTGCTGTCATTAGTCCACCCCTTTAAAATATTATTGCTTGTTAGTAAATACCGGCTTGTTGACCTATCCCTTACAGCAAGTGTTGCCAGCGATTTGTTTGTATGATGAAACTCCAACATTTTACCATAATCAATACCCGATAATATATCGGCATTTTGCAATAAAACAGATTCATTACCCATCAATAAACCCGATGCCTTCTTTAACCCTCCTCCCGTATCGAGCAACTCATCGGTCTCATTGGAAATATGAATTTTTATGCCAAACGAATTATTTTCTTCAATAAACGAAATTATCCGGTTTGCCAAATGGTGTACATTTATTACTATTTCTGTTACCCCTGCACTTATTGCTTTCTCAATATTATGCTGCAACAAAGGCTTTCCATTAACTTTTACTAAAGCTTTAGGTATGGTTTCAGTAAGTGGCTTTAAGCGGGTACCTAAACCTGCCGCAAATATCATTGCTTTCATATATTATTCAGATAACGACTAAATATCGGGGCAAATTCTAAGTTCCGAAAATGAAAACTTCACTTTCTTAGCTTTACAAAGCTTGCCCTTTTTATTCGACAACCTTTTACATTTTAAACATACAAACTTATATGTTTTGGGCTCTTTATACTTCTTTTTTCTACACTTTTTCTTACTCATATTCTTCGAATATATCTTGCTCTCTATGCCATAAAACCACTTTTATATCATATTTGTTCACAATATATTTTGCAAAAGCTTCGGCACTATAAACCGACCGGTGCTGCCCTCCTGTACACCCAAAGCTTACACTCAAATGATCAAACTTTCGTTCTATATAATTTTCAACAGTTAACTCTGTTACTTTTATAACATTTTCAACAAACTCATCGATACCTGTCGATTTAAAAAATTCAATAACCTGATTATCTCTCCCTGTTAAACTCTTGTATTCATTATATCGCCCCGGATTATCTATTCCGCGACAATCAAATACAAATCCTCCTCCATTACCCGAAGGGTCAACAGGATACCCTTTTTTATATGAAAAACTTGTTACCCTTACAGTTAACTTATCAACTTTCGCAAATACCTCATCTTTAGGAACTTTTAGTATTGATGCTAACTCTTTCAAATAAGGCAAACTAACCGGCACATTACTGTCATTAAGCAAAAATTTCAGGTTTTCTATTGCATATGGTATACTTTGAATAAAATGTGGTTTACGCTCGTAATATCCCCTAAAACCATATGCACCAAGCACTTGTAATGTTCGCTGCAATGCGAATCCGTAAAAACTCTTTTTTAGGTATTCATTAGAAATATTTCGTACCTCCTGAACCTTTTTACAATAAAAATCGAACAATTCTTTTCGGGTTTCATTAGGTATTTGAGCCTTTGCCTGAAACAACAACGAAGCGGCATCGTAACAAATTGGTCCCTCCATTCCACCTTGAAAATCGATAAAATAAACCGCACCATTTTTCAATAGAATATTTCGCGACTGAAAATCGCGAAACATAAACCCCTCTGTATCAAGTGTCGCCAAAAAATCAATTAGTACATCAAAGTCGGCTTGCAATTTGTACTCATCGAACTCTATACCGGTTAATTTCAAGTAATTGTATTTAAAATAATTCAAATCCCATGTTATTGGTGTTCTTTCAAATTTTTTCACCGGATAACAATACGAATAATCAATACTACTACCTGCTACCAGCTGCATTTTAACCAACTCTTCCAAAGCATTTTTATACAAATTTAAAACTACATCGGTTAACTTACCGTTACACTCAATAACCCTATTGTACAAAGAATCATTACCAATATCCTCAACCAAATAATATAAACCGTCGGCAGAAACAGAAAGAATATCGGGAACCGAAACATTATTTTGTTTAAAATGTCGGGTAAACTCAATATAGGCTTTATTCTCTTGCACTTTCGGATTAAAAACCCCTAATACCGACTCATTATTATAAGTCATTCTAAAGTATCTTCTATCCGACCCGCTCAGTGGTAAAGCCAACATTGAAGCAGGCTCACACCCTGCATGTTCTTTAAATAATTTTACTAATTCCCTATTCTCTGATTCCATTACTTATTATTTTCAGCAAAACTAAGTATTCATTTTAAAAAATAGTTAATATGCTTATATTTAACCTGTTTTATTCTAAATAAAACAACTAAAGCAGACTTTAATATTGGTATTCAATAACAAAGTCAAAATATCACCGAACTAAACTAAACTAATGAAAAAAATAATATTTACCCTAATAGTCTCTATTATATACTCAACATACTTTTGGGGCCAAGACCAACAGAAAGACGTTGTATTTGAACAAATAACCAATGAAAGCGGACGCAGTTTGGGTTTTATAACAGGTATAGTGCAAGACCAAAACGGATTTATGTGGTTCTCGACCAGAAAAGGTCTTTACCGCTACAACGGTTATTCATATAAACTTTTCAGAAATAACCGTACCGACAGCCTATCACTCCCATTTAACGACATTGCACACTTATATTACGACAACAACAACACTCTTTGGCTTAGACATTACGATGAATTAGCTCCATTCAAAGACGAAAAAAGAATTTACACTATCGACAGCATTACAAAACACAAATACGATATAGAAGTAAAAATAGTTCAAGACAAATACGGCAACTATTGGGTAGGCCCTACCGGCGACGGTTTATATATGTATAATAAAGAAGAAAATGTATTTCGTAAATTCACCTGCCCCCCTCCCACTTACACAAAACAATCATGGCACTTTTTCGACTCTGTTCTTAACCGCGACGAAGGCATAGCCTGCATTGAAAACCCCGGCAACAACTGCAACACCAATTTTAGCTTCACAATACCCGCCGATGGATATTACTTTGTAGCATCGTCGGGCGAAATAGACAAATATGGCAAATACGACTTCGGCTCTCTATATAAAGGCAATGAACTTATTTGGGAACTAAGCAATTCCAGTATGTGGGCCGGGGCTAACCTGAAAAACCGTTTTGAAGTAAAACCACTATTTCTGAAAAAAGGAAAATACTCTATCCGCTATAAATCAGATATGGCTCACTCTTGCTCGCAATGGGAAGGTGAAGCTCCCAATAAAATAAGCTTTTGCGGAATTAAAATTGTTGAAATAAACAAAAATGAATTCAAAAAAATAATCGACAACATTGAAATAGAAAAAGACAGCAATTACATTAATACCAACAAAATAAAAGATATTATTATTGATAAAAATGGCCGTTTTTGGGCATTAACAAATATTGGTATTGAACAGTTCAATTATAAAACCGGAAGCTTCTCTTTCCACCCAATTAACTTCAACGAAGTATTTGGATCAAATATGGAAAATGAATACATGAATATTTTTCGTAATAAAACAGGGCAATTTTGGATTGGCTCTATGCATGGATTATTAATGCACGACCACCTTTGGGGTCGCAATCTGGTTTTTCAAAATAGCGAAAACACAGAAGTACTCACCAGCAACTCAATATATTCTGTATTTGAAGACTCACGAAGCAATATTTGGATAGGTACCGACAACGGAATAAATATTTATAATCCTGAACGAAAAACTATTGAAAAAATTCAGGCTAACAACAAAAACCGCCTTTACGACAACCGCATAATACAAATATTTGAAGACGACTCCAAAAACCTGTGGGTAGCAACATTTGAAGGATTAAACCGCCTGATAAAAGACCCTTTTGTATTTACCAACCTGGGTTACAATGCTATTCACACCTTTCCTGCCTACCACGATTCATATTCCAATATTTGGTACACTCTGGAGAACAAAATATACCGATATTCACGTACACTTACTGTTCAGGACGAATACAAACTACCCGATTACCTGTTTAGCACCGACAACTTTTCGGGCGATAAATTCTATTCGGTTGCCGATATGGCTGCAACTAAAAACAATAACCTATGGATAGCTACCGATAACAGAGTAAGCAAATTCAACCAAAACAACCGAAAAATTGAATTTTCATACCCAACCGGTGCCGTTATTGTCAATACAGACAGTATTAAAGACCGTGTTTCACACGTATGCTACATAAAAAAAAGCAACGAAGTATTTTCATTCAGCCCCAAAGGTATTTTCAGTATCAATGATTCTACAAATAAAAGAACATCATTTACCCCCTTCCCTATTTTAGTCGATTTTATTGATGAAGTTGACGTAAACTATGTTAAAAACATAATTCTAGATAATAATGAAGATATTTGGATAAGAACCGCCGATGGAATTTCCAAATTCACAACTTCAAACCATTCTCTCAAATCATTCTATGAATTTGATTATAAAATAAAAGGTGGCCCTATTTCAAAAGGTGAAATGGCTATTGACAAAAGTGGTAATATTTGGTTCTCGGCTCTACCCAATATTTACAAAATTATCCCCCACCTCGATTCTGTTCAGCAGTTTACCTGTAACTATGAACACGACTGGGGTACTTCAAATGTGAAAATAGGTAATGGCATTATTTGGATATACGGAACCAACGGCGTATATATGTTCAGCGAAAATGACAATTCGTTCAAATACATTTCTATCGACAACGGACTTATTGACAATAATATCAACAGCCTGTTTGAAGACAGTCTCGGATATATTTGGTTTACAAGCCTTAAAGGGCTATCGAAATACGACATAAAAGACAACAACTGTAAAAATTTCTTTACCTCAGCCGATTTTACCACTCATAGATTTCTAGGCAATCCAAACGATTTTTATGTTAATTCAAATGAAAAAATACTCTTCACCACTAACGGTTTTATTTCATTTTACCCCGACAGTATTAACCTTAGTATTCCCAGAGTTGTAATTGACCGCTTTACCATAAGAGGCAAAGACTACCCGCTCGATAGTCTTCCATATTACAAACGAAATATTAAATTAAAATATAACCAAAACTTTATTGGAATTGAATTTGCTGTTCTCGACTATACCGAACCATCGGCAAACCAGTATCAGTATATTTTAGAAGGTTTGGAAGACGAATGGAACAAAACCGATGCCAATAACCGAAAAGCCAACTATTCGGGTATAGCTCCGGGTAAATATAAATTCAGGGTAATAGGTTCCAACAACGATAAAACATGGAATATTGAGGGTGCTGAAATAACTATAATTATCACTCCTCCATGGTATAAAACCATTCTTGCTTACATTTTTTACGCTATTCTTATTACTGTTTCTATTGTTTTATTTATAAAAATAAGGGAACGCCAATTAAAAGAAGAAAAACGTGTTCTTGAAGAAAAAGTGAAAGAGCGAACCCGCGAAATAGAAAAACAAAAAGAAGAACTAGCGCACAAAAACAAAGATATTCTTGACAGTTTGCGATACGCCAAACGTATTCAACACGCTATTTTACCATCGCTTGAAAAAAACACCCAAAACCTCTCTGACCATTTTCTTCTGTGGCGTCCTCAAAATATTGTAAGTGGCGATTATCACTGGTCGGCACACCACGAAAACCTTACTCTTATTGTTGCTGCCGATTGTACCGGACACGGTGTGCCGGGTGCTTTTATGAGTATGCTTGGCGTAGCATTTTTAAATGACATTGTAAACAATAAAAATGTTGTCGACCCCGATAAAATACTCAATATATTACGTAATCAAATAATTCGCCAGTTGAGTCAAGAGGTAGAAGGCAATGAAAACGGCGAAGGGGCTAAAGACGGTATGGATCTTTCGCTTTATGTTATTGACCACTCAAATATGAAATTACAATTTGCAGGTGCATACAACCCGCTTTATATTATACGTGATGCCGAACTTACTGAACTCAAAGCCGATAAAATGCCTATCGGAAATCACATAAAAATAGATACTCCATTTACCGTAAAAGAATTTGAACTTAAAAAAGGCGACTGCCTTTACAACTTCTCCGACGGATATCCCGACCAATTCGGTGGCGAAACCGGTAGAAAATTTATGACCAAAAACTTTAAAATACTACTTACCGAAATATATAATAAACCTATGAGCGAACAACGCGAAATTCTTAATTCCCGTATTGAAGAATGGATGGGAAATGAAGAACAAATAGACGATATTATTATTGTTGGAGTAAGAGTATAACTAAATACCATTTCTTATGACATATAAAGAAACCACCGAGTATTTGTTCAATTTGTTACCCGTTTTTCAACGCGATGGCAAAGCTGCATACAAAAACAATCTTGACAATACCATAGCTCTCGACAACTACTTTGGAAATCCTCACAAATACTTTAAAAGTATACATATTGCCGGAACCAACGGAAAAGGGTCTACCTCACATATGATATCGTCGGTACTGCAAACCGCCGGTCTGAAAACAGGACTATACACGTCGCCACACCTTAAAGATTTCAGAGAACGTATTAAAATAAACGGAATACCTGTTTCTGAAAATGATATTGTTGAGTTTGTTGGCGAACACTCTAAAATAATTGAACAATTGCGTCCTTCGTTTTTTGAAATTACCGTAGCTATGGCTTTCTACTTTTTTAAAAAGCATAAAGTAGATATTGCTGTAATTGAAACCGGAATGGGCGGACGACTCGACTCTACAAATATTATAACCCCGCTTGTGTCGGCTATTACTCACATAGGTTTTGACCACACACAATTTTTAGGCGATACCATAGAAAAAATAGCAATTGAAAAAGCCGGTATCATAAAAAAAATGACTCCTGTTGTAATTGGTGAATGCCCTGCTGAGGCCAAACTTGCCATTAAACGTAAAGCCGAAGAAATGAGTGCTCCATTCTGTTGTGCCGACGAACGATTACAGGTTAACAACATAAAACAAACCAACGACCATCAGGAAATTATTATTAAAAACTCACAAAGTGGAACCAGTTTCAACTATTCTTTGGATTTAATGGGCGATTATCAACAAAAAAACATATTGGTTGCTCTCACTATTCTTGAAATACTAACTCCTATGCTGGGCATTGAAAAACAGCATATTGTACAAGGCTTATGCATTGTTGCCGAAAATACCGGACTTATGGGGCGTTGGCAAACCATAAATAAAAAACCACTCACTATTTGCGATACCGGACACAATATCGACGGGCTTCGATTTGTTACAAACCAGCTTAAAAAACTGGAATACAATAAACTTCACCTTGTTATTGGTTTTTCGAACGATAAAAACATTGAAGAGCTAATAAGCCTATTCCCCGACAATGCTCTATATTACTTCTGCAAACCCGATATTCCGCGTTGCGAAAGTGCCGATAAGCTTTATGAAACAGGAATAAAACTCAACCGAAATTCGCTAAAATTTAACAGTGTAAAAGAAGCTTTTTCGCAGGCAAATTTGAATTCAGCCCACGATGATATTATATTTGTTGGTGGCAGCACTTTTGTTGTTGCTGAAATTGTATAATCTTAACTTAATATAAATGAAAAAATTCACAACATTTATTGTAGCAATACTAATATCAACTATTGCCGTTTCTCAAAAAATATACTCCGAAAAACTTGTTAATTGTCCATTAAAATTCATACTTGAAGACGAAGAAAAACACGTTGTTTACGAACCCAACGACTCTGTTATGTGGACCGATTTTCTGAACACTTTCGAAGAAAAAGAGAGAGATAAGTTTAAAGGTATAGTTATGATACAGGTTATGATGGATACAGCTTTTAATGCCTGCCTGGTTAGCTATACTAACAAAACCAATGTTAGCGAACGAAAAATGGACATCATAAACCGTGTACAAAATTTGCCGGGCTGGAAACGTTATGCCACCGATATGGATGACATTAATATTTGTGCTCTTATATCAATGTATTTCGATGAATATGAAGTAACTGTTACCAGAACAGGGTACAACAGAAATAGTGGCAAACACCTTATGGAATCGACAATATTTGTACGTAAAGAGAAACCGAAAGAAGAAGTTACTGAAGAACAGAAAAAATAAATAATATGCTTACTTAACTAAGACTAAAATAATCTTTATTAGCCCTAAGCCTGAGGTTAGTTATATTTGCTTCACAAGAGTCAATTATTATCATGAACCCGCGCTTATGTATTAGCTGACTCCCATCTTGAAATGTTTCAACAAGTGCCATATCAGGTTTTATTTCAACTCTGGTTTCAAAATTAATTATATGTCTAACCTTATCTTTCACGGCTTTAGCATAATTCATAATACTAAAAATACTGTATAAAAAATATATACTGAAATGAAAAAGTATGTTAAAAAACAGACTATTTAACATATAAAAAGACTAATATAACTGTAATATACACAAATATTTTTGCTATATTTAAAGTTTGTGAATTAATAAATTCAAACATTTTTCCACCACATTTATATGCAATACCGACAATTTGGCAATACAGGCTTTAAGGCATCAGCACTAGGGTTAGGTTGTATGAGACTCCCAACTGTGAAACTACTGCCACAGAAAATAGATACCGAAAAATCGATAGAACTAATCAGATACTCTATTGACAAAGGGGTGAACTATCTCGATACTGCATGGCCATATCACTTTGGCGGAAGCGAACGAGTTTTGGGCGAAGCTCTTAAAGACGGTTACAGAGAAAAAGTTCATTTGGTAACAAAGCTATTTATGCCATTAGTGCGCAAAACCGAAGACTTTGACTCGTTTCTCGACAAACAACTTACCAAACTACAAACCGACTATATTGATACATACCTGTTTCATGCATTAACCAAAAGCTATTTTGATAAAGTTAAAAACCTAAAACTTATCGATAAAATGGTTGAAGCAAAAGATGCCGGAAAAATAAAATACATTGGCTTTTCGTTCCACGATACTTTACCTGTATTTAAAGAGATAGTTGATTATTTTAACTGGGATGTTGTTCAAATACAATACAACTATATGGATACGGGTATACAAGCAACAACCGAAGGGCTAAAGTATGCTGCAGCTAAAAACATGGCTATTGTTATTATGGAACCTCTAAAAGGGGGGCAACTGGCCAATCCACCCAAAGAGGCAGTTAAAATAATGTCGCAATCGCCTGTAAAACGGAGTGCCGTTGACTGGGCTTTACAATATTTGTGGAATATGCCCGAGGTATCGGTAGTTATTAGCGGTATGGGTAACCACAAAATGATAGATGAAAACTGTAAAAGTGCCCAAAACTCAGGCATAAACTCCCTTTCAGACAATGAACTTACAACTATCGACAATTTGATTGAAGCTTTTAATAAAAATATTAAAATACCATGTACATCGTGTCAATACTGCATGAACTGCCCTGCCGGCGTTAACATTCCCGAAAACTTTGCTATTCTTAACAATACAGCATCGAAAGGTGGGGTGTTCCGCTGGAATATTAAACGCTCATATAAAAAACTTGCCAATAATATTTCTAAACTCAACGACAATAAAACCAACGGTAATGCTTCACTATGTATTAGTTGTAATAAATGCATACCCAAATGTCCGCAAGGTATAAACATACCCGAAGAATTACGAAAAGTACATGATGTATTGGGTAAAGGGAAAAAAGTAGAGAGTGTTTTTATTTAAAAATGCAACAATAATATTGGTTATTATAAAAAAGCCCTTACAAGTTTTTGTATCCCAATTGTTCTACTATCTTTTTTACTTCTTCTACATCAATACTATCACCCTCAAGTGTTACTGTTTTGGCAGCTAAATTTACCACTGCGCTATTAACAAAACTAAGCTTTGCAAGGTTTGTCTCAACGTTTGCCTTACAATGATTACAAGTCATTCCGTCAACTTTTATTACCGTTGTTGCCATATTATTTGATATTTCATTTTTAACTATATTTTTATTTTGCAAATACTTCTGTACGTAGCCGTTTATTATGAATGCTACCATTGCAACCGCCGATAGTATTTCAATAGAACCTAAAGCCGAACCATGCTCGTGTCCTAAGTGCGACGATATAGTTTCTGTAAACCACTGAACAGGCAATAAATAATCGATAATTAAACCAAAACCCATAGCTCCTGCAATTATTGTTGCCAAATAGGTAATAAGGCTACGTTTGCCCAAAATATTTCCTATCATGGTTATAGTTGCGGCATTGGTTGCAGGCCCTGCCATTAATAATACAAATGCAGCCCCGGGGCTTATCCCTTTCATTATTAAAACTGCCGCCAATGGAATGGAGCCTGTAGCACATATATACAATGGTATAGAAACTACCAGTATCAAAAGCATTTGCAATAGCGGCGACAAATTTATAAGTTCAAAAAAACTGTCGGGAACTAATGCCGATATAACTGCGGCAAGTATTAAACCAATTATCAGCCATTTCGATATATCCTGAATAAACTCTACAAATCCGTAACGAAATACATCTATCAGTTTTTGAACAAAGCTTTTATTTTCAGTGTCTTCTTCTCCATTATCAACTCTCTTTTCTTCTTTTTTAGTTACCACCCCGGTTATTAAACCTCCGGTAATACCGGTTACAAATGCAGCTATTGGGCGTATTATTGCAAAGGGTAAACCCATTAATGAAAATGTTGCAAGTATAGAGTCAACACCGGTTTGTGGGGTTGATATTAAAAACGAGACAGTTCCCGATTTAGAAGCTCCGTTTTTATACAAAGCTGCTCCTGTTGGGATTACTCCACACGAACATAATGGTAATGGGATTCCAAATACCGCCGAATTTAACGATGCTATCAATGGCGAACCATTAAAATATCTGTCTATTTTCTTTTTAGGTATAAATGCATGAAGCAATCCTGCAAAAAAGAAGCCCAGAATTAAATACGGAGACATTTCGCCTAGAATTATTGCAAAGTCTGATACGAATGATGTTATGTATTCCCAAATGTTCATTTCTATTAGTTTTTATATTAATGCTGCTAATTCGCTAGTTATTAATATCCTTTTCGATATCCAAAAGTACAGAACCTGAATCTTTAAGTAAACCTACCGACCATTTGATTATTACCAATGAACTTACAATAGCCACTATAGTGTCGATATATGCTATATCCCAAATCATGGCTACTAACAAACCAACTATGGCCGCAAGACTGGTAAGTGCATCGGCAAGAACATGAAGATATGCAGCTCGTATATTATGGTCGGAGTGTTCATGGTCGTGATGCAAAAGAAATGCACTTACTACATTAACCACTAACCCAATAATTGCTATTAGTATTGCATCTTTATATATTATTTCGGCCGGATTAATAAAACGCTGAACTGCCTCAACAAGTATTACTACTGCAAATATAAGTAGCATTAAACCACTACTGTAACCCGACAACGAAAGTATTTTGTTGGAATTGCCATTAAATTTTTCACTACCGGCTATCCTGCGCACTATTACATAAGCAAGCCAGCTTAATCCTATTGCCAATACATGAGAACCCATATGTATCCCATCGGCAAGCAGTGCCATTGAGTTAGTAGTTATTCCAAATAATATTTCTACTATCATTGTTACAAATGTTAGCAGAACTACCCAACGTGTTTTTTTTTCGTGCTTGTGGTTTTGCATTGTTTTATGAGTATCAAGATTTTTAGTATCAAGTATCAAGACTTATAACACCGATATTTATCGGAATAGTTTTCAAAAGGCTTCCTGCGAGTTTTTAAATACAATGAGCATAACTTCAAGTAACAAATATAAATTTAGATGCTTTAAAATCTTGATACTATACAATTAACAATTACAAAGTAAGTATGTTTTATATAGTTATGAAATACCTAAATAATGGGATTTTTACTTTAGCCATTTTACACGAATCACTTATTCTTCGCATACGCTTACCTAGGGCTTCTCCCTAGGCTACTGTTTGCGCACCCTTGGTGCTTTGAGTTAGATATTTGAATATGTATCCTAAAAATCAATTTTCAAATTCTCTCATTTTCACATTTATCTCTAGTCGCTTTAGTTTCACCCTAACTCTCTTTAGACACTATACTACTGCCTACTAATTTAAAACCACCGTTTTTTTCTAAAATAATACATCATACCGGCAAACATAAGCAGCATAACTCCCCAAACACCTGCGTAACCCCATCTCCATGTAAGTTCGGGAATATTTGCAAAGTTCATTCCATAAATCCCCGCAACAAATGTTAATGGAATAAATATAGTTGCTACAACAGTAAGTGTTTTCATTACCAGATTCATTCGGTGTCCCTGAACCGAAAAAAACAGATTTACATTACTTTCTATTCTCATCTCCAACTGGTCGCACTCATCTATAAGTGTTAAGCACATATCTTTTATTTCAAGAAAATACTTAGTGTTACTATTTTCTATCATTGAAAAATTCTCACGTTCCATAAACGATATAAAATCTTTGATTGGAAAAAGAGTTTTCTTTATCCGATATACTTCTCGCTTATACTTTTCAATATTTACAAGTGTTTCGGGCGACAGGTCGGCGCTATCATCTATTAGTTTAATATCTCGAATTATAGATTCTATTTCCGAAATAGTTTTAAAATAATTATCGAGAATAGATTCAAGCATTAAAAATAGAAGGTAATCGGTTTTGCGTTCTCGTACTATTCCTATTTTATTTCGTATCCGTTCCCTTATATGACCAAAATAATCGGCTTTTCGCTCCTGAAACGAAACCATGTAATTGTTGCCCATAATAAAACTCAACTGCTCTATGGCAATATCTCCATCTAATGCAATTGCCGATTTAAGAGTGAAGAACCAAAAATTATCGAACTGCTGGAATTTAGGTCGCTGGTTTATATCTATAATATCCTGAACTACAAGTTGATGTATATTAAGTACAGATGATATTTGCGTAACTATATCAATATTATGTATTCCATGAATATTTAGCCAGTAAATGTTATCATCGGTTGGGAATGGTTCAAACCCGGAGATATTAAAATCCCTTTCTTCGCTGTAACTGCCGGCATTGTAGCAAAAAAGCTGCAATTCAACTTCCGAGTCGGTATGCTTTCCGGTAAATGAAAGCTCTCCGGGATTAAGCTTTTTCCGGTTCAGAAATTTTATCGGCACTACCATTTTTATCTTTTTTAATTACAATTGTCCTGTATGGGAACGGTATTTCAATACCTTCTCTGTCGAAACGTTGTTTTACCGACTTTAGCAAATCGCACATTGCTGTAAAAGCATTATCGTTACTTTCTGCCCATACATAAGCTTTAATATCGACCGACGATTCGGCCAATGCCACAACCCTTACCATTACTTTAGGAATACCTTGTTCAATATCGGCTTCGCTGCGGTTATCAATTACCAGTGGGTGATTCATTGCTTCATCGCAAATTATTTCTATGGCCTTATCAATATCGGAATCGTAACTGATTGAAAATATAATATGCTTCTTTATTTTTTCATCGTTTATATTACTGTTTATTATTGTCTCCTCGCTTATAATACTATTAGGTATAATTATACGACGGTTTTCGTATTCGCGAATTATTGTATGGCGCAGTGTAATTTCCTCAACAATGCCCTTTTGTCCGTCTTTAAACTCTATAATATCATTCATTCTAAAAGGCTTAAATATTAATATAAACACACCGCTTATAATATTTGCAAATGCCTTTTGCGATGCAAAACCTATCATTATTGCAAATACCCCGGCACCGGCAAACAATGCTGTTCCTAGTGATTTTAAATATGGTATTTTGTAAAAAATAAAAAATGCCGCTGTGGCATATATTACAAAACCAACCGAATTTTTTATAAATGCAAAGTTTGTTGGATCGGCATTGAGCTTTAAAGCATATTTACGTATAAATACGTTTAATATTTTTCGCAAAATAAACACTAATATTATTGCCGATACTACTGTTACCGATACCAAAATTAAATACTGCCCCAACTCTTTACTCATAGTTTATACTTATTTATTCTGCAAAGGTAATACAGTTTATTATTTATAAAACTCAAAATATAAAACCCCAACTTTTAGGGATTGATGCGCCTTGATATCTGCCATACTTTTGTATCGAACCACAAAAACTAACTGAAATGACAAGAAAACAACTTACAACAATGCTATTAATGTGCGGGACATTAATAAGCGTAAAATCTCAGGACAATGACAGTACTGAATTTAAACACTTAACAATTGAGAGTGGAGTAATAATGGATAATGTAGCAAACTTAAGCGGTGGAATTAAGCAGGATTACACTGCGTTAGGCCAATTTGACTTTACGGTTGAATACAAACCTGCAAAAATGGGATTCTTGAAGAACACCTCGGTTTTCGGTCACCTGCAAAAAAACGGTGGAAAAGGAGCTTCTGAAAATTTTATTGGCGACGTACAGGTTGCTTCAAATATTGAAGGTATATCGTCACGTTTTATTTACGAACTATCGGTTTCACAAAGCATTGCCGACTTTAATATTACTGCCGGCCTTCTTGACCTGAATGCTGAATTTATGGCAAGTGAATATGCAGGCGACTTCATTAATAGTTCATTTGGTATTTTACCATCGGTTTCTCTGAATACTCCTGTTCCTATTTTCCCTGTTACATCGTTCGGTGGAATTGTATCTTATAATAAAAAGCAGTTCGATATAGTAGCCGGAATATATAACCTGAATCACGAATATGGCGAAGATGAATTTTTCAATTTTGAAAATCACTTTTTTCAGAAAGGTTACATTGGAGTGGGCGAATTAAGATACCGATTAGCTAAAAATGATGATGTACTTGGCGAATATCGTGTAGGGGCTTATTACAAAGATTGCACTGCTCCTTTTGTTGAAAATGCAGCCGGAGACATGGTTCCCGATTCTACTTTCAAAAATGCTGCCTACGGTTTTTACTCTACCGGTGACCAAAAAATTGCTACTCTTGGAAATGGTGCTTCTCTGGGTGCATTCTGGCAATTAGGTTTCACTCCCGACAAAAACAACTACGCTCCTGAATATTATGCACTTGGATTTTGCGTAAGCGATATTGATAATAAATTTCTTCCGAATTACATAGGTTTAGCTGCCGGTAATGTAGCATTAACCGAAGAAGCCGGAAATAAACAACAAGGATTTACAGGAAGTGAAACTGTAATAGAACTTACTGCTAAAAAAGAATTTTATAACAGAATAACAGTACAACCAGACTTGCAATACATCATTTCGCCATCGGGCTTACTTGATGATGCATTGGTCGGGATATTAAGAGTGGAGATAGCGTTGAATTAAAAGGTTGCGGGTTACGGATTACAAGTTGCAGGTTGCGAGTTACTAGTTACTAGTTTCTGGAGACTGGACGCTGGAGACTGGAGACTGGATTCCGGATACTTTCATGTTTTGAACTTGATCATTAAAAATAAAACGAATCTAATGTAAAAATGAGGAGATTGTTAACAAAAATACCCTTTCCCCTGTAGGGACTTTCCCTAGAAGGGAAAGAAGCTATGAGTAGTGTTTTTATGATAAATGTTACATAATTGCTTTCTCCCCTGTTTAGGGGAGATGTCGATAAACAGAGGGGTAAAACACAGCAAATTTAAACTAGTTCCTCCAATGACATTTTTGAACTTTTAAACATTGAACCTTGAACTATTGAACTTGGAACCTATTGAACGTGAAACTCGCAACTTGGAACCTATAACCTATAACTTAAAACATAGAACTCGATATGAAACTTTCAGAATTAACAACCGGACAAGAGGCTCTGATTACCAACATAAAAGGTGAAGGAGCTATTAAGCAGCGGATTAACGAAATGGGGTTTATTTCAGGGAAACCTGTAAAGGCTATTAAGTCGGCACCATTTAAAGACCCTGTTGAATACGAAGTTATGGGGTACAACTTAACCATTCGTCGTAAAGATGCCGAAATGGTTGAAGTGGAAACCGATACCGCTTTCATTCCTGAAATAAAAAGCTACGACTTTAAAAATAACAACAACAGTAATTGCGCATTTTGCAATAGCCGAGAAAAAAAGAGCAATGAGAAAACAATTACCGTTGCACTGGTTGGAAACCCTAACTGCGGTAAAACAACCATTTTCAACTATGCTACAAACTCACGCGAGCACGTTGCAAACTACTCGGGCGTAACCGTTGCTGCCAAAGAAGCTTCGTTTATTGTTGGCGATTACACAATAAATGTAATTGACTTGCCGGGTACTTATTCACTTAAACCATATTCGCCCGAAGAACTTTTTGTTTACGATTATCTGGTAAACAAAACACC
>QKGS01000016.1 GCA_003250355.1 Bacteroidota bacterium
CGCGAAAGGAAGTAGTATTTGCCGTTTTCAGCAAGCTTCAGAGCTTCGGGAGTTTTGTCAATGTAAACATAATTCTCCTTAGGGTCGCGTATATCGCGGAATGTTTGGATACCTATTGGAAGCTTTTTTCTTTTGTGCATAACCTTTGTTTTGCACAAAAATAGTAAAAAATGAAAATATAATGTTCTCCGATTTAAAGCCGCTAATTCGCAAATAGTAACGAATAACGAATTAGATATAATGCCGCTAATTGTGCTAATAATACAGGACACATTTTTAATTTTGTCCACGAATTAAACTAATTAAAATTCAATTTTATGGATAAATCTAAACAGCATTGGGAAAGTATTTATAATGAAAAATCAGATAATGAGCTACAATAAAAAACTCCCGACCGGAATAAACCAATCGGGAGTTTTCTGTGCCCGGAACAAGACTCGAACTTGCACACCCTTACGAGCACCAGCCCCTCAAGCTGGCGTGTATACCAATTTCACCATCCGGGCAGTTTATATTTCTGCCTTATATTCCAAATGCAATTTGCATTTGTAAAAACAAAAAAAGAACTCATTTTTTAATGAGCCACAAAAGTAAACTTTTTTTTCAACTATAATCAGTTTTTATCTTTTATATTCTCTGTTTTTTGTATATAAATTGTTATTACTTTTACTATCAGTTTTTTACTGTTATTATAAAAAAAAAATATTGTAAAATGAATGGCTCGCGGGTAACAAACAGTTTAATAATAGCATTTGCTTCTATTACTATACTTATTATAGGAAAGTCGCTAATAATACCTTTTGTAATAGCATTGATATTTTGGTTTTTGATTAAGGAAATAAGAAATTTGCTTAATCGTATACCATTTGTTGAAGAGCATATACCTAATGGGATTCTTAATCTTATAGGGTTTATTGTAATATTTGCAGTACTTGGCGGTATAGTAAAAATACTCTCTGCCAATATTCAACATTTATCTGAGAGTATGACTCAGTATCAAGACAATATAAAAACCGTAATTCGTAATTTAGATTCGGCACTCCCTTTTAAGCTTGAAGAATCGTATAGGGAGCTCATAGGCGATTTCAAATATGGAACAGCATTGTCAAAACTCTTAAATGCTTTTCGTGATGTATTTGGTAAAGCTGTTTTAATTATTGTGTACACAATATTTCTTATGCTCGAAGAGCGATTCTTTCATCAAAAGCTTAAAACCATATATTTAAAAAAAAGGAGTTACAATGAGGTAGCTTCAATACTTGCACAAATAGATATTTCTATAGGTCGATACTTATCAATTAAAACAATTATTAGCTTTTTAACCGGTGTGCTAAGTTATATTGCATTGGCGATTATAGGAATAGAAGCTCCTTTGTTTTGGGCATTTTTAATTTTTATTATGAACTATATTCCTGCCATAGGTTCGTTAATAGCAACACTTTTTCCTGCATTTTTTATTATGCTTCAATTTGGTGATATAGTTCCGGGAATATGGGTTTTGGCTGTTGTAGGAGCTATTCAGCTTATAATAGGAAACTATGTTGATCCGAAACTCACCGGCGATTCATTAAACGTAAGTCCATTAGTTGTTATAGTAGGGCTCTCATTTTGGGGGGCTATTTGGGGTATTATGGGTATGATTCTGAGTGTCCCAATTGCAGTTATGATAATTTTAATATTTGCCAATATTCCTTCGCTCAGACCTGTGGCAATATTGCTTTCAAAAAAAGGGAATGTTAAACGGTACAAACCACCGCGGAAAAACAATAATTTGAAAATGTAAAATGAGAGAATTTGAAAATTATCCGGATTTTTGGATTACATCAATAAGCTATAATCATTTCCAAATTCTCAAATTCTCAAATCTCTACATTAGAACATTTAACCTTAACCTAAAACTCCTCGGAGGTATTCCATCATCTGCTTATTCACCTCCCATTGGTCAGCAACCGGTTCATTAGTAAATGGTACAAACGACAAATAAGGCCACGGCCCAAATTCCGGGCATATATACAAAGTATCAATTCCCAATTCATTAGCATTAGCAATAATTTTTTTCCACCAACCTACAAATGTATCAAGATACCCTTTGTTTTCGGGAGCAAACGGGTTATTAACCTGAGCCGATTGTGTGTCGCCAACTCTTGCGTGAATGTATCTGGCATTTTTTATAGCTTTGTTTACACTGTTTTGCTGGTCTTCAAGCATCGATTCTGATACATTTGTCCAATGCGAAAAATCGGCATTCAGCTTTAAGTCCGGAAATTTGTCAATAAACTTACTTGTTGTTGCAGCACAGAAATTGAAACGCCCTCGGTGAGTTTCGTGAACTATATCAATTCCCGTTTTTTCAGATATTTCGTAACACTTATCAAGAACTTTGCAATTATCTTCAAACGAAAAATAATCTTTGCCCGTATGTGAATTTATAAAATCAGGCTTTAATGCGGCTCTTTTTAGTAAAAGTGTTTCAAGTCTTGATATGTATTCATCAACAGTTTCATTTTTAGGTTCAAGCCATTGTTGACCTACGTAAGCCAGATTGTTTTCTTTAATAGCTTCCAATATATCTTTTTCAAATTCACTATCATCGGGAGAGTTAACCTCTACACCATCATACCCCGATTCAACTACTTTTTGAATAAATCCCTTTGCTGAAAGATTATCGCTACCCCAAAACGGACATATATACTTAATTTTCATCTTTTTATATTTTTTATGTAACAAAATTATACATTACACCCTTAATAATCAACGATTAACTATTTGTTATATCTATTTATAGATAGATATATGTTATAGCTAAGGTGAGAAAGGAAAAAGTGGAACTTTTCGAGAAATATGAACTTGGATTAAAACCTTTGACAGTTAATGAAATTGATACGGTTTTTTTTAATTCAAATTATGGTACTATAATATTATATTTGCTTAATTAGGGTAATGTACCCTTGTAGTACTACAATTATACAATGTTATATTTATGAAGAAACTACTATTTGTAATAAGTTTTATTTGCATTTTAAATTCATTATTGTCTCAGGAAACAATTGTTTATTTCTCAGTTAAGGGGAGTAAAACAATAAAGAGTTATAAAATAGATACAGTTGCCAACAAGCTTGTATATTGTAGTGAAACAACTACAGTAGGCGAGCCTTTTGCCATTGCAATTAATAGTACAGGCAGCTATTTGGTAGCTTCTATGTTGGGAACAGGTAACGCATCGTCGTATAGTATAAATAGCCTTACCGGAGCATTAACACCCATAAATACAATTGACCTTGTTGGCGATGCTTGTTATTTATCGTTATCAGCGAGCGAAGCTTATATATTAACAGCCTATTTTTCTCCGGGCAAGATTGCAGCATATTCAATTGGAACAGACGGAACATTAGGTTCTTTGGCATCGTCGGTTTCGTATGGCACATACGATTATCCTCACTCAATAGCAAATATTCCCAAAACTAATATTACAATAGTGCCACAGCTTGGTACAAGTAAAATTTTACAATATACACTCAATGAATCGAGCGGAGTTATTTCAGCATTAACCCCGGCAAGTATTTCAACGACAAACGGTTCCGGCCCGCGTCATGTGGTTTATCATCCTACGCTTAATATTGCATATTTTTCGTTGGAGATGGCCTCTAAAACAGCAGTATGTGATTATAGCCGACAAGGACTCTCTACCCCAAAGCAAATTATTGACAATTTACCCAAAACTTACACTTACGGTAAATGGTCGTCGGACATACATATTACCCCTAACGGCGAATATTTATACACTGCCAACCGTGTTAAAGATTCTGATGTAGGTAAAGTAAATGGAAGTATTACCGCATTTTCAATTAATAAAACAACAGGCGAGTTATTTCTAATTGATACTTTTACAACCGAAAACAGAGTTCGTGAATTTGATATAACTCCCGATGGCAAATACCTTATTGCAGCCGGAGAAATATCAGGTATTGCAGTATTATATAAAATAGGAGCTAATGGTAATTTAATTAAGGTTACAACTGAAAATGTAGGTATCGAGCTTTGGTGGGTGAAAAGTGTTATGGTACGCTAATTTATAAGTATATGAACATATTTATATACGGTTCGCTGTTGTTTGAAAGTATTAGAGAACCACTAATAGGCC
The DNA here is from genome assembly GCA_003250355.1 of Bacteroidota bacterium. Classification (GTDB taxonomy): domain Bacteria; phylum Bacteroidota; class Bacteroidia; order Bacteroidales; family SZUA-534; genus SZUA-534. The sequence continues at coordinate 4,142 of QKGS01000016.1, forward strand.
GAAAAGTTGAAGTAGAAGAAGCAATACTTCACAATTATGAGATATATAAAATAAACTATGGCTTAGCCCAGTCCGATTACCCTATTTTAAAAAGTGAGGCAGGAAAAAAAGTATACGGATTACTAATGAAAAATTTGAATAAAGTAGAAATTGACATATTAAGTTTCTATGAAGGCGATGAATATATACTCAATGAAGTTGTTGTTAAAACAAAAAATATTAAACAAAATGCCTTTGCTTACTTTCCTGTTAAAGCATTGGTTTATAAATATGGAGACCTGTGGAGTATTGGAGAATTTGAAAGAAATATTTTAAAAAAATATAGTGAACAAATAATACCACAAACCATTGCAGAGTATAACAAAATGTGTGATAAATAGTTTTATGGTAAACAGCTAAGTTTTTCTTGAAATTATTTTGAATTTAAAAATTCATTAATTTACTTTGTGTCAACAAAAATATAACAATGAACATTAGTGTAAAAAATATTTGGTGGTGGCATATCAATTCGCAATAATCTCGTGAATCGATAGCTGGTGCTTATATAATAATATTAAAGCCTGTCGCATTTCACGACAGGCTTTTTTTTTAGTAAAAACAAAAACACATACATACAGTGAAAACAATAAACTTTACAGTAAACACAAAAGAGATACTAGCCGACGTACTCACACCGGTAGCTATCTATCTGAAACTGCGCGATGTTTTTCCAAATTCTGTTTTATTGGAAGGTGCCGACTTTAAAGCAGGCGAAAACCAGTATTCATTTATAGCCCTTGAACCTATTGCCGGTATAAAAGCAATGGGGCAAAAAGTAGAGCTAAACTATCCCGATGGTAAGGAAGAAACAATAAAACTCGCAAAACCGCAGGATGCAATTGATATTTTGAGCAATTTTTCAAAAGCATTTGTTCCCCAAAACGACATGAGTAAAGTGCCAACCTCAGGATTATTCGGATATTCAACATTTGAAGCCGTATCATATTTTGAAGAAATAGAACTAAAACGTTCCCAAGCCGATGTTGAAATACCCGATATGCTTTACCAGTTCTACAAATACATAGTTGCAATAAACCACAATAGCAATAAAATAACGATAGTTGAGCATATATTCAACAGTGAAGATTCTAACATAAGCTTTATTGAAGAGCAACTCAATAACCGTACATTTGCCACCTACCGTTTCAACACATCGGGCGAAGAAACATCGAACGTAACCGATGAAGAATATATGTACATGGTTAGTAAAGGTAAGGAACATTGCTTACGCGGCGATGTATTTCAAATAGTACTTTCACGCGGATTTCAGCAATCATTTACCGGCGACGAGTTTAATGTATACCGTGCATTACGTTCAATAAACCCATCACCCTATTTGTTTTACTTCGATTTTGGCAGCTATAAATTGTTCGGCTCATCGCCCGAGGCACAGATAAAATCGGAAAACGGCAAAGCATATATTAATCCAATAGCAGGAACATTTAAACGTACCGGCAACGACATAGAAGATAAAGAACTAGCCGAAAAACTTTCGAAAGACCCCAAAGAGAATAGTGAACACATTATGCTTGTTGACCTTGCCAGAAATGACCTTAGTAGAAATGCCGATAATGTAAAACTGAATTTTTTTCGCGAAATACATTATTACTCACACGTTTTGCATATGGTATCGGAAGTTCAAGGCGATATTCGTAAAGATGCTGACCCGGTTCGTATTTTTGCCGACACATTCCCTGCCGGAACACTTAGCGGTGCACCTAAATACAAGGCAATGGAACTTATTGATAAGTACGAGAACCGTGCGCGCGGTTATTATGGAGGTTGTATTGGTATTATTGGCCTTAACGGCAAAATAAATCAGGCCATAACCATCCGCTCTTTTATGAGTAAAAACAATACCCTTTATTATCAGGCCGGTGCAGGTGTTGTTGCCGATTCAAAAGAAGAAAGCGAACTGGCAGAGGTTAACAACAAACTGGCTGCACTTAAAGTAGCAATAAACGAAGCAAAGAAAATATAAATGTACTGAGAAGGTATGCCTTGTCTCAACGTTAATAATAAGAAAATGAACAAAATATTAGTAGTAGATAATTACGATAGTTTTACATACAATCTTGTACACTATTTACATGAAATAACAGGCCAGTTGCCCGATGTATATCGTAACGATAAAATATCGGCCGAAGATGCCTCAAAGTATTCACAAATACTTTTGTCGCCGGGGCCCGGTATTCCCGATGAAGCCGGAAACCTAAAAGAAATAATTAGAGTATGTGCACCAAAATGCAGTATTCTTGGAGTATGTTTAGGTGTACAGGCAATAGCCGAAGTATTTGGCGGAAGTCTTATTAATATGAACAAAGTGTATCATGGAGTATCAACACCAATTATAAAAACAAAAGCCGACGATGTGTTATTTGCCAATGTGCCGCGAGTATTCGATGCAGCACGTTATCATTCATGGATAGTAAGTCGTGAACAATTACCCGAAGTGCTAGAAGTAACTGCGGTCGATGAAGAAGCTCAGGTAATGGCTCTTCGCCATAAAGAATACAATGTGCGCGGAGTACAGTTCCACCCCGAATCAATACTTACACCCGATGGAATGCAAATGTTGAAGAATTGGGTGAGCTTGTAAATGTTAATTGCTAATTTCATAATTCAAAAAATGAGAGATATAATAAACCATCTTGCTGCACACAAAACACTTAGCAGTACAGAGGCTAAACTAATTTTGTCAGATATAGCAAACGGAAAATATTCAGAGATAGAAATGGCATCGTTTCTTACTATTTTTTTAATGAGAAGCATTACAGTAGAAGAACTTTCAGGTTTTCGCGATGCACTCTTAGACCATTGTCACAGAGTAGATTTAAAGCAGGAAAACATGATAGACCTATGCGGAACCGGTGGCGACGGAAAAGATACATTTAATATATCAACACTTTCGTCGTTTGTAACAGCAGGTGCAGGCTGTAAGGTTGCAAAGCATGGCAATTACAGTGTTTCATCGTCGTGCGGGTCGTCAAATATTCTCGAATATTTTGGATATAAATTTACAAACAATGAGATAAATCTTCAGCAACAAATAGCTGAGGCAAATATCTGTTTCCTTCATGCCCCATTGTTTAATCCGGCAATGAAAAATGTAGCACCGGTTCGTAAGGCATTACGTGTAAAAACATTTTTCAATATGTTAGGCCCTATGGTTAATCCGGCGTTTCCCAATAAGCAAATGGTAGGAGTATTCAGCTTAGATTTAGCCCGTTTATACGGATACATATATCAAAACAGTAATAAAGATTTTGTTATTATACACAGCCTCGACGGTTACGACGAAATTTCGCTTACCGGCTCTTTTAAGGCTATTAGCAATACTTCGGAACAAATAATTGCACCATCGGAGCTAGGACTAAAAGCTGTTAAAGAGCAAGATATAAAAGGAGGTGCCGGAGTTGACGATTCTGCCGCAATATTCGATAATATATTGAATGGAAAAGGAACCGAGGCTCAAAATAATGTTGTTTGCACAAATGCGGCATTTGCAATTAAAACATATACAGGGAAAAGTTTTGAGGAAAGTTTCCAAATGGCAAAAGACTCTCTTTTAGGAGGAAAGGCAAAACAAAAGTTAAACAAATTGGTTGAAATAAGCAAGTTGTAATAAAAAACTGATTAAAATTATTTTATAATGGTTATACAATTTGTAATTTTCCACGCTTAAATATAATTATGTCAACAATACTCGATAAAATAATAGCACGTAAACATGAGGAGATAGAGGCTCGTAAGGTAGCGTTACCATTGGGCGAACTGGAAAAAAAAGTGCGTGTTCGTAATTATTTTTCAATAAAAAATAGCCTTACCAAACAAGGTGCAAGCGGTATAATTGCAGAATTTAAAAGGCGTTCACCATCGAAAGATTGGATAAAAAAAGATGCAGATTCAACAATTATCGTTCCTGCTTATGAAAAAGCAGGAGCAAGTGCTTCAAGTATTTTAACCGATATCGATTTTTTTGGCGGAAACGATACTGATTTAATTGCAGCCGGGGAGATAGTTAAAATACCACTGTTGCGAAAAGATTTTATGGTAGATGAATATCAGGTAGTTGAGGCTAATAAAATGGGTGCCGATGTTATTCTCCTTATTGCAGCCAATCTTACACCAAAGCGGGTAAAGGAACTGGCAGCCTGTGCAAACAATAACAATCTGGAAGTATTACTTGAAATACATAACGAACAGGAACTGGAGCATATTTGCGATAATGTAACCTTAGTAGGGGTTAACAACCGAAATTTACACACTTTTGAAACATCGCTCCAAAATTCAATAAACTTATCGACACAAATCCCCGATAAATTTATTAAAATATCGGAGAGTGGAATTAGAAATGCCGACGATATAAAAATGCTGAAAACTCATGGCTTTAAAGGGTTTTTAATAGGAGAATCATTTATGAAAACCAATAATCCGGGGAAAGCATGCGAAGAATTTATTAAAGAATTAACATAAAACATTTAATTATAGATTAACCTTTACACATTTAAACCAAATGAGCACAAAAATGAAAGTTAAAGTATGTGGACTAACCGACCCCAATAATATTATTGAGGTAGCCGAACTAAAGCCCGATTATGTAGGATTTATTTTTTACCCCGGTTCACCCCGATACATGGACAAAGACCCAGGTTCGATACCCGAAACCGATGCCCAAAGAGTTGGGATATTTGTTAACGAATGTATTGAAACAATAATAAAAACGGCACGAAATTTCAGACTTAGCATAATACAGCTTCACGGCGATGAAGACCCTGAAATGTGCAGCGATTTGCAAGAGCTTGGCTATAAGGTTGCTAAAGCAATAAAAATAGATGATAAAACTATACCCGATGAGGTAGAAACATATGCATCGGTGGTCGATTTTTTTGTGTTCGATACCAAAGGGAAAATAGTTGGAGGTACAGGCCAAAAATTTAACTGGAAAAAACTCGATGAGTTAGCCGAGTTTGGGCCATTTTTGTTAAGTGGAGGTATAGGTCCCGACGATGCTGAAATAATTAGAAAGTTAAATTATCCTAACTTGGTTGGGGTTGATATAAACAGCAGGTTTGAAGATGAACCCGGAATGAAGAATATAGAATTGTTGAAGCGATTTTTCGATGAGTTGAATCTTGTTCCGGTATAGTATAGAAACATAATATAAGTATAACTTAAAGTAGATAGGAGTAAAATACTGTGAAATATACAGTTGACAGCAAAGGTTATTACGGTAGGTTTGGAGGGGCATTTATTCCTGAAATGCTTTATCCGAATGTTAAAAATTTAGAGAAGAATTATCTGAAAATAATGGAGAGTGAAGAATTTCAGAAAGAATTCACAACATTGTTAAAGGATTATGTGGGAAGGCCGTCGCCTTTGTATTACTCTAAACGGATGAGCGATAAGTATGGTATAAATCTTTACCTGAAGCGTGAAGATGTAAATCATACAGGTTCGCATAAAATAAACAACACTATTGGTCAAATATTGATGGCTCGCTATTTGGGCAAGAAGCGGATAATTGCAGAAACAGGAGCAGGGCAACATGGTGTTGCAACAGCAACAGTATGTGCACGTGAAGGCTTAGATTGTATTGTGTTTATGGGTGCAACCGATGTTGCCCGACAAATGCCTAATGTTGAGAAAATGCAAATGTTGGGAGCAACAGTTATTCCCGCCGAATCGGGTAATAAAACACTTAAAGATGCTACAAATGAAGCTATACGCGACTGGATTAACAACCCCGATGAAACCCATTATATAATAGGTTCTGTTGTGGGACCACACCCATACCCCGATATGGTAGCCCGCTTCCAGTCAGTTATTAGTAAGGAAATGCGTATGCAGCTTGAAGAGAAAACCGGTAATCCGCTCCCCGATACAGTTATAGCCTGTGTAGGAGGCGGAAGTAATGCTGCCGGAGCTTTTTACCATTATTTGAACGATGAGTCGGTTCGTTTGGTTGCTGTTGAAGCCGACGGATTGGGCTTGGAAACAGGCGAAACAGCTGCAACTATGGCTGCAGGCAGCCCTGGAATTATTCATGGCAGTATGACCATGCTTATGCAAACCGACGATGGTCAAATTGTGGAACCGTATTCAATTTCGGCAGGGCTCGATTATCCCGGAGTAGGTCCGCTACATGCTCACTTATTCGATACCAAGCGCGGTACTTTTGTTAGAGCTACCGACCGGGATGCACTTGATGCGGCATTTGAATTAACAAGAATGGAAGGTATTATACCGGCTTTAGAGTCGGCTCATGCACTGGCTGCACTTAAAAAACTTGACTTTAAACCCGGCGAAACAGTTGTTGTTAATATTTCCGGTCGCGGCGATAAAGATATGGAGGCTTATAGAGCTGAAATGAAAAGGCGAAATGAAAAATAGTTTGATATGAATAAGGCAATACAAGAAATTTTAAAGCTTAGTGTTTCCGAGAGAATACTCTTGGTTGAAGAAATATGGAATAGTATTGCATCAGAAGATATCTCTCCGGAGTTATCTGAAGAAACAAAGAAACTTCTTGATGAAAGACTGTTGGAACATAATGAAAATAGGGGATCAGGTAGTAGTTGGGACGATGTAAAAGCGCGAATAAGGGAAGAGTTCTAGTATGTTTCCAATTATTATCAGACCTTTAGCTGAAAATGATATTAAAGAAGCTTCTATATGGTACAATAAAACACGGGGTGGTTTGGGAGATGAATTTTTATTAGCTGTTGAAGCAAAATTATATCAAATCAGAAGGAATCCGAAAGGTTATCAGTCAATTTATAAAGCTGTAAGAAGAGTTTTAACAGATAGATTTCCTTATGGAATATTTTACATAGTTGAACAAGATAAAATCTATAATTTAGCAGTAGTACATACAAGTAGAAATCCAAAACATTGGATCACCAGGTATGAAGCTTAAGAATAATATCGATAAGAATTGATGGAAAATAGAATAAACAAACTTTTTAGCGAGGCGAAAGGTAAAATTCGCTCAATATATTTTACTGCCGGACATCCGGAACCCGATTCGGCAGTTGAAGTAATAAAGGAACTTGAAAAAAATGGTATCGACCTTATTGAAATAGGTTTTCCATTTTCCGATCCATTGGCCGATGGCCCTACAATACAAAAGAGTTCGCAGTTTGCCTTAGAAAAAGGTATGTCGTTACCAAAACTTTTATCTGAACTGAAAGATATCAGAAAAAGTGTAAGTATTCCATTAATACTTATGGGTTATTTCAATACTGTTTTAAAGTATGGAGTAGAGCAATTTTGTAACGATATCAGCCAAATAGGAATTGACGGAGTTATTTTACCCGACCTTCCACTTGAAGTGTATGAAGAGCTGTATAAAGATACATTCGATAAATACGGAGTTATACCGGTGTTTTTAATTACCCCAAGTACACCGGATGAACGAATACGCAAAACGGCTTCGTTATCGAAAGGGTTTATTTATATGGTTTCATCAGCTTCTACTACAGGAGCAAAACAAGGATATGCCCAAGAGAATATCGATTATTTTAAACGAATTCAAAACATGAACCTTGGCGTACCTGTACTTACCGGTTTTGGAATATCCAATAAAGAAACATTTGCAATAGCTACAGAGTATTCTGCCGGAGGAATTATTGGTAGTGCATTTGTAAAAGCTTTGGAAGGTGAAAGTAGTATTGCCGATAAGGTAAAAGTATTTGTTGATACTATTTAATAATGTGGAAATTTGAGAATGTGAATATTAGGAAATGATGGCGTACGTTAATTAAACGTGTACTCACACCTAAATACTCAATACTCATATCTAAAATTAAAAATATGTCTCCGATCAAAAAGCATCCTGAAGGGTTAGTAGTACTTTTCTTTACCGAAATGTGGGAACGTTTCAGTTTTTATGGAATGCGTGCTCTTTTAACGCTCTATTTGACACTTGAACTGTTCAGCAATTTGCAAGACCCGCTTAAAAAAGCCACTGCATTTGGAATATATGCTGCTTACGGAGCATTAGTTTATGCCACACCGTTTATCGGTGGATTATTGGCCGATAAATTCCTTGGACACAAACGTTCTGTAATGTGGGGAGCTGTATTAATGGCTATTGGTCATTTTATAATGGCTGTACCTACTGAGCTTTTTTTATACATTGCTTTAGCATTTTTAATATTAGGCAATGGTTTTTTTAAACCAAATATTTCTTCAATAGTTGGAAGCCTTTACGAAGAGAATGATTCCCGTCGCGATGGAGGTTTTACAATATTTTATATGGGTATAAACCTGGGTGCATTTTTGGCACCTTTGATTTGTGGTTTTATAGGCGAAAAATACGGATGGCATTATGGATTTGGTATAGCAGGGGTAGGAATGTTAACAGGGCTTTTTACCTTTTATAAGGGCGGCAAAAGCTTGAAAGAAAAGGGAAATACACCCCAAGCCGGCAAGAAAGCTTTATTCAATATTAAGTTGTTTACTCCCGTAAATACTATTTATGCGTTGTCGTTTGTGGTAGTTGCACTTTTGGCATTGTTGGTTAAAAATTATGAGCTAATGTCATATATACTTACCCCGTTTGCAATGGGAGTAATTGCAATACTTATAATATATGCATTGCGTAGTGGTAAGGTTGAGCGTGAAAAAATGTTTGTGATACTGATTTTATTGTTCTTTACAACTCTGTTTTGGGCTTTCTTTGAGCAGGCAGGTTCATCGCTCACATTATTTGCCAAAGAAAATGTAAATCGCAATTTGTTTTCATCGGAAGTTCCGGCTTCATTGTTTCAGGCAGTTAATCCATTATTTATATTAATATTTGCCCCTCTGTTTTCAATTATGTGGATAAAAATGGGCGATAAGAAAAAAGAACCTTCCACACCAATGAAGTTCTTTTGGGGAGTACTTTTACTCGGATTAGGCTTTTTGTTGTTGGCAGCTGCTCCTTATTTTACAAAGGTTATACCTGTCGACTTATCGACAAATACTACAAAAATAGTGGTAATGGCAGCAACTGTTCCAATGATATTTTTATTTCTGAGTTACTTGTTACAAACATGGGGTGAGTTATGTCTTTCGCCTATTGGGTTATCAATGGTAACTAAGCTTGCTTCGCTAAAGGTTGTAGCTATGGTTATGGGCGCATGGTTCTTATCGTCGGCTATGGCTCATCATTTGGGTGGAATTATTGCCAATTTTACATCGGAGTCTGACAATGTATCGGCTACTGAGCTTATGATTACTGAAACAGAGCAGATATATGCAAATTACACTGAGTTTGCCACCGGCGAAAAAAAACATATCAGAAATGCAATAGCTTCGGCTTATGAAATATTGCAGAACGATGCCAATGAAATTGCATTAAATGGTAATTCGGTTACTGATTTTAATATAGATGCAGCTACCCAAACAGCTTTTGCCTATTTATCTGATAGCGTTTCTTGTTCTGTTAATATGCCTGATTTAAAAAATAAAATAGGTACTGTAATAGAAACAGGAGCATTACAAATTATTAATAATAGCCGGTTAGCTGTCGATGCGGCTTTAGAAACAGGTTATTATACTGAGGATGAATTAAGCGAATATTCATTGTCGAGTTTAAATTCATTGAATAATTTACTTACATACACATCGGTATTTCGGGCAATAGGAATTATTGCGTGTATTGCATCGGCGGTATTGCTACTATTGGTTCCGCTACTCAGGCGTATGATGCATGGAGTTAGCTAGTTAATTCATTATTAGTGATTCACATATATTTGGAGATTATTTCATTCATTTTGTTCTATTTTATACATTTGCCATAAACATGACAAAATGAAGTATTTCCCTAATTTGTGTCTTATATTATTTTTATTAATAACACTTTCATTATCAGGCCAAAATGATATTGCAGATAGTGAAGAAGCAAGGTCAAAAGTAGGCCTAGTACTTAGTGGCGGAGGAGCTAAAGGTTTTGCTTATATAGGGTTATTAAAAGTTCTCGATGAAGTAAATATGCCAATCGATTATATAGGAGGTACCAGTATAGGGGCAATAGTGGGTGGACTTTATGCCGTAGGATATTCGGCCGATACTATTGAATATATTATCCGAAGTCAGAATTGGGAGAAGGTAATATCGGGTAGTATTGACCGTAAATATTTGGCATATGAGGAGAGACTTTTTTCCGATAAATACAAACTGAACATTCCCATTAACAATAATAAGATAGATGTAAAATCGTCAATTGCAGGGAGTTTACATATCGACTTGTTGTTACAGCGGTTCTTTTTGCCGGTTGCACACATAACCGATTTTAATAAATTACCTACCCCTTTTGTTTGTGTTGGAACCGACTTAATAACCGGCAAGGAGGTTGAGTTACGGTCAGGAAATTTGGCAAGGGCAGTTAGGGCATCAATGGCTATACCCGGTTTTTTTCCCGAGGTAGAGTACAATGGCAAATACCTTATTGATGGAGGCGTAGTTGATAATTACCCCGTAGAGAAAGTAAAAGCAATGGGAGCCGATATTATTATTGGTGGCGATGTTCAGGCTAAGCGTATGAATATTGACGATATATCGTCGTTACCGGTTATGTTTGACCATATTATTTCATTTAACCGAGCCAAAATAAATAACAAAGGTATTAATGATACCGACTATTATATACATTTTGATATGGATTACGATGTTATGTCATTTGCCCATTTCGATTCTATAATAGTTATAGGTGAGCGAATTGCTCGTTTGCATTACAGCGAACTTAAACACCTGGCCGATTCGTTGAATGCACTATCGCAAGGTTCTAGCAGAGAAAAACAGAGGGCAATTACAGATTCTATTCTTATATCGGAAATAAGATTTGAAGGTGGTAATAAATTGCATAAAAAACTAGCAGAAGGTTTCTTTAAAAATGTTGACGAAGGTTATGTTTCGGTCAATGAAATAGAGAGATCGATTAAGTATTTGTATGGAACAAAAAGCTTTTCCGAAATATATTATACTAACAGTTTATATAAAAAAGAACCTGTTTTAACAGTAAATTTAAAACCTTCGGGGCAGGGTGATTTATCGGCCGGGGTACATTTCGACATCGATTATGGCGGTAGCATATTGGCAAATATTACTTTACGAAATCTGTTCAATACGCGCTTTAAGTTTTTTACCGATGTAGTTCTTGGAGAAGACCCCCGTGTAAAGGCTCAAATAGTATTGAATAACGGATATAAACCGGGTATTGCAATAGAAACAGATATTTATTCGTTCGATTTTTCACAGTACGATAGCATAGGAAAAGCAAACAGTACTATGCAATATGAAAATATTGGAGGTTCGGTATTTATACCATTTATGTTTCGCAATAGTTTTATGTGTAGAGTGGGAGCAGAATACAATTACTTCAAATACTCGCAAGATTTTAACAAGGACACAACTCTTTTATTAGCAGGGGTTTTTAGAAGTTATACATCGTTTTTTGGCGCTGTAAACTACGATACCCGTAACAGGTTGAGCTTTCCAACAAGTGGTTGGGATATTGAGTTTAATGCCGACCATTCTTTCGAACTTGACCATTTTTATGAAATGAGAAATTACAGTCAATACTCATTTTATTTAAAATGCGACACATATATACCTGTTTTAAAATGGTTTACTTTTCAGCCCGGGGTATTCGGTGGTTATTTGAAATATAATAATAAACTGTATATACAAGAGACATTTGGGTTAGGGGGGGTAAATACTTCAAACTATAATGATAAAATAGTACCTTTCACCGGAATGCGATTTATAGAGCATCATGCCAATTATGCTGCTATTGCCAGAGCTAAGCTACAGTTTGAGGTTTATACCGATTTTTTTGTAACCGGGGTTTTTGATTATGGAGTGGCAGTAAAAGACAAAAGTGCTTTTGTGGCTAAAAATGCAATGTACGGTTATGGCATTAAGTTTGGATACAACAGCATAATAGGTCCGGTTGAGGCATCGATTCTTGAATCGTCGGAGCACCATTTTACGGTATTTTATATTAACGTGGGTTTTTGGTTTTAATATCTGATTATGAGTTATATTTTATTGTCGCTATATGTTATATTACTCTGCTTGGTAATAAAGAAAATGAAGTTTTTTCAGAGCAGTTTGTTTAACCGAAAGGTTTTATATGTTGTATTTCTTTCTAAATTCTTAATGGGGATTATACTGGTTCTTATTTACACTTATTATTACCATAATCAGCAATCGGCCGATGTATTTAAATATTTCGACGACGGCAACATTATACACAAGTCGTTGCGGTATAATGTTTTTGATTATTTGCGTATGATAACAGGAATAGGCGGCGATGCTCCTCATTTGATGAAATATTACGATACTTGCAACTTTTGGTTGAAAGAGTTCAATTATGGGCTGTTAAATGATAATAGAATTGTTATTAGGTTCAATGCTATTGTCAGATTAATATCTATGGGTAATATTTATATCCACACACTATTTATGAGCTTCATTTCATTTACCGGGTTGTGGGGTATTTTCAAAGTTTTTGAAAAACAGTTTGCTAAATCAAAATGGCTATTACTTGCAGTAGTTTTCTTTTTCCCTTCAGTTTGGTTCTGGACATCGGGTTTACTTAAAGAAGGTATACTTATGGGGCTGTTTGGTTTACTGTTTTATTATATGAATCGTGTTTATATATATGGGTTCAAGCCTAAATATTTAATATTTGTATTTGTTCTGCTATTCTTTTTACTCCAATCGAAGTTTTATGTACTTGTAGCCGCAATACCCGGGTTTATATTTGTGTGTACACAAAATAAGTTTATACAAAATAAGTATTTATACTTTGCATTGGTTCATGCATCTATTTTATTGATTGTAGCATTTTCAAAACATATAGGATACGATTTTATATACCTGATAGAGCAAAAACAGCACGATTTTGTAAAGTTCGCAGGAACATTAAGTGAAGTAGGTAGTTTGGTTAAAATTCCCGATTTGGAGCCTACAATTTGGAGTGTAATAAAAAATGCACCGGAGGCTTTTTTTAATACCATGTTTCGACCATTTTTATGGGAGTCGTCGGGGGTGGTAATGCTTATGGCTGCTTTTGAGAATATACTAATAGTTGCAGCAGTAGTTTTTGCAATAATATTTAGAAAAAAGAGCATTAGTTTATCTCCATATTTCTTTTTTAGTATTTCGTTTATAATATGTTTGTTTGTAATAGCAGGCCTAACTACTCCTGTACTTGGCGCATTGGTAAGGTATAAAGCACCGGCTTTGCCTTTTATGGGCATTGCGTTGTTAATAATTATTGATGAGGGAAGAGTATGGAAATTAGTATCAAAAGGCGGGTTAAAAAACAACTAACCGCAGAGAAGGCAGAGGTTTGCAGAGCAAATACAAATGACACTCACAGCGTTTCTCAGCGTCCTCGGCGGTTTAGAAGCAATTCATGTATTAGAATTTATACATAGCTAATAGCATTAAACGGTGGTTGTAGCTTTCGTCGAGCTTACCTATTGCATTGTGTTTAGCATCGAAGTTAGTTCCGTAAAAAGCTCCTGCAAACAGGTATTCAAAGCCAAAAGTTAGTTTTTGGACGGTATATGTTATACGTGGTGAAATTCGGTATGTTTTTACTAGCGTTTCTCCACGGCCATTACCAAGCGATTGGTATTGGTTAAAACTACCAAGGTTTTCAGTAATACCGGCAAATATACCAATTTGTGGATTCTTCATTACAGTAACTTCACCCCACAATGAATATGTTTGAAGGTTTGAATAGGAATAATCGTCGGGTAGAACCGAAGCAGTGTCGGCAGCACCATAACCACCAATCATGGTAAGGAACGATAGGTTCTGACCATATATGAACATAGCTTTTACAGAGAACATATCTTCGTTCAATGCTGCAAAAACCTGTGTATTGTAACTACCTGTTTGGCGTTCGGTTTTCATTTTATTGGCAGTTTTTGTTCTAGGCTGTAATACTATGTATCCGGCAGTTGCTCCGGCTACTATTTTTCCGGGGTTAGCTATTAACTGCACCTGCATATCGGGTATGCCTGAGTTTTTAAGAGCAAATTCAGCTTCGGTACCAGCTTTGAATGTATGTTTGTGGTAACCATGCGAAAGCGCAGCAGCACTAATGCTTACATCTTTGGTTATGTTATAAGTTCCTCTAATTTGAGGAGCACGGTTAAGCGGAGCAAAAGGTACAGCTACGGCAAATGTAAGTACATTGGGGAAACATTTGGCAACAAACATAGGGTGCCAGTATTGACCCATTATAAGGTTTCCTTGGTTCCAGTCCATTTTAATCATTGCGTGGCGTAAACGAAAGTGTCGAACATCGCCATTGTTAGTACCAAAAAAATCGCCCTCAATCATAGCCGATGTTTTAGCCCCCATTATCTCTAATCCCGACGATTTAAAGTTTAATCGTGATGTAAAAGAAGCCATACCCAAACGTGTAGTTTGGTTTATGTCGTTCATGTTGGCATCGTAATCGGGAGCAGAAGGATATAAGTAGAGTTGCTCATCGCGTGCAGTTACCGACTTGTATGTATCGAAGTAGGTTTCAGCTCTAACAAAGCCCCCTATTTCAAACTTTACTTCCTGGTTGGCTACATTAACTGTTTTGCCGGCTTCTTCTTTCGGAGTTTCAGCTTTTGGTTCAACAGGAGTTGCGGTTTTTTCCTGAGCCATAATTACCGCACTTACAGAAATAGCTAAGGTTGTAATTAGTAATTTTAATGTTTTCATAGTGATTATTTTGTAAGTTTTTCTGATTAACAAATTTTAAAACAATAAGAGAAATATAAAAATATTATGTTCTAAGGATAAAACGGTTATATGTGTTATGTAACATTAGTACAAAATCTACTTTTTTAAGCACTCTTCAATAAGCTCAGTAAAGAAGTTTTCAATTGTCATGCCTTCAGCCCTCACTTGTTGAGGTATAATTGATTCTTTGCTCATGCCCGGTACAGTATTTACCTCCATAAAGTAAAATTCACCATTGCGAACCAAATAGTCAATTCGTACCACACCTTTGCAGTTGAGCAGTTTGTAAATATATTTAGTTCTGTTCTGGCATATTTGAGTTGCTTCATCGCTTAGTCGGGCAGGGGTTATTTCTTCTGAAAGCCCTTCGTATTTGGCCTGATAATCGAAAAATTCTGTTTTGCTTACAATTTCTGTAATAGGTAATACTTTTATTTCACCGTTGGCATAATATACACCGTTTGTTATTTCGGTAGCTTCAATAAATTCTTCCAAAATAGCTTCTGTATCTTCGGCTAGTGCTTTATTTACGGCATTGCTAAGTTCACCCTCTGCTTTTACTTTGGTTACTCCAAAGCTTGACCCGCCATTGTTGGGTTTTACAAATATTGGCAATCCCAGCTTTGCAACTATTTCGTTAGTATTTACAGGGTCGTTTTTACGTAAAAGAATTGCTTTTGCAGTAGGAATTTTAAATTCTTTCAGGAAGCTTTTGCAAGCAAATTTGTTAAACGTAAGTGCCGATACAAATGAGTCGCAGGTAGTAACCGGAATACCAAGCATTTCAAAATACGATTGTAACTTACCGTCTTCACCCGGTGTGCCGTGAATAACCATTACAACACAATCAAAGGTTACATTGTCCGCCCCGTTATTGAAGCTGAAATTACTTCGGTCTATTTTATATTCAGTATCATTAATTACAGCTACCCATTTTTTATTGGTTATGAGTATTTTATATTTGTTGTATTTGGTACTGTCAATCCAGTTAAAAACCTGTTCAGCACTTTTGTGCGATACTATTTCCTCTTTTGAGAAACCACCGTATACTACTGCTATATTTTTATTCATTATTATAATATTACATTCTCACATTCTCACATTTTCATATTTCCAAATCTCTACTATCAACATATCCGCGCCATTTTTCAATAACAGCAACCATATCGTCGGGGAGTTCGGAATCGAATTTCATATATTCATTTTTTGACGGATGTTGAAAGCCTAATTCTTTTGCGTGCAGAGCCTGACGCGGCAACATATTAAAGCAATTCTGAACAAACTGTTTGTACTTTGTAAATGTAGTCCCTTTCAGAATTTTATCGCCACCATATTCCGGATCGTTAAACAAAGGGTGTCCAATATGTTGCATATGAACCCTTATTTGGTGAGTACGTCCGGTTTCAAGGCGGCATTCAACAAGCGTTACGTAACCCAACCGTTCTAAAACTTTATAATGGGTTATAGCATGTTTGCCATATTCACCATCGGGGAATACAGTCATAAGTTTTCTGTTTTTAGGGCTACGTCCCAAATGCCCGGTAATAGTGCCTTCATCTTCCTCAAAGTTGCCCCACACCAGAGCAATGTAACGGCGGTGTGTTGTATGTTCAAAGAACTGAAGAGCTATTTTTGCTTTAGCTTCTTCGCTTTTTGCTATTACAAGAAGCCCCGACGTGTTTTTGTCAATACGGTGTACCAGCCCCGGGCGAGCATCGTTTCCGTTAAATATTGGTAAATCTTTGTATCGGTATGCAAGAGCATTAATAAGAGTGCCGGTGTAGTGACCATAACTAGGGTGAACAACAAGCCCCGGAGGTTTATTTACTATAACAAAGCTTTCGTCTTCATATACAACATTGAGAGGAATATCTTCCGGAATTATTTCTATCTCGCGTGGCGGATACTCAAGTACAACGGTAACAGTATCGCCGGGCTTAACCTTATAGTTCGATTTAACAACCTTATCGTTAACCCTTAAACTTCCATTGTCGGCAGCAGCCTGAATCTTTGAACGTGAGGCATTTTCAATTTTGTTTTGTAAATATTTATCAATCCGTAATGGGTTTTGCCCCGAATCGGCCGAAAATCGGTAGTGTTCAAATAATTCCTGATCGTCTTGATCTTCTGTATAATCTATCATCGCCTTGTTATTATTTGTGTGCAAAAATAAAAAAAGAAAGTTCAAAACCGGAATTAGACTCTAAATAGTAATAGTTATTATTGATGAATTGATAAAAACTCTTATTTTTATCAATAAAAAGTATAAAATATGGAATTTGTTGATTTTCTGAAATATGGAGCCATTGGTATTTCACTTGCTTTGGCAATACTTTCGTATCGGTTGTTATCGAAAGAACAGGAAAAAGATGCTGTAAGGCCTGAAATGCTGAAATCGATAAAAAATTATTTTCTGTTGGCAATATTTCTGTCGGTATTTTTTGGTTCTACCGAGTTGGTATTAAAAATAACAGGTAAAAATATTTCAGGTAGCAATGAGATACTTGAAAGCATTTGGAGCGATAATTTTGGAAACTGCACCGATTCTACTATAAAGCAAAAAGCAAACCGGATATCTCAAGCATTAAGTGAGAATATTTTTGTTGTTGATACAGTAAGTATATGTAGTTCAGTAAATAGTGAATTAGAATTGTGTCGTAACGAATTAGAAACCTATGATAGGGGATTTTATCAGAACATAATAAAACTAAAGAAAGCTATAAACAATGACCCTGACGGTTGGATAAACCTTGAATTTCAAACTGATAAAAAGCAAGAAGTTGTAAATATTTTAAAATCAATATTTGCCAGTTTGGGTAATAGCACCGATGGAATTACTAATACAGAGGTGGTTAATAAGTGGAAGACTTATAAGCAGAAATGGGAATCCGATAAACCGGGTTATATATTTCAGTCAGATGTTACTTGTTTGGTAAAGGAGTTTTTAGTGTTTATAGAAAATTAAACATCAGATTGTTTTGTTTAGTGCAGTAAATGCACATACCTACATAATGAATTTATATATAAATACAGCATTTATATTTACATACACTTTCCTCCGAATTGTCATTTTGCAAATATAACTAAATACAAGGCAATAAATATAAATATTTATTGTATTCTTTAATAGTATTATATACTTTTGGTCGGGTGCTTATAAAAAGTACTAAGCTTAAAGCTTGGTGTTTTGTAAATATCAAGCTTTAACAATAACTAACTATTTATTAATAAAAAACATTACTATGAGTTATCGTAAGTTATTTTTTACGAAAGTATTTGTGTGGGCAGGTATATCAATGCTTACAGCACAGGTAAATGTTGGTGTTAAGTTAGACACCAAGCATTCAGTTGGAGGTGTATCCGACTTTGGTCGTGAACGCCACATTACCGTTCATTCATCATTAAGCGAGTCAGATTGGGTAGGGGAAGAAGATAAGTTAGATTATCTATTACGTGACCTTGACGCATATTTTGGTCGTGATAATGGTACTGCATCATGGATATTCAATGTAACCAAAATGGATGAAAACAAAGCAGATTATCCAGACTTGTCAGCAATGGAAAGCTATGGCGAGTTTATTAAGGGTAATTATCAGGGTAATATTGAGAGCAGAGGTTATGAAAAGTATCAGGATAAGGCATTGGGTATGATATGTGGAGCAAATCCACATCCAACTTTTGTTACTTATAATTACGGACATATGCCAAAAGGTGATGATGGAGTAGAATGGATGCCGCGCGAAATAGAATCATCACGCGACTGGATGGTTCAATACATAGATAAATACTTTGTAGATGATACAGCACAAGAAGGTGAGTTGCGTCCAAAGTTTTGGGAAGTAGTAAATGAGCCTGATATGATGTTAAATGCAACTTTATATTTTGGTGGAACAACATGGACTATTTCATCGTGGGAAACATTATTTCAATACCATAAAATTGTAGCAAAAGGCGTTAAAGAGCGTCTTGGTTATAAAGCTCCTATGGTTGGCGGTATGACATGGGGTTTACACGATTTTCAAAATCCTGATCAAGACAGAATGACAGTAGAGGCAATGTTAGGTAAATATGGCACTACAGCTGCTGACGAGGCTGCAAAAACTAAAATAAGAAATGAGATAGCCCGTTGGGGAAATGCTTACGACGGAGTAAAAGGAACCGACTGGCATCAGTGGGATGTTCTTTGGAAAGGATTTATGGATGTAGCCGGTCCGGAAATGGATTTTTATGCAGTACATATGTATGACTGGCCTAAATATGATGCTACAGGAGGTGCAATTCGTTCGGGTATGCACGTTGAGGGAATGCTTGAAATGATTGAGTGGTACGATGTTGTAGGTCAGGGTAATGGAATGGCAAATCGTAAACCGATAGTAATATCGGAATACGGTGCAGTTCAGGGTGCTTGGGCTTATAAGTCAACTTTTGACCCACGTTACGATTGGGAAAATTTGAAACCGTTCAACTCTATGATGATGCAGTACTTACGTCGGTCCTGATTATATTATAAAAACAATGCCTTTTACACCTGCCAAAGCAACTTGGGGCGATGGAGCAACTTGGGCATATAAATATAAAATGTTACGTGACGATGATAAGGATGGAATATGGGAATGGAGTGATTATATTAAATGGTATGAACTATGGTCTGAAGTAAAAGGAACAAGAGTTGAAACTTCATCGGCCGATCTTGATATTCAAGTTGATTGTTATGTTAATGGAGCCGATGTTTATTTGATACTAAACAGTATGGAAACATCAGCAACAACAATAAACTTGAGTGTTACTGGTATTGCAGGTTCTCCTACAAGTGTAAAAACAAAACATATGTATTGGAATGGAACTGCTGTTAAGCTCGATGAATCTACTGCTGCAACAGCTCCAACGTCGGTATCATTAGCCGCTGACGGTACTATGATTTTGAAGTATACTTATGGTTCAGATGTAGAAGCAGCTATTAGTAAAGTAACTAGAGAATACAAATATTTTTGTGCTTCTTTAGGTGCTAAAAACAGAAAAACATTTTCAGGAACAACTGCAGCTTCGGTTAATGTAAATGGTGTTAAAGTACCTGCAAATTTATCAAATGCAAAGGCTACATTATTGCTTACCGGTAGTGTATTTTCAGGATGGGCAAAACTAAATTCAGTGAGTATAAATGGTAATGCTGTAACACCTTCAAATGATTGGAGAGGTCAGCCTAGAGGAGCCGGTAAAGAATTGGTTACAATGGAAATTCCTTTTAGTGCTAATTATCTTCAAGAGAATAATACTATTACAGTTGCTTTTGCAAATGGTGCAGACTTGGCTGTTGCAAATATTATTGTATATGAAACTACCGATGCTTCAGTAGCTATTGCTGTTGATAGCGTAGCAGTTTCCGATGATGCATTAACTGTAAATATGGGCGACAAAGATCAGATTTCGGGTATTGTATTTCCGGTATATGCAAGTAACAAGTCATTAACATTTGAAAGCTTAACTCCGGCAGTTGCAACTGTCGATGCAAATGGTATTATTACTCCGGTAAGTGAGGTGAGGCTATTATTAAAGTTATTTCAAATGCCGATAATACAAAATTTGCTCAGTGTACAGTTACTGTTACTAATATTCAAGTACCTCCTACATCTATTTCATTAGATTTTGCAGAAGTTTCATTACTTACAGGAAAAAACAAAACACTTAAAGAAAAAGTACTACCTATCGATGCTGACGATAAAACAGTTTCATGGTTAACCAGTGCTCCTTCTGTAGCAACAGTAGTAGGTGGTGTAGTTACAGGAGTTAGTGCAGGTACTGCTATTATAACAGCAAAAACAAATACAGGAGCTCTTACTGCTCAGTGTACTGTTAAGGTTGTGGCATTAGACCCATTGGCTGAAAGTATTACAGTTCAGGCTGAAAATTTTAAAGAGACCGGAGGCACAACCTTTACCTATGCTGACAATGCGTCGGGAGTTAGAATTAATGGTACTTATGTTGATTATTGGAACGCTGATGATTATATTCTTATAGATTTTAATGTAACTACAGCAGGCAATTATTTTGCAACTGCATTTGCAGGAACAACTCTTGATAATAGGGAAATAAAAATTACTATAGGAACAGAGTCGGTAACGGTTGTTCTTCCCAATAATAATGATTGGACTACTACTGTAGAAACTGTTATTCCCGGACATTTCAGCCTTTCAGCCGGTACGCATACTATGAAAATAGAGGCAGTTGGAAAGCAAGAGTGGCAGTTTAATGTTGATAAGGTGGTACTTACAGAAGGTACCGGAGTAGACCCTGATGTAACAGTTGGTGTCGATTCTGAGCAAGCCGGTGAGCTATCGGTATATCCTAACCCTGCAAATGATATTTTATATATAAGCGCAGGAGCACAGGTTAATTATATAGTGTTTAATGCTATGGGGCAAATGAGTTTAATTGGTAAAACTTTAGCAGATGGTTCACTTAACATTAGTTCTCTGAATTCCGGTATTTACTTCATACACATATTGAATGGTGATAATATTATTGCTAAACAATTTATAAAAGAGTAACTCGTATTAATAAATAGTAATAGATTAAGTGTCTGTCATTAATTTGGCAGGCACTTTTTTTGTGTTAATATACAAACTCAAGTATTCCAATTGTAATAATAACCTTAGTTCTATATAAGAAATATTGTATTCTACTGATTATTTATCATTAACATTCTAATGTGAGATTTTAGTATCAAGTATCAAGTATCAAGTAAAACAACTACACAAGTATTGATACTATGTACTTGATACTAAACAGTAATAATCACAAAGGTCAGAATATAAATACATTGAGCAATTCCTTACATCGAATTCTCATTACATAGTAATAATACTTGTTTGCGAATGATATTTTTGCCTCACAGTTATTGTTTGCAAACATTACTAAAATAAAGCAAATACAGTGCAATATATTAATAAATGTGTAATATACTTTTGTATGTAGGTGTATATCACTTAAAAGTATAAATTCTTCGTTTAAAGTCTCCAAAACAGCAAACGATTGAATACTAACTATTTATTAATAAAAATACATTACTATGAATTATCGTAAGTTACTAGTTACGAAATTATTTGTGTTGGCAGCTTTTTTTATGGTCGAAGCACAAGTAATAGTTGATGTTAACCTGAATATGAAACATTCGGTTGACGGAGAATCAAGATTTGGCCGTGAGCGCCGTATGACTATTCATGCTAACCACACAGAAAGCGACTGGAATGGGCATGAAGATATGTTAGATTACCTTATCAATGATTTAGATGTTTATTTTGGTCGTGAAACAGGTAATGCAACATGGAAAATGCAGGGAGTAGAGCAAGATCCGAACAAGCCGGGTTGGGCTAATGAATCGCAAATGATTACTCACGGACAGGGTTTAAAGGAATGGTATTCGTCTTCAACGTTTGATTCTCGTCGTCAGTATGAGGCTAAATCAAATATGATTATGGGTATCAATGACTTCTCGCCGATGTATTCGAATCTTTCGTATTTTCCAACATTCGGGAAAGGTAAAGATGGATGGTTTGTTAAAGATACCGATGCCGCTGCCGACTGGGTAGGAAAGTATTTTGAACACTATTTTGCACACGAAAAAGGTGCACTTGGCGACCCGCTGCCAAAATACTGGGAGTGTTATAACGAGCCCGATATGAACTTCTTAAATCCTTCATTTGGTATGATTGTATCGAGTTTAGAAAAAAACTGGGAGTACCATAAACGTGTTGCTCAGGAAATAAGAAGCCGCTTAGGTGATAAAGCTCCACTTATTGGAGGTATGACATGGGGACAGTTAGACTTATATAAGTCAGATGGTATACCATCAAGGGTATCTGGTAATTATTGGGATGCTTATTCAAGTGCCGAAGCTATTGGTTGGTATTCAGTAATGCTTAAAGGAGTAGGCGAAACCGGTGGTGTAGAGAATCCAGGTGTAGGAAACAGTGTTTGGCCTAGAGCATGGGATAATAAAGGCGATGCTTGGTGGCAATGGGATTATATGTACCAAGGATTTATGGATTACTGTGGTGCCGATATGGATTTCTATGGCGTGCATATGTACGACTGGCCACAGGCTGATCCAAACAACGATAAAGCAAGTACAAGAGCAGGAGGACATATAGAAGCATTTCTTGATATGTTCGAGTGGTACGACCACCAATTATATGGAAAGAAAAAGGATATTGTAGTGTCAGAATTTGGTGCTGTTAGCAGAACTTATATCGAATCATTAGCTAATGGCGAACGTGATTGGCCTTTTATTAAGTCATTTAACCAAATGCAGATGCAGTTTCTTGAGCGTCCGTCACATGTTGTATATAGTATGCCTTTTGCTCCAACAAAAGCAGTATGGGGTGCTTATGAGTATGGTGGAAAAGTAGTTCGTTACGAGGGAGCAACACTGATGGAACCACGCGGAACATGGACAACTCTTGCAACTGAGCCTTCAGGAGGATGGGGATGGGGAAAAACCATTCATTTCTTTGAATTATGGAAAGATGTTGAGGGAACTCGTATCGATACTAAATCAGATGATATAGATGTTCAGGTTGACTCTTATGTTAATGGCAAAAAAGCTTACCTGATTCTTAATAATACTGTTGATCAAAATAAAACAATAAGTATTTATACACACGGAGCAGGTAGCAATACTCTAAGTAGTGTTGAGTTCCGTCACTTATTTAAAGGGGATGATAATATTCCGGCATATACAGTTGCAAATATGACTACTGCCCCTGCGCAAGTAACACTTAAACCAAACTCAACTATTGTTTTGGTTTACAATTATGCATCAGATATATCAATTAATCAGGAGTCGGTTGAAACTAAATATATGTGTGATCCTTTAGCCGGAACTAGTAAAAATGAGCGCGGTACTCAGCTTTGTCACACCCCGGCTAAAACATCAATTACTGCAACAGTAAAAGGGGTAAGTAAACCGGCCACAGGCGAGGCTATTATTCGTATTGGCGGATTCCATTATAGCCCGCTCGATGGTACAACAGGTATGAAGGTAACTAAGCTTAAAGTAAACTCTACCGATGTTATTGTTTCAGCCAATAATTATGTACAACCAACCAGAGGTTATGGTTTAGGTAGTTGGGCAGGAGCATGGTTTGGTGTTTTAGAAATAGAATGTCCGGTATCAGCACTTGTTGATGGAACAAATACTATTGAATTTGCAAGAGCAGGTAATACTGAGTTTACTACTATTATGATTCAAACATTTGATATGACAGCAACACCGGGGCGTACAACAGGTGGAGCTGCAATTACAGGAGTATCATTAGGTACTAATCAAAGTGTAATGCAAGGCAAATCGTTAGCTTTAGCAGCTTCATTTACACCTGCAAATGCTTCAAATAAAGGCTTAACATGGTCTTCTTCAAATACAAGTGTAGCAACTGTTGACGCCGATGGAGTTGTTACTGCTGTTGCAAGCTCAGGAACAACTAATATTACTGCTACAAGTACTGCAAATGGTTCAGTTAATTCAACAATAACAATTACAGCTATACCTTATACTACAGGTGTTACAAGCATTTCTATAAATGGCGGAGCAGCATCAGTAACCGTTAATCAGTTTGAAAACACAGCACTTACAGTTAGCTTTACCCCTTTAGTTAATATGGCTCCGGTAATTGAGTGGTCATCTGATAATACAAACAATGTAGAAATTGTTAACGGAAAAGTAATTGGTAAGGTTATTAATTCATCGGCAGTAATTACGGCTAAAGTTGCAGGAACAAGCATTACAGACCAAATTACAGTTAATGTAACTATTCCTGATGACGAAAGCGTTTATATGTCAGAAATTCCTAACGAATTGAATCCGGCTTCGGCATATACATTCAAAATTCCGGCCTTAGTAGCAGGTGCACGTTCTGTAACAGTAGAGCTATATAAAGGAGCTGATTTGTTAGGAACAGCCACCGACAATGTTGATAAATTTGGTGTAGATACTGCAACAGTTATTATTACACTTGCAAGTACTCCTGATTATGGAACCGATTATGTTGTAAAAGCAATACTAAAAGAGGGTGCTAATGTTATAGATACCGAAACAAAATCGATTGAGGTAAAAGCTGCAACTCCGGTTTCAGAAGTTACATTAGATAAGAAGAGTATATCGATACTTAAAGATGGCACAAAAACACTTACTCCTACTGTGTACCCAATGAATGCCGGCAATAAGGCTGTAACTTGGTCGTCTGATGCCGAAGGTGTTGCAACAGTTAATGCTAACGGTGTAGTAACAGGTGTAAGTGCAGGTACTGCAAACATTACTGTAACTACAGTTGATGGCGGACACACAAAAATATGTGCTGTTACAGTAGTAGAGATAGCAGCAGGTGCTGCTCAAATAATTGTTGAAGCAGAAAACTTCTCATCTGAAGGTGGTACTGTTGATGATTCTCAGTGGAAAGGAGAAGGTATTGGTGTTAGAATTAACAGCCAAGCAGACAATGGTGCTTCTACTCCAATAATTGATTACTTCAACAATGGGGATTATGTAATAATAAACTTCAATGTTACTACAGCGGGTACTTATTTTGCAAAAGCTTATGTAGCTAACCCTGAAGGAACTAAAACTGTACAAATTACTATTGATGGTACCAAATCTGTTTCTGCAAATATTCCGGCTACTTCATGGACACAATATGTAGAGCTTGTTATTCCGGGTAACTTTAACTTAACAGCAGGTGCACATACTTTAAAAATAGAAGGTCTTACAGATGATCCTTGGCAGTTTAATGTTGATAAGGTAATCCTTATTGAAGGACAAGGTCTTACTTCAGATCAACCGGGTGATGGCCCTATATTAGAGGCCGGTGAAGAGGTAGTGCAGGAGGTAATTCTTTATCCGAACCCTGCAACAGAAACAATTAATGTTACAGTTGAACCACAGTCGAAATATATTGTGTTCAGTACAGTTGGTCAATTAATGTTGGCCGGCGAAACTTCTGACAACAACTCTATTGATGTTAGCTCATTACCAAGCGGTTTATATGTATTGCATATCCAAAACGGCAATACCGTAGTAGCTAAGCAATTTATAAAAGAGTAATTCATAGATTAATAAATAGTAATAGATTAAGTGTCTGTCATTAATTTGGCAGGCACTTTTCTTTTGTATATTTATTTGTTTATAAATGCAATAAGGCAAATATAAACATATCAATGCAAATAAAACTAAATAATAAGAGTACCTTTTACTCTTATATTTGTAATAATTGAGACCGGGGGAAAGGTCGCAAAGTTAACTATTAACTATTTATTTTAATTCTTTATGAAATTAATCAAACTATGTTTTGTAGCTACGCTATGTTTATTGGCGTGGAATCAATCGTTTGCACAGTACGATTGGGATGCTATTGCAATACCTGCCGATGCAGGTTTAGGTAAAATTTGGCAACTTCAGGAAAATATTTCCGACGATTTTAATTACAACACCTCATTTGCGTCAGGTGGGTATGCCAACAAATCAAATTTTGGAGCAAGAAATCAGTGGTATAACTTTTATCATAACGCTTGGGATGGCCCGGGTTACACTTATTGGAATACCCAGAATGTATCGGTAAATGGTAGCGATTTGGTTATAACGGTGGGATATGCTAATAATGGTAATCCCAAAAGAGGTATTTATTATTCAGGCGAACCCGCTGTATACTATGGTGTTGCTTCCGGTTGTGTAACTTCAAATTACAAAGTTAATTATCCCGTATATGTAGAATCTTCAATTAGTGTAGCCAATATCTCTTTGGCTTCATGTTTTTGGATGTTAAGTCCCGATGATACGGAAGAGATTGATATTATTGAAAATTATGGAGGTGTTGACGGGTATAAGAACTTTACACATATTAGCCATCACTCTTTTGTACGTAATCCGTTTACTGATTATCAGCCGCGCGACTGGAATAGCTGGTATCCTATATCGGAGGTAACTGCTGCCGGTGGCTGGGGTGAGTACTGTTGGAATGGTGGAAACCGTAGATATATGCGTATGGGTGTTAACTGGATAGGACCAAAGCATTGGGAGTACTATATTGATGGTAGTTTGGTACGTGTAATGTACTATAATGCAACAGCTACTAAAATGAATGGAACATGGGAGTATACATATTTTAATTCGTTGAATTGGAATGTTAACGGTTATATGCTTCCTACCAATATTTCGGGAGGATATCAAAACGGTTATACAGATGTGACTATACATTCAACATCGGCTACTTACGATTTTACTAAATTGCAGGCGGCAAGTAATGCGTCGAATGGTTATAGTGTTGTCGACCCTGCATGGTTTCAGGGTAGCGATGTTAGTGATGTTGATGGTAATGGTATTACAAATGAGGCAAAAGGTTTTACGAAAGACCTTGAAATTATTATCAATATGGAATCGCAGGGTTGGTTATTGGCGTCAACCCCTTCGTACGACGATTTGAATAATGTTGCTAAAAACCAAATGAAAGTTGACTGGGTACGTGTGTACAAGCCAGTTAATAGTACCGGTAATATTGCAGTTTCATCAGTAACAGTAAACGAAACAGCAAATGTGGAAGTGGGGGCTACTACTAGCTTAAGTCATACTGTTTATCCAACAAATGCAACAAACAAATCAGTAACCTGGAGCAGCAGTGCACCGGGTGTAGCAACTGTAAGTGCAAGCGGTGTAGTAACAGGAGTATCGGCAGGAACAGCCAACATAACAGTAACTACACAAGACGGTAACAAAACCGACGTGTGCGTGGTAACAGTTGGAACAGTAGCATTGGCAAGTATAACTTTCGATGATGAGAGTAAATATTTGAATACAAATTATACTGTTGGAAGCTCAATGGAAGTTTCTGTTAATTATCATGCCGGAACAGGCAATACCGTACAGTCGGGCTACTATACTGGAGTAACCATTCATTTACGTGAGTTAGATGCTTCATGGAATTTAGTTAATGATTATTATGTAGAGGGGGATACTGAAGTAGGTAATGAGTCAGGTTCATTTACCGGAACTATTGATTTAACAGGAGCTACAGCTACTGCAGAATTACCTTCTGGTAACTTTTATTACTTATATGCACTATTCAGAAATTCAAAAGGAACTGATATAAGTTATGGTATTAACCCTATTAATGTTGTTGCAAGCGGAACAGGTACAGTAAGTGTAACAGGAGTAACAGTAAATGAAACAGCAAGCGTAGAAGCAGGCAGCACCGTAACCCTAACAGCAACAATATCACCTGTTGATGCAACAAACAAATCAGTAACCTGGAGCAGCAGTGCACCGGGTGTAGCAACCGTAAGTGCAAGCGGTGTAGTAAGCGGCGTATCGGCCGGAACGGCAAACATAACAGTTATCACACAAGACGGTAACAAAACCGATGTATGTGTAGTTACAGTTGAACAGGCTCCTCTATCATTTATAATTGAAGCAGAAGATTTGGTAACATCGGGAGGAACGTTTGCCGATGGAAATAACAGTAATATGAATACTACGGCTGT
>QKGS01000037.1 GCA_003250355.1 Bacteroidota bacterium
CATTTGTTAAAATTTTATATGGTTTAAATAAATTGGAGACACATATTACTGCCCGACACACCTGACAAGGCATTTGCATTTGTATTTTTATAAAAGATGCGCCGGGGAATGAATAATAATTTATAAAATGCTTCCCCGATGCGTCGGTGAGCAAAAAACAATTTACAAAAAGGTTGCCCTACGCGTCGGAGAACGAAAAACAATTTACAAATTGCTTCACCTGCGTATAGGTAAATGAACTTATATTTATACGAAATACCTAACTTACTTACAAAAGGCTGAAATCCATGTGTGTGTTTACACATAAATGCTACAATACCGGATATTAGAAGTACTGAAAACAAGCCCGCCTGAACACAGGTTTCTGATATGTTTGTAAATTGTAACAAAGGGTAACGGTTAATTATTAATGGTGCAAGTTTAATAAAATTTTGGAAATTTGAAAATGAGGGAATGGGGAAATTTGGGAGTGATATCGGTTGTTCGGTGTTTAATTGTTTGAACTTTTGAACTTCTGAACTGCCAACTGTGGACTGCCGACTGGCGACTGCCGACTAAAAAATCATTCAAACATACTTTTTCCTCACTCAGCCATCTCTCTTTTTATTTAATTAAAATTGCGGGTAGTTTTGAATTGAAGTTGGAAGTCGGATGTTAAAACCTGACACCGGACACTAAATTATAAACGCTTGAACTTTTGAACCAGAGACTGAAGACCGGAGACTGAAGACCGGAGACCGGAGACTGCCAACTCAATTATATTATTATACTAACAGTAATTAAAACACAAAACTTTTATTAAAATGAAACATTTAACCCTTACTACAGTCATTTTACTATCAGTTATCACTGCTGTGTTCTCTCAGAATCCGGGATCGATACGCGGTACTATAATTGATAAAGTTACAGGCTACCCTCTGATAGGTGCTAATGTAATATTACTCGAATCAGACCCTGTAAACGGAACTACTGCCGATGTTAGTGGTAATTTTATTATAAACAATGTCCCTCTGGGTCGCCAATCTATTCAAATTACTTACCTGGGATATAAACCTCAGACAATTCCCAACGTACTTGTAACACAAGGGAAACAGGCATATATCAACATCAGGCTTGAAGAAGATATAACCAATGTTGAAGAAGTTGTTATAAAAGCCGACAGAAATAAAATGGAGGCATTAAATAAAATGGCTTCTGTTAGTGCCCGCTCATTTTCAATAGAACAAACCGAACGCTTTGCCGGTAGCCTTGGTGACCCTGCACGTATGGTTGCCAACTATGCAGGTGTAAATATGAGTAACGACTCGCGCAACGATATTGTAATACGCGGTAATTCGCCTACCGGTGTTCTGTGGCGACTTGAAGGTGTTGAAATACCCAATCCGAACCACTTCGGAGCTCTGGGTACAACCGGCGGCCCTATCAGCATGATAAACAACAATCAGCTTACCAATTCCGATTTCATGACCGGAGCATTTCCTGCCGAATATGGAAATGCCACAGCAGGAGCATTTGACCTGAATATGCGTTCAGGAAACAACCAAAAACATGAGTTTACCGGACAAGTAGGATTCAATGGTTTTGAGCTGGGTGCCGAAGGCCCTTTGTTTAAAACATTTAACGGACAAAAAGCTACATACATGGTAAATTTCAGATACTCCACTCTTGAAATTTTTCATAAACTGGGGTTCGACTTTGGAACCGGTACTGCAATACCCGAATACAAAGACCTCTCATATATGTTTGACCTACCCACTGAAAAAGCCGGACGTTTCAAACTGTTCGGTATGTGGGGCGATAGCTTTATTCCTATCGGGCGCGACTTTGCAGACTCTACCAGTAATAATTATATGGGCAAAGGTACAGCCGTTGACTTCGGTTCGGAACTTTTTGTAATAGGTTCGTCGCACACTTATTTTTTCAATGAAAAAACAAAGCTTAAAACAACGCTCTCGTTCCAAACTACAAATGCACAGGCAGTTGTTGACTCTATTATTGACCGAAAGTATGCAAAACCTTACGCCCGACAAAACCAGCGTGAAGATAAATACAGCTTATCGTCGAAGCTCACATATAAGCTCAATAAAAAGAACAATATCAATACCGGATTCATTGCCGACTATTACGTGGCCTCTTATATTGACAGTGCCTGGTATCCTGAATACAACCGCTTCTTAACCGGCAACGACATAAGTAATGAGGGCATGGTGCTTATTCAGGCTTTTACCCAATGGCAACATAAGTTCACTGAAAATATATCGTCGTACGCCGGAGTTCACACTCAATATTTTAACCTTAACGGCGATTTTGCACTGGAACCTCGCCTGGGTATGAAATGGCAGTTCATGCCATCGCATAGTTTCAATGCCGGATTTGGTGTTCACAGCCAAACTCAGCCAAAAACAAATTACTTCCTGATTACACACGATACTATTAATCACAAACAATATTTAACAAACAAAAACATGGGCTTTACAAAGAGTAATCACTATGTATTCGGATATACTTACAATATAAATGAAGATTTCAGACTGAAAGCTGAAACATATTACCAACATATTTATAATGTTCCTGTAAAATACGGATTCCCTGAATACTCAATGCTGAATACCGGCGACAGCTTTGGAGGCGGACTTGAAGACAGCCTTGTAAATGAAGGTACTGGAAAGAATTACGGCTTGGAAATAACTCTTGAAAAATACCTGAGTAACGGTTATTACTTCCTGCTTACAACCTCGCTTTATGATTCAAAATACAAAGGATACGACGGCGTGGAAAGGAATACAGCATTTAATGGAAATTATGTAATTAACCTGTTGGCCGGATATGAATATATTATAAATGACAAGTTCATGCTTACATTTGACTCAAAGGCAAACTGGTCGGGAGGTAAGCGATATGTTCCTTTAGATATAGAGCAATCTGCCATAGACGACGCCCCTGTGTACAACTGGGATTATGCCTACAAAAATCAATATTCGCCATATTTCCGTATTGATTTCAGAATAGGATTAAAACACAATTCTGCAAAGTATTCTCAGGAATGGGCTATCGACTTACAGAATTTAACTAACTACCAAAGTGTATTTTCACAATCGTACGACTCTGAAAAAAATGAGATGTATGAAACATATCAGCAGGAATTTATGCCAATGTTCTTATACCGTATCAATTTCTAAACCTGAAAAATATAATTTACTTTGATTTATAAGATACAGGTACTGTAATATTGTTTCTTTGTACCTGATACCAAATACTAAAATAACATGAATAATAACTTCATATACAAATACAATCCGAAAAGAACGTTGTTTATTGTTATACCACTTGTGAGTATTCTTATAACTCTGGCATACCTTACTTCCGGTGCAGCCAACCTTGAAAAAACGGCAAAATGGTTCCCTTTTTTAAACGGCATCATATCAACCGGAGGTATTTGGCTCGGATGCTACATGATAGTTACTTTTTTATGGAAAAAATTCCCATGGGAACGTTCACCTGTTAAACATCTGGTAATAGAAATACTTGCCATCACACTTTACGTTTGTTTATTTGGCTTACTTCTGATTGGATTGAGAAAAGCTTTTCCGGAATATTATAAAACCGCAAATATACAGATTCCAAAAATCTTCGATTTCCTGATTACGCTGCTTATTACTTACTTTATTACGTGCATTCATGAAGCAATTTTCTTTTATCGCCAGTGGAAGTTTCACTTTTCAAAATCGGCACGGCTTGAAAAAGATAATATGGAAGCCCGGTACGAAACTCTGAAATCACAAATAAACCCTCACTTCCTGTTCAATAGCCTCAACAGCTTATCAATGCTTGTTGATGACAATAAAAATGCTACAAACTATATTCAAAATCTGTCGGAATTCTTACGCTACGGCCTAAAAAGCAACAACCGCGAGCTTGTATTGGTCAAAGATGAGGTAAAGGTTGTAGAAAAATATATACTGCTTCAAAAAACACGCTTTGCTGAAAATATTGAAATAAATATCAATATTGATGAACGGTTTTATCATTATTCACTACCTCCTATGACTTTGCAGATACTTGTTGAAAACTGTATAAAACACAATATTATTTCAAAAAATAAGCCTCTGAAAATTGATATTTCTGCACACAATAACGCTATTACAGTTAAAAACAACCTCCAACTTAAAAGCAATGTTGAAAGTACCGGTCATGGCATAAAAAATATTAAAGCCCGCCTGGCATTTTTTACAAACTCTGAACTAAAAATTACAGAAACAAAAAGCGAATTCAAAGTAGTAGTGCCTCTGCTTACTATTGAACTATAAACATACCAATATGACAAAAGCTTTAATAATAGAAGACGAATTGCCGGCAGCCACAAGGCTTACAAAGCTAATACATGAAGCCGACTCTGAAATTGAAATAATTGAAACACTTGACAGTGTGGAATCTGCTATTAAGTGGTTTAAAAACAATCAGCATCCCGACCTACTGTTTCTTGACATTCAGCTTGGCGACGGACTTAGTTTTGAAATTTTCAACCATGTCAATGTTGAGTCATTTGTAATATTCACAACCGCTTACGATGAGTATGCAATTAAAGCATTTGAACTAAACAGCATCGATTACCTTCTAAAACCAATTGATAGCGAGAAGCTGAAATATAGTATTGAAAAATTCAATCGCCTAAAAAGCCGGTCAGAACCAATCAACATTAACTCAATCATTGACACAATTCAATTATCGAAAAAAGAATTCAAAAAACGCTTTGTAGTTAATATCGGAAGTAAGCTGAAATCAATAGAAACATCTGATATTGTATACTTCTATGTAATGGAAAAAGGGGCATATTTCTTTACCAATGACGGGCGAAACTACCCAATTGATTTTTCACTCGACAAACTCGAATCACTATTGAATCCCGATGATTTTTTCAGAATTAACAGACAAGCCATTATCAACTATAAATACATTAATAAAATAAGCATATTC
Source organism: Bacteroidota bacterium (assembly GCA_003250355.1). Taxonomy (GTDB): domain Bacteria; phylum Bacteroidota; class Bacteroidia; order Bacteroidales; family SZUA-534; genus SZUA-534. The sequence goes on from QKGS01000037.1 coordinate 4,975, forward strand.
TCAAAAAGCCGCATAAAGCTTGAAACACTACCTGCCAATGAAGTTGAACTACTGGTAAGCTCCAATAAAAGCCACCACTTCCGTCTATGGCTCGATAAGTAGAATAGCGGGTTGCGGGTTGCGGGTTGCAAGGTTACAGGATTGCAGGGTTACAGGGTTGCAAGGTGCAGGGTTACGGGTTGCAAGTTGAATGGAGACTGGAGACTGGAGACTGTGGACTGGAGACTGTGGACTGTTGCAAGTTACAAGTTGCGGGTTGCTAGTATCTTGTGTCTTGTGTGTTGTGTCTTGAACACCTTATTTTTTTCATCCTCTATTGTATAATATTTTCAAAATTGTTAAATTTAATACAAGAACATCATAAGTGTCCTTATCAATATTTTCTATTATTAACTTTTAAATTCCTGCCTTATGAAAACATTTTATATAACTCTGCTATCGGCACTCATAGCATTGAGTAGTTCTGCACAGTGGGATATCACTTTCGATAATCAAAAATCTGATATAAGCGGTCACTGGACTTTGAGTAAAAAAGTAGGTGAAAGTATTACCATAGAGGGAACTATGCCAAATGAAAACCTCTCGTCGGCTTGGATTGATATTATACTTGTTAATGTCGACGACTGGAGTACAATTGAAGAAGTAAACCTGATAAACATTGACCTTTCAGGCAAAATATACGAAACCATTATGATACCTGCCAAAACAAAATCGACATTCAACTTTGAAAATGACTCTTACCTTTATTTGGTACGTGTAGTTGGCGAATACGGTGGAAGCTCTTGGCAAAACAGAATTGCCGCTCTTAATGTTCTTCCTGCTGAAGGGATACCGGGAAACATAGCAATAAGCTTTAACGGTAAAAATCAAGGAATGCGTCACAATGAATCGCTCCCTTTGAAAAAACAATTACCCGGTTCAAAAATATCGCTGGAATATGAATTTAGTGCAGCACATTACGGAGCTAAGCCAACTAAAGTTGTAGCAAAACTTATGCAGGTAAACTCATCGTGGGTTACAGTTGGCAAACCTTTATTAATTGAGTCTGCAGCCGTTTCGAGTACCGAAACAAAAGGGGAACTTACTGTAACTCTTCCGTCAGATATAACCCCAAGCAATAAACTACCAGAGACTGATTTCTATATTCTGCAAGCTCTTGTATACTATGGGAAAGTTCCTTTGTTTTCAATTATTAAACTTAGCATTGATGCCCCCGGCACACAACAATAACCGATTAATATTATTCATTAATAATACTGAAGTCCCTCTTTACTGTCCGCCATTGGCGGACAGTTTTTTTTGTTTGCTGTCATAAAATTTGCTAAAACCAACCTTTTAAAGTTTATTTGTAATTAAAATAAATAAAAATGATTCGATTAATTACATCTATATTCTTTGCAGCATTGCTGTCTATATTTGCGCAAAGCCAGGAACTAAAATGGTACACAATTGAAGAAGCTGCTGAACTCAACAAAAAAGCTCCCCGCAAAATTTTAATTGACGTATATACCGACTGGTGTGGTTGGTGCAAGGTTATGGATCGAGAAACATTCAGCAACCCTGCTATTGCTAAAATACTATCAGAAAAATATTACCCCGTTAAACTTAATGCCGAACAACGTGAACCAATTGTATTTCAAGGTCATGAATTTAAAAACAGTGGTGAAGGAAGTCGCCCGGTACACGAATTTGCAGCAACTATACTTAACGGTAAAATGTCGTACCCTTCAATAGTTTTTATCGATGAACAGAATAGACTTATAACAGCTGTTCCCGGATTTAAAAAACCCGACCAAATGGAACCGCTACTTATGTTTATTCATGCTTCACTTTACGAAAAAGGAGTTGATTATCAGCAATATGTTGAAAATTACGGAAAATAATTACAGCTCTAATACTATTAACACTATTGCTTAAATATAAGAGAAGAAAAAACTCTTAACTTCTTCACAAAAAAAGCATATACTATACTTTTATAGTACATCTCATTGTGATAAAAAACAGTTCTTAACGACTTATTTTCAATACGCTTTTTAGTAAAATCACCTAGCATAATGTAAAAAGAAATATGCGCCTTTATTACAGCAGCAAAGAATGATATTTTACCCTGCATAATGTACATTACTGCCGAAATACCATCGAGAATAAGTCGTGCAAACATAGTCGATGCCAGCCTGTTTTGCGGAAGGTTTTTATACAACAACAACAAACTGTTTCGGTAATTCAGATAGAGCTTACGCGGATTATTATTTGGCAACGTACCTCCACCAACATGATACACCACCGACTCCGGATAATACATTACTCTATATCCTCTGTTCTTCATACGCCAGCAAAGGTCTATCTCCTCCATATGTGCAAAAAACTGCTCATCGAGACACCCTACACTATGATATATACTTGAACGCACAAAAAAACAGGCTCCGGTTGCCCAAAATATCTCTGAATCAACATTATACTGACCACAATCCTTCTCTATCTCACTCAATATTCGTCCCCTGCAAAAAGGAAACCCGTATTTATCGATAAATCCCCCGGCAGCTCCCGCGTATTCAAAAGTGTCTTTATCATTATAAGCCAGTAGCTTTGGCATTGCTGCAACAATAGTACTATCAGCGTCCATTTTTGCTATTATCGGGCTTATCCAATTAGGAGTAACTTCAATATCGGAATTGAGCAAAACATAATACTCGGCCTCTATCTGCTTCAATGCACGATTATAACCTCCGGTAAAACCATAGTTCTTATCCAATAACAATAGCTTTACTTGAGGATAATTCTGCTTAAGAAATTGTATACTCAAGTCTGTTGAACCATTATCGGCAACCCATACTTCATACCTCTCGCCTACCGAATACTCCGAAACTGACGGCATAAATTGTTTAAGATACCCCTCCCCGTTCCAGTTTAATATTACTACTGCTACTTTTGCTTTGCTCATAATTGTTGGCGAATATAACCAAAAAACCTTGCTGCCGCTTAATTTCTGTTAAAATATTGTAATACTTCTGGTGTTGCAGGTACATTGCCTTTATACAATATATTAAGCCAATCAGAGTTATTAATATCGGCTTTCATATTTGAATGCAATAATTTATAACTACTGTCCAACTTATAAAATATAAATTTCACATCGTACTGATCTTCAATTGAATAATAATGCCACACTTCATAAGGATATGCCGACTTGTCGGCATATTTATCTATCACACTGTTAGGTGCACCATACATCAAATAAACTCTCCCTTTATCTGTCTCTATTCCATGCTTACTCTCTGTTGCAAACATATTATTTACAATAATTACTTTTGCCATATAATCTTCGTAAGCCTGTTCTGCACTCTTTTCATTTCTTGCTTTCCAAAATGCATATAAAAACTTTTTCATAGAATTATACCCTCCGCTTTTAACTAAAGAGTCGATATATGATAGTTCGTATTTATTACTTATCGGTTTTAACAAACCCATTACTTTAACCAATGAATCGTTTGAAAAAGAATCGGTAAACTTACCATAAGCAGAAATATTATAATTAGTCATTGGCAATTTAACATTCGTATTTATTCGCTCAAAATACCTCTTCTTTACCAATACCGGCTTATCTTTCATTGTAAGTATTTCACATACAAAATAGTATTTACCCGTAGGCAATCTCTTTATATCCACACTTCCCGATATAACATTCTTATTCCTTGCCTTATCTGTTGAAAAATAACTCATATCAGAGAATCGCTTCCCTGTGTGAACTTCTTCAATATAACATCTGACAGCAAAATCTTCGAGCGGTTGAAATCCATTCGATGCCCAATATAACTCTGAATAAAACTTAATAATATTTTCGCTAGAGCTAAATATATTGGTCTCAAATGGCACACATTCATTACCGTCACGTACTCTTATGTTTTTATCTTGTGTTGGAAAATAATCCTTCAAAAATTGTATTCCACTCAGCGACATTTTATTCAATGCAATATCTGCAACAACATAAGTACTCAACCTATAATCTTTTAGCTCTTTAGCTCCATTCAAGTCTTCAACAATCAAATCGAAACTATACACTCCTTCAGGTAAATATATTTTTTGTATATCGGTAAAACTCTGAAATTCGGTAATAGAAAAATTATATAGCGGACTCTTCAAATTATATTTCCTATACTCCTTTATATCATCACCATTTTTAAACAACATGGTTACCTCAAGCGATGCCTGTTTTAAACCATTGCTCCCTTTAATATAATTCAAATTGTTGCCATTAATTGTAAGATATGTTTCTAAGTAAATACCATTATTGTATGAATAATAAGGTATACTATAAAAATAAGCATCAATACTATTTTGTGCACCTATGTTGTGCAAGCCAACTATTAATACAACTACTACTGATAATGTTTTTACAAGTATTTTTCTCATAACAATAAAGATATTCGTTTTTACATATTCTCTTTAAGCAATAATAATAAATCATTATAAACCCCGGGAGTGGCTGCTAACATTTCTCTACCAAATAAATAATTATTACCTCCCGAATAGTCGCCAACTTTTCCTCCTGCTCTTTCTACAAGATATATTCCTGCGGCAACATCCCATGCACTCAATCCATATTCAAAAAAACCACAAAACCTACCTGCTGCCACATATGCCAAATCGGTAGCAGCCGAACCGGTACGTCTTAATCCATGTGAACTTGTAACTACTTTATGTACTACTTGTAAATGACCAGTTAGCCGCGAAAAATCATTTACCGGCATTCCTGCGCATATTAATGCATCGCTCATTGATTGTGCTGTTGATACTTTTATCTCATTCTCATCGCAAAATACACCAATACCTTCCCATGAATAAAACAGTTCATTTCTGCCTAATTCATAAACTACTCCAAATATTGTTCTGTTATTCTTTTGCAATGCAATACTAACAGAGTGTGGAGCTACTCCATGTATAAAATTTGTAGTTCCATCAAGTGGGTCTATTATCCACAAATATTCCTCACCATTACTTCCTGCTGTCCCCTCTTCGGCTATAAAACCACTACCGGGTAATATTTCCGACAACCCCTTTACTAGTTTCTGTTCCGATTGTTTATCGACAAAAGACACAAAATCATTAGTCCCTTTTGCTTCAACTACACTTCTGTTAAAAGCCTTACCTTCAGTTTTAATAAAAGAACCTACCTCTTTTACCAGCTCTATTACACTTTTGCCAATTATATTTAAATCCATTTTTTCCTTATTTTATTTCTCCCAGAACATTCCCGTTATTTTGTAATAATACCAAACTTACCATTTCTATTTTATTTTTCATATTCTCGTTATAAGGAACTTCTACTCGTATATAGTTATCGGTAAATCCGCCAATCATATTATCATTATTTACCGATTCAAAAAGAACACTTCTTGCTTCACCCAAATGCTTATTTATAAACACACTCTTCTTCATATCGCTAAGTTCATGAACTATTTTACTCCTTTGCTTCCTAATATTAACAGGTACTTGCCCCTCCATTTTTACTGCCAATGTATCGTCACGTTCTGAATAAGTAAATACATGCAAATATGAAATATCGAGTTTACCTATAAACTCAACACTCTTTTCAAACTCCTCACTGGTTTCGCCCGGAACTCCAACTATATAATCGGCAGCTATACAGGCATCGGGCATTATACTTCTTATTAATTCAACTCTCTGCCTATAAAGCGATGTAGTGTACCTTCTGCGCATTTTTCTTAAAAGATTATCGGTTGCACACTGTAACGGTATATGAAAATGAGGCATTATTGTTTCCGACTCCGAAACATATTTGATTATTTCGGGAGTTAGTAAATTTGGCTCTATCGACGAAATACGCAATCGCTCAAGACCTTTTACTTTGTCTAACTTTTGCAAAAGTCCAAAAAATGTCTCTTCTGTATTTTTCCCAAAATCACCAATATTAACACCGGTTAGTATAATCTCCTTTATCCCTTTACTTACTATCTCTTCTGCCTTTTTAATTGTTTGCTCAATATTTCCACTTCGGCTAGTACCGCGAGCCTTGGGAATAGCACAGTATGAACAGTAGTAATCGCAACCGTCTTGCACTTTCAAAAAGCTTCGGGTTCTGTCTCCCGACGAATAAGTAGGAGTAAAACTTCTCCCATTTATTGTTTGGTCTATCGATATAATTTTTTTGTCAGTTTTTTCCAGTTCGCTCAAATACTCAAGTATCCTGAATTTGTTTTCGGAACCTATAACAATATCAACACCCTCTAACCGGCTTACTTCCTCCGGCTTTAACTGAGAATAACAACCCATGGCAACAACCTTAGCTTTCGGATTTTGCTGTACCATTTTATTTATTGCCTGCCTGCTTTTCTTATTGGCTAATTCTGTAACTGTACAAGTATTTATTACTACTAAATCGGCATCACATTCATCTTCGTGTACCTCGTAACCATTATCTTCAAGTATTGTAGCTATACCCGAAGTTTCTGAAAAATTGAGTTTACAACCCAAAGTCATAAACCTTACTCTCTTCTTTGAACTCATAAAAAAGCCTGCTAATATTATTAGCAGGCAAATTTAATTCTATTATTATTATTTATATGTATTTATAATAACTTAATACCTTTATACTCTCTCAGCAACCTTAACATGTGCCCAGTTTTCGCCCCTTTTTATTCTGGTTATTTGCATTTGGCTTACGCAAAATAACTGTGCAATAACATTTTGCGCAATACCTCTGCTTAGCATTGTCTTTATTTGCATTACATCATCAGCCTTTAGTTTTGAATAAGTTATAACTTTATCCTTACTATTTCTTCTTTTTTCATGTATCCGCTGAAACATTCGCTTATACGCCTCATCTTTTGTAACCCACTTTAGATTCGATGCATGGTTATTCGCCTTATTCCAGTCAATATGAATAACGGTATCCTGCTCATCGGACTGTTTATTTACAAATAACTCGGCTGTGATTTTGTGTACCAGATACGACTTCTTTTTTCCGTCGGAAAGAAAGCTTACATTCAAGAATCCCTTTATAATACCGGGCTTCACAATACGTCCTTCTAATTTGTCGTAACAAAAACTTTTAATCCGACCATAGTTACTAACTTCGTAGTGTTTGTCGGCATATGGAATACGCTCCCATATTTCATCACTGATTTTTCGTAATTTACGTGTTGTCATAAATTTTTGGGCTTTAGTTTTACACTAATTATTTTTTAAACTTGGTTTTTTTTTGGGGCAACTATTAAAAATAGCTGAGACAAATATATAACAGAATGATAATTAATGTCAAGTTTTTTTTTCATAAACTAACATCACATAATATTATGTTATCATTTGAATCCTTATGGGAATTGATTTCTGAAACATTTTGAATCATAAAATGTTTAACAATATGTGCAATCACATAAATAAAATCACTTATTTTTTTATCTTACAAACAAATAATCATACTTTTGTATAAAACTCATGTATTATGAACCCATTGGTAATAGAGAGCACCCATGAAACTCCTGAAATTATACTTGACAAAGACTCAAACACTTTCAGGTTTAGCGGTAAGTCATTACCGGAGAATCCTATACATTATTATCAGCCTGTTTTAGAATGGCTCGACAATTATACTCTGAACCCCAATTCTCAAACTACGGTTGCTTTTAAAATGATATATTTTAACACTTCGAGCAGTAAAATATTTCTCGATATTCTTAAACGATTTGAAACTATTTGCAAAAGCGGTTATGATGTTTCTGTTAACTGGGAATACCGCTTCGATGACGATGATATGCTTGAAGCAGGTGAAATATATGCTGAAAGGGTTAGTATTCCGTTTAATTTAATTGAAGACGAAAACTAATTCTAATCATGACGCATATTGATGAATTGCGCCTATATATGGCGCAACATAAAATTGATGCCTATATTATTCCGTCATCAGACCCTCATAATAGCGAATATTTACCTAAGTACTGGAAAATAAGAGAATGGATTACCGGATTCACAGGTTCGGCCGGTACTGCAATTATTACTCAAAACTATGCAGGCCTTTGGACCGATTCTCGTTACTTTATTCAAGCCCAAAAAGAACTATTCAGTATATTTACTTTACACAAAGAAACCGATTATAGTAAATGGCTTTTAGAAAACTTACATAGTGATTCTACAATTGGAGTTAATCCCGAATTAATCTCTCAAAAAAGTATTGAAAGCTTACAGGAATCTTTAAAAAATAAAGATTGCAAAATAATATTCACAAACGATATTTTTTCAAACATTTGGAAAAGTCGCCCAAAGCTACCTTATTCACAAGCGTTTGAACTCGATACAAAATATTCAGGAATTAATAGACAAGAGAAAATTGCATTAATTCGCAAAGAGCTTAATAAAAAAAAATGCGAAGCTCTAATAGAAACCTCTCTCGATAATATTGCATGGACTCTTAATATTCGAGGAAATGACGTTGATTATAACCCTGTTATTATTTCATATTTACTTATTACAAATTTATCGACTATATGGTTTGTAAATAAAGACAAAGTCAGTGATGAAATAATAAACAACTTAAAACATGATAATGTTAAAGTATTTAATTACAACGACTTTCATACTTATATTACTAATATTGAACTAAAAATAGCAACCGATAAAAGTGCCACCAATGCTTTAATTATAAATTCAATTTCAGAAGATGAAACTATACTGGACTGCCGGATTATTACAAATCTCAAGGCAATTAAAAATGCTGTTGAAATAGCTAATACAAAAAAAGCAATGATTCTTGATGGAATTACAATGTCAAAATTCCTATACCAATTCTACAATAATATAAAGCTTAATAAGTTTACAGAAATTATTCTGTCCGAAGCAATAACAACATTGCGCAAAGAACATGATTCTTTTATTAGCAACAGTTTCACACCTATTTCAGCATATGGAGCAAATGCCGCTTTGCCCCATTACTGTGCAAATAGTAAAACAAACTCTGAAATAAAGGAAAAAGGATTATACCTGCTCGACAGTGGAGGGCAATACCTTGAAGGGACAACTGATATTACAAGAACTTTGTCATGCGGAAATATCTCACAAAAAGAAAAAGATTACTTCACACTTGTGCTTAAAGGACATATAAGGATAGCAACATTAACATTTCCTGAAGAGACAAAAGGATATCAGCTTGACTCATTTTCAAGATACGACCTTTGGCAAAATGGACTTGATTTTGGACATGGAACAGGTCATGGGGTTGGTTATTTTTTAAATGTACACGAAGGTCCGCATGGTATTAATTCAAAATGCAATGGTACCGGTAATAGTATTATTAAAGAAGGAATGATGGTAACTAATGAGCCCGGTATATATATTGAAAATGAATTTGGGATAAGAATAGAGAATATTCTTTTATGTAAAAAAAGTAAATCTCACAAAGGTTATTTATGCTTTGAAACATTAACCCTTTGTCCTTACGACAAATCGCTAATTAATAAAGATTTACTCAATAACACTGAGATAGAATGGATTAATTCATACCACTCAGAAGTATATAATAAAATTGCCCCTTTCACCAATAAGGCGGTATCCGATTGGTTAAAAGAGGCAACTTCTCCGTTATAATCTACTAATAATCATCATCGCTATCGCTATCTTCTTCAACCAACTCGTCGGTTGATTCTTCCATACGGTCGTAATTATCATCGCTTGAATCATCTGAATCGTCAGAATCATCGGAATTGTTAGTCGGGGCTACCAATGGCATTTTCAATAAATAAATCCTATCCTCTGTCTCATAAGGTAACGCACTAAATATACGACCTTCATGATCAGTATAAGTAATTAAATGATCTGCAAATCCATCAGGATACTTCTTTTTAATCTCTTTCTTAAGTGGATCTTCAATTTTCTCAAACCACTTAATTACTTTGGGCTTTGTTCTTTCCATTTTCAAAAATGTGTCAAGCTAAGAATAAAACATACTTAATTAAAAACCTATTCTCTTACAGTCTGCATATTACCAGGCTTATAGCCTTATAATAATATACCTCTTGTTTATTTTGCAATTATAATTAATATTCTCATTTAAAAAACACCTGAATTAATTTTAAAAAACATTTTTTTTCATGAGCCGACAGTAATAAAAAAATGATGTAGTTAATATCGAATTAAATTACCACTTATGAATTGAAACCTGCCAAATAATAACTCAAAGCTACCATATTTATATTTACAATTTTTAATTGCGGAGTAAGCATTACTTTAGTATTGTAAAAATGAAATAAAAACAAGATTTGACAAATATGACACTAAGATATGCTTTTAATTAAGCCCATGATTATACCCTTTTGAGAAACACCCTATTAAAACCGGCTTCCATAAATCCCCCCTTGGAAACCGGTTTATTTTTTTAGCAACATTTGAAAACAAATACAAAAAAAGCGGAAAATTACTTCTCCGCTTTTCTTTTACTAATGTCAAAAAACTAATAAATAAGCACTGCCAACTGTTTTTGCTTTAACTTGTCGATTATACGTTGAGGCAATTCATGGTCTTGAGTTGCAACATTTATAAATACCTTCCCCCCGTTTTCAAAATTTATTTCATCAATATCTGACTCTTGAATAACCTGATCATTCAATGATATTTGCCCATTGTTATTAATTGAAAAATATAAATCAATATTTCTGCGAAGAGTTTTTAATCCTTCTATATTTTCATATTCGTAAATAAGCTCGGCAGTATCATTTACTAACAACTCTACATTTTTTGAATCAAACAATCGAAGAAAAAAATATCCGCCAATTAATATTGCTATTGTAGCAGCATATGCAAAACCTTTCAAACCAAAGCCTTTCGATTTTTTTTCAAAAACATTAGCTATTGCATTTGTTTGTACTTGCATATTTTTGTATCCTTCGAAAGCATCGCTGCAAAGCGAACATTCTGCCAAATGATTATAAAAACTAAGCCTTTGATCAAATGCAGCCTTACCCGATAGTACTAAATCATATTCCTTAGCTGTCGGACATTTTGTATTTACATCTAATGTTCTCATTTCTCTTTTTCCATTATTATTTGAAGGTTTCGTTTTCCATTCTGTATATAGCTTTTTACCTTCTTAAGATCGTAACCTGTAATATCACTCACGTCCTGATAGCTTTTTGATTGTATATAAAATAGCTTTACACACTCTTTTTGTTCCGGTTTCAAAGTTTCCAGTGCTATGGTCATTTTCTCAATTAACAAGTCTCTTTCTTCTAAATGAGCAATTTGTTGCTCTGTTTCCATAAATTCCTGCGAAATATTTTTTTCAGGAATGATATCTAAATCCAAACTGTAATTATTGCTTTTCAATAGCTTGAAACAGTAGTTTTTAGTTGTAGTATGCAACCAATGCTTGAAGTCTCTTATTTCATATCGCTCAAGCAAATAAAAAAGCTCATTGAAAATATGCATTAATGCGTCATTGCTCCTGTCTGTATCTTTCAAATATTTTAGGCAAACCCCAAATACAATATGATTATAACGATTATAAAGCTCGCCTACAATATCTCTGTCGGCAGTAATCTTATACATATCCACTAGTTGTGAATCTGATTTTAGCTTTAGTTGCTCTATATTTAATCGGCGTACTTTCATATCATTTCAAAAATGAGTAATAAATACGAGTTTTCCATAAATTATATAAAAATCAGATATATTACCTTCTTTCAAAAAAAGGATGAAATGAACCAATAAAAAAAGAGGCTGCCCAACTACTTAGGCAACCTCTCTTTATTGTATAATACGATAATTGCAACCTTAAAACTTAACAAGCATAGAACCTGTCGAATATCCGCCTCCAAAAACGGTAAACCCTACAAGGTCATCTTTTTTTATTTTGTCAATATTTTGCGATAATGCTATTCCTGTACTGGCACAGCCTGTATTACCCAATTCGCTTATGTTGTTAAATACTTTCTCTTCCGGATATTGTAATTCGTGAACTATATGCTTCACAATCCGCATATTTGCCTGATGTGGAACCATATAATCAAGGTCGCTTATTGTATAATTATTCTTTTCAAGAATTTCAACAAGTACTTTCGACATATACTGGCAAGCATGAATAAATACATCTTTGCCCATAGGCATTAGCAAACCGTCATTTTTTGGATGTAAGTATACCGATTCATTAGCCTTACCAATATTACCAAGCCCCATGGTTTGTATATCTATTATTTCACCTAAAGTGCCATCGAGTTTTTCTTTGGTAACAAACATGGCTGTAGCTCCATCGCCCCAAAGGTGACCACTTTTTTCATCACTTTCGTGGCTGTATGCTGTATTGTGTTCCGAAGCTACAACCAGTGCTTTAGTTGCTTTTCCCAAAGCAAAGTAACCTTGTACTACTTCAAGTGCATTTAAAAGCGATGAACAAGCCGACGATAAATAAAGTGCCTTAGCTCCATCAATGTCAAAATAATGCTGAACTTCGTGTGCTATGGTAACTACGGTATCGTATGGAGAGTATGAAGCCCCAACTATTAAATCAACTTCTTTAATATCGAAACTAAGTTTTTCTGATGCTGCCTTAACTGCTTCAATAGCCATAGTATTGGTGTTTTCTCCATTACTTACTTTTGATCTGGTTTTTATCCCTGTTCGGCTATATATCCATTCGTCTGTTAATCCATTTACGTCTAAAAAATATGAATTTGGTAAAAGAGTTGCCGGCAAATAATGCCCTAATGAATTGATATACATATCTTTCTATTTTTAGTTCCTAACAATAAGACCATTAAGTAATGTTTTTTGAACATTGGCTATATGCTCTTTTGTCAGATTGTTGTCATTTTCTTTTATTAATATAAATTCTGCTCCCCTTATAAGGTAAATAATTGTTTGTACTGTCGAATCTACATCACTATTAACAAATATTTTTGACTGTTGCCCTACCCTAATAATATTGGAAAGAACTTTTTTTTCTTCTACATCGAGAATATTACGTATTTTTTCAACCTCACTGTATTCTCTTAAAAATGCTGTTCGCAGAGCTTTAAAGTTCTTACTGAAATTTATTATTGAATTTAATCGTATTTCAATATACCGGTGGAGTTGCTCTATTATTTTGTCGGTTTCCGTAAGCATTTTATTTATATCATCTATTACTTTTTGGAGTTCCCGCTCTATTACAGCATCATATACATCTTCTTTACTTTTAAAATATGTATAAATGGTTCTTCGTCCTCGTTTGGAAGCATTAGCAATAGCGGCCATAGTGGTGTTATTAAACCCTATTCTGCCAAATATGGTTAATGCCTGATTTAATATTGTTTCCTTAGAGTTTTTCAAAAGTATTCAAAAAAAAATGCACACATTCAACGAATGTGTGCAAAAATAATATCTTTTTTGAAAATCAAAAATCCTTAATAAAAATATTACATTTTCTTTTAGCTATGCAAATATAGTTTTTACATTAAAATAAAGAGAGTTATAAAATAATTACTTGTAAACATTATAAATATTCTCTTTTTAAAAGATAATTTGTAACATAATCGTGAACACCTTCTTCGAGCGAAGTAAACCCTTTACTGTATCCTATTGAAATTAATTTACTCATATCAGCTTCGGTAAAGTACTGGTATTTATCGCGAATATCGACAGGAGTGTCAATAAACTCAATATATTCCTTTTTACCCATAGCCTTGAAAGTATTCTTTGTGAGGTCAAGAAAAGTACGTCCTTTTCCTGTACCTATGTTATATAGTCCTGAGTGTTTGCGTTCTTTCATTAAAAAGAACATAATATCGGCAAGATCTTTAACATAAACAAAATCACGCGTTTGTCCACCATCTTCAAAATCGGGATGATGCGATTTAAAAAGCTTCATTTTACCTGAAGCATTTATTTGGTTGAATGCATGAAGAATCACACTTGCCATACGCCCTTTATGATATTCATTGGGACCATAAACGTTGAAAAACTTCAATCCGGCCCAAAAGAAAGGCTGCTTTTCCTGTTGAAGAGCCCATTTATCGAAATCGTTTTTCGATTCTCCATAAAGGTTAAGTGGTTGCAGCTTATTAACTATATCGTGACTATCAACATAACCATACTCGCCTAACCCATATGTAGCAGCCGATGATGCATATACTAATGGCAACCCATATTGTACACATTTATTCCAAACGTCTTTACTGTAGTTCAAATTCAACTTATCGTAAAGTTCTTTGGGGTATCCGGTTGTTGCAGAGCGTGCTCCCATATGAAAAATAAATTGTATCAATTTTTCATTTTCATCAATCCATGATATAAATTCCTCTCTCTCAACTTTGGCTGTATATATTTTGTTTTCAAAGTTTTTGTTTTTCTCCGGATTCGAAAAATCATCAACTAACACTATATCTTTAAATCCTTCTTTATTTAACTTACTAACCAAACAGCTTCCTATAAAGCCGGCAGCACCTGTAACTACTATCATTATGTATATTTAAAATATTATTCTTTCTATTGAACTTTAAAAACCAATTTATTATTTAGTTATAATGGCTTATAATGAAACTATATCGTATTCCAGACTAAAACAAAAAAGTTCATTTTCTACGTTTAAGCTTTTTTAATCTAAAATGAAGAGCATCTCCTCTTAGGTTTTTATCGATAATTATACCATTACCGTCAATCAGGTAACTTGTTGGTACACCTGTTATATTATATGCTTTTATGTAAGGGCTACTCCATCCGGTTGAATCTATCAAGTGATACTTATACGTAAGTTCATCGGCAATAATAGCTTTTTTCCATAACTCTGTTTTCATATCAATAGATACCCCCATTACCTCGAATCCTTCGCCATCTTTGAATTTAGCATCGCTGTATTCAGTATATGCTTTAACTATATTAGGATTTTCCTTTCGGCAAGGACCACACCACGATGCCCAAAAATCAATTAGTACATATTTACCTTTTAGGTCTGACAGATTTACAATGTTACCATGGTCATCGGGTAGTGATATTTCAGGAGCTTTATCACCAATTCCGGTACCTACTTTCTGACCAAACGCTAATGTTATAGCTATAAATGCAACTGCAATTGTTAATGTTATTCTCTTCATAATTATTTTATTTGATTTTAAATATAACAATTTTGATGCCCAATACAATTCTTATATTCTGGTAATACTTGCTCCTAATGCATTCAACCGTGCATCAATGCTTTCATAGCCGCGATCTATTTGGTCAATATTATCAATAACACTTGTCCCTTTTGCCGAAAGTGCCGCTATAAGCAGAGCCATACCTGCACGTATATCGGGGCTGGTCATATTTATACCGCGTAGCGTATATTCTTTATTGTGTCCTACAACGGTGGCTCGGTGCGGGTCGCAAAGAATTATACGAGCACCCATATCAATAAGCTTATCGGTAAAAAACAGTCGGCTTTCAAACATTTTTTGATGAATAAGTACACTTCCTTTTGCCTGAGTTGCTGTTACCAACAATACACTAATAAGATCAGGAGTAAGTCCGGGCCATGGTGCATCGTCTATTACCATAATAGAACCATCAATAAATGTTTCTATTTCGTAATTGCTTTGAGCCGGAATATACAGGTCATCGCCTTTTAACTCCATTTTTACTCCCAGGCGTTGAAATGCCCTCGGTATTGCTCCAAGGTTTGAATACGATACGTTTTTAATAGTTATTTCTGAGCCTGTCATGGCAGCAAGTCCAATGAAACTGCCAATTTCTATCATATCGGGAAGCAGTGTGTGTTCGCAGCCTCCAAGCTTGTCTACTCCTTCTATGGTTAGCAAATTCGACGAAATACCCGATATTTTAGCTCCCATACTATTCAACATTTTACAAAGCTGTTGAACGTAAGGTTCGCAAGCTGCATTATAAATTGTGGTAGTACCTTTTGCCATAACAGCGGTAAGAATAATATTAGCTGTTCCGGTAACCGATGCTTCATCGAGCAGCATATAAGTTCCTTTCAGTTCAGAACCTTCAACCATAAAAAACTTTTTATCTTCATCGTAGTTGAATTTTGCTCCAAGCTTTTGCATTCCCAGAAAGTGAGTATCTAACCTTCGGCGACCTATTTTATCGCCACCTGGAGTTGGAATATATGCTTTCCCAAAACGCGACAATAAAGCTCCAACAAGCATTACAGAACCTCGCAGCTTCGATGTTTTATCAACAAACTCCTGCGAGTGAAGATATTCGGGGTCAATATTATTTGCTTTAAAACGATAATCGTGAGCATTAAGCTTAGTGGTTTCAACACCCATATCGTTAATTATTTGAATAAGAGTATTTACATCGCGAATGTTTGGTACATTTTTAACAACAACCTCATCTTCGGTAAGCAATGCTGCGCAAAGTATTTGAAGAGCTTCATTTTTAGCTCCTTGCGGGGTTATATCTCCCTTGAGCTTAGCTCCTCCTTCAATTTTGAATTTATTCATTGTAACTGTTCTGAATTTTGAAGCCGAAAATATGTAAAAACATGATTATGACAATAATAAATTAGTGGTTTTTTTAACCCGCATTATGCATTAGGTTTTTCAAATTAGCTTTAATCAATTAATAACCAGTATCTTTCTAATGCAACGCATTATAGCGGGTTGAACCCGAATGATTAACAACGCAAACTCTATAAAGCTTTGAGAATCCTTCATTTAACTTTAGTATTTCAATTTAAATGCATGGTTAGGGTTTAACATTTAGTTAGGCTTGGGCGTTAAAGCTGATAAATATAAATTGTGTATATTCGCATTTTTAAAATGAAAGTTATGGATATTATAAATAACGGTGTAGAGCTTGGTGATGATTTTGGCTATGTTAGAATAGACCGATATAATGAACAGCGAACTAACGATATTGAGGAATATTACAGCAAGATAATATCGGCTTTGGGCGAAAATGTTAAAAGAGAGGGGCTTGAAAAAACACCGTTGCGTGTTGCCAAGGCTATGCAATTTCTAACTCAGGGGTACTACTCAAAACCCGATGAGGTATTGCGTTCAGCAATGTTCAAAGAAGATTACAGCCAAATGGTAATAGTAAAAGACATAGAGCTGTATTCGTTATGCGAGCACCATATGCTGCCGTTTTTTGGCAAAGCACATGTGGCTTACATCCCCAATGGATACATTACCGGTTTAAGCAAATTAGCACGTGTAGTGGAAATATTTTCACGCAGATTACAAGTTCAAGAGCGCTTAACTAACGAAATTAGAGACTGCATACAGGAAACCTTAAAACCGGCCGGGGTAGCTGTTGTTATTGAAGCACAACATATGTGTATGCAAATGCGCGGTGTTCAGAAGCAAAGCTCAGTAACCACAACTTCGGCGTTTACCGGAATATTTCTCGATAATATTGCTACCCGCGAAGAGTATATGAATTTGATATCGAATAAGCTTAGGTAGGGAAATTGAAAAATATTTTTTGTAAATAGCTCTAATTTAAACTGATTCTACACAACTTGCTTTCTAGCTACTATGAGTTGGTGTATTTTTTTGATGAATTGATGACAGCTCTCATAACACTTACTATATCTGCCAATTACATGTCATCATTTTTGTCATCAAAGTTTCATCAAAACGGAGTGTCATCAGAAACACCCAACTCCTTAGCCAGAATATTGCAATCAATTGGTTCTCTTTCATCTTCCGGAATGCTTCGGTAAACTTCAAGAGCCCATATGCAGGAAATATAGCTAAGTGGGTCTGTAAAAATTTGCTGATAATCATCTTCCCAAAGATCTAAATCTTCAGCTGAACGATATTCTCCAAAATCGTATTCCCTCCATGTCCACATGTATGTATCGCCGTAAGTTTCATTATTCCTCTCAATAGGTGAATTTGATAAAGACCTGGCAAAACGTTCAATATTCACTTTTTCAAGTTGATGAACAGGATAATCATTTTCATGATGTTCCAAGCAGTCATCATCTTCCTGCTCTTTACGTGTTTGATGAACCTCCTTGTAGTCCAAAGTTTCCAGGCAATGAAGAATCTGATTAGTCAGAAAGTTTAGCTTGTATTCATGGGTGAATACCTTCTCATCAACTAATTCTTCCAAATCAAATATTATGTGGTCAGAGATTTCCATATTACTTGTTTTTAGCGTTCTTTTCAGGGGTATTTTCTACTGAAACCTTTCCTTGTTTGATAAGCTCGTCAGCCATAATAGCAACTGCTTGCTTGCGAGATTTTATCTCAACTCCTTTGTGTGTAGGCATATTACACGAATTATAGGTTAGTACTGAATTCTTACAATAAATTTAAGAAAATAACCTTGAAGTTCTATTCTGAATTAGTGCTTTATATTCTTCTTTTTTGTCTTCGGGCAGAAATGAAGAGTCAACTAAACTTAATGAAGGGGAAATAGCTTTCTCTATTTTGTGAAACACATTTTTAATCTGTTTTTCATTTAATTCTAGTGTTTTTGCAAAAGCAATAAAATCGGATTGTTTGAACTTACGCTTTCTTCCATTTAATGTTAATGCTAGTTCTTCCGGATCGGTTTTCTCTGGTATTACCAACCGTGTCGATAATAAGTCATAAGCAGGAGATAACTGTACTAAACCTGAATTACTGTGAATGAGGGAGAAGTTTTTTAAATGCATATCTCCATTCCCTGTAATAAATGAAAATAGAGTTATTTCAAAAAATGACAGAGCATCAAGTAGTGGGTTTGATGAATATTGCATTATAACTTTGCCAACTTGCTCCATAGAACCTTTGTACTTGTCTTCAGTTAATCGCTCACTTAGTTGGCACAAATCTTCCATATGAATTTTATTTCCATTATCCCTGTCAATGCGTTTAGTTATGTAAGCAAGTTCACCAGATTGTAACCTTATCAATGAGTTAGGAACGGTTTTGATTTTGAAAATATCAGCAAGTTTCATTGTCAGGCCTTCATTTTCAGGAAGCTCAGGATATTGCGATGTTGGAGGTTTTAGTATATAGTTTCCCCATAGTCCTACCAAGGTAAACTTATTATCTCCCTTTTTTGCTTCGAAGTTGAATGATAGTTTAGCCTGAACTCCAGGTATTGTAATATGGCTTTGCACAACTTTTTCAGCTAATTCTTTCATTTGGTTAAGTGAGTAATCAATAACAGGAGCTTCAGGAGTTCCAAATATTCTTTTTGAACACTTTGCATGATAGTCTGTTTCATCATGCTCCAATGGTTTGTAGCAATATAAACACTTACTCATAATTATTCATTTGAAGGTATTACAGAAACAGCTCCTATACAGTCTTTACAGCAAGAAAGTAAAAGTCCCATACGATCATTTGCCTTTAGCTTCCAATTATCTATTGCAACATCTAACAACCATCCTTCTGGAATTAACCCATCAAAGAAAGGAAACATGGTGGTTGATGAGTATGGGTTTTTGCTCAGGGGTAAGGTAAGGCTTATTGCTTTATTACTTTTGTTTTCTAAGTATTCCTTATCATACGTAAACCTGTATCCTGTATCAGTTTCCTCAATAAGTCCGGTATACTTATCTTTATAATATACTTTACCAGTTCTATTCATCGCTTACATGTATTTGTTTTGAATCTACCGGAGTCAGTTCATGACCAAACAATGCCAATACCTGATTTACTTTATCCATACGAAGAGTTTCTTTCCCTTGTTCAAGTTCTCTGACAAAACGCAAGCCTACACCCGCCTTATCTGCTAAATCTTGCTGAGTAAGCCCCAGAATCTTTCGCCTGTTCTTTATAAACGTAACTAGATTATTCATATTTATACCTTATCGGGTATAAAGATAACTAAAAATAGGGATTTTATACCTTTTAGGGTATAAAATAAGCATTAGGGGTCTTAAGTATACCCGAAAGGGTATATTTTACTCTCTGATCGTCCAGCTAGCACAATTAAGTACACCGCCTTCTTTTGCAAGCCAGTTTGCTTTGTGCCCTACAACTTTACAGTCGGGGTAAGCTTTCTCTATTAGTTTTAATGCGGTAGTATCTTCAGGGTAGCCAAATTGGGGAACAATTATTAGGTTGCCTACGTGCAGGTAGTTAATGTATAATCCTTCGGCTGATTCTCCACCATCAAACTTCAGATATGTAATCTCAATTTTATAATTATTTTGAATTGCATGCAGAATTCCATTCAGGTGGTTGTATCCTTTTGCAGTAACTTGCTCAAGCTGTAAGCTACTGCCGTACGAGTTTGCCTGAGCAATATGTAGTAACTCCAGCATACGGTTAAATACCTGAGCTTGCTGTTGAGTAGTTTCAATATAATATCCTTTGTTAACAGGGCAGTGCTCAATAATGTAACCATTGTCCTTTAAGGCTTTTTTATCACGATCAAAAGTTCTTGATGAAATACCGGTATTCTCATTACCCGACGTTTCTATTATGTCTTTCATTTTGTCACGCAAATAATCAAGGATCTCCTTCTTGGAAGGGTATGTACCTTTTTGCACTAACTCAATAATCAGAGTGTATCTTCTTATTTGATTGTAAAGTTTCATGGTGTTTTTTGATTTAAGGATAGAATTGATTTGGATCAAATAATTTCAAATGTTCTTGCATTGAATATTTGAAGTCATATCTTAGATTGTCGATTAAAGTATATTCATGCTCGTATTTGAATCCTTCCATGTAGTATTTTATTTGATTTCCATCAATGTTTACATCAAGGTAATTATGTTGTGTCGGTTCTATTGAATTGAATGAAGGAGGTACTATTTCATTTCCATTATAATCAACTATTGCCCATTTATCGGCTATACTTTTAACATCACTTAAAAACCAACCTATAGGATAAGCGTCGTCATGCTTACTTCTATGCTGTTTGAATCTATCGTATTTGACTGCAATAAGGTTGTGACTTAGTATTTTTATTTCAAGGTATTTGCAAGGTAAAATTTCTTTCCCTTTAATATCGAAAATTCCAACTTTTTTATTTCTAACAACTCCAATAAGTTCATCGTTAAGTATTTTTATAAAGTCATATATTGGTTTTATAATTATACCCTTTCTCGTTGCTATGCCCCAGCCAATAAAACCACCTATTGCTATTGTATCGCTATTTAGTCTGCATGTTTCATTAAACTTAATTGAAATTTCAATTTCCCATCCTGATTTAAAATACATCATATATTCTTTTGCTCTAGAAATTGAAATAGGTTCATCTAAAATGTTATAGAATGACCTAGACTGGAAATGAAATTGTAAAAGGCGATCATAATTATCAGTATTTAATAATTTTTTTGAGATTATAATGTATAGGTCATCCTTATCTGTATAATATCTAAATGAATCAGGGTAATAGGTACACCATTCCGTTTTACTGGAATAAAACTGACTTGCCTTGAGTGTTTTTGGAACAACAATTAAATACTTATCATCTTCATGGTGTACCTCAGCCTCGCCTATATTTATATAATACCGGTCGGTAATGAGGTATGTTTCATCTTCAGAAGTTTTGCCTAATCCACCAAGATCTTTTATACTCTTTATTATTTCCGGCAGAGTTTTATACCGGTTAATATCTTTCTCTTTTAATAAGTGTTTGGTCTCTTCAAATTTAACTAGGTATTCTTTAGCTTTGTAGAAATCTTCTTCTCTAAGTTGTTTCTTGTTGTAAAGGTTCAGAACCCATTGAGAGTATATTTTTTTTTGGGTAGGATCTAAAGTAAGCAGTTCGAGAAACAGCACGTCAGAGATGTGTGAGTTCTTTCTCCTTAAGAAGTTTATTCGCTTGCTTTTTTTCATTACCATGCTTAATTTCTATTCGCAAAAACAAAAATACAATGTGTTACCGCCAAAACATGACGTAGTAAAAATAAAAACATATTTATGTGAAATAATATTTATGTTTTTATGTTTCGGGATAGTTTTTAAAAACTGCTTTCAGGGCATTTTGAATTGTATAAGCTACTTAGAAAACTGTATTGATTTATTACTATAAATTAACTTGATTCCAATATTATGGTCGTCAAATAGCTGAAAGTTAAATTCAACACCATCTTCATCAATAACGGTTAATGTTTGATACCCTTCTCCAGAATTTGCATATCCGCTATATATTTCAGATATTTTTTTATACATAACAATATCACCATTAGCCTTATAATGAGCAACGTCTCCATTGTTGTTATAGTTCATAACAAAGGAATTGTATTCATCTTCCCATTCGCTCCATGTGCCCGATTCCCTGTTGTACTCAGAGTAAACCGAGCAATCAATCCTGAAACGTTCTGGTAGTGTATTGGCAACTTCTTCATTATTTTTTATTAAAGAAATACCTATAAAGTTGAAGCAGTATAACGAGTTACACTCAATTATGTCAATTTTTTCGATATCTGCCGCTATTGCCGGGAATATCAACCTGAATGAAAATAGTTGACCTCCAAAATCGCATACTTTTTTTTCAGGATCAAATGGAATTCCTTCCACATTAAGTATTTTATATGTGCGAGAACCATTTGATTCTTTAATTTCAGTATTTGGACTTATATTAAACCAACCACCGTTTATAAATTGCTCACTTGTTCTATATATAATGTGAACAATTGTTTTTTCTGGTGTTTTTTTAATTTCAATTATACCAGTATTGCCATTTGCTATACTATCAATGTCGGGGTTATCGATTGTTTGAGATGCAGCCAGGCAAGAGTAAATAGAGAAAAGTATTATAAGAGCCTTTTTCATGATCAGAAGTTTTTATGTTAGAAGTTATATGTTCTGTAAAATATTAAATAGCCCGTGATACCGATTACAAATCAAAATGCGACTGATTATATAAATTGCACTGTTTTTGTATCGACATTAACTTCCGAAACAAGTTCGGAATAGGCTATTGTAGTTTTTAAATAACGCTTTCGGCGCATTTTTAATTAAATTGATATGACTAGAATTGATTCCAGAATTCAGGACCTTGTTGATCCGGATCTAAATCATCGTTGTAGCAATCAAAGTAATCGGAGTAGCCACCCATATTGTCATTTTCTGTTTCAAATTCTTCCTGGAACTCTTCAAATTCATCTTCCATAATTGTATCTTTTTAATTAGTATGATACAAATATATTCAGGTGGTGTGCAGTAGATATGCACACCTATGTTGATAATGCATTATTATGTAAAGATAATGGATAGCAGGCATGGCTCTATGTTTGGGAGAGTTGTTACAGTATAGAATTTAGTTCATTGTATGCTTTTTTTGAATTTGTAATAAATATATCATTGTGAAATTCTTTTTTTTCTAAAGCTTTTACATGCTCTTTAATTTTAGAAAAATGATTTGCTATACGTTTATATGTAATTTTATCAAATATTGATTCGCAACGAATAATAGAGTTGCCTTCTCTATTATTAAGGTTAAAACCTTTACCTACATCTGTTACTGTATAGTTAGTGTAAAGTAGCCTGTCATGATAAAATTTACTTTCATTAAAGTACTCAAGGTTAAATACATATATTTTAACTTTAAAATTTGCTAGAATTCGATTAAGGATGGAAATCTTTTTTTCAATCACATTTATTGTATCGGTTAATTTAGATAAAATAAAGATTTTATATTCTATATCTCTATTCAGGTTATCTTTAAGTAATTCAGCAAGGTTGTCTTTTATCCTTTGATTATTTCCGTCATTTAGTATATAGTTATCAGTAAATAGTAGGAATGATGTTTTTGATTCAATAAAATTAAAGATCTTCCAATTAAATGGATATTCACAATCGGACAAATCTATTTTAAGGTTTGTTTTATCTAAGAACTCAGATATTAAAGCCTCATAATTATCCCATGAAAAACACATTATATCCTTATTGAGGAAACTGGTAAACCATTCTTTATTATCTTCAGTAAAGACTAGGGTTTGAATGCTTGTTTTGTTGGTTGTTATGTAATTAAAGAAATCATTTACGCAATAAATAGAGGGATTGTAATTTAGAATATTGAGAAGTAATTCACTATTAGGAATTAGCTGATCTAACTCTTTTTCCGTAGTATTTATGTAGATTTTGATTCCAGTGTATTCAGAAAAAATCTGATATAAAACTCCTTGAACCTTAGTGCATTTTTCAGGACTATACTCTATTTCAAAATTTTCAAGAAATTCTTTTTCAATAAATATATCCATAGTCTTAATTCTGTTGAGTTCTATTTAATCTTAACAAGTCAAACTTTAAGGTAGTTGCTTCATCGTAAAAACCCTTGCCAAAAGAATCCGACATGCTGCCATCTTCCCTGACCTCAATTTTACGTACTTGCTCTTCACCTTTCTCTAAATTATCAGGGTGTGTAAAGTAGTAAAGGTTAATATCTTCAGGCTTGCACTCTTTCTTTGCTACCAGGTATTGAAGTTTTCTAATCAAATACTCGCTATGTGTTTCTATTAAAAACTGAATGTTGTACTTTGTAGATGCTTCTACAATAAGGTCAGCTAGTTTCGATTGGAAGTCAGGGTGTAAGTTGCTCTCTGGTTCTTCAAGTATAAGAAAGGTCTGTGAGTATTCTTCCCAGTATTTAGTTATGTAATATGATAATTCGATATCAGGTTCTTTTTCATCAAAGTGCCAATCTGATTTTAATTCTCCTTTTTTGATAATAATATCACCTAATTTGAAAATTAGAGTTATAAGTTTTTGTACTCCAGAACCTAGTTCGCTGATATTAAAAATATGTTCATTTGTTTTAAACATGACTTTGTACAGCTCTCCTTCTATACCAATAATTTCATAACTGCTACAGATGTCAAATAGCTTTAAATATTTATCAATGAATTTAAGTCCTGTATTATATATAGCTTCGTCTTCTGGTGTTTTTCCAAAATTATTATAATCAAAATGATTAGTATATAATTTGTATATTTCAGGATTTTCTGTTGATATCAAGTTTTTATACTTTTCACTAACCCCTGAAAAGAAAAAAAGTTCATTAGTTAAATCTTTAGATATATTATCAACAAATTCATAAAGTGACATGTCGTAACTTTTGTCAAGCGCCTTGTAGCGCTCAGAAAACATCACCTTTAGATTGGTGTAGCCATACTTTTCTTCGAGTTCTGAACGAATAAATGGACATAGGTTATCATCTTCTATTAGCCCAATTTCAATCATCTGTTTAATTTTTGGACTTGTTTCAAAAAAATTAGATTTACCATACCTGTTTGGAAGATAGGATAAAGACATAATTTTAGAGTTTATTTCTGTAAAGGCTTCATGTTCAATATCTATAAGGATATCTTTAATTTCAGAAGTAATGTTTTTATCTCCTTGGAAAATTTTTGTGGCACACTCAAGTTCTTTGAAATGTCTTGTTCTAATTAATTCAAACACATATTTAGCTTTCAAACGAGAATCGAAGGATAAGTAATCTTTTTGTAAAAAAAGTTTTATAGATTGTGTATGATATAACTTGCTAAGTTCTGCAGCTTTAATGAAGTTGTAAGACTTCAAATTGAGTGGGATACAGAACAGTAAAGGAGAGTTTTGTCTTTCTCTATTTCTTTCTTGGTTAACTACATCTGTACTAAGAGCATTAAATTCTTTTTTTGTGAAATCATTTAGAAATTTCATACTCGATATAAAGCTACTCTTTCCTGAATTATTTTTTCCTGTCAGTATATTAATGGCACCAAAGTCAATTTTTACAGTATCTTTAAATAACTTATAATTGCCTATACCAAAAGATGTTATTTTTTTCATGTTCGAAATTTTATTTAAAAATATAAAAACATATTTATGTGTAAGAATATTTTGTGTTTATATGTAATGTTAAATTATTTAATACTTCTGGTTTACTCTTGATTTTAGCTCTTTCCTGTCGCTACTACGAATTTTTCGTTTAAAGTTTCCGTTCATAAGAAAAGCAAGTTTAACCACAGGGTAAGCATTCCCACTTAAATCGAAGTATGTTTTTAGTTCAAAATCCACAGCAACTGGAGCAGCAAAAAAATGTCGGTTAATTGATAAACAGAATTGCTCAGGGGTATAGGGCTGCATTATAGCAGAATCAGAATAGCATATTCCTGCTTTCACCTGATACTTTCTCTTAAAACCGACAACCATATTTAATTCATGATTGTCAGGCATATAGCTTTGTGTTATTTCATTATTGGCAGGATATGGCTGAGAGTGAAATGTATAGATATACTGAAAACCAAACAGGTTTGCTTTCGATTTATCTTTACCGGTGGCAGTTAATGATTTCTTAATACCGTATTTTCGATATATACCAAATGATACCGCTGGTATTGCATGAAAGTTCCATTGGTCATGGTTAATGCCGTTGTTGAAATTATTATGATTAGTCTGAGCTGCAACGCCAAGCTGTAATGCCCACAAATGTGGACGGTCGAGTTTTAAGTTGTTCAACTCTTTGCGGTATAGTTTATGAATAGCTTTTTCTCTTAACTTTTTATAGCTATTGTTTTCAGGACACACTTGAAGACTGTAGTTGATTTTTGAAGTGCAGCCCTTGTAGTTCCCGTTCTTATACTCATATTTTGCAGAAATATAATGAGTGTTTGCTTTTACATCTTCAACCTTCTCGGTATACTTTTTAAAACTATTAGCATCTACATACCTGAATTGCTTTAAATCGTTGTATGCAGAGTTAATTTTTGACAATACCTCACTCTTTATAGCAATATCAAGTTGATTGGCATAGTATGCAAATGCTTCTTTTTCAATTTTAGCAACTCTTTTTTCATGTTTCTCTTTTGTATCTGGTAGTAGAATAATCATATCCTTTATGCAACTAACTGCATCGCTGAAACGGTATTCCAGAGAAAGGAGTTCCGATTTGTTTAGCGAGTGTTGCTCAAATGCTTCTGCAGATTGCAATTCACCTTCTAACACCCGCTCTTCTGTAGGAAATTTAAGCTTTAAACGTCTGAATTCAACCAAAGCTTGTTTGAATTTTTCCTGAGCAAGTAGTTTCTGAGCATTACTTATCATTAATTCATTTTCGGCTGAATGTAATGCTGCATGCAGGTTTTTTATTTGTGAGCCTGCATTGGCCAACATACTAGTAAGTGTACTATTGCTATATCCTGTAGCATTAAGAATTACCCATTGTGATTTAATAACCTCTAGTCGCTTCTCAAATAAACTAATGTCATGGCTTAATGTTGCTGTATTGCGATCTGGGTTATATAGTTGAAGGTCACTTGAAATAAGCTTAAGTTTTGAAAGTATAACTGCATCTAGTTTTCTTGCAAATTCGCTTTTCTTAATGGAAATAACCCCATGTAAAGTTTGTTGGCTTTTGCTGTAGAAAAAATCGGGTGTAATATCAAATAAGTCAATATTTGTTTTCACCTGAGTGTTTAAACTAAATTCTTCTGAATACCCACTATTTGTAGTCTCGTTAATTACTAATTGAGAACTGGAACTTATTGAACTGGCAATATTGCTTGTTAACTGCTGTTTAAGGTATAACTGTAGCTCTTCTTTGTATTGAGCTGCCTTCCTGAGCTTTACATTTTTCACTGAACTATAAAATGTATAGTACTCTTCTTGTGGAAATAGTTTTTTTCTTTCGCTTTTATTAACCCACGCAGGAAGTTGCTCATCTGCTTTTTTAGCAAATAATGAACCGGCAATAAGCATTGATATACATAGTATAGTAAATCTCATAATAGATAATTTAGTTATATAATTAAAAGAGTAAAATTGAGCTATAGCTTAGTAACTATAGTTAAAACTGGTTCCAGAATTCTTCGCTTTGCTGGTCCGGATCAAGGTCGTCGTTGTAGCAATCAAAGTAGTCTTCGTAACCATTATAATTGCTGTAAGTAGCGTTGTTTTCTTCGTGCAAGTCTTCAAAAATATCGTCCATAATTATTTTGTTTTAATATTATGGTACGAAGGTATAGGGTTGCTGTGCATTGATTGTGCATAGCCTTGTTTTGCTTTGCTGTGCACATAGTCTGCACACAATGTATGCAACTTTGAATTAGCAAACAGAAAGTGAAACCATAAAAACTTACAGCTATGGCTTATATAACACAAGCAAACCTGAAACGAATTATTTATAGAAGTAGTATTAAAGAAATGAGGTTACAGGGTAAAGTTTATAAGCTACCTATTTACTTTTTTAGTAAGTATGAAGAAAATGCTTTGTTAGCTATTCAGGAGTTATTAAAAGATCCTGATGTATATTTCAGAGATTTATATATTCCGTATGAAAAGGAATATACTTATACTTTTGCGAGAGAGGTTGTGGCTCCTGCATATCACCATTCACCAACGTGTTCCCGTTTAAAAGCTCATTTTGAAAATTATCTTATCCCAGAAGAAATAAAAATAAAGGGTCCCGGTGCCGTTGAGAAATTTAGAAAATGGTTTCGAAGTATAGAACATTTAGTTGAAGATAATCCAAAAGCCTTTGAAATGAGGTGGCGTATTACTATGGGAGATGTGCCAAAGCCGGTTTTTAGAAGAAATACTGGAGCTTTGGAATTCTGTAATTATTCTATTGAGGATTTGGAAAAAGAAATAAATAAGCTAATAAAAGCTGCAGGAAAGTTTTATTATAACAACCAAAAGAATACAGCTATACTACGCCGTTTTTCAAAACTGACTTTTTTAGCAAAAATGAATGAAGATATCAATAATAACAATACCGGATATTCAGACAAAGAGGTTAAGGAATTACTAAGATATTACGATGATACCTTTAAGCAACCTTTAAAAAATTTGCTTATTGAATACTACAGGCTCAAGTTTAATCCTGATATAAAAATGGACGGCAAATTTTTAGAAGCTTTAGGGTTTAAAGAATGTTCATGTTGTGTAAAGCACAATAAGGATAATAATTCCGATAGTATTAATTTATGTACAGATTTTTTGCCAAATACTAATAAAAGCTCGGGTTTATCTGACAATTATAACAACTATTTGAACAGTGTGGCTTAGGTAGATTTTTCTAAGAGAAATGAAATTAATTTGTCATTGGTGTATTCAGAAACTCTTAAAACAGCAATAATAATTGCAACGGCATCGATAAGATTTAAAAGTTGTGTTGAATTATGAGCACCATAATTGCCGCTAGTCTGCAATAATCTTAAATAAGATAAAATCCATGGTTTGTCTTTGAGAATTTTGTCTTGAACATTTATGATTCTTGAATTTAGATTCATAGACTTTGTATCTAATTCAGGATGCCATATATTTACTAAGAACTCTGTACATTTTTCAGCAAATATTCTCCCGCTAATTGCTATGCTTTTTGCAGAAGGAGGATTTGAGCTTAGTAAACTACATAGCTCTTCAATTCCATCTTGGATTCTATCATCAAAATCATTACGTCTTATATCAAGCTCTGCTTTTGTAGCAATTAGAAGTTCTTTTTCGTAGTTATTTATGGGTTCTTGATTTATGCCAAAGAAGGTATCTATGGCATTAGCTAGGCTTGCCGCTGCTTCAATATTATAAGCAAATAAGCGCACGGTTTTTAGTTTATTACTCCTTTTGCTCCAATTCTTGATTATTCCTACTAGCTTAGTCGTTGCTTCATGATAATGTATCTGTTGCTTTCCTGTACCTAAAATTGGCAAAGAGATTGATTCTATATTTAAGAACTCAATTTTTTCAATTATTCGCTCAATTATTGAATAAGCTTTATGAAAATCACTAAGAGTATTTGGATCATTTTTAGATTTGGCTATTTCTAATACCCATAGTCGCTTAAACGCTTCGGTACTTGGTGAATTGAAATCATATAACCCACGAGAAATACAAATGCTGCCTTCTGGTATTTTATTTGTAAATGAAATATTAAACTTTTCTTTGATTTTTCCTAAAATAGTTCCAGTAGTTGGGAAATAGCTAGCCTGAAAGGCTGATACTAAAAGTACATCTGAATAAACACTGGTAATGTCACCACCATAGAATTCTAATAATAATGGCTCTGCTCCTTCTCTTGGAAGCTCTGTTATATTAAAAAGATATTTGCTCATATATTCTACATAAATTTATCACTATAAGTACTTTTAAAGGTTTGGTTGCATTGGCTTTTAATTGTTTGTCTTCGCATATAAGACTACTCTCAATAGGTTTTTTGATGGTTATCTGACCATTATAACTATTTGAACAGTGTGGCTTAGTTATTCTAATAATACAAAAGCAGCCCAGTAATATGGTTCATATTTGTTTCGCATAATCTTTTGAGTTTCCCTGAACGATGTACCGATATTATTTGATTCCAGTAATTTGGAATAAAATAGTTCCATAAATTCGGCGGTTTCTTTATCCGGAACTTGCCACAGGCTCATAATTATATTTTCAACCCCTGCCATTTTAAAAGCTCGCTGTAAGCCATAAACCCCTTCACTACCTTTAATATCGCCCAAGCCAGTTTCGCATGCCGATAATACTACAAGCTTTGTATTAAACAGGTTCATGTTTGATATTTCGTAAGCAGTAAGTATACCATCGTCAACTCCTTCTGGTATTTCTTTTCCTTGCCATGCATTATTGCCACCTGCCATTATTAAGCCTGAACGTAGTAAAGGGTTGTCAGCGGTTTGAAAAACAGGCTCTACACCCAATAACTGCATAGGTTCTCTTTTTTTCTTTTCAGGGTCAGGGAAAAAGAAGCCATGTGTAGCTATGTGAATTATTTCAGGAGAGTTATTGCCCGATAAAGCTTTAAAAGCTTCTTCCACACCTTCGCTACCTGAATATAGGGTTGTACTTATATTATTAGCCTTGAACATATTGTTAATGTTTTCTGCCTCAGTCATCGTTCCTTGTAAGTAGTTCCAAGTTCCTCCTCGTAAAGAGTCATTTATGCTCATATTGCGAAGTGCAAACATGTCAGGCTCAGTTTTTGAATAACCACTAGCTATTTGTTGAAGTTTGGTTGTGTCGGTATTGTAGTTCAAGCCTCCGAATAATGTAACTTTACAATTTTTAAAATCAAAAGGCGTTTTCTTTTCTAAAATAGTTTTGGTTGAAATTAATTGAACTAATTCATATTTGTCAGAAAGTAGTAATGAGTCATTATATGGTAAGGAAGCAAAAGAAACTCGATTCAATAAACCAGATGGTGAATAGTATATTTTTGATTTATTACTTAAGCTAGAATCAACTTTTCCCCAAATAATACTGCTTATTTTATTCTCTTCAGTTTTTGTTGTTGCAACAATTGCACCTCTTTGTCGGTAAGCTAACTTGCTGTTAGGGTTAAAATTATTTATGTTAGAGTTTTTTAGTTCTGATTCTTTGAAAATAGGTAACATAATTGGAGTTTCTGATTTAGAATCAATTATTAAAGCGCAATATTGGATAATAATATCCATGTTTTGATTATAATAAGGAAAGACAATAAATTCAATTGCAACTTCATTTATTTTGAGTTTCTTTTTTATAGATATCCAATCATATTCTTTTGAATTCGTGTTCTTTTTATCGCCATAATACTCGTCAAGTATAAAACTATTGGAGTTTTTAAAATTGTTAATACTGTCAATATTTGATATGTACCTATTAAATCCTATTCTTGAGAATAGAGCTAATGAATTTATATACAACCTTTCATTATATACTTCGGAGGCAATTTTAGAGTTAGTTTTATTTGGTATTACAGCTGATGAGTAATATTGTTCCCAATAGCTATTAGCATAAGTTATAAACTTATCAGTTTTGTATGTTATTGATATTGCTTCTGCAATTTGTTTTTTTACAATACCTAATGATTTTAGTGCATAAGTATAGGTTGAATCAGAGTTTTCTAAGAACGAATAAAGGGTAACCATATTGTCTAATGCATCTAGCTCATGTTTTAATGATTTTGTTTTAGGAGCGTATTCTAAAGCAAATTTATTGTAAAATAGTCCTGAATCAATGCACTGTTTAGTTTCTGAGCTTATAGGTTGTCTTTCAATTGTTGAAATATAATGACGAACAATACCGATGTTGCTAAGAACCCTTTGGTGTACGTTATTTGCTGTCTTAAGGGATAGTTTAAGATAAGCTAGGGCAGAATCTGGTTTTTCGTGTAGGATTCCTACATTATGATATGCACTAGAAATTGTTTCTCTGTCATTAAGCTCTTTTGCTAATTCTAATGCTTTTAGTGAACTTTTTATTGCGCTTTTATTATCTCCAATATTACTATATGTCCTAGTAGTATTTATGTAGTATGTTAATTCTCCTTCCCTATCATTGTTCTTTTTGTATAGAGTCAGAGCTTTGTTATGATATTCTAAAGCCTCTTCATTTAGTTTTAGGTTATCATAGACTAACCCTATATTACTAAGGCATATTGCTTTTTCGGGTTCCATTTTTAGGCTATCAAAAATCATCAATGATTTTTGATAGTTTATAATGGCTTCGTTTAGATTTCCTTGATTGTAATTGTCAAGGCCTACACTTTGATAGGAGATTGCAACTCTTTCATAATCATGGATTTTCAAACATGTTTCTATCGATTTATTTGAACAATTTATTGCTTTAGTATATTGAAAAAGTTGGCTGTAGTGCATTGATAACAAGTCATAACATTCAATTTCTTTGTTTCTATCCCCAACTCTTTTGTAATATTCTAAAGCTTTCTCAACATATATTCTAGTATCATCATGGTTATTGCTCTCATGAAGTAGCCATCCTATCTTAAGATTACATGAAGCTATGGCTTCTAAATCGCCTTTTTGATAGTAGATAGGAATCGTTTTGTTAAAATAGTATATGGAAGAATCAATATTATTCAATGCTGCATAGTTTTTTGCAATTTCATAATAGTTATTTTCAATATTTTTATCTGCTCTATATTTTAGACTTTCTTTATAGTATAATATTGCTTTTTGGTACTGTTCTATATCACTATGATTTTTTGCAATGAGCCAATACTTTGTATCCAAACCATTGTTTGTGTTATTTTGAATATCGTAATCTATTGACTTTTTTAAATGGATATTTGCACTATCATGCATATTAAGTTTGTTGTAACAGGCACCAATAAATGAATGAGTGAAAGCTATATCCAATGAGTCCCCAATGCTTGCTTGATATAATAACAATTCATTATATATATCAATAGCCCCAATGTAGTCTTTCATAAATAAATATTGATGAGCTATATTATTATTGCAAAATGAAACTTCGTAGTTATTATTTAGGCTTTGCCATAATGACTTTGAATCAATAAACTTATTTATCGCCTTTTTATAGTTTTCTAATTCAGAATATAACTTCCCAAGTTCATAATAACTTGTTGCTCTTGTTTTTTCGTATCTATTATAAACGAGAAGGCTTTTTTCCAACTTTCTAATGCTTCTGTAGAGGCTATAGGTTTTAGAATATGTGTTAACAATTTTAACTGAAGAGTTTATGGATAAATCTTCGATATTAGAATTAGATGCTATTTTAAAAGCTTTAGTGTATTGAATTTCTGCTTTTTTGTAATCATTAATTTGCTCATATAATTCACCAAGTTCAATAAGGAGTTTTGATTCAGATTCATTGTTATTACTTCTTTTATAATGTGAATATGCTTTTTTAAGGTATGGAGTGCTTTTTTTAATATCATTAAAGTGGTATTTATATATAAAACCAATGTTTGCATTGGCAGGTGCAGATATCTTAAGGATATTTTTGCCCTTACAATAATAACACTTATCTAAAGTAGATAAAGCTTTGTAATAAAATGCCATAGCTGAGTCCTGATTGGTTTGATGTAGGTTTCTTCCTATATTGAGGTAAGCATCTGCAATCTTAATATTATCTTCTGAGGTGTTGACAATATTGTGTAAGGAATCGATGTTAATTTTATTTTGCGCATGGCAATTTAAGTGGTTCAAAAATAAAAATGCTGCAAACATCGATATTATTAACCATCTGAGAGAAGTATTTTTTAAGGACATGGTAAATACTCGTTAAGTTTTGCTAAAGGTTATTAATTTTATGGAGTTATAGTTTTCCGTCATGAGAGTAATATTTTTGTTATTAGTATTATGTAATCTGTCAGTATTTGCTCAGCAAAATCGCCATGCGTTAATAATTGCCATAGGTAATTATAATGAAGAAGTAACAGGTTGGCATAGAATAAATTCTGCTAACGACGTACCTTTAATTGAAAAACAATTAATTAATAAGGACTTCGACAAAGATAATATAAAATTAATTCAGGATGAAAACGCAACAAAGGAAGGAGTTTTAAATTCCTTCATGTTGTTATTACAAGGTATAGAAAAGGGTGATGTTGTTTATATTCACTATTCAGGACATGGTCAGCAGATATCTGATATTAATGGCGATGAGATTGATGGATTAGATGAAGCCTTAGTCCCGATTGACGCACCTTCAGGTAGCTTATACTATAAGAACTACAATGGAGAAAAGCACATAACAGATGATGAGTTAGGTTCAATTATTTACAAAATCAGGCACAAAGCAGGACTTAGAGGGCAGGTTATTGTAGTTTTGGATGCATGTCACTCAGGTACAGCAGCGAGGGGTAGTTCGGTGGTGAGAGGCGGTAAAGAGCCTTTTGTTTTTGAAAAAAACGGGAAAACAACTTTTGCCAATGATGACAAATCGGGTTTTGCAGATTACTCAAATACCCGTTCTATGAATTCTGGGTTAGCACCTTGTGTAATAATATCAGCATCGCAACCACACCAGTTAAATTTTGAGACAAAAGATGCAAATGGGAGGCAAGTAGGCTCTTTGACTTATTCGCTTGCAAGAACTTTAAACAACAGTTTCCCTTATAGCACTTATTCAAAAGTGTTTTCAGAAACATTGAAAATAATGAAAGTCCTTGCTCCTTATCAGGAGCCAATGATTGAGGGCGATGTTAACTATAAGGTATTTAACGGTGAATATACATACCAACAACCTTATTTTAGTATTGAAGAATTAATAAACAAACAAACAATAAAAATTAATGGAGGTTTAATAGCGGGATTAAATGAAGGTGATTCTGTTGCTGTTTGTTCCGGCGGGGTAGCATCATTAAAAACTGCAGATATACTTAATGCCGGAATAGTTGTAAGTACCAATAACTATTCGTCTGTAGTAGTTTTAAATAACACTATTCCTAATGAAAGTTTCAGAATATTTAAAACCCACTCAAGTACTCCTGATCTTTCGTCAGTAATTTTGAATAGCAAATATTACGACCCCGAATATTTTATTGAGCTGGAATTGATACCAGTACATCTTAAAAGAAATAAGATGGGAGGTGCTGAAATTGGCAATAATGGTTATGTAGTTGCAGATACGCTTAGTATAACCAATTATTTTGAGCAGGGAAAACTTGTGTTTCCTAAAGAGGTTAGCTTTTTGTTGAAGTTTACAAACAGTGGAAGTAAAAAAGCTTTTTTTGCTGTAATTGATATTCAGCCCGATAGTATAATTAATCGTGTATACCCATCTAAGAATATGCCGGTTGAAGAGTGTTACTTACTGCCAGGCATGTCGTTTACACCATCGAATCTTGTTATTAATGGCTTCTCTCCCCCTTTTGGTAAAGAGCATTTTGTTGTTCTTGCAAATGGCAATCCAATTAATGTTTCTTCTATAATTACACCTGTTACCAATGCACGTTCGTTTACAACAATGCATGGTAGTAGTATCGTTAATCAGTTCTTTAAAAAAGGATCAGTTACTCTTTACCCGTTTTATATTGAAGAATAGACTTCGAATTATATGTGCAGATGCAGTGCATACTATCGTTTTTACTTTGTAATAAAGTGATGTAAAAATGTTAACTGCTATTTGTTTTAATTCGGGTTAGGTGAAAACCGTATAGAGTAACCACAAATCAAAAAATGATTAATTATGAAACAATTCATTTTATTTATTGTAATGACAATGTTTATATCTGATTGTATTAATGCACAGTCCTATAATAGTTCCAGTTCAGTTGATTATTACGGCAACGTTAATACAACTTATACAGATCAATATGGTCGGTCAGTTGGAACAAGTAAAACAACCAAAGATTATTATGGTAATGTGAATACTGAGTATTATGACTCATATGGCAGAAGTATGGGGTCAAGTACAAGTTCAAAAGATTACTATGGTAATAATAATACCAATTATTATGATAGTTACGGTAGATCTGAAGGCTCATCATCGGGGTCAACAGACTACTATGGGAATTATAATGAAAACCACTACTCCAACACTGGTATGAATACCGGTAGCAGTAGTTCATCGCAAGATTATTATGGTAATTATAATACCCAACATTACGATAGTTATGGAAGGTCTGCAGGTTCTAGTTCTGGCTCTGTAGATTATTATAAAAATTACAACAGTAACTATACACCAAGTAATTGGTAATGTAAATGGCAGTTAACATTGGGCAGAATCGGCTTGCCGGTTCTGCCTTTCAAAATTAAATATGCAATAGTAATTTTAGTTATGAATTAAGAATAGTGTTATATTGTACAGCAAATTGTGTTGTACAAATGAAGTTTTCACCTCTTTTTAAAAATAGAATACAAATACCTATAAAGATAGGTTCTGTTTGGCAGGCGCCCAATAATATATGGACTACAAACTTTGCCAGAAATAAACGTAATTCAGGAATGCATCCAGCTATTTTAGAAAGAATTAATAATGATAAAATTACGGCATATCTGACTCCAGGAACTTCTCAGGATTATAATAAAGGAACCTGTGTTTTTAAAACACGATTAGCCAATAATATTAAGCAATCATATTTCTTGCTAAGGTTAACAATGCCAATAACCGTTAATGAACTTGAAGAGCTTAATATGAGTTGGAATGGTGTTTCACAGCTTTCCGAAAAGCAGGTAGAGGATTTGAAATGGCAGGTTAAAATGTGTAGTGGAAAGATTATTCATGATGTTCAGATAGAACCCAAAAGCTTTTGGAAAAAATTATGGAAAAAGATAAGGTAAATATTGAAGTTGCGGTTAATGAAATATGGAAGTGCAGAAATTCTTATAAGTACGGTGCAGATGAATTTCAGGCTGATTCAGATACTTATGTATTGATAGTTGCTGATCCAGACTATTTAGGGAGCGATACTTTTGTAAGAGTGCAACCAATTTCGTTTAATATAGACTATAGGTGTGCTGATGATTATTTCATAGAAACAGAAAGCATTTTGGGAGAAGCATTTATTATTGAGTCATGGAATGAGCAGCCTGTTTTATTAGGAGTTTTAGAAGGGAAGATAGGTGAGTTAAGTATTTCGTTACCAAAGCCTAAAGTGCAAAATTCTTTTACAAAAGAACAGTTGCGGTTTCGTGAAAGTGAAATTAAAAGGACTGCTTATTTACGGCAGTCGGTATTAACAAGCATGGCTGTAAATGAGATTTATTTTGAACGCAAAACTCGCATAAGGACAATAAGGAATCTTTCTATTGCTGCATCATTTATTGGGTTGGGAATGTTTGTTTGGCAGCCACAAAGATTATCATCAGAAGCTTTTGCCGATAAGTACTATTCTGGATACACTGCTGAGTTTGACTTTTCTAAGTCTGGAGGAGTGTTGTCAAGAGGTAGTTATTATTTGCTGCCAAATTACGATTTGCAAACATCTAAAGCCATACAGGATGGAATTGCTGCTTACGAAGATGGCAGATATAAAGATGTGGTTGATAATCTTCGGGTTATTCAAGCTCTTGAAGAGTACTATCCAGAGGTGTTTTTTATTTATGCGACATCTTTATATAATCTGGGTTACGCTAAAGAGGCTGTAATTGCTTACGAAATTCTAATGCCAAAGTTAAATACTATTAATTTTAGTTCAGATTTGCTTTTTCAGTTATCGATTGCTTACGTGAATACAGGCAAAAATATTAAAGCAAGGAGAACACTTAAGGCACTTGAAAGTAATGACTCTGAATACCTTGAAAGCTACCCAGAAATATTAAAAGATCTTAGGTTATATTAATTATAGTGATTGATTGTAGGTTAGTATTTTTCAATAATGCTTCTAACTCTTTCAATAATTCTTTTTCTTAGTTTTTCCGGTTTTAAAACCTTAACCTTTTCTCCAAACGATAGTATTTTAGTTTCAAGCTCATAGTTTGGAATAATATTTAACCTTACATGGAGCTCGCCATTTTCAAGCAGGCTTCCTTTCTGTGTAGGGTGGAGTGGTTTAGTTTGTATATAGCTTGCTTGTTCTTTAGTAAATAACAATTCAACTGTTTCAGTTTCTCCTTCGGGTACTGTTACTCCTATTACATTAAAAAAGTAATCTTCTTCCCAATCAATATCATTTTCAATATACTTACCATCTATTATTGAAAATGCTTGAATTCTATCAAGGGCAAATATCCATTTGGGGTTACAAAGCTCAGCATTGTATCCTGTAACAAACCAACGGTTATTATATTGCTTTAAGTAATACGGGTGAAAGGTAATAGAGAAAGCATCTTTATCGAAAGGTTTGTAAGTAATATTTATAACACTCTTGTTCGATATTGCATTAAAAAGAGGCGAAATATGCTCGTATCCTGTATAATCAATATTGCTATCGTAGGCAATTATTTTTTTTTCAGAATTATTAAACCCAAACTGGTTTGAGAGCATTGGAGAAACCTCGCTCATCCATTCAAACTGAGGAGCACCTTCAAATCGTTGTAAAACACTAAGAGCCGATTTTAGTTGTTCTGCTTCTGTAGCATTTAGCGGACTATTGTTTATGGAGAACTTTGAGTCTTCATACCGGTAATAATAGCTCTTGCCTTCTCTGATTGTTTCAATAGGAGCATTGTAACCGGCATCACTTTTCATAAAAGCAATATCATCACGTAGCTGCCTTGTTTGTATGCCATTTGAATCAGGATCAAAGTCGCTCAAGGTATCATTTACAGTATCTAGCAAGTTATTAAATGAATAATTTCTTCCTGTATTCCTAAAGCACTTGTCAAGTACTTTGTATCTGATTATTGCATGTTTGTTGGTAGCCATTGATAACGGTTAATTATTATCAAAGCTAACATAAAAACATATTTATGTGAAAACATATTTATGTTTTTTGATTCTTAAAACACAATTTTATCCTTCCACCTGCTTTCGAACATAGGGCCCACTGTAATAGTTGGAGTCTGTAGCTTTTTATTTACAACAACTGACTTTTGGGTAACTTCAGTTGTTACAAATTCACATAGGTCTCCGTAGCTCAGAAAGCCATTGTTTGATTTCATTTTTTTCAACAGATAATAGGTGAAAAGTCCATGCTGTTCTTTTTCGTATGGAAATGCTGTCTCATTACCCGATGAAGCAGTCATAATAATAAGAGATCCTTTTACTTTAGGTATTTGGGGTGTTATTTTAACGCCACGCCCTTTTGTTAAATTTCCGTTTCTAGCAGCTCCGCTAAAGCAGGCGTCCAAGAATATTGTAGTTGATTTAGTCGGATAATAAGCAAGTTGGTTATAAATGGTATCAAGAGATATTCCACTTTGCTTTATGGTTGAGTTACCATCAACCGGGAGTATATATGCACCTTTGCTATTTTCATCAGGCATACCATGTCCTGCATAATACACAATTATTTCAGCCTTCTCTCTATATGCTTTCTGTACATTCTGAATCCATTTAAGTTCATTAAGTAATTGTCCGTAACTGGCATTCTTTATTAAGTGAATGTTCTCTTCCGGCATTCCCATCATTTTTGTACAGTAGCTTTTAAAAGAGTTTGCATCATTAATAGCATACTTAACTGTTATTTCATTCTTATAGTTTTCATTCCCGATTATCAAGGCAAAGCGGTAAGTGTTTACCTTATTTGTTACAGGTATATTTTTGTCAATATCAGAAACAAAACCGTTGCTTTTCATATTTGCTTCAAAGTCTGGTACAGTAACATCAATGTATGCAATATTGATATTAAACTGATCAGGTTTATTGTATGTAGCTTGTTCCGTTATGTTGTAATGGTATTTATATGATAGGTTATGTACTGTTAACTCACTAGCTGAAAGAGTGGTGCATTATGATTAAGTAGGTTAACAGGAGAAAGCAATGAAAATGTTAACCGAATAGGTAGTTTTTCAAATATCGGTAAATGATATCAAATGTTGGTATCTAGTGTCTAAAGCTCTGTTTTTAAACGCATTTGGGGATATTTGAGGGTAAGTGTTAAAATACTAAGTGGAGATGCCGGGAGTCGAACCCGGGTCCAAACAAGGAACTAATAAGCTTTCTACATGTTTAGCTCCAACTTGTTTTTAGTGCATAAGCCGGATTAGAGCCACCTACTTATACCTTAGTTTCTAAATTTAATTCCAATAGCGAAACAATATTGGAACGATTCCCGAATTTTCTACACCTCCGGTTCGGGGAGCCTCAGGACGGGGGCTTCCGGGAGATGTCTTGTTTTAGCATCTAATGCTAAATCCGAATAACCTGGGTTATTGGTGCTTAAAGTCTACTAAACTTCGACTAAGCTGCAAGAGCGTAATTAGATTCGCCAGTTAAAAAAAGTCGATTATTGATATTAACGAGCCAACAAACAAAGCTCGACATGCTTACATACCACTTCAACCTGCTGTCAAAACCATGTCATCCCCTCAAAGAACTTATACACTTTTTAATTACAAAAAGTGTGCAAATATAACTAAAGTTTATGTTTTTCTCTTTCATTTTTATAAAAACTTAATCATATGGAGTTCAATTTTATTGCATAGCTCGTGCTTAACATAAGGTTAGGTATTTATATTTTAGAAAAATATTACAGCAGAATTTAAACCTTATAAAAATGAATAATATATTTGCCCAAATTCTGCACTTAATAATACTCTAACATAATGAATAGCCAATCAAAAATATCGTGTCCCAACTGCGGAAATCAGATAGATGTGCAAGATGTACTTAAGCATCAGGTTGAGGAACAAATAAAGCAAGACTACAATAAAAAGCTACTTGCTGAAAAAGATAAATATGAGCAGCAGCAAAAAAAGCTGTCTGACGATATGGCTGCATTCGAAGAAAAAAAACGTAAAGAAAACGAGCTGTTTCAGGAACGACTTGCTATGGCTTTAAAAAAAGAAGTAGCAGAGAAAGAAACTGCATTTAAGCGAAAGCTTCAGGAAGAGCAATCGGAACAGTTAAAAGCTTTGGAAAACGAGCTGAAAGAAAAATCGGAAAAAGTAAAAGAACTTCACAAGAGTACTGCTGAAATAGAACGGCTGAAACGTGAAAAAAATGAGCTTAAAGAGGCTATTGAAGCTGAAGCGCAGAAAAAACTCAACGAAACACTTGTTTCAGAAAAAGAGAAAATTCGCAAAATGGAGGAAGAAAAAAACGAACTGCGGTTTAAAGAACTTCAAAAACAACTCGAAGACCAAAAAAAACTCACCGAAGAGATGAAACGCAAGCAAGAACAAGGCTCAATGCAAATGCAAGGAGAAATACAAGAGCTGGCAATTGAAGAATGGCTTACAACATCGTTTCCGCTCGACACTATTGAGGAGATAAAAAAAGGGGCTCGGGGTGGCGATTGCATTCAAATAGTTAATACCCGTACTGTTCAAAATTGCGGTAAAATATACTACGAGAGTAAGCGCACCAAAGATTTTCAGCCCAGCTGGATTGAAAAATTCAAAGCCGATATTCGCGACAAAGGAGCCGATACAGGTGTGCTTGTTACAGAGGCTATGCCATCAGATATGGAACGTATGGGAATGAAAGATGGAATATGGATATGTACATACGAGGAGTTCAAAAGCCTATGTTTTGTGTTACGAGATACAGTAATAAAACTAAACAATGCAATAGCATCGCAGGAAAACAAAGGCGACAAAATGCATATGCTGTACGATTATCTTACCAGCAATTCATTCCGTATGCAGGTTGAAGCCATTGTTGAAGGGTTTACTCAAATGAAAGCCGACCTTGATAAGGAAAAAAATGCTATGCAGCGCATATGGAAACAACGCGAAAAACAAATTGAAAAAGTTATTTCAAATACAATTGATATGCATGCATCAATTAAAGGCATTGCAGGGAATGCAATTCAGGCTGTTAAAGCTCTGGAATTAACTACTGATGACGACTTTATCGACTAATTAATAATTTCCTACATACGACACTACAACTGATATACAACCCGGGCTTGCTTTTGCAAATGATATTGCAAGATAATAAACCTGGGTTTTTGCACAGAAAAAATCAAAAGCATCATAAGTAGAACCATCATCGGAATCGTAGTTGCTGCCGTATGGTTTTGTAAAATCAAACAATTTCAGAACAGGTTCATCGCTTACAGCTGAATCTTTTTTAATACTAAAACGGTAGTGAGTCCCTTTATTTAAAAGTATTGAAAATTCTTCTTCAGGTGGTTTTTTCGGGTTTCCTTCCTCTTCGAATCTAACCCGGTAATCTTTCAAATACTTTGCATCGCCAATGCCTGTAACTATAACATCGGTCAATGCTCTTCCACATTGAGCATCAACTTCATTTGCAGTAAGCGAAACAAATGCAAAAATTATTAATAACAGAATCTTCTTTGAAATATTTATCATAGATGACTAAATTACCAATTCATTTTTTAAATGAAAAAAAAATTTATTAACCGATTTCTAATAATGTTGAAAAGCAATTATTTCATGACTACTCCCCGCCATACTCCATCAAAAACGCCTTAATAAACGGGTTTAATCCACCATCGAGAACCGCCTGAACATTCGATGTTTCACATCCTGTTCTAACATCTTTCACCAGTTTGTAGGGGTGTAGCACATAACTCCTTATTTGCGAACCCCACTCTATTTTTTTCTTTTTCCCCTCAATTATTGCTTTCTCTTCCTGACGCTTTCTAAGCTCAAGCTCATACAATTGCGATTTCAATAATCTAATGGCATTCTCTTTATTTTGCAATTGCGACCGGCTCTCTGTATTTTCAATTACAATACCCGATGGTTCATGATGCAACCTTACACCTGTTTCAACCTTGTTAACATTCTGTCCTCCGGCTCCACTAGAGCGAAAAGTATCCCACCTAATATCGCCTGGATTTACCTGTATATCAATATTATCATCAACCAGTGGCGACACAAATACCGACGAGAACGTAGTTTGTCGCTTTCCCTGAGCGTTAAATGGTGATATTCTAACTAACCTGTGTACTCCACTTTCTCCTTTCAAATATCCATATGCATATTCGCCCGATATTTCAAGAGTTACTGTTTTTACACCTGCCTCATCGCCTGCCTGATATGCCAGCTCACGAACCTTGTACCCATTACTTTCGCCCCAACGTATATACATTCGCATAAGTATTTCTGTCCAATCAAGGCTTTCGGTTCCTCCTGCTCCCGAATTAAGCTTAACTACCGCACTCAAAGCATCCTCTTCCCTACGAAGCATATTTTTCGATTCCAAATCTTCAAGCAATTCAATTGATTTATTATACTGCTCTTGAATTTCATCCTCATTAACTTCACCTTCCTTAAAAAAATCGAAAAGTACCTGCAAATCGTCAACCGTACTATTAACCTCATCGTAAGCCGTAATCCAGCTTTTTATACGGTTCACTTTTTTCATCTGTTCCTCTGCCTCTTTCGGATTATCCCAAAATGTCGGATCTTCTGTTTTTTGCTGTTCCTCGTCTAATTCAATTTTCTTCCCATCATAGTCAAAGATACCTCCTTAACGCATCCTTGCGCTCTATCAGCTCTCTGTATTGCTCTGGTGAAACCATTTATATATTGTTTAAAGTGTAATTAATTAGCGTCAAAAATACTTATTATGTACTGATTTCCTAAAGATATTACAAAATGCTTTCAACAGCTTTTATAATCAGATTATGCTCAAAACCTCTCGAAGCCAAAAATCGAATTAACTTTGCTTTTCGCATATATTGGTCTTCTTCATCTAATAATCTATTTTTCTTTTCAAGCTCTTCTAAAGCTTTCGCAAAATATTCATTCTCATTAATGCTTTGCAATGCTGAATTAATAGTTGCAGAGCTTACCCCTTTCTGCTTAAGCATATACGATATTTTTTGCTTACCCCACGAATTAAATCGAAACTTATCTTTAACATATGCTTCAGCAAAGCGCCCATCGTCAATAAACCTTTCATTATAAAGTATATCAATAATTTTTTGGCTTTCAATTTCTGACACTCCCCACTTTTTAAGCTTCTCCAATATATCGTAAGAACATTGTTCTGCGCGACTGCATATTGTCATCGCTTTACTTAATGCTTTTTTATACTCCATTACAATGTTGCTTTTATCATTCTGTCATTTCCAAACAAATCTTTACGCAACTCTACATTATTGTAACCCATATTATATAACATATTAACAGTTTCAACACCAAAAGCACGATTAATTTCATAAAACAAAAATCCGCCATTATTAATATTAAACTTTCCCCATTCTGCAATTTTTCTGTAAAATATCAATGGGTCACTATCTTCTACAAACAATGCCAAATGAGGCTCTCTATTAACCACATTAGCCTCCATTTCAACCTTTTCGGAATTTCTAACATAAGGCGGATTACTAACTACAATATCAAACTTGCCATAGCCGCTCATAAAATCATTGCTCAAAGCATTTTCATTTAAAAATGTTATTTCAGCACCAATATTTTTCGCATTATACATTGCTGTTTCTAATGCCTTATTTGAAATATCAACACCGGTAACATTCCAGCCTGGCCTGTTCTTTTTCAACGAAATTGCAATGGCTCCGCTTCCTGTACCAATATCAATTATTCTCTTATTCTCACCTTCAATATCTGAAAGAATCCAGTCTACAAGTTCT
Organism: Bacteroidota bacterium; assembly: GCA_003250355.1. Taxonomy (GTDB): domain Bacteria; phylum Bacteroidota; class Bacteroidia; order Bacteroidales; family SZUA-534; genus SZUA-534. The sequence goes on from QKGS01000037.1 coordinate 49,645, forward strand.
TCGGTCTCTTGCCGCGGTATCAAAACATTGCTATTTACTATGAAGTTATTTTCATAAAAATGTGAATATCCAAGTATATGCTGAATAGGTTCCCAATTATATAGTCGCTCTACAATTTGTCCTATTCTATTTTCATCACATGGTCCAATTATGCTTTCTGAAAATGCCAACACACTGGTTCGTTTTAACTTACAAACGTCATAAAAAATCATAAAAATAAACTCATCAATCTCACCCTTTGGATACAGATTTATTAGTTTTGCATGAATTTCTTTTTTTATTTCCGCAATTGTCTTCATGTTGCAAAAATACAATTTGAAATTTATCTGATAAATATAATTTGCCGGTATATTTATTCGGCACTATCTCATTTTTCTTTTTATGATTTCAGAACAATTTGATAAAATAATAATGCGCCGATGTATAGAGTTGGCAAAAATGGGAATGGGCTATGTAGCTCCTAATCCGATGGTTGGTTCTGTAATAGTACATAACAATAAAATAATTGGCGAAGGATACCATAAAAAATACGGTGAAGCCCATGCAGAAGTTAACGCCATAAATTCGGTTATTAACAAATCGCTTTTAACCGAGTCAACTATATATGTAACCCTTGAACCATGTGCTCATTTCGGGAAAACACCTCCATGTGCCGATTTGATTATTAAGCACAAAATACCAAATATAGTAATTGGCATGAAAGACCCGTTTGCAAAAGTAAACGGCTTAGGAATTGAAAAACTAAAAAATGCCGGCTGCTCTGTTAAAGTTGGAATTCTTGAAAATGAATGTAAAATACTAAACAAACCTTTTATAACTTTTCACGAAAAACAACGTCCATACATAATTCTTAAATGGGCACAAACACTCGATGGTTTTATTGACAAAGAACGAGATAAAAACTCAAAACAATTACCAAATTGGATAACCGATGAAGTATGTAGAGCAATGGTACACAAATGGAGAGCCGAATCGCAGGGAATTATGGCCGGCCCTAATACAATTATTACCGATAACCCAAAGCTAAATGTACGATCGTGGAAAGGCAATCAACCTATCCGGTTAATAATAGATCGCTATCTTCGACTTCCGCAAGAGTTACATATATTTGACAAATCGCAGGAAACTTGGGTCTTTAATACCAAAAAAGATGATAAAAATGATAATTTATATCATATTAAGATATCTGAAAATGGTTTTATTGAAAAAATATTTTCATATTTACACACTAAGAATATTCAGTCGGTTTTTGTTGAAGGTGGGGGTCTGATACATCAAACACTGATAAATTCAGATTTATGGGATGAAGCTCGTATTTTTACAGGAAATGTATCTTTCAAAAACGGTGTTAAAGCCCCAAAAATCAACGGAGAAGTAATAACTACTAAAAAAATAAATACCAATAATTTGACTATTATCCATAAATAGCATTAAATTAGCAAGTATTAAATTAAGGAATTTAGTTTTTAAACTATTTAAACATTTAACTATGAACAAGATTTCAAGTTTCATACTTATTGTAACTATCCTTTTTTCTGTTAGCGCACAAGGACAAATTGCCAGAGGAAATGGAAAAATTAAGTCAGAAACCCGCACATATAGTGATTTTACAGAAGTTGTAGCAATAGGTAACTTTGATTTATATCTTACCAGAGGTGAAAAAGTGGGGGTAAGAATAGATACTGACGAAAACCTTGTGAACTTTTTTCAAACAAGAACCGAAGGTAATATTCTATTCATAGAAATGTTGGCAGAGGTTAGAAAATTCAAAGACCTAAGCGTTTATTTATCGGTTGATGAACTAACTAAGATATCGGCACTAGGGTCAGTTCGTTTACTGTCAGATGAAGCACTTCAATTTGAAAATCTTGACATTACCTGTGGCGATGGCTCATTGGTTGAACTCAATCTATCGGCCAATAATCTTTCGATAAACTTTACCGATTTTGCTAATGCTGTATTAAAAGGGTCTACAAAAAACCTTATAATGAAATGTAGCGATGAATCTATAATTAATGCTTTTGGACTAACTACTCATAATTGCCACCTTACTACATCGGGGTATTCAGAAGTTCGAATTAATGTAAGCGACGAAATTCAAATAAAAGCAACCGGTCAGAGTAATGTATATTATACCGGGAATGCTCGCATTACTGAGCGTATTTTTTCTAGCGCAGGTTTTGTTGTAAAACGTATGTCGGTATCGGCTGATGATATGGAAAGCGACAAAGACAATGAAGCAGCAGAAGAGAGAAAAGAAAAAAGAGAAAAATAATTCTATTTTATTGTAATAATATTTGCATTAAATTAAAAAAGCAGTATATTTGCACCCGCAATACAGACAATAAACATTGAAAAATATATTGCGGGGTAGAGCAGTTGGTAGCTCGTCGGGCTCATAACCCGGAGGTCGCACGTTCGAGTCGTGTCCCCGCTACTAAAAGAAACCTTGATGCAAATCAAGGTTTTTTTATTTTATACCAACCAATATTTAAGTACTTAGGTATAAACCAAACAGTTGGTTGGAATAATAAGGTTCTATTCGAGAATTATACTCTGCTCAAATCTTAAAATAACCTATAACATCTTTCAAGTTCATAGCCTGCGACTCCAGCTCTTGGGCATTAGCCGATAATTGTTCACTTGCTGCGGCATTTTGCTGTGTTACACTATTTAATTGTTGAATAGAATCGTTCACCTGACTTACCCCATTCGCCTGTTCTTTACTTGCTGCCGATATTTCTTGCACCAAGCTATTAGTTCGTTGAACATTAGGCAAAGCCTGATCCATTTGTTTGCCTGAATCTTCCGATAGTAATAAATTCTCTTTTGCCAAACTTACTATCTCATCGGCCGCTTCCTTGCTTTTCTCTGCCAGTTTTCTTACCTCGGCTGCAACTACGGCAAAACCTTTTCCATGTTCACCGGCTCGTGCAGCTTCTACTGCAGCATTTAATGCAAGTATATTGGTTTGTGAAGCTATTTCGTTTATTACCTGTATTTTAGTTGTTATTTCTCGCTGCGCTACAATTGCCTTTTCCGAAATCTGCTTAACTTTTACTATATTTTCAAGTGTTTGAGCTGAGTTTTTCTCTGTCTGCACTGAGTTGTCGGTATTTTGTTCAATATTTGAGGCTATCTGTTCCATAGTAGAAGAAACCTCTTCAACCGATGCTGCCTGCTCATTGGCGCTTTGCGACAATTGTACCGATGAGTCGCTCAATTGCTCGCTTGCCGATGAAATACTTTGTGCACTCTCAATAACATTGCCAACTATTTCCTGAAGCATTATACTCATATCAGACAATGAAGCAGCCAACTCTCCCACCTCATCTTTTTGATCAATATTGAGTTCTGCATTTAAATTCCCTGAAGCTATCTCTTTAGCAAAGGCTACCCCTTTTTGCAACGAATCGGAAATACCCTTTGCAATAAATTGTATTGCAATTACAAAAACTGTTAAACCTACAATAATTGCTATTAGCAATGAAAGAATCATTTTATTAACCTGCTTCTGAAAATCAGACTCATAAATTGTTGCCGATACATACGATTCAATAACATCAATATACTTAAAATACTGAAACTTTCTCTTCCCTTCCCACAAGTAAGTTGTCTTCCCTTCTTTTTTACCCGATTCAACTATTTGCTTAAAAAATTCAGCCTCGGCAAAATTTTCGCCCTCCTTCGATGGGTGAATAACAAATGTTCCTTCGCTATCAATCATATACGGATATCCTGTTTCGTAAAATTTCTTTGATTTAAATACTTCTTTTAATTGACTTAAATCTTTCTCTTTTACACCTACATATAATATACCTTCAATTTTACCATTAACATACAACGGCTTATAGGCAGTAGTATACCAATCGTTTACTACATAAGCTCTACCGTAATATGTTTCGCCTGAAAGTACTTTCTGAATCACCGGCGATGAATTTGGTATATATGTACCTACTGCCCTTTCTCCATCGAGTTTTTTTACATTTGTTGATATTCGTAAAAACCCCTGAGGTATTCTCTGAAATATGGTTGCTGTACCTCCTGCATTTTTCTGTATCTCATCAACAATTCTAAAATCGTTCTGTAATGGTATTCCTCCGATAGTCCACTCTTTTACTTCAACTTCTGATAGCTCATTTGTTACTTGGTTTACCACTTTATATTGTACTTTCTTTCTTGCATTAGGAATAATTCTTCCATAACCTGAAAAGTGTTCATCGGCATAAACCATACTCAAATTTACCATTCGCTGTGAAGCCTTTAATTCCTGTCCAACTAAAAGGCTTAGGTTTTCAACTTCTTCATTCATTAAAAAATCCGCATCATTTAGCATTCGCATTCGCTGGGTTGAGATAATATATGTTCCTAACGAACCTAATACTATCAATCCTAATACTGTAACAACAATATTAAGACGTAATCCAATTTTAATATCTTTTAACCTTTTCATTTTTATAAATATTTAAGCCGTACGGCTGTTATTAATTAACTTTTATATTTATTACCTACCGAAATGCCAACACCCACACTATGTAAACTGTAGTGTTGATGAGTATACGTATAGTACATCATAAATGTTGATAGTTTTACTCTTAGCCCAGCTTTTATGTTCAATGAACTCTCCTTTGTATTAATATTTACCGGATTAACATCAACCCCTGCTGTTTGTAATAAATTCGACGACAAACCATATTCAATAATCGGATAATTACCCTTTAACCCCGCATTAAAAGTAGCATTACTAAAACCAACTCCAACAAACGGATGTACAACCGAAAATGAAGCTCCAATTAATATTTCACCACCAATCGATGACATTTGCAAATTAAAACTCTGCCCTTCCCATATTCCCGGTTGTTCATTATCAACAACAGTAACTCCCTGCTCGCTAAAGTATTGTGGAGTAAGACTAATTTCTGTTCCTTGAATACCTGAATAAAATCTGGAATAATTCACTGATACTGACATTTCAAAAAACGGAATATCTCTTACTCCCGGAATCCACTGTACTATATTATGCTTAGCGCCTACTCCCCACATATATGTTTTCTGAAAACTAAACCCATTATCATAAGCAAACATATTATTAATAATTGTTTTTGTTTCCGGTATCAATCTAACAGTAAGCTCAGTTCCTTTGGGCAAACCAATACTACCCTGAATTGCCATGGAAGCTCCTTTATCTAATCCAAAGCCATTCAAAGCAGGAAAGGTAAGAGGTAATCCAATATTACCTGTTGCAAATATATTTCGTGTAATTAATGGCGTTACAAATGATTTATCGGCACTTATTGTTGGCGCTTTTGTCCCTAATATTAAATAGTTACTACCTAATAAGCCTATTGTATTAAAGTAATGATCGCTTGTTGGGATATTTACCAAAGTAGCATTTATTGATATGTCAAAACCCAATGTATTGTATACAGCGGCAGTATTATTCCACCCTCCAGACATTCCTGTCGATAATGCTTTGGCAAACGGGTTTATATATGACTCCAAATATGGCGATAATTCACTAACCCTAAACTTATCGGTTTGGGATATAAGCGACAGATGAATTAAAAATATTATTGTAAATATTACCACTCTTAACATACTGATATTTTTAAGTGAATTACTAAATTTACAAAAAAATAAGCATTATTAAATGTTACATTTACTTTTATTTGCCTTATTAACAGAGATATATGTACAATATTCATACACATATAGCAGGTAGTAATAAATCGATATTGAATATTGAAACAATAAATGATGTAGTTCCTGAATTTTATTTTTCAATAGGGTTACACCCATGGTATATAGAGGCAACAAATCAAACGCATTTTTTTAATCAAATAAGAAAGCTATGCTGTTATAAAAATATGCTTGCTGTTGGGGAGTGTGGAATTGACCGTGTATGCAAGGTGGATATTAATTTGCAGAAAAAGGTATTTTTAAAACATATTGAAATTGCAAACAAATACAATAAACCAATAATAATACATTGTGTAAAAGCATATTCCGATTTTATTGAAATTATTAAAACCGGCATAAACAAAACACCATGGGTGTTTCACGGTTTCAATTCTAATTTTGACATTGCTCAAAAACTTATTGAAAAAAAATGTTACTTATCGTTTGGGTCTCAATTACTAAAAAGTTCGAAGCTACAGGATACTTTTAAAAAAGTGCCAACTGAAAAAATATTTCTTGAAACTGACACATATAATGTTGACATAGTGGAATTATACTGTTTTGCGGCAAAAATTAAAGAAATATCTGCTATTAAATTGGCAAAACAGATTGATAATAATTTCAATGAATTATTCCTACCAAAACCCTCTGAACTTTAAACTATACAAGCATATACAATAAAAAAAAACAAGCTACTTTTGCAAAAAAAACAGAAAATGGAATATTGGTTGAGTAGAACAGAACAGCTTGTGGGAGAAGAAAAACTGGCTATTTTAAAAAACAAAAATGTGCTTATAGTTGGTCTTGGCGGTGTTGGAGCATACGCTGCCGAAATGATATGCCGAGCAGGAATTAGCAACATGACTGTGGTAGATGGCGACACTATTAACCCTTCAAATATTAACCGCCAGCTACCGGCACTAACCTCAACCGTTGGAAAAACTAAAGCCAATGTAATGGCCGACAGACTTAAGGATATTAACCCTCAACTTAATCTGCGAGTTGTTAGCGAATATATGACCGAAGATAAAATTGAAGAACTGGTTGTTTCTGAAAAGTACGATTATGTAATTGATGCTATCGACACTATTTCGCCCAAAGTTCAACTAATTGTCAGTTGCCTAAAGAATAATGTAAAAGTAATTAGTTCTATGGGTGCCGGAGGTAAATTTGATGTATCTATTGTTAAAGTTACCGACCTAAAAAAATCATACAATTGCCGCCTTGCCCGAAACATTCGCAAACGACTTACCAAATTCAAAATAAAAGGGGGATTTCCGGTAGTTTTTTCACCCGAAGATGTTGACGATAGTTGCATTATAGAAACCGAAGGCGAACGTAATAAAAAATCGACAGTAGGTACTATTTCGTATATGCCGGCTGTGTTTGGAATAAATTGTGCCGCTTATGTTATTAACCACTTTTTAAACGAATAAACATTTCTGCCTATTAAGGAATTTTTTCTTTATTATTTTCACTTATGTAACATTTGTTACATTTCGCCCTAATTTTTTTTTGTAATTTTGTATTATAAATCTGAGTTGAAGGAGTAACTCTGCCAGCAAAGATGAAAACATATTAATAATTCGGATTCGAAGGGAATAGAGCTAAAAAACCTGACGAAAAAGAGAAAACAATTATACCACTAACTCTTTGGTATAATATTTTCCCTACCCTGCGATTCCACTAATATTTATTTAAATGATTTACAATCCGCAAAAGTATGCAATTGCCGATGAGCGCATGAAACCGTTTATTGATGAAAACGAAATTCATGACATATTAAATAACACACAACCTACCAAAGAGCAGGTAAGAGAAGTTATTGCCAAATCATTGAATAAAAACAGGCTTTCGATGCACGAAACCGCAATGCTTGTAAACACTACCGACCCTGAACTTATTGAAGAGATTAAACAAGGAGCAAAAACACTTAAAGAGAAAGTTTACGGCAAGCGGATAGTTTTATTTGCACCATTATATGTAGGCAATTATTGTACAAATAATTGCAAATATTGTGGTTTTAGAACTACAAACCGCAAACAGGTTCGCACCACTTTAAGCGATGAACAACTTATTCGTGAAGTTGAAGCTCTTGAAGAGAATGGACAAAAACGATTAATACTTGTATATGGCGAACACCCAAAATATAATGCCCAATTTATAGCCGATTCGGTACGAACTGTATATAAAGTAAAAAAAGGGAATGGTGAAATACGCCGTGTAAATATTAATGCTGCCCCTATGGATATTGACGACTATAAAACAGTACTTGAGGCAGGAATAGGTACTTACCAAATATTTCAGGAAACATATCACAAAGAAACATACCACAGTGTACACCTTGCAGGTAAAAAAGCCGATTTCGACTATCGCCTTACCGGGCTCGATCGTGCTCAGGAAGCCGGTATCGACGATGTGGGAATAGGTGCATTATTCGGTTTGTACGATTGGCGTTTTGAACTTCTTTCGCTTATCAGACATGTGAATCATTTTGAGGCTTGTTACAATGTGGGGCCGCATACTATTTCATTTCCTCGAATTAAAGATGCCAGCGAATACGATATTGATGATAAATATAAAGTATCGGATGAGGATTTTACCAAATTGGTTGCAATTTTGCGTTTGGCAGTACCTTATACCGGCCTGATACTTACAGCCCGTGAACCTGAAAATATTCGTCGTGAAATAATGAGTTTCGGGGTTTCACAAATTGATGGCGGCACAAAAATAGAAATGGGGGCTTATTCTAAAAAAGAAGAGACTCAAAACCTTGATAAAGAGCAATTTAAAATTAATGACAACCGTTCATTGGGTGAAATAATCGACGAATTACTCGAAAATGACTATATTCCTTCGTTCTGTACAGCCTGCTACCGTACAGGGCGTACAGGTCAGCATTTTATGGAATTTTCTGTCCCCGGGTTTATTAAAAAATATTGTACCCCAAATGCAATGCTTACTTTGGCTGAGTATATGGAGGACTACGCTACACCCGAAGTGAAAGAAAAAGGTGAAATGGTAATTAAAAAGAACCTTGACGAAATGGATAACGACAAGATAAAAGAAAACTTACTTGAACGCCTTAATAAAGTAAAAAACGGCGAAAGAGACCTCTATTTCTAGTTTGTTAATCAGTAATAATATTACGTATTAAGTTCTAATAACTTATTAAAAGAGTATTTACTTAAGGTTAGAACACTAATGCTTAAAGCCAAAAATAATGCAAATAAAATGAGTAATTTTAACGATATATTAAATAAAACCGAGTTCTCAAAAGAGGATATTATTACATTACTATCGGCAACCGGCGATGATGAAAAGCTTTTATTTGCAAAAGCAAAAAAGGTGAAAGAAGAAAATGTAGGGCGAAAGGTATACTATCGAGGTTTAGTTGAGTTTTCAAATGTTTGCGAAAAAGATTGTTACTATTGCGGAATACGAAAAAGCAATAAAAATATTGACCGCTTTAACCTTACCGACAACCAAATAGTAGCTGCCGCTAAATTTGCATGGGAAAGCAACTATGGCTCATTTGTGATGCAGAGTGGCGAAATAAGCTCACCTGCATTTACCGCAAGGGTTGAAAATATTTTAAAAGAGATAAAAAAAATAACCGACGGTAAGCTCGGAATTACCATTTCACTGGGTGAACAAACCGAAGATACTTACCGACGTTGGTTCAATGCCGGGGCACATCGGTATTTGCTACGCATAGAATCTAGTAATCGAGAACTTTATGGCAAACTGCACCCCAATGACAATTTACATAATTATGATAATCGGTTGGAATGTCTTAAAACACTTAAAAAAATCGGATATCAGACAGGTACCGGGGTTATGATAGCATTGCCATTTCAGACCATTGAGCATTTGGCCGACGATATAATATTTATGCGCAATTTCGATGTTGATATGGTAGGTATGGGGCCATATATAGAACACCCCGACACTCCACTTTATGAATTTCGTGAAGGATTAATACCTGAAATAGATCGGTTCAGGCTGGCTCTGCGTATGATAGCTACTTTGCGAATTGTAATGCGTAATATAAATATTGCCGCAGCTACTGCTCTACAAGCAATTGACCCTATTGGAAGGGAAAAAGCCGTAAAAGTAGGAGCAAATATAATAATGCCTAATATTACACCGGGTATGTATCGCAACAGCTATAAGCTTTACAACAACAAGCCATGTGTCGATGAAGAGCCTCAGGATTGTGTATCGTGTCTCGATGTAAGGATTAAACTTGCCGATGCCGAAATTGGATATGGAGAATGGGGCGATTCAAAACATTTTTTTGAAAGAACTCATTTTTAAAAAAAATATTTTAAACTATTACCTTACTATCAATCACTTACATGATAAAAAGCAAATAAAATGCGTTTGGTTAGATAAAATAATGTTCTGCCGCATAAAAAAACATGATGCGGTTCGATATTTTTTATTATCTTTAAAAAAGATTCAACTGGGAATTAGTAATTCCATAATACGAAGAGTACCCGACAAGCCCAATTGGGGAAATTATAAAACGGATTGTGGATATTGCTTATGCCGACGCAAGATACCAGCATATATTTTGAGTCGGAATTGTCTAACATCTTAAACCAAATGCTATGCTCGAACATCAAATGAAAGTAATTGAGGGAGTGTCTTTCGACAAAAGACTATTCGAAAAAGAGATTAACAAATCAATGTCGTGGTTAACCCCTGATGAAATTGACCATTTAGAAATATGGTTATTGAAAAATTTCAAAAAGACACACCTTGGAACAATTAGAAAAATCTTTCAACCTGTTGCAATCTAAAACATTAATCTTGGCTGTTCAATATTGAGCAGCCTTTTTTGTTGATAAATATTATAGTTTAATCTGCTTTATGCATTAGTTTTTCCAAAATTTAGTGCTAGTTATATGATAAAAAAATGCCCTACAGTATGTAAGGCATTTTATATACAGTGTCAATTACACTTTTGCACCGGTAAAACCGAATTAATAAACTATAAATTAGCAGCTAACCAGTCGCCTACTTCCGATGTTTTATAAGCTTTGGCATCGCCGGCAATATCAATAGTAACAACACCTGCATCGAGCGATTTGTTAACTACGTCGCGTACAGCCTGAGCTTCGTCAAGTAGATTCAACGATTCAAGTAGCATTGCTGCCGAAAGAACAGTAGCAATAGGGTTAGCTATGTCTTTTCCTGCTGCTTGCGGATATGAACCGTGTATAGGTTCAAATACCGAAGTATGAATACCAACCGATGCCGATGGTAGTAAACCTAATGATCCTGTAATTACACTAGCCTCATCGGATAAAATATCACCAAACATATTTTCAGTTACCATAACATCGAATTTCTTTGGCCATTGAATTAACTGCATTGCAGCATTATCAACAAACATATAATCTGTTTCAATATCTTTATGCTCTTTTTCCATACGCTGTGCTACTTCTCTCCATAAACGAGAAGTACATAACACATTAGCTTTATCAACTACTGTTACACGTTTGTTGCGTTTTGCAGCATACTCGTAAGCTAACGCTAAAATACGCTCTACCTCTTCAACAGAATAAACACAATTATCGAAAGCTTTAGTTAAATCTTCGGAACGACCTTTTTCGCCGAAATAAATACCACCTGTTAACTCTCGAACCACAACAAAATCGGCACCTTCAACTATATCTTTACGAAGCGGACTTTTGTGTATTAATGAAGGGAATGTAGTAACCGGACGAATATTTGCATATAAGCCGAGTTCTTTACGCATTTTTAATAATCCTTGTTCAGGACGAACTTTTGCCGAAGGATCGTTGTCGAATTTGGGGTCACCAATAGCTCCAAAAAGTACAGCATCAGAAGCCATACAAAGGTCGTGAGTTGCTTTTGGGTAAGGTTCGCCAACTTTATCAATAGCACAAGCTCCCGTAAGTGCTGTTTCAAAATTGAACTTATGGTTGAATTTTTTTTCAACTGCTTTCATTACTTTCACTGCCTGATCAATAATCTCAGGACCAATACCGTCGCCCGGTAAAAGCGCAATTTTAAATTCCATATTTTTCTTCTTTTATTAATTATTTATCTTTTCTATTTGCAAAAAACAGATTCTAGTTGCTAGTAACTAGATACAAGTAACCAGAAACCATAAGTTATGGCTTTGCAAATTATTCAAACGTCTCAATTATATTCAGCATTTTAATAGTTGCTTTGATAGCAGCCATAGTTTGGTCTGAATCTAGTCCGCGGGTTTTGAACTCTTTGCCCAAATCCCATGTAATTACACACTGACATAAAGCATCGGTTCTACCTCCCGGAGGTATTGTAACAGAGTAATCGATAAGTACAGGTAGTTCTATTTTAAGCTTTTTGTATATTTTTTTTATTGCCAGCATAAATGCATCGTACTGACCATCGCCATCGGAATGAGCTTCGTATACGTTTCCTTCTATTTTTAATTTTACTGAGGCTACAGAACGGAGTCCCATACCGGCAGTGAAGTTGTAGTTTACCACCTCTACTTTTTCTTCAATAGCTTTACTGCGTAGTATATCTGCAATTATATACGGCAAATCTTCTTTGGTTACATATTCTTTTTTATCACCCAGTTCAATTATATGAGCAGTAACCTTTTTCATTCCCACATCGTCGAGTTCTATTCCGAGTTCTTCGAGGTTTTTCTTAATGTTAGCTTTACCCGATGTTTTACCTAGTGCATATTCACGCTTGCGCCCAAACCGCTCAGGCAAAAGGTCGTTGAAATATAGGTTTTTTTTGTTATCGCCGTCGGCATGAATTCCTGCTGTTTGGGTAAATACATTTTTACCTATTAGTGGTTTGTTTGAAGGTATTCTAATACCTGAATATGTTTCAACTATTCGGCTTACGAAGTTTAGTTTCGATTCATCGACACCAATCTCGTGTTCAAAGAAGTCGTTGATAATGGCTATAACACTTGAAATAGGTACATTACCTGCTCTTTCGCCCAAGCCATTAACTGTAGCGTGTATACAATCAATACCTGCTTTAAGGGCGGCATAAACATTGGCCGTAGCCAGGTCGTAATCATTATGAGGGTGAAAATCGAATTTTAGTTCCGGATATCGTTCAACTGTCTCTTTTACAAATTCAAAAGCTTCGTCGGGGTGCATTATACCTAAAGTATCGGGTAGCATATAGCGCTCTATTGGAGTATCTTTAAGCGTATCGAGCATTTGAAATACATAATCTTTTGAATGGCGCATTCCGCTGCTCCAGTCTTCCAAATATATATTTACCCTTATTCCATTATTATTGGCGCGTTTTACAACGTCAATAATTTCAGTAAAATGTTCTTCGGGTGTTTTGCGAAGCTGATATTTACAATGCTTAAGTGAACCTTTTGCTAAAAGGTTTAAAACCTTACAGCCGGCATCTTTAAGCCAGTTAATCGATTTATCGCCGTCAACAAAACCAAGCACTTCGAGTTTGTCGATATGTCCTGCTTTTTCGGCCCAGGCACATATTTTTTTCACAGCATTAAATTCCCCTTCCGATACCTTAGCCGATGCTATTTCGAGCCTGTCAACTTTAAGGTCGTTTAGGAGCATTTTTGCTATACTAAGTTTCTCTTCATCGGTATATGAAACGCCCGACATTTGTTCGCCATCGCGAAGTGTTGTATCTAATAATGTAATTCTCATCTGCTCAACTTTTTATGCAAATTTATGTCAATTGGTTATATGAATAACAATTAGGCTGAGAATAAGTTCTGGATTTTAAACCTCCTTTTTAGAATATGAGTAAGCCCAAAGAGTAAGGTATTATTGCTGTATAGCCGCGGGGTGATTTTTTAATTATATGAAACACAAAATATTACTTTTGCAATGTTAAATTAATATATCACCCCGTGACTTATTGAACAGTCTCAATTATTTGCATTAAGCTAAAGGCGACTTAAATTTTGCAATTTTGTCTTTTAAGCTTATTAGAAAATCAATATCGTCGTACCCTTTTTTTAGGCACTCTTTTTTGTATCCGTTTATTTCAAACGACTCTTTTTTTCCGGATTCAACAATGGTGATTGTTTGAGCATCGAGGTCAACCTCAAGCATTGTCGATGGGTTTTTCTCTACTGCTTCAAATATTTCAGCTAAAAATGGGGCAGAAACCTGAACAGGGAGCAGACCGTTGTTTAAAGAGTTATTTTTAAAAATATCGGCAAAGAAACTTGATACTACAACTCTGAAACCATAATCGTAAATAGACCATGCAGCGTGCTCGCGGCTTGAACCTGAACCAAAGTTTTTACCTGACACCAAAATTTTGCCTGAATATTTAGTGTTGTTTAACGGGAAATCGGCAATAGGATTATTATTGCTATCGTATCGCCAGTCGCGAAATAAATTTTTGTCAAAATCCTTACGCTCAGTAGCTTTAAGGAACCTTGCAGGAATTATCTGATCCGTATCAACATTTTCAATAGGAAGCGGAACGCAAGGTGATGTTATTGTTACAAATTTTTCTATCATTTTTTCTAATTTTTAATAATTAGTATCAAGATTTTCAGTATCAAGATTAAACGCTATTCTTGATACTTGTGTCTCATAATCTTGTGTCTACAAACCAAATACCTCTCTCGGGTCAGATACTTTACCTGTTATAGCTGCTGCAGCTGCTGTTAAAGGGCTAGCCAACATAGTACGCGAACCGGGTCCCTGACGACCTTCAAAGTTACGGTTACTGGTTGCTACTGCTAATTTGCCGGCAGGTACTTTGTCGTCGTTCATTGCTAAACAAGCAGAACACCCCGGTTGACGTAATTCAATTCCGGCTTCGTTAAGAATTTTATCGAGACCTTCGGCTTTTATTTGTTTTTCAACCTGACCTGAACCCGGAACAATCCAAACTACAACATTGTCAGCTTTTTGTTTCCCTTTTACTGCATTTGCGAAAGCACGAAAATCTTCAATACGTCCATTTGTACAACTACCTACAAATACATAGTCAACAGGCATTCCTAATACAGGTTTACCGGCTTGTACTTTCATGTAATCAAGAGCTTTTTTATAAGTAATATCTTGCTCATCAGGTACTATTTCATCAATACCCATTCCCATACCCGGGTTAGTTCCAAATGTTATTTGCGGTTTAATATCGGCAGCATCAAAAGTGTATTCCATATCAAACACTGCATCTGAATCGGTATATAGAGTTTTCCAGTATTCTACTTTTTTATTCCACTCTTCACCTTTAGGTGCAAATTCGCGACCTTTAACATATTCGAATGTAGTTTCGTCAGGAGCAATAAGTCCGCCGCGAGCACCACACTCGATACTCATGTTGCACACAGTCATACGACCTTCCATTGTCATTGAAGTAAATGTATCACCAGCATACTCAATGAAGTATCCTGTACCACCACTTGCTGTTAATTTTGAAATAATATAAAGAACAACATCTTTTGGAGTTACTCCCGCTTTAAGTTTGCCACTAACAGTAATGCGCATTTTCTTTGGTTTAGGCTGCATAATACATTGCGACGCAAGTACCATTTCAACCTCTGAGGTACCAATACCAAATGCTACTGCACCAAAAGCACCATGAGTTGCGGTGTGGCTGTCTCCACATACAACAGTCATACCCGGCTGTGTATGACCCAATTCCGGCCCTACTACGTGAACAACTCCCTGATTAGGGTGTCCTAATCCATAAAGTGTAATACCGTGTTTTTTAGTATTTTCTGTTAATTTATCAACCTGCATACGAGATAGTTCGTCGGCAATTGGTTTATCCTGATTAATCGTTGGTACGTTATGGTCAGGAGTTGCAACTGTGTTTTCCGGACGGAAAACTTTAATTCCTCTTCTGTCCAATCCTAAAAAAGCAACAGGACTGGTTACTTCATGTATAAGATGCTTGTCGATATATAATACCTGTGGTCCGTCTTCGATGTTCTCAACCACGTGAGCATCCCAAACTTTGTCAAATAGCGTTTTACCCATTTTTTAAAGTTTTAAAATTATTATTACTCGTTTATTTTCATTTTAAATGATTCTTTCAAAATTCGCATAAATAAGAATCACATTACAAATATAATAGAGATGTATATGATTTAAAAAGACTTATTTTGTTATTCACTGATACTTTATAGGTATAGCTATTTATATTTGTTTTCAAATTGTAAGCTTAACACTCATGTTTTCATTAATTAATGAAAACATGATCTCATTTATTTATAATTTAAATGAATACTGGATTTAGATAAAATTTAAACAATTAACTTATAATGAAATAATAACAATATGGAACTACGGCATTTAAAATATTTTCTTCAAGTGGCGGAAGATAAAAACTTTAGCAAAGCTGCTGAGCATTTGTTTATATCTCAACCACCACTGAGCAGACAAATAAAAGAATTAGAAGATGAGATAGGTGCAAAGCTATTTGACCGCAACAATAAAAAAGTTGAGCTAACCGAAGCAGGTAAATATTTTGAAAAAGAAGTAAGAGCATTAATACAGTCGCTTGAACGAATAACTCTACAAACTCAAAAAATATCACATCATGTAAGCGGGGAGTTTCGAATAGCATATTTGAGTTCAACTTTTTCGGGATATATTTCTGATTTAATTAGTTACTTGTCGGAAGTGTATCCATATGCTAGTTTTAAATTATTTGAAATGGGAACACAGCGACAAACCGAGGCTTTGGAGCAGGGTAAACTCGATTTGGGAATATTAAGAGCACCGTTGCGTTCGGCAAATGTTAAAACACAGAAATGGTTTGAAGACGACTATTTGCTTGTATACAATAGAAATCTTATAAATATTGACTCTGACAATGATATTGAAAAATTAAAAGATGAAACCTTTGTATTTTTCAATAAGGATTACGCCCCTCATTATTATAGAATGCTTATGCACATATGCGCTATATACGGCTTTACGCCAAATGTAGTGCACGAATCGAACAACATAAGTTCAATAATTCAGCTTGTGCGAAATGGGCTTGGTGTATCTATTGTTCCAGGTAGTTTGTCGAAGAGTTATGATTTTAAGGAATTAGGATTTAGTGAGTTAAAACGAACCGATTTGTTTACAGAGGTTCTTTTGGCTACTCCTGTCAATTCTGATTCGGAAATTGCACTAAGTGCCATTGAGTTTTTAATTGACAAGCGGAGGTAAGTAATTTCAAATGATGTTTATTGCAAAAAAAAGGGGCAATTCATTTAGAACAGCCCCTTTTTTACTAAATAATATTCTGCTTAAAAATCGATGTCTAAACCAAACATATATGATTCGCCTATAATATCGGCTATTGCAAATTGGCGTTTTGCACCTGTTGCAAAGTTTCGTGCCGACACAAAGAATTTCATGTTGTCATAAAATTCGTAGCTTACCGTAGAGTTCAATAAAAGGTTTTGTTCAACCTCTTCTACGATACTCTCTTTACCTGAACTCAATTTAAGAGTTTGTGGTCCGTAATAGTAACCGTTCAGGTTGATATTTAAACCTTCAACAGGGCGATAGTCGAAGTTAAAACCTCCGTAGTACGAAGGGGTTGCTTCATGTTTGAATGTTTCGGTACCTAAAGTTTCGTCAACAAAGTTATATGAATTTAGTTTGTAATAACCATTAATATATGTTTGCTGCAATGTTACAAATACATTATAATTAAACTTATTTGAAGGCTGTCCAAAAACAGAAAGGGTAGCACCTGTTTGAACCGGTTCAACTTTAGAATCGACAAATGAGGTTGTAGTGTATGTATTAAATTCAGTATGTCCGGGAGCTTCCGGATTCAGAGTTAATGTTGTAGGATCGCCAAAGTAATACCAACCCAATGTTGCTGCATCGGTTGCTGCATTGCCTGTTACCAGCGGGTCAGTATAAAGTACTACTCTTGAAAATACATCTAAATCTTTGTATATAGCACAGAATACTTCACCATCGAACGATATGTTTTTATTCCCTTTCAAGCGAACACCAAGTTCAAATTCATCGGTGTACATAAGGTCATAGTCGGGTTTTACATTTTTTTGAGTTTTTACGTCATAATACCCAACTTCGGTTCCCTTATAGCTGGCATTATAATATGGAGTAATGCCCGGCATAGAGGGTACAAATGATGGTAATCCGGCTGCCTGAGGGTATTGTCTCATATTACTTAATGCTTCAAGCGATGGTGAAGGGAAAGAACCTTCATACTGCATATCGATATCGGTAAACAGGTTAATCATAAAAGGTGAGCGATATGCTCTGCCATACGATGCACGCATTAATATATCTTCACTTGGTTTAAATGTATAAACTAATTGTGGGCTTATAGCTGTTTTATCGGGATATTGGAATTTATCGGCACGTACAGCACCAATTATTCTCGACTTGCTTATTCTAAAGTCGGCTCTTATGTATCCACTCATAGTAGAGTTAGTTCTGTCGCCTTTTCCGGGAGTAGTTGAAAATGTATTATAGTCGTAACCTTCGCTACCTAAAATTCGTCCGTAATAATTTGAAGTGCGGTACGATACCCCCGGTTTAAGGTTAAAATTATCGAGTATCTGCCAGTTGTAAAATACATCGCCGGCCAGTGTACTGGAACGCCCTTTCAGCGCCGAACCTGCACCTAATGTTTCAAAAGCTCCGCTATTGTAATCAATATTAATATTAACATCTTTAACAGTACCAAATAACTGACCATACATATTGTGTTCAACATCGGTACTCAGAGCTGTCATATTGTTTATGGCAAATACTTTCATTACATCGGCATTACTGTATCCACCCATTAGGTTAAGGTCTATGTCGTCTTTCAGGTAATTTATATGTCCATTGAATGAATATTTGTTGAGCGATTGGTCAGGATTCGGGAAACGCTCATTTTGGTTATAATTATAACCGGCATTTTTATCGTTATTGATATAAGGTACATCGGCATTAATCATAGGACCGCCTACAATATTTACATTGCGTTGGCTTAACTGAGTAACAAATCCGACTCGGCCAATAGTATCGTTACCACTTGCACCAATAAAATTATTTCCATTTGCATCTATTGGCTGTGATCCCATCATATAATAATCGACATAGTGACGCTTTCTGTTTTCGTAATGGCTGCTAAAACGGACTGAGAACGGATTATCAAAATTATATCCTACCGAAACACCTGTATTTACCATATTAGGTGTACTCATCATTGAATATGTTCCCACCTGAACCCCCTCTGTACGATTAGGATTTTTTGTTAAAATATTTATGGCACCTGTTACGGCATTAGTACCATATAAAGCTGCTGCGGGTCCTTTAACCACTTCTATTTGTTCTATGTCGTCAATACTTATTTGCAAAAGCTCCCATGAAATATTTCCCTGATACTCGTTATACACTATGCGGTTGTTGACCATTACAAGAGTAAGTGAGTTACTTGTCCAGTTTACAAGTCCGTTGGGGTCGGGAGCATCCATACCTCGCAGGTGAACATCGTATACGCCGGGGGTTTGCTCACGAACTATAACTCCGGGAATAAGTCTCAATGCTTCGGGTATTGAGGTTGCACCCGAGCGTTTTATCATTTCGCCGGTAACTACCGATACACTCAATGGGGCATCGATAAGTGATTCTTCTTCGCGCGATGCTGAAACAATAGCAAGCTGCAATAACTCATCGGTTGACATTCCTACAATATCGGCTAAGGATAGTAACACAGGGAAGTCGAGGTCAATAAGCTCTTCGTATGTTAATTTCAGAATTTGCGATTTGGTTAATTGGCTATAATCTTTTTCTTGTGCTTGTGCAAATACACTTGTAACGATTAACACAGATACAATAAATAGTTTTATAATATTATTTTTCATTACTGTTTCTTTTTATTTAATTCATTTACAGTGCAATACCTAAGCTTAACAGTGCACTACTAACTTTTAATCCTTTACTTTCAATTGCCGATTTTACTATTTCAAACTTTTGCTTGTTATCGACCGATACTAAATTAATGGCTGCTCCTTGCGATGAACCATCGGGAGTATCGGAAATAACTAATGTTTGCTTTCCTTTCAGGCTGTTAACAACCTCTGAAAGTTTTGCCGATTTTGATGGGGGTAGGTAAACTATGTTTGCTACACCAATTTCCTCAACCGACGATATTTTTGAAATAACAATAGGTTGTTCACCCACTTTTTTCGATGCTGCAACAGTTTGCAAAGCAGAAATAACATCGGAACTACCTAAAACAGCAATTTGAAAATCGCCATTTTTATACTCACCAGACCACTCAATATATTTTGTGAAATTAAAAATATACAGAGCCTTAAACTTCTCATTCTGAGCATTTAGTATAGCTGTAAAAAACACAGAACATACTATTATACCTAATAGCTTCTTCATATAACGATAGTTTGGTAAAACATGATTTTTAACAGGTTAAACATACTTAAAAAATATGAAAAAAAGCCTTGATGAAATATCTCATCAAGGCTTTTTGTTGTTAAACATATGATTGTTAATTTATTACTCGAAATAATTTCTCATCCTTTCAAAGAATGATTTGTCTTTTGGGTCAGGATTAGGTTTAAAATTATCTGATTCTGCAAGTTTTTCCAATATCTTGGTTTCTTCTTTTGAAAGAGTTTTAGGTGTCCAAACCTGAACATTTACCAAAAGGTCGCCTCTTCCGTAGCCATTTACTTCAGGAATACCTTTACCACGTAATCGGAGTATTTTACCCGATTGTGTTCCGGCTTCAATTTTTATTTTCACCTTTCCGTCAACGGTTGGAATTTCGGCAGTAGTACCAAGAGCCGACTGAGGGAACGATAAAAATAAGCTGTAAATAAGGTCGTTACCATCGCGAACCAGTTCCTGATGTTCCTCTTCGCTAATTACTACCAGCAAATCGCCGTTCATACCGCCGCGTCGTGCTGCATTACCTTTGCCACTTACATTAAGTTGCATTCCTTCGGCTACACCGGCAGGAATATTTATCGATACTACTTCTTCCTCGCGGTTTACCCCTTCGCCATTACAAGTGTTACATTTATGAGTAATAATTTTTCCTTCACCACCACATGCCTGACAAGGCTGGGTGCTTTGCATTTGACCAAGAAAAGTATTTGAAATACGTGTTACATAACCTGAACCGCCACAGGTTGAGCAATTGCTGTATGAGTGTTTGTCTTTAGCACCTGTTCCATCGCACGATTTGCATGAAACGTATTTATTTACTTTTATTTTTTTGGTTACACCGTTAGCTATTTCTTCGAGGTTTAGTTTTACTCTCACTCTTAAATTTGAGCCGCGGTTAACTCTTTGCTGACGTCCTCCGCCACCAAAACCGCCAAATCCGCCAAACCCGCCAAAAATATCGCCAAACGATGAGAATATATCATCCATTGACATACCTCCGCCATAACCACCGCCGGCAGCACCACCCATTCCGGCATGACCAAACTGGTCGTAACGTTGTTTTTTATCGGCGTTACTAAGTACCTCATAAGCTTCGGCTGCTTCTTTAAACTTCTCCTCTGCTTCTTTATCGCCCGGGTTTTTATCGGGGTGATACTTAATAGCCATTTTACGATAGGCTTTTTTTATTTCGTCGGCAGTAGAACTTTTGCTTACTCCCAATACCTCGTAATAATCTCTTTTTGCCATTATATTTTATTTATTCAGCCGTTTAATGAGCTCTGAACTAAAAGACGGAGCTTAATATTACCCCTTATTCTCCGACAACAACTTTTGCAAATCGGATTACTTTTTCATCTATTTTGTATCCCTTTTGAACTACATCAATAACCTTTCCCTTTAACCCTTCTTCGGGTGCAGGAATTTTTGTCAGTGCTTCGTGAAAATCGGTATCGAAATCCTGATGATGAGCTTCTATTTCGGTAATACCTTTATTTTTTATAAATTCTTTAAACTTATTGTAAATAAGGCTTACCCCTTCTTTAACAGCAGCTACATCTTCGGCTTTATCCATAGCATCGAGTCCGCGTTCAAAATCGTCGACAATAGGTAAAATATCGGCAATAGCATCGCCTCCGGCAGTTTTTATAAGTTCCCCTTTTTCTTTAAGAGTTCTGCGTCGATAGTTGTCGAATTCGGCCGATAAACGGATGTATTTATCATTTATTTCGGCATTTTTATTATTCAATTCTTCTATCTGATCTTGCAAAAGTTCTTCTGCACTTTTTTCCTTTGCCTCTTCTTCAGTTGTCCCATTATCATTGGGGGTTTCTGAATCATTTGCAGCATTATTTACTATATTTTCAGCCTTTTCTTCAACTATTTCCTTCTCTTTTACTTCTTCTTTCTTTGCCATTGTATATTAACTTTTTACAGTTATGAAACTTACTGCTTTTTTACAAATAGTCTGCCAAACAACAATATTGACAGTGTGGCAGTAGTTAAGGCTGCAAATATGACATTTTTTTTGTTCTTATACGATTTAGGAATAATTATATTTGTTTCTTTAATTCAAATAATAAGCAATGGTTTACTTAACGCGAAGAGAGCGATTCAGTAGTGCTCACCGATTATTCAATCAGGCATTTTCCGAACAGGAAAATATTGAACTATATGGAAAATGTACTAATCCAAACTGGCATGGGCATAATTATGAATTGTTTGTTACCGTAAAAGGGGAAATTAATAAAGCTACAGGTTTGGTTATAAATCTTAAAGATTTAGGTAGATTGGTTAAGGAAGAGGTTATTGAAAAACTCGATCATAAGAATCTGAATACCGAAGTTGATTATTTGCAAGGGAAGATTGTATCGAGCGAAGTTATTGTAGTATCTATTTGGGAAATACTGTTTGATAAAGTAAAAAATATTGGAGCAACATTACATAAGTTAAAGCTTGTGGAAACCGAGAATAACTATGTTGAATACTATGGTTAACTTTTAAAACAAAAAAGAGGCTACCTTTTTAGACAGCCTCTTTTATTTTAAAAAGCAGGTATAATTAAACTGCTGCACTTTCGCAGGCTAATTTACGGTCTACTTTTTTAATCATTCCTTGTAATGCATTACCGGGTCCAACTTCGGTAAATGAATCAGCTCCTGCCGATACCATATTTTGAACAGTTTGTGTCCAACGCACCGATGCAGTAAGTTGTTTTTTTAAATTTTCTTTAATTACTGCGGGGTCGGTTTCTGCTTTAGCAGTTACATTTTGATATATTGGGCAAACCGGTGCAGAAACTAAAGTTTCATTTATTGCAGTTTCAAGCTCTACACGAGCCGGCTCCATTAGTGGCGAATGAAATGCTCCGCCTACCGGAAGTTTCAATGCTCGTTTAGCTCCAAGTTCGGTAAGTTTTTCGCAAGCCTTGTCAATACCTGCAACCGAACCCGATATTACAAGCTGACCAATGGTGTTATAATTAGCCGGAACAACTACATCCGATATTTCGTTACAAACCTTTTCTACAACATCATCGTCGAGACCAATAATAGCTGCCATTGTTGATGGTTCAAGCTCACAAGCTTTTTGCATAGCCATGGCACGTTTGCTTACAAGCTTCAATCCGTCTTCAAAAGAAAGAGCGCCTGCGGCAACAAGTGCTGAAAACTCGCCTAATGAGTGTCCTGCAACCATGTCGGGCTTAAAGCTTTTGCCTAAAACTTTTGCTAATATTACTGAATGTAAAAATACAGCAGGCTGCGTAACTTTTGTTTGCTTTAAATCTTCGTCGGTTCCTTCGAACATTAGGTCTGTTATTCTGAAACCTAGTATTTCGTTCGCTTTTTCAAACATTTCCTTTGCTTCGGGAGAATTATCGTAAAGGTCTTTTCCCATTCCTACAAACTGGGCTCCCTGTCCCGGAAAAACGTATGCTTTCATAAAGTTCATTTTAAAAATTCCGCTCAAAAATATAAAATTATATTTAGGGTGAGAATTTTTTTACAAATCATAAAAAATACAATTTCATAGCCTCTCTATCCTTATTCGGGTATCAACAGCTACTACTTTATCTGATTTTCCAAGCAAAGGGTTTATATCCATTTCAAATATTTCGGGTGCTGCACTGCATAATGCTGCTACACGTGATATTATATCGGCATAAATAGCTTTATTAACCGGCTCTGTTCCTCGGTATCCCTCCAGTAGTTTTACGGAATTCAAATCGTTTATCATATCCAATGCATCATTTGCACTTAGTGGAGTAAGAGCTGCAACTACATCTTTAAACACTTCAACAAAAATACCACCCAAACCACATACAACCATATGTCCAAAGTGCTCTTCGTTTTTAGCTCCCAAAAAAAGTTCTGTACCTGTAAGCATTGGCTGAATCAAAATTGCTGTTGTTTCCGGTATTTTTATCATTCGTTCAAATTCACATATCATCTGCTTTTTATCGCGAATATTAAGAACAACACCGCCTACATCGGTTTTATGAATCGGTCCTACAATTTTCATGGCAACAGGGAAACCAATTGTATTAACTTCATTTACAGCAGTTTCTATATTATTTGTAATTATTTCGTTAACTCTTGAAATACCGCAAGCATCGAGTAGCTGTTGTACTTTTAGTGGTGGCAAATAACCCGACTCTGAATTATCAATTATGCTTCTGACTTTTATAATATCAATTTCGGGTTGTAGCGGATTTTCTTCTTGCGGCGAAAAAGTATTCTGAATTTTTGTAAGCATATTCCCCAATGCCACCTCATCGGGGAAATTAATATTCCCTTTTTCAATAAAGCAGTTAATAGAGTCTTTCCCATTCAGAACCGAAGGTAATACAGGAAATATTGGTTTTTTACATTCCTTAATTTTATTGCTAAGCAAATTAAATACATGGTTGGTATCCATAAGCCCTGTGGTTCCGAATATTACACACATTCCATCAATATAGTTTAGCTCGTTTTCACAAATATCGATAATTTGGACCAACTGCTCGCCTGTACCTGTTGCTATTATATCAACCGGATTTAGAGCCGATGACCCCGGGTTTAATATTTGCAACATCTTATTTACCGTGTTATCATCGAGTTTAGGAACTTTCATGCCCCCTTTTGAAAGGGCATCGGTAAGCATAACAGCCGGGCCGCCGGCATGGGTAATTATTGCTATATTTTTACCGTTAAGTTCTTTGTTTATAAAAATGCAGCCTGCAATAGTAAGCTCTTCGCGACTTATGCACCTTACAATACCGGCTTTTCGCAAAAGGGCATTTACCACAAGGTCGTCTTTTGCCAAAGCACCTGTATGTGATGATGCGGCCCGCTTGCCGGCTTCACTGCCTCCGGCTTTGATTGCGGCTATTTTACACCCCTTACGTATTAGCGACGATGCATGTTTTAATAACATTTCGGGTTTTTGTATACTTTCCATATAGAGCAGCTTAACCCTGGAATCGGTTGCCGGATTAAAGGTTTCGTCCATATATTTTACTACATCTTCAACACCAAGCTGGGCACTGTTACCCACCGAGTAAACATTTGAAAATTGCAAACCGTTGTTTATACCTGCTTCCATTATATATACGGCTGTTGCCCCCGAAGCCGATACAAAATCGCACCCTGCTTGCGAAAGTGGTACTATGGGGGTAAATACCCCGCAATACGAATGGTTAATAACTCCAATACAATTGGGGCCTATAAGGCAGCCGTTTACATTATCAATTAACTTAACTATTTCATTTTCAAGCCTTGCACCTTCCGTACTCTCTTCACTAAAACCGGCCGATATTATTATAAATGCTTTAGTACCCTTATTGGTAGTAAGTTCTTTTACAGCATCATAGCACAGGTGTGAAGGTATGGCAAGTATAGCCATTTCAGTTTGCGGCAAGTCTGACACTGAGCTGAACGTTGGTTGATTCTGTATTAGTTCATGTTTTGGATTTACAACATAAACACTTCCTTTGTATCCACTATCTATAATGTTTTTAAGTATTTTACCGCCAGGCTTTAATACATTTTCAGAACCGCCAATTATGGCAATACTTTTAGGGTTTATCAATTGATTGTTTATCATAGTTTTATTATCATATCACCGGCTTTTTTATTACAGCCTTATTATTTTTGCCATTAATAAGTATCTCCATACATTTTTTAAACCGCACATGACGCAAATATTCATCTTCATATTCAGCTTTTTGTTCATTTAAGAATGGCAAATCGCAATAGTCGCCATTATCGGTATGGCAATTAATAGTCATATATCCAACTTTAAATGAGGTGAGATTCTGAAAAAAATGAGTTCCCTGACTTGGCTCTACTCTGTAATCTTTCAACCCCGATTCTATTATAACTCTTGCCTGCGATATATTTGGCCATTTAATGGGTATTCCCAGCATACTATCGCTCGATCCCCAACGCCCCGGTCCTACGAGTATATAGTTTCTGTTTTGTTCAACAAAGTCAGAATTTAATTTGTCGAGTATAGGCACTATTTTTTTATTATTAATAGCGCTAAATACTTCAGGACGTATATATATAATATCATATACATCATTTATAATACCATTACCCAATGCAGAATTGCTTTGCAGCAAAATATCGCTTTTATCGATACCAGTAAAATCAACATCGGCAGTTTCATTATTTTCAACTATTGGTCTTATTTGAAGAAAATTAAAAATAAAAGGTTCACCTTGTTTAACATTCAAGTTGGCTGCAAACTCAATCTCTACCGGATTATTCATCTCTTTTGCGCCAATTATTAACAGCTCTTCAAGTATTTTGGCAAGCGGAAATTTATTGTACTTTAAAACACCGGCAAAGGTTACTACTTTTTTTCCATTAATATTTGAACCTTCACGTAACATATGGTTCTGACTATCATAAGTCGATAATACCATATTGCCCGACTTATCGGTATCTGCCTCATTTATATTTAGTTTTAAAAGATTAATACTGTCGTCGGCAGATAGGGTATATGCTTCATAATTTGAGTCTATTGCATAGAAATTCTGCTGAGTATCACGTATTGCCATATCTGTGTCCGATAATTGCAATATTTTTTTAGGGTACTTTGGACTAAACCGCAATGATTTTCCACCTTCAACAATTTGCTTACCTAACCCAAGTGCAATATTTGCAATGCCATCTTCGGGTGTTTCAGGCTCAATAGGATAAAAATTTATACTCCGTGCCACACCCGATAAGGTTGGGTAAAACCTCCCTTCAAATTGAGTTCCGCATACCTCTTGTATTATTATACCCATTTTTTCTTCATCAATAAGGTTTTTAGTTGCTTTCATATATGCCTTACTGTTTTTAAAGAAAGTACTTGCATAAACACTTTTTACGGCACTACAAAGCATCTCTATCATTTTATCCTGCGATTCAGCAAACGGTATCATGTATGTATTATATATTCCGGCAAACGGTTGGTAATGAGAATCTTCCAATACACTTGATGACCTTACTGCTAATGGTGTTTTATTCACATCGAGAAAAGCAAGTATAGCAGGAATTACCTCTTCGGGCAAAGTGGCACTACTAAAGAGGCTAAGTATTTCATTGTCGCTGTAATTATTGGAAAGAGCAATGGGGTAAAGATTATTTTTATCCATAAACTTATCGAAAATATCGGTTGACAATACTAACGAACGAGGTATGGTAATTACCACATTTTCAAACTTATACAGAAATTCATGTTTTTTTAAGAGCTGATCAATAAATGCAAGCCCCCGTGCTTTACCTCCCATCATTCCTTCGCCTACTCGTGAAAATATACAATACTTATCGAAGTATGCCTCTCTGTAATTAGTTATAAGACCACGCCCCCGGTTAAGTCTGTATTTGGCAATTTCATCGAGCAAGTGTGTTCTCAGCAATTCGCAGGCTTCATATTTTTCTGCGTCAATATCACGAAAAATTGAACCTAACGAAAAAAGTGCACGGGCATTAAGCCAACGAGAAAAATCGTTGGTAGATGCATGAAATTTTATAGACAGTGCAGGAATTTTTTCCATTTGTTCCTGTAACTCTCTTAGATTTCCGGCCGAACCAACAATTTCGCCGGTAGGAGTGCGAAAAATAAAATCGCCAAAGTAGAAATACCTTTTTATTAACTGAGAAAGTTGCTTAGTAAGGTTTGGCGAGTTTTTACTCAAAAACAACGCCCCCATCTCCTTAGCTTTATGTTTATTGCTATTCTCCGACGATTGAATAATAACCGGCAAGTGAGTATTGTCATTTTTAATATGCTCAAAAAAACGAAATCCGGCTTCGGGATCTACCTCATTATTTCGTTTATAACGCACGTCGGTTATTACACCAAGCAGGTTATTTTTATACCTCTCATAATACTTTTCAGCATCATTATAATTGGTAGCAAGTATTATTTTAGGTCGCCCGCGCTTTCGAAGCATCTGCTGATGCTCATTAGCCCCCTCTCGTTTAAATATTTGTGATTGTTGAAGTACAATTTTATATATCGAAGGTAGGTAACTCGAATAAAACCGTATATTGTCTTCAACCAACAAAATACTCTGAACACCAACAACTTCAATATCATTTGCTGCATTCATTTTATCTTCTATCAACTTAATTATAGCGAGTAAAATTTCAGTATCGCCCAGCCATGAAAAAACATAATCAACAGCGCTCATATCTTCTTTCGATAATCGCATACGAACCTCGCGCGAAAAATGAGTAAGTACAACAATAGGAACAAACGAATGTACTTCCTTTATTTTTTTAGCCAATGCAAATGCATCAATATCATCTATACTTAGCATTGATATTACAAGATCTATTCCACCTGCATTTAATATTCTAATAGCTTTTTCCGATGATTCGGCATGAATAAAAACAGGAGGATATCGAAGATTAAGCGACACATATTCATTAAATATTTGCTCATCAATTCGCCCATCTTCCTCAAGCATATAAAAATCATAATTACTACATATAATAAGAACCCGGTATATCCGTTTCTGCATCAATTTTATAAACTCTGTTTCTGTTTCAAAATATTTTTTAGTCTCCTGATAGTTTTTATAAATTCCCATTGCCTGTTGTTTTTATTAAAAATAGAAGTAAAAAATGAAACTTTATAAATGACAATGTTTTTTCTAAACCTCTCATTTAATAATTTTTAAGTCAACTTTTTTGCTGTTGTAAAAAAACATCTTTTTTTTTGTAGTTGTACATTTATTGTTTATACTTGCATCGTAATCGGGTGCATTATTCACACAAGCACTCACACATTACCTCTTTTAAATTTTCTACAAGAGATAATTAAAATTTTCACAATTAAAAAAATCACATTTATATGTATGATATTCTTGAGTTAAACAAGAAACTTGTTTCCGATTTGCGGGATATAGCCAAAGGTTTAAATATTAAAAAAATTGAGACTTTAAAAAAACAAGAGCTTATTTATAAGATATTAGACCAACAAGCTATTGAGGCTTCGAATAAAAAGGCAGCAAAATCTGACGACGAAGATAGTTCAGATCCTGCACGAAAAAGAGCCAGAACAAGAACAGTAAAAAAAGAAAGAGTAATGAGTGTTGCACCGCAAAAGCAAAATGCAGCAGGTAATTCAGATAGCAATGAGTTAAAAAAACCTGTAATAGCAGTACCATCATATGAAGACCGCAGTAGAGACGACGATGATTCCAAACCAAAAGCAGAAGAGGTGGTAACAGAAAAACCTGTTCAGGAACGAGTATTTCAGGAAAGAACATTTCAGGAGAGAAGTTATCAGGATAGAACAGAGCGTACTGAGCGTACTGAGCGCACCGACCGACGTTATGATAATTCTCAACAAAGACCACAGCGTCAGCCTCAGCAGCAACGCGATTTTAAAGAGAGAAAATACGACAATAATCAACGTCGTCAGGAAAATACCGACAACAGGAAAAAAGAAGAAAAACCAAAGTACGAGTTCGACAGCCTTATTTCAACTTCGGGCGTATTAGAACTTATGCAAGACGGATACGGTTTCCTACGTTCGTCTGATTATCACTATCTTAACTCGCCCGATGATATATATGTAAGCCAATCGCAAATAAAGCTGTTCGGCTTAAAAACCGGCGATACCATTACAGGGGCTATTCGTCCGCCAAAAGAGGGCGAAAAATATTTTCCGCTAATTAAAGTAGAAGCTATTAATGGACGTTTACCGGAATCGGTACGCGACCGTGTTCCTTTCGATTATCTTACTCCATTATTCCCCGATGAGAAATTTAACCTTACAGGTAATGGACACAACAACCCATCGACTCGTGTAGTTGATATGTTTGCTCCTATTGGTAAAGGACAAAGGGGGTTAATTGTAGCTCAACCTAAAACAGGTAAAACAGTATTGCTAAAAGAAATTGCAAATGCAATAGCAGCTAATCATCCTGAAGTATATTTGCTTGTTCTACTGATTGATGAACGCCCTGAGGAGGTTACCGATATGGCGCGCAGCGTTAATGGTGAAGTTGTAGCTTCAACATTTGACGAACCTGCCGAAAAACACGTAAAAGTTGCAAGTATAGTTCTTGAAAAAGCAAAACGCCTTGTTGAGTGTGGTCACGACGTAGTTATTCTTCTTGATTCTATTACCCGCTTAGCTCGTGCATATAATACAGTTTCTCCGGCTTCGGGTAAAGTACTTTCAGGCGGTGTTGATGCCAATGCTCTTCACAGACCAAAACGTTTCTTCGGTGCAGCTCGAAATATCGAAAACGGAGGTTCATTAACTATTTTAGCAACTGCCCTTACTGAAACCGGCTCAAAAATGGACGATGTAATATTCGAGGAATTTAAGGGAACAGGTAATATGGAACTTCAGCTCGACAGAAAGCTATCTAATAAACGTATTTATCCTGCCGTTGACATTAATCTTTCAAGTACTCGTCGCGATGACTTGTTGCTTGACAAAGATTCATTAAGCAGGCTGTGGGTATTAAGAAATTACTTATCAGATATGAATTCGGTTGAGGCAATGCAATTCTTACGTGACCGTTTGGTAAGAACCGAAAGCAATGAAGAGTTTCTTATTTCTATGAACGATAAATAAAAAATAATATTTTATTAAATATTAAACCCCGCTTCATTACTGAATGCGGGGTTTATTTTTATATAATGTTTACGCAATTTTCAAATATTGAAACTCAATATTTATTATCCGGTTTAATGCAATAGATGAAAAGCAAGTTTAAGTTGCTTGATGAGTAAGTGATTTTTTTTTGCAAAAAATATGTTTTTTTTACAAAAACACTTGCACATTTAAAAAAAAGCTTTACTTTTGCACCCGCTTTGATACTAAAACAAAGACGTTCTAATAAGAATGAATTGCCGGTATAGCTCAGTTGGCCAGAGCAGCTGATTTGTAATCAGCAGGTCGACGGTTCGAATCCGCCTACCGGCTCCCAAAATTAATAGCCAAAGGAAATTCCGCTGGCTATTTTTTTTCGGAATACTTCAGTTGGGGAGATACCAAAGCGGCCAACTGGGACGGACTGTAACTCCGTTGACTTATGTCTTCACAGGTTCGAATCCTGTTCTCCCCACTTTTTATAGAATTACAAGCGGGAGTAGCTCAGTTGATAGAGCATCAGCCTTCCAAGCTGAGGGTCGCGAGTTTGAGCCTCGTCTCCCGCTCAATAGAAATCTTGATTGCAGGCAGTCAAGATTTTTTTGTTTTGGAGTACTAATAAAACTCCGGCAAACAATAAATATACAATAATATCTTGGTAGATTTTTGATATTTAAAAGTGATGCTTAAATAATGTGAAACAATAAATTATTAATATCTGCAAAGGTGTTTTACGTATACAGTTTCATTGCATAGCTAAGCATATATTATTAACCATTAGCACCACTAAACACCAACCTTTTATTACCATAATCAATCACGGCACTATATTTCACAAAAAAATCGCTTCCCAATAAACCGGCTACCTCAATACTTGCATATTTTTTATAGGCTTCATTTACATAACTCAAATCCATTAAAGCCACTTCACTATTCGTAATAGTACAATCATTAATTTTAATTAAAGGTAAAATTCCTACTCTCATATCTTCAATAGCTGCGTTTATCCCCATAGAATCTTCACTTTTTACTACATTCTCATTTCTAATTTGAGAATTTAAAAAATTATAATCGAACACAGAACGCGATGCCCCGGTATCTATAATTAAAAAACCTTTTAGGTAATTGCTAAATTCAGCCTCCACAATTAAGTGATAGCTATTTGGTTCTAACTCAATTATTTTTATATCAACAATATGTTCCATTAGTTGTTTATGGTTAATATGAAATGATTTTTTTCAAGTTTTAAAGAATAATTTTGCGGTAAATGTTTATTATCTTGCCAAAATTATAATTGAAAAACAAAACATCAAAGAATTTTTGAACTCGAAACTATGAAGATATCAGTTATAGGAGCCGGAAATGTTGGAGCAACTTGCGCAAACGAAGTTGCAAATAAAGATTATGCAAGAGAAGTAGTATTATTAGATATAAAAGAAGGTTTGCCACAAGGTAAAGCTTTAGATATGTGGCAAACAGCACCAATTTGCTTATCGGATACAAGAATAAAAGGTGTAACCGACGACTATTGTGCTACCGCCAATTCCGATATTATTGTTATTACATCGGGGTTGCCGCGCAAGCCGGGTATGAGCCGCGACGACCTTATTGCCACCAATGCAAATATTGTAAAGCAGGTAACAAAAAAGGCTGTTGAAAAATCGCCCGATGCTATTATTATTATAGTATCAAACCCACTCGATGTAATGACTTATGCCGCACTACAAGCTGCCAATGAAGTTTGTAGTAAACCAACAAATAAAGTATTTGGTATGGCAGGCATACTCGACACAGCCCGCTATACAGCATTTCTTGCCGAAGAATTGAATATTTCCGTTAAAGATATTAGAGCTATTCTAATGGGGGGTCATGGCGACACTATGGTACCGCTTCCTCGTTATACTACAGTATCGGGGATTCCGGTTACTGAGTTATTGGATAAAGATAAGCTTGATGAAATAATTCAAAGAGCAAAAGTTGGTGGTGGCGAGTTAGTTAAGCTAATGGGTACTTCCGCCTGGTATGCTCCGGGAATTGCTGCGGCGCAAATGGTTGAAGCTATTGTTAAAAACAGCAGGCGTATTTTACCTGTTTGTACATACTTAAACGGTGAATATGGATTAAAAGATATTTATTTAGGTGTGCCGGTAGTTTTGGGTCAAAATGGTATTGAAAAGGTTATTGAACTTGACTTAAATAATGAAGAAAAAGCATTGCTTAATAAATCGGCCGAGGCTGTTCAGGAAGTAATGACTACACTCGACAATATGAATCTATTTGACAAGAAATAAACAAAAAATAAATAATGAAAATAAACGCTCCAATATCATGGGGCGTTTGTTTTATAAGGTTATAGTATCACATCACCCCGTGCCTTTTGGAACATTTTAATGGAAATAAATCAAATCAACCCCGCCTCAATCAATTGAACTATCTCTTCAATCTCGGCATCTTCGCCATATGGGTCGTATGGTATTTTTAAGTTGGAACTAAATAACCGGGCTATCCCTTGCCAAAAAATAGCCGATACATTACCCCTGTATTCCTGAATAAGAGCATATGGAGTGTTACCTATTTCACGATCTACCAGTTTAAGCATTATTCTACCCTGAGTAAAGGTGAGTGAACGTAAGTCGGCTTCATATTCACGAAACATTGCCTTTTCGTAATCAGCTATATAATTTTTTCTTTCCCTTTTATCGGTTATGTGTACTAATGAATCGTTAAGTTTTTTGAGTTCATTGCGTGCAATAACAGCAAACGGATAAGCTTTTTTAACATTATACACTAACCGGGTATATTTCATTTTATGCCACCAATTTTTGAATTCTGTCCGGTAAAATACTTTCACCTCATCAATATAAACACTTGCAAGGGTATCGCCGTCTATAACTTGTTTTTCAACTAAATAAAGGGTATCAGTATTACTTACTACCGTAGTTTGCCCTGTGCTTATATTGCTTAATATAAGTAACGCAATGGCAATATTTACGATATGTATTACAACTCTATTCATTTAACCCTTTATTGTTTTTTAAAAACCATATTACAACACCCATAAATACGAAAAACCCCTAAAGTTGTTCTGCTTTAAGGGTTATTAATTTTATATGTTAGTTACATTATTAGTAAAGCGACTGCGACTGAAACTTTACTAAAAGCTCTTCAGCTTTAGCTGTAAGCTTAACTTCAATGCTACCTGCTTTTGCACTACAACCTACAGCTTTCATTGCTTCTTCCATTTGAGCAAGGGCTACGCTGCATGTATTTGGTTCCACTCCTGCACATTTGTATGTTGTTCCATTATAAGCATAGTACGATGGATTATTGGCATCGGTTCCTATACAAAATGTAGCAACTGTTGGATTAGGACATTGAAAGTCGTCAGCATAATCTTCTGCATCACACGACTCCTTGGCTTCTTCCTTTTTACATGCAGTAAATACCAAAGCAAAACCCAGCAGAACAGGGAATAATAATCTTAGTGTTTTCATTTTTTACTTTCGTTTAATTGTTATTTTGTTATAAGTTCTTCAAATATATAAAACTCTTTGTATCCTTTCATTATTTTACTGCCTGTTATAAAAACAGGTGTTCCGCAAAAGCCATTCGACAGCAGTATTGTTGAATTGTTTTTAATATACTCAGTTGACTCATTGCTTAACAAACACTCTGCCATATTTTCACTTTCATTAATAAAACTATCGGTAACTTCTTCAAACCGTTTACTTATAGCTACATTAGGCTCTAATAGCAACAGTTCATGAAGATATTCAGTGTTTCCCCATTGGTTTAAACATACCAACACCGAAAGCGATTTTGTTATAAGTTCATTACCCGACAAATCGGTTGGTTTAAGTATTAGTTTAACATTTCCTGTGTTAATATATCTCTCTTTTATTTGGGGAAATACCTCATTAAAAAACTTACGGCAGTACCCACAGTTATAACTCGAATACATAATTATGGAAACGGGTGCATCGGAGTTACCAAAAACCAAATCGTAGATACTGTTGGTACTTAATTCAGCCACAACACTCTTTTGGTTATTATTTCTAATAAAAGCATACAGTAATGCAATTATCAATATAAGTGCTGCAAATATTAATAAAATCTTTATCCTCACTACTATTTTTCTTTATCGGGAACACGATTCAGTTCGGTGCTATAATTAACAAGCCCGGGATAAAAAACAAGGTTTAGCTTGCCCTGCTGTTTCCATAAGCGCATTTGAAAATCTTTCCTTAGCTTTTCTTTGTCGAATCCATATTTTTTTTCGCTATTGTAATCCATGGCAATAAGTCTCATACCATTTCTGTCAGGTACTGTGCCGTCTTTTTTAGCTTGTTTTTCTTGTTCTTTTAACAGTTTCTTCGATTTTCCGGCCAGTATATCGCTCATTTGTAACTCTATATGATACTCGTAATCGTCGCCCATACCCTGCATTGCAAATGCCGACAAATCCATCGACGAAGTTGCAATATTTGTTTCAGGAATGTATATGTAGTCATTCATCATAAAAATACTGGTTTGCAGAGTATGGAAATCGAGTTTTTCAAGATCCTTTAATCCTCCAAAGTTGGTTAATCCTTTCGATATTTCAACTAATGGTTCAAAGTTGTAAACCTTTCCGTTTTCTAATCTAACATCTCCCTTAACCCTTATTCTATTTGTTGGCGGCTCCCAACTTCCATCATAAAAGAACGCTCTTGTGCTTATATTACTTGTTAAAATTCCCGAAATGTTTTCATATGAAATACCGGTACCTTCCATGTATTTATGATTCTTTCTAAGTATTTGGTTCAGGTCAAAACCTTCAATAATATTTTTAACATCAATAACCGGAGCCTCCCATTTACGAGCATCAAATTTTAGTGAAGTATTCATACTACCTCCAAATGCGTTGAATTTCATTTGGTCTATTACATACAAACTATCGGCAAAGCGGAATAAAAGCGAAAAGTTTTCCAGTTCGTTATCTTCATATTTTATGTAATCAATAGCAAACTTACCGCGAGCCAAAAAATGAGGTATTCCCAGTATTTCAAAATCGGGCAACAGGTATATAGTAGTGTCGCCTGTTATCGGGTCTATTTTTATAAATGGGTCGGGGCTTTCCACTGTGTTGCTTGCTACAACATCATTTTCAATTACTTGATTTGCTGTGGTATCGGTTGGTGGCAGCATTGCCATCACTTTTTCATAATTGAATTCATTGAGCCACATATTGGTTTGCAGAGTAATAACTTTTTCTTTCTGCTCAAGCATTATATTTTTATATACGTTCCATATTTGGGTTGAATCCATTCGAAATTGTATCCCTTTAAAATCTACGAATAAGTTATTTACAAGTATCGTATCATCAGCCATTTCAAAATTAAGGTCAAAATCGTTTATTGAATTGAATTTATCTTGCATAGCCTCTTCAACCATAAGGTTGTCTATTTTTACGTTGAGCTTAGTTTGCTCAAATGCTATGGGTATTATTTGGGTATCGATAGAATCGAGATGAACACTCCCGTACGATTTTATTGAAATATTAACCAACCCTGCAATTTTTTTAGCCAATGAGTCGGCTATAAAAGGTTTAAGCTTTGCCAGGTCAAGCTTTATATCGGTATCTATTTTAAAATCGGGCTTATCAATATTTTTCACATAAGCCTTACCTCCTATAGATGCGCCATCAATATTAAAATTGAACGACTCTATATCGGCACCCATATGGTCAATATCGGTTGGCGAACCAAGTATTCGGGCATTCAGGTTGGAATTAGTAAGTGTAATGCCATATCCAGGAGCTTCTAATCCTATACCGGTTAAGTCAATTCGTCGAGGTGAATAAGCAAAATTCAAGTTCAGGTTTTTAACCTCATTTACCGAATCTATGGCTGTGCTAATATTTTTAAGCATTACAGTTAGCTTAGTTCTGTTTAAAAAGTAATCGGCCGAGTTTATTCCCAAATCGTCGGGTAACTGCCCATGTGTTTCGAGTTTTATGCCAATCTTTCCGGTAATGTATTCAACAGTGCTATCGGGAATTAAACTTGTAAACTCATCAATATCAATAAGAATATCGGACTTTAATTCATAAACAGGCTTGTCGATATTTTGAACTTTAAATGCTAAATCAACAGAACTTGTATTAGTTTTTATTTTAAATGAGCTGAAATTAGCAGCCATTGTTGAATTGTTTTGTAAATATCCGTTAGTAACAAAACCTGTAAATGATATATGGTTTAGTGGAGGATAATCGTAAGTGATAACTTTACCATTCTTCATTGCTATATTTACATCAACCTGTGGCAAAAGCAATGAATCGTAGTAGTAACCTTTAACTTTTGTATCAACATTAATAACACCTTCAATTTCCTTGAGACCAAATTCTTTGAGCATTGCAGCCGGCAAATATTTTGCAAGTTCATTGAGTTTAATATCATCCAGTTTAACACCCAAGTCGAGGTAAATAGAGTCCGATACTATTGCGCTACCTTTAACATCGAGTTCCAGAGCATCGGCATTAAGGTTCAAATTATCGATAGTTGCCGTATCACCCTTATAGTCAATATCAAATTTCAGATATGCTTTTTTCATAAGATTTACGTTAAAATCCTCAAAGCCAAGGTCGGTCATAAGTATTGACCCTTTAACACTTCCGGCATAGTAAGTATCATAGACTTTACCCTTTAATTTAATTTTAGGAATATGAACCTTAGCTCTTGTTTTTGTCGATTCATCGTTATAGTGCAGGGTAATATTCGACAAAGTAAGGTCGCGCAATAAAACATCGAGTATCGTTGGTGTAGTATCATTGTTAACTACTATATCTTCTTCTATTTCGGTTGTATCCATTGCCGCAAAGGCTTTTGAAATAAAATCGTAATTGGTTGCTCCGGTTGAATCAATATTGTAATAAACATTTATACCTTCTATTTCAATCTTTTCTATTTCAATTTTATTGTCAATTAATGCACGTGTTTTTAACGATATATATAAATGGTCGAGACTGGCAAGGGTATCGCTGGTATTAGTAGCTGAGTCGCCTTGCAGAGCGTATGGTATACCTAAATGAAATCCGGTAAACTTAATTGTTGCATAAGGGAACTTCCGTAACAAAACCAATGAAACGCTATCCATTTTTACAGGCGCCTCAATCATTTCACTCACTTTGCTGAAAGCCAAATGAGTTATCTTATTTTCTGAAAGTTTTGCTGTAAATAGTAAAGCAATTATTAAGAATAAAATTGCTAAAAATGTAAACAGAAGTATTTTAGAACTCTTTTTAAGTATTTTGCCAATTTTCATATTTCGTTAGGTTAAAGGTTATACTACTTATAATTAAGTGATGTAAAACTAATAAAAAATGTAATTTAGGTTATTATTTAAGTAAATTATAATATTTGCATTTATGCGAATCAATTTTTTGTTTTTTTAAAATGATATTTATATTTTTGCAACCCTAAATTGAGTTAAATATTTAAAACGATAATACAATGAAAGAGGGAATACATCCTGAGAATTATCGCCTTGTTGTGTTCAAAGATATGTCGAACGGGGAAACTTTCCTTACAAAATCGACTATCAACACAAAAGATACGATAGAATTAGACGGGACAGAATATCCATTAGTGAAGGTTGAGATATCAAGTACATCGCACCCGTTCTACACTGGTAAGATGAAACTTGTTGACACCGCAGGACGTGTTGATAAATTCCGTAGCCGTTACGCTAAGCATGCTCAAAAAGAGTAAGCTATGTCAAATAATATTTAAAAAAAGCTATCAGCCTAAGGTTGATAGCTTTTTTTATTTTTGTATAATAATATAACAATATGCAGGAATCCATTTTACACTCATATACAAATGCAGTAATCATAACCATCAATAAATGTATGGATATAATTAAAAACGGTTACATTACTGTAAATGGCAATAAAATAATTGATATCGGAACAGGTGAACCCAAAAGCGGAGGTATAACTATTGATGTCGGCGGCAAAATAATAATGCCCGGATTTGTAAATGCACATACCCATATGCCCATGACCTTGTATCGAGGAATAGCCGACGACCTTCCTCTTATGGAATGGCTCGAAGAGCATATATGGCCTGCTGAAGCAAAATATACAACTGAAGAAAATGTTCGCATAGGAGCCCGCTTAGGGTTAGCCGAAATGATTAAAACAGGCACCACAACTTTTTGCGATATGTACTTCTTTGCCGATGCCGTAGCCGAAGAGACCGAAAAAGCAGGCTTGCGTTCAGTTATGGGTGAAGGAATACTTGAATTTGCTACCAATAGCTTTGAGCACAGTAAGGCAGCATTGGAAAAGGCCGAAAACTTTATAAAAAAGTGGAGTGGCAATAAACTAATTCACCCTGCAGTAATATTTCATGCTACATACACTTGCAAAAAAAATACTTTGATAAAAGTAAAGGAAATGGCCGAAAAATACAAAGTACCTATGACTACGCACATATCGGAAACCAAAGGCGAAGTGGAAAATGTTACTTATGAACAAGGCAAAAATCCGGTGCAGTATTTAAAGGAGCTGAAACTACTAAACAATAAACTTACCGGAGCACACTGTGTTTGGCTAACCGAATACGACCAAAAAGACTTTGCAAAACACGGAACTTCAATAGCGCATTGCCCTACAAGCAACTTAAAACTTGGTAGCGGCATAGCCCCCATACCCGATTATTTGAAAAAAGGGATTAATGTAGCTTTAGGTACCGATGGAGCAGCCAGTAATAATAACCTTGATATGGTTGAGGAAATGCGTTTAGCTGCACTATTACACAAAGGAAATACTTTGAATCCAACTGTTGTAAATGCTAAAACAGCTATTAAAATGGCAACTATTAATGGAGCAAAAGCTTTGGGGCTTGATAATATAATTGGTTCACTGGAAGTTGGTAAAAGAGCCGACTTTATTATTATTGATACTGAAAATACATTTATGACTCCAATATATGATTACTATTCAGCTATTGTATATTCCATGAATAGCAGTTGTATTGAAACTGTGGTTGTTAATGGTAAAGAGTTGATGGTTGGAAGGGAGTTGGTTACATTGAATGAGAATTTAATAGTTGAACAGGTTAAATCATTGAAAATAATGCAGTAATTTATTTCACCACCTTATATATTGATATCTCCCCTTTTTCATATATTTTTTCCTGATTAAATGCAATAGTGTAATTTAGGTAATCCTTTTGTGTGTAAAGTACATAATCAAAATCTCGGTTTTTTAATTCATTTAGTTTATTAACCTCATATTCAGCAGAAGCACCTATATACCCAACGTTCCATCCCTGACGTTTTATAAATAATAATCCGCCATTGGGAGTAATATCTTTCATAACAACAAATTTTGCATTTTCCCCAATATTCAGTGAATCAATAACATACGACAGGTTATTTTCTTTTACAATGTATGATATTTGAGAGTGTGCATCCCATGATTTTACATCTTTGTACCTTAAGTTTAGGTAATTACATTCTCTTTCAAAGTTCGTTATTAGTACTGCTAATAATATTAATTTTGGTAAAATATAATTTGCATTAGGGAAACGATTTAATATGGTAGTGACAGAATTTATAATTATAAAAAACAGTGGAATATAAAAAACAAGTAAATAGTAGTCATGATCTTTAAACTGAGCAAAAAAGAGAAAGAAGTAAAAAACACTTCCAATAATTAAAAATATTGTAGGTATAATAATTTTTTTAATTGAATGAACTATTAATAATACAGATGATATTGAAATATAAATAAACATATAATATGCGTGTTTTGAATAAGCATATTTTAACCAGCCATCTTTATACGTAAGTGCACTAAATACATATTCTTTCCATTCTTTTGAAGTATCCCAAAATGGATTTGGTTTAATCAAAAAATAGTAGTCGTTATGTGTTTTATTATAAATAGTTACAAATATGTTCCATGCCAATATAATTGTAGTAATAATAATTATTGAAATTAATGCTGGCAAATTATTTTTTAGTGTTTTAAGTATTGGTTCTTTTTTTAGTATATCGTATGTAATTAACGAAAGCATAGCTGAAAAAGGGTTAATAAAATATGTAACCTTAATTAGGCTGGCTATACCAAAAAATGAAAAGCAGTAAATAAGTGTTTTAAGTTTTTTATCCTCAGCCCAGTATTTGTAAAAAAAATACCAACCAATAATTGTAAGCCCCAAAACGGTACTATCGGGTAAAAAATTATTTGCATAATACAGGTATATTTCCGATGATATAAAGATAAATAATAGAAGGAGTGAAAAAAATTTATCTTTTACAGCTTTAACTATTAACTTATAAAGATAAATTACTGCAGCTAAGTTTATTGCAAAGTTCAGAATTCTGAGTATAAATATTTTTTCGCCAAATATTTTATATAAAATAGCAGTAATATAATACATAATAGGAAACTCACATGCAGCCTTTCCTTCGATACTGTTTTGATTAAAAACACCGGGAGAAAAGAAATTAAAACCGTTTCTTAAATATATTGATGCAAATGACAAACTATCCGTTTGTCGGATAAAGTGTATTCCTTCTGGGTCTTTAAATAGAATAACAAAATAATTTGTAATTATATAAAACACAAACAAAATGATTGCAAAAATATAGTAATGATATTTTTCAATGCTTCTAAATAATTTACCTTTCATTTATTATTATTTTTTGTAAAAGTGAATAATTCTAATCTATTGTTTTCAAAAATTGCACAATAATACATAAATTTTAAAAAAACAGACATAATGCTACAAAACTATTGCATTAATCAATATTATGTTACTATATTGGACACATCAAAAACAACAATAATATGAAGAGGATTACGATTAAATTCCTTAATAATTTTAGTGAATTGCAAATATTAGCATGGTTATCTTTTTTTATTTATATATTTTATAGTTTACTTTTTTATAAAGAACGCACATGTTATACTGACTCAGCATACTATATATTTCAGTTAATAGAATTCGATGCCATAAAGGGGGGGTTGAACAGATTTGGAGGATATGTTCCTCAGATACCAACATATATCTTATATAAATTTGGATTTAGTTTGAAGGCATTATTAATAAGTTTCAGCTTCTCGTATGCTTTTATACAATTCCTTTTATTTCTTTTGGTACATTATCTGTTTAAAAACAAGAAGGTTGCACTTTCAATAGTTTTTATTCAAATATTAAGTATGGGAAAATCATTTTTCCACTGTGCTTCAGATACTCATCTAGCTATTACTATTGCATTAACTCTTTATGCATGGTTAGTTTTTAGCCTTAATAAAAAGGATGAACTTAAGTGGTATTATCTGTTATTGGTTAGTTTACTAATTGTAATTTTTGGGGTTTTCAATCACTTAGTTTTTATATTACTGTCCGGATTTCTAATACTATATGCTTGGATTGAGTTTAAACCCAAGTTGTTCAATATGAATTTTATAACACTGGCACTAGCATTTATTCTTGTATTCTTTGTGAAATTTGCATTTATGGAGACGTCGGGTTATGAGAAACAGTATCTGGAACAACTAAAAATCGCACATAAAATACTTTTAAACTTGCGGAGTTATTACAGTTTGCATTTTTATGTCCAATACTTTAACAGTCATTATCTGAGCACAACAATATGCTTGCTAATATCTACCATAATTTTATTAAATAAAAGAAAGAACGTTGAAGCAATTCTAGTTGTAGGATATTATGTATTTATGTTGCTTTTTTCATTTGTAATATATAATCAAGGCGACTCTGATATTATGATGGAACGGAGTTTTATGGGGCAGGTACTTATTGCTTTATTACCTCTATTTTTGCATATTGATGATGTTAAAAATCAAAAAATCAGAAATATAATTCTTATTTATATAGGAATTATATCTTTTAGCTCATTTGTAAGAATATATAATAACGGCAATATATATAAAGAAAGAATTTCTTATGCATATTCGCTTATGCACAATAATGCAAATAGGGGTATAAAAAAAGCGGTTGTTGACCCATCTGATATTGATATGGGAAAAGTTGAAGTGCCTTGGGCATATGCAATTGAAACATTATTCTTATCAACAATAGATAAGAAACTTGATCAACAAACAATTTATATTTTACCAAAATCTACAAGTTTAAATGAAAGTACTAATAATCCCGACTTGTTTTTATGTGTTCATTTTTGGGAAATATGGAATTCAAATAATCTTAATAATAACTATTTTAAACTTAACGCAGAGCCTTATAGTAAGGTGAAATATTAGTTAATTATTATATAGATCTTCATTACCCAATCACTGAAATGTATTGTATGACTATAATAAAGTTATAAATTTGCACGAAAAAATAAAAAAAATAATAGCAATATGAATTTTAAAAAGTTAAGCATTATTGTTCCTGCTTACAATGAAGCAAAAACAATCCACATTATTCTTAATAAACTTAAAGATGTAGAGCTGATTAATGGTATCCATAAAGAAATAGTTATAGTTAACGACTGTTCAAAAGATAATACCATAGAAGTTGTAGAAAAATATATTGCCGACAATAAAGATATGGACATTCAGTTCTATAGCCAACCCAAAAATATGGGAAAAGGAGCTGCTTTACATAGAGGTATTAAAGAGGCTACCGGCGACTACCTAATAATTCAGGATGCCGATTTGGAATACGACCCAATGGAATACAACCATTTGCTGAAACCGGTTTTTTACGACAATGCCGATGTAGTATATGGTTCAAGGTTTTTGGGTGGTAATCCACATAGAATACTCTTCTTTTGGCATTCTATCGGTAATAAAATGTTAACCATATTTTCAAATATATTTTCGGGTCTTAACTTAACCGATATGGAAACATGTTACAAACTATTCCGTTCCGATATAATTAAAGGAATAAACCTAAAAGAAAGCCGTTTTGGCTTTGAGCCAGAAGTTACAGCTAAACTCTCTCGTATCCCAAAAATTAAAATTTATGAAGTAGGTATCTCATACTATGGCAGAACTTACGATGAAGGGAAAAAAATTAATGCGAAAGATGGATTCCGTGCTGTTTGGTGTATTCTTAAATATGGTTTATTTAAAGCTAAATAATTTGTAAAAATGGTAGAAGAAATAGAATTTGTAGAGAAAGATTTAATAGGAGAAGAGAATTTAGACGTTATTTCTGAAGCAGACAGATTTAATGAATATATGTATTCTGCCATCAAACCATTTTGCAAAGGAAATATTTTAGAAATCGGAAGTGGAATAGGGAATATATCCGGTCAATTGATAAATGATGGTTTTAAGCTTATGCTTTCCGATGTCAGAGGAGGATATTGCAATAGGCTAAATGAAAAATTTCAAAATAACAAATTATTTCTTGGTACAGAAGTAATTGATATAATTGACCCGGAATTTGATGTTAAATATTCTTTACATTTTGGAAAATACGATACTGTATTTTCATTGAATGTTGTAGAGCATATAAAGGACGACTCATTGGCCATCAGTAATTGCAAAAAATTCCTTAAAGATGGAGGT
>QKGS01000047.1 GCA_003250355.1 Bacteroidota bacterium
TTTTAGTAATTCGTGACTGTAGGTGTACACGGCGTTGCGGCCGGCCTGGTCGCCATCGAAGAAAAAGATAATTTCCTGTAGGTGTCGGAGTTCTTTTATGGCGGCTTTGTGTTCGGCGGTAAGGCCGTTGGTGCCGTAGGCCGAGAGTACGGCCGTGCGCAGCAGGCTCAGCTGTTGCCTGCCTATGGCTACTTGCAGGCTCGCGGCATCGA
The DNA here is from genome assembly GCA_003250355.1 of Bacteroidota bacterium. Taxonomy (GTDB): domain Bacteria; phylum Bacteroidota; class Bacteroidia; order Bacteroidales; family SZUA-534; genus SZUA-534. The sequence continues at coordinate 213 of QKGS01000047.1, forward strand.
TGATGGCTTCGGTGATAATGAGTATTTCGGTTTCCGGTGGCGGATAGTTCGGATATAAGCCACGGCGGTTCTCGCTGTAGTAGTGTTTGCCGTATTCTGCGTTATAGCCGTTGCTTTCGCTTATTCTTCTGCCGTATAAGCTTGTAATATTTCCGTTTAGGTCTTTAAGCGGAAAGGTAAGGCACTGTTTGAGTTTCGGCCATTGTTTGCCGGTATTGTAACCCACTTCTTTCAGATTTTCGAGGCCTCGCTCCTTGAGGTATTCCAAGGCCTTGGGGCTGCGCGGGAGGCTTTCTTGTTGCCGGGCAGACAGTTCGGCAAAATCTTCGGCCTCCCGGCAGTCCGTGGCTGCAATCCCCATTGCAATGCCGCTTGTGGTGGCGGGGGGTTCACCTATTAATTCAATGGCTTTCTGAATCGCTTCGTGTTTGCTGCACTTCTCATAATCCTGGATAAACTGGATCACATCGCCGGTTTTGCCGCAGCCAAAGCAGTGGTAGGTACCCGTTTCGGGGTAAATGCGGCAGCTGGGTTTGTCGTCATCGTGGAAGGGGCATTTTATGTGGTGGTGCTTATCGGTTTTTAGGCCGTAGTGGGCTAAAAGTTGGAGTATGGAGAGGCGGGCTTTTATTTCGGGGATTTGCATAGGTGAAAAAGTTTATAAAATTTTTTACTTAGCGTTTTCGATTACAAACATAGCCTATTTACCTTTATCAAACAAGCGATATTGATTTGATATTTTCAACACCATAGCTTTTTCGATGTTTAAAGCGTATTTTTGCATAGTGATTTAACTATAATAAAAGCCCCTAACAGCGTTTTGAATATGGAAGATTTCGGAGCCAACTTAAAGCATTTTAGAACTGAAAAAGGTTTTTCGCAGGAAGCGTTTGCCGGGAAAATAGGTGTGCATGTTACCAACCTCTCAAAATACGAAAGGAATATTTCTGTACCATCGTTAGAAATTGCCGAGAAAATGGCTGATGCTTTGGACATGTCGCTGGACGAGCTTGTTTACGGACAACAAAACGAAAAAGCCCGTGTCCGCATTGCCGACAACGAGCTCCTTAATCTTTTTAATAAATCGCAACAACTCCCCGATGACCAAAAGAAAACCGTTAAAGACCTACTCTCGGCTTTCTTGTTAAAGGCTAATCTGAAGCAGCAGTTAATTTAAACGATACACTATAAGATTGCGTACCGTCGAACTATTGTTTGTTGACTACTATGTTGTCATAATCGTCTTTACTAACAGAAATATTAACAGCAATAGAGTAATCAATTGATTCTGCGGTAAAGATATAAGAGTCGCTATTCTGTTCTTTCAATATTATATTTCTCAATTGATATTTAAATAGTTTCATGTTTAAATATTGAATTAGTGATTCAATATCACCTTCATTTATTTGAAAATCAGATTCCAACTTGCTTAGAAAAAAATTCCCGCTTATATATTTAATAATATCCTTTTTAGGGTTAACCGCAATTAGAAAATAATCATCGAATGAGTACTTCATTTCTAAGGTGGAAATAGTCCCTCCATTATAGCTATATGAATCATTACCCTTGTATATTTCCAAAACATTATAACCTTCAAGAGGGTAACTATAATTACTTGCTTTCATTTTAATTTTTAATCTTTTATCAGTATTTGGTATTATATTAACGAAGTCCTTATTGTTTTCATCACTTAAAAAATATCCATTTTTAATGTATTTAATCTCATCCAACTTTGCTCTGTACAAAAAAATATTCTTTATAATTCTTTGTTCAACAGTATTTAAATAATCCACATCTTGTGTAAAAACACAAACACATACTAAACACCCAATTGTTGATAATAATATTCTCATATATTTTAGTTTAAAGAGTTTTTTGCATCATTATACCCATTCTTACAATTAGACTCTGATTCTTCAGCTGCTTTTCCATTGGGATTATACATATCATGGCCTTCTCCCATGGGTTCCCCATTGATATAGAGTCGATCCCCATTATTATCTTTAGGAACTTTCTCTCCTAAATTTCCAGTTAACCATTTCCATGCATCATTAATGTTAAATATTATGAAATGTGCATGTCCTAATTCATGTGCCAAAGTTATTGTTGTAGCCTTATCGGTTCGATTTCTTTGTAGCTTTATTTGGATAATTTCACCCTGCAATTTGATATAG
>QKGS01000080.1 GCA_003250355.1 Bacteroidota bacterium
AAAAGAAAAAGCCGAAGTATTACAAAACAAAGTAATAAGCCACACACCTGTTAATAGCATTACCACTAAGCTTATTTCTTTTTCAGAAGCTTTTGAAAAAGCGTATAAAACAGTTAAAAAACACGAAGGCGGTTATTCCAATGTAAAAGGCGACCGTGGCGGTCAAACATATATGGGTATAGCCCGCAATATATCGCCAAATGAGAAATGGGAGGGTTGGAAAATTATAGATGCTTATATAAAAAAAAATGGTGAACCCCGAAATAATTTTTTCATAAAAAACGCAGAACTCGAAATGATGGTAAAACGCTATTATTTCAAAAACTGGTGGTTAGCCAATGCACTGGATAAAGTTAATGACTTTGATGTTGCCGAAATAATATTCGACTGGTGCGTAAACTCAGGAGGCAATGCCGATAAAGGGGTGCAAACTATTTTACGTGATGTGTTTAAAAAACCAATAAAGGTTGATGGGGCAATAGGGGCAAATACCGTTAATGCCATTAACAGCATTAACCCCGAACAGTTATACGAAGCCATTAAGCAGGCACGTATCAAATACTATAATGCCATTGCCAATAACGGACAAAACAAACAATTTCTTCCCGGTTGGCTTAAACGTATCAATTCATTTTGGTACAAAGGAATAGTAAAAGATACTGCCGCAAAAATGCTTACTAAAATAGGAGTATCAAACGATAAGGCAGACAAAATGGCTATCCCTGTAATAATTGGAACAGGAGTAGCATTAACAGTATTAGGAGTATTAACTTATAAACTAATTAAAAATGCAACAGGTAATAAATAGTATCGGCAATGTTATTGACAAAATAGGAACTAGTGGCGATTCACTTTTTACAAACAAAGAGGAACTTCAGTCTAAACTTAACGAAATTAAGCGTGATTTAACTTTTGCCCAAAAAGAGGTTCGCCTTGCCGAGGCTCATGGAAACTGGATGCAACGAAGTTGGAGACCTTTAGCCGGGTTGGTCTTTGCTATTATACTTATATACAACTTTGTTGTTGCGAATATCTTTAGCCTCAATATTACTGAACTAACCCCCGAATATTGGAACACATTCTCTGTTATACTAGGGGTTTTTGGTTTAACCAGAGGTATTGAAAAATCGGTTAAGGTTGCCAATAATTTTATGGGGCGACGTAACAGAAGAGAAAAAAATTAAAAACTAAGTAAGCTATGAACGAGCTTAACGATAAAGATGTTAAACGTGCGGTTTATTCTACCCTATGTGGAGGGGTATTCTACTTTGCAGCTAAGCGTCTAAAAATTGACGCTACGGCTGCATTGTTAGCCGGAACTATGTTGGGAACAATTTTAAGTACTGAAATAATTATTAAAACTAATGACTATGTATAACAACAATTCTATACAGGGCTTCAACGGTATTGGCAGCTTTATAGTAGAACATAAAAAGAAGCTGATTATTGGGGTAGGTATTGCTGCAATTGCTACAACTGCTTTTATTCTATTTAAAAATATGAAAAACAAGCAAGCAATAGCACCAACTGCCACAACTGCAAAGTCTAATACTTCGAGTATAGCTATTTAATAATACTAACGGCAATTATATGAAACATTTTACAACCTCATCGACCGACATAGATAAAATAGGGCAAGCGGTAATTGATATAACTGAACTGCCAAATTTTCAAAGCATTGAAGAGCTTGAAGTAGTTGCCGTTAGTTACGCACAGAAACCATGCTTTTATTTAGTACTTCTATACACTACAACAGACTAAAATGGAATACTATACACAAAAAGCAAACAGTATTGAACAACTTAAACAAACAATAGCCGATTTTATAACTCACAACCCTAAAGTTAATATAATTAAAAAGAAGGTTGTTAAAGCTATTATGGGCAGTAAGCCTGTTTTTTATTTGCTCATAATATACAATGCAATAAACCCTGTACAATGGTTTTTAAAACAAAAACCACTAAATACGAACAACGAACTTTACGATTTCGCAAATCATGCAAATGCCAAAATTAAATCAACGATACTGAATGGTAATGCTATTTCTACTTCAATTACAATATTAAAACCTATCCCTATTAATCTGCTTACTCAGGGAGTTAAGTATGAGTTTTGTACATCACTTTACGGTAGTACTCTAAGCCGACTTAACAGCAATGAGAAAGGATGGATATATGGGGTAGCAATAGGGACTACTAATACTTATATAGGTATTTCGCTAGAGGGCAATATACTTCATTATTTATATTTCCCTCCTTTAGCGGTATCGAATGATAACCGTTTATGGTTATTCAAATTCGAGACAGACGATAACAAAATACTAACAGGTTATAAAACCACACCCGATGATACTAATTATGAGAATGCAGTTACACATTCAAT
>QKGS01000026.1 GCA_003250355.1 Bacteroidota bacterium
AGTTAAAATCATTCGTTTAGTATCTATCTCTTTACCGTTGGCTACCAATGCATGCAGGTACATTCCGGGGTTAAGTTCCGAACCCGATATTTTTATTGCCCCGGTGCCGAGTTCTGTTATATTGATAGGTTTTAAGCATAATAAGCTCACTGTAATTTTCTTGTTCATTTGTGTTTTTGTAATTTTGAATTCTACAATACCGCCTAAGCGGCATAAGTTCACGAGTTAAAACCGATTATTTAACAATGCAAATATATTGTAAAATTTATTTCAAAACAATAGAATTTACCCCCCCTAATTTATTCTCATTCTAAATAACAAGGACTACTCAGGTTGCATTAAGTTATCACTACTACTGTAAGTTATGATTTTTACCGATGGTAGTAATAACTATATTATAGAACTCTAATTAGGATGTTGAGAATCGTTGAAGTGTAATAATAGAATAGAGTTTAAATTAAATAATTTTTAACAAGCTTAAGTAAATCTTCCTTTAACAAAGGCTTTCCAATAAAACCGGTACAACCTGCTTCAAAAGCTTTGCGTTTATCGGCATCGGATTGGTATGCTGTTTGTACAATAATAGGTACTGTTGGTCTGAATTCTCTTATTTGCCTTGTAGCTTCAAGACCATCAAGCTCCGGCATTCTTATATCCATTAATATTAGGTCAATATCGGGGTGTGTTTTACAAATACTCACAGCTTGTATGCCATTATTAGCTACCATAAGGTTTACCGGTTCGTCGGCGAAAATAGCCTGAATATAAACTACGTTTATTTCTTCATCTTCTGCCAATAATATGTTTTTACGTTCTGTCAGCATTATATTGAGTTGAACTGTTTTGTTGGTTCAGTTAAAAATAGAAAAAGTTTACAAATTCATAATCGTTTTTAATAATAAAAATCAGAATGAATATAGATTATCGTCGGTATAAGGATTTTCGTAATAATAGTTGTTATTAAGGTTTAAAATACTTTTTAGCAAAGCTATATTTGTATTAGCTTCACTATTATCGGCTTGCAGTTCCAGAACTTTGTTAAACTTATCGAGTGCTTTCCCGTGTTCATTTTCCTTTAGGTATATTTTACCTAAGTAGAGCAAGGCACTAATATTCTCATTTTCATTTTCAAGTATCTGCTCAAATATTGTTTTTGCTTCATCTAATTTGAATGCATTAAACAATTCTATTGCATTATTCAATTCATGCGACATTATTTTTCAAATTTATTAAGTAGTATAAATATACGCACTTAATTTTTCCAAGGAATAATCAATCCATTATCTAAATGGCTCATTGCCTTAGGTATAGCGCGTCTTATTTCAACTTTTAGAGCATCAAGTAGTTTTTGTTTTATAAAACCTTCTGTGGTTACTATTCCTATCTCACGCTTTGGCATAGGTTCTTTGAATTCACGTATTTTTTTCATTCGCTCTTTGCCCATATGTACAGTCGATAAATAGGGAAGTAGGGTGTATCCGAAATGCTGGTCAACAAAGCTCATAAGTACATCGAGCGAGCCTGTTTCATATGTAAAATTCATAGTTTTTGGTAACACATTTTTAACCTCACACAGGTTTATTACATGGTTACGAAAACAGTGACCATCGGCTAAAAGCCACATCTCTTCAATATTTAAATCGCGCGATGATACTTTATCATTCTTATATAATTTATGATCTTCTGATACGTATAAAACAAATGGTTCATAATATATGGGTGTTTCATCAAATCCCTCTTTATTCAAGGGGGTAGCTATTATACCTATATCTATTTTGCCTTTTTGCATGGCATCTATTACCTGATGTGTCATTAGTTCTTCAACTTGTATGTTCAAATCGGGATATTTTTTCGATAATGAGGGTATAAGTAACGGGCTAAGGTTTGTAGCTATGGTTGGTATTATTCCTATTCTCACAGTGCCCGATAGGTTTTCGCGTGAATCGGTTATCATAGAGTGTAACCTCTCTTTACCTTGTAATATTATCTGTGCTTGCTCTATTATTCTTGCACCAATGGGAGTAGGCTCTATTGGTTGCTTATTTCTGTCGAAAATAATTACGTTAAGTTCTTCTTCAAACTTCTTAATCTGCATACTTAAAGTAGGCTGTGTAACATTACAGTACTCTGCTGCTTTAACAAAATGTCGGAAACTATCTACGGCAACTATATACTCTAATTGAACAAGTGTCATATTATTTATTATTTGTGTATGCCAAAGATAATAATTTAGTAGAGACTCTTGTTCTTAGATTGTAATCATAGTATCAAGTATCTAGTATCTAGTATCTAGTATCAAGTATCAAGTATAAATAAACCGGGTTACTGATATACTGCCGATGAATAGAATTTAACTTTTACAGCATTTTCGGGTTCAACCATAAACCAGTATACATCATATTTTAGTATTGCCATACTGCATGGTAAAAATGGTTGTTCAAGCTTGTGCGATAAGCGAAAGGCCACTGTCGATAAGGTGGGGTTGTGCGCTACTATAAGTAAGTTGTTATTACTGCTGCCTGTATTATTTATCAACGATATAAACGCTTGTGTGGTATAATTCTCATACAAAAAATTAACGTTATACATTGGTATTTCGGGGTCGAATGAATCTCTGAATATTTCGGCGGTTTGAGTAGCTCTTTTTGCAGGGCTTGTTACTATTTTATCGGGTATTATTTTTAAATCACGCAATATATTTGCCTGCTGTTGGGCTATTACAACACCTTGCACCGATAACTCTCTCTCAAAATCAAGTGTATCATATCCATTCTCAGCATACGAATGTCGCACTATTATTAGATTTCTCATATCCCCCTTTTTTACATAAAAATACATGAAAATATTGTACTGTAAAATATTTTCATGTATTTTTTATCATGTGAAATAGTTTACAAAGTATTAATTTAAACTGGAATATACATTTACCCCTGTACCCCTGCAACTTTTTTAAAGCTTACATTCATAGGAATTTCCATTATAAGTAACTCTGCATTATCAGTTTGTGAAGCTATTTCAAGCTCTTCAATATCGGTTATACCCATACCATCTCTTTGTTCAAGCAGCTCTCCATTTACCGATACCGAACCGTAAATTACAAATACATATACTCCATTTGTGTTATCGTTCAATGTGTAGCTTGTTTGAAAGTTATTACTGAACCTTCCTAAGTAAAACCAAGCATTTTGGTATATCCATGCTCCTGCATCATAATTGTAAGGCGATACAACTTGTTGCAGTTTATTATATCTATCTTCAAGGTTAAGCTTCACATTACCATATCGGGGTTTTACATTTTTTTGATTTGGAAAAACCCATATTTGCAAAAGCTTTACCTTACTGTCGGCTCTGTTATTAAATTCACTATGGTAAATGCCTGTACCTGCACTCATTACCTGAACTTCACCAGGCTTAATAACCTCACTATTTCCGGTGCTATCTTTATGTTCAAGTTCTCCTTCAAGTGGTATGGTAATTATCTCCATATTTTCATGCAAATGTGTACCAAAACCTCTCTCTTCATCTATTATATCATCGTTTAAAACACGCAGTGTACCGAAATGCACTCGCTCAGGATTATAATATTCCCCAAAGCTGAATGAATATCGTGCCTCAAGCCATTCGTATTTTGCATATCCTCGTGTATCGGCTTTATGTATTACTGTTTTTTTCATTCTGTAAATGCTTTTATATATAACAGAGATTGTTTGGGATATGTTTATTTGTATTTTTAATTATAATTTTGTTACAAATAACAATACTAGATGCTTAAACGAATATTTTTTCATATTATAGCTCTAATGCTTTTATCGGTCAATATTTTTGCACAGGAAAGCTCTGCTTATGAAGATGGACTAATTAATGCTGTTGAATCGACAACTGACCCGATTGAAAAAGTTAACGCATATATTAAGCTTATCCGGTATTATCAGGAAACCGATATTGCTAGAGCAATTGAAAATGCCAATCAGGCACAGCACTATGCCAAAAATAATAAACTAAAGCTTAAAATAATTGAAATAAAGCTATTAAACATCAGTTCGCTGTTGATACTTGAAAAATATGAGACTGTTACCAGAGAATTAGAAAACATGGAATCAGAAATTGACCATTCTAATTCAGTATATTTATTAGGTGAGTATTATTTGGTAAATGCTTTATATTATTATAAAAAGAATGATATAGCCAAGTCGTTTGAATACAGTTTAAAAGCGGTAAGAAGTTTTAGGGAATGTAAAGAATCAGACCGCCTAGCAGTAGCTTATAAAAATATAGGCTCAAACTATTTTTACTTTGGCGATTTGGGGAAAGCACTTGAATATTATAAACTATCGGAGGGGCTTTTGGAAAGTACCAGTTGTTTAATTTTTAAGGGTAAGCTTTATACCGAATTAGGTAAAGTATATTATAGTTTTGCGGAATATAAAACGGCTATTAAATATTTTAAAAATGCATATACATTGTTTGAACAGTATAACGTAACAAAACATTATGCCGAAGTGCTTTCCAATATTGCCGCTGTTCACTTTAAACAGAAAGATATAGTTGATGCAATAAATGTTTATCAGTATGCACTTAAATATGCTTCCGATAATAATGATATAAACAATAAGGCAATAATATATAATAAAATAGGGGATATATACCTTTCGTTGAACAGACTCGATTCTTCAAAAATATATCTTTCAAATAGTTTGGTGGCTTGCGAAACATTCAATAATGCAGAATTACTTACTCAGATACATTTTTCTATTTCAGAGCTTTACTATAAGCATGGCGATTTTGAGAAAGCAATTTTGCATATGACACATTCATATCATAATGCAGAGAAAACAGGAAATGTGAAAGCAGCTCAAAATGCAGTAATATATCTTGCAAAAATTGAAGCAGCACGCGGTAATTACCAAATGGCTTACAATTATCAACAAATATCGATTGAACTAAGCGATAGTATATTCAAACTGTCAAATATTGGGATAGCCTATAAGCCGGAGTCGCAGGAAATACGTCGCAAATTGTATTTGTACGAAACAGAACTTGAAAAAGATGATTTGGTTATAATGTACGAACAGGAAGAGAAAAAATTTCTTGTAAGCTTAATTCTGTTTTCATCAATATTGATTGTAATAATTTTATTTATAGCATATTGGCGTGTAAAGGTAAATAAGCGAAATTCAAATAAATACCAGGCAAAAGCTAAAGAGGTAAATGACCAAAAAGCACTTCTCGAAATTTCAAATATTGAAATTATGGAGCAGTATGCATTTATAGAAACTTTGTTAAATACAATCCCCAACCCGGTTTTTTATACCGATAAAAGGAATAGAGTATTAGGTTGTAACCATGCTTTTGAAAGTGTATGTAATGCAACTGCCGAAGAGCTTGCCGGTGTTAGTATGAAATATATATCAAAATACAGCGATATAGAATTTACCGGCGAAAATATATTTGAAAAAAACGACCCCGGGCTTTACCGTAGCGAAGGGCGATTAAAATTTCAGGATGGGGTAGAGCACTTTGTACTTTGTTACCGAAAGGGTATAATTGATAACGATGGACTGTTTATAGGTTCGGTGGGTATACTTAACGATGTAACGGAACTTAAAAGTACTCAGCACAACCTTATAAAAAGTGAAGAGAAATTGAAAGAAGCACTCGATGCCAAGAATAAGTTTTTCAATATAGTTGCACACGATCTGAAAAATCCGTTCAATGCAGTGCTTGGTCTTTCTATGTTACTTGTCGATAATTATAGCAAGTATTCAAAAAACGAGATTATAGAGTGCCTTGAAAATATTAACAAATCGGCAACGCAGGTATATAACCTTTTGGAAAATCTGCTTGATTGGGCAAGAACACAATCGGGAGCTTTAAATGTGCGCCCTGTTGTATTTTCAATTAATGAGCCTATAAGAGACTGCCTTGACTTGCTTAGGTTTTTGATTGAAAAAAAGAATATAAAAATAAAATATGACCATGGTGCCGATTTGCTAATACGTGCCGATAAGGATATGACAATGGTAATAATTAGAAATATACTGGCTAATGCAGTAAAGTATACACCGGAGAATGGGCAGGTTTCTGTTACTACTGAAAGGAACACTGAGGTTGTAAAGCTTACCATAAAAGACAATGGTATAGGAATAAAACATAGTAATATTGAAAAATTATTGAAAACAGATAAGCCTGTTTCAACACCGGGAGCCGATAATGAAAAAGGTACAGGATTGGGTTTAATTATAACCCGCGAATTTTTACGACTCAATAATGGAAGTATTGAAGTAAAAAGTAAAGAGGGAGAAGGCACTGAATTTACTATTTCAATTCCTGTTGCAGGTTAGATCAAGGGTAGGCATTAACGTTTGATGTAACTAAATGCTCAATACATTGATATTCTGACCTTTGTAATCTTTACTGTTTAGTATCAAGTACATAGTATCAAGTATCAAGTATACAATACAATACTTTTTATATCGAACTGAGGTTGTTAGCTTACTATTTCAATATTTTCACCTTCGAAGCTAATAGTATCACCGGCTTTAAGTTTTGCCCGCTTTCGTGTATCTGTTTGGCCGTTCACTTTTACCATACCATCGGTTATAACCACGTTAGCTTCGGCACCGCTTGAGCATAGTTGTAATACTTTAAGGAGCTTGTTTAATTCTATAAATGGTTCCGAACCATCGGGTGTTGGTTTTAATGTGAACTGAATCATAATGTGGTGATGTTGAATAATATATAACTGTAAATAAACGCTCTTCTATTATTTTCTTTTTTCTAAACGAGTCATAGTTTCGTCGTCGAATAGTTTGGGGTGGTTATCTTCAAAGCTTTTTAGCACTTTCGAAAACAATGCTTCACGTATTAGCTGCGACTTGTTATGTATTTTATTGGTTCTGCAATAACGGTCAAAAGCATCTCTTTCAAGATCATTTAATAGTATTTGATGCTTGTGCTTTCTTTTAAGTGAGCGGTAAGTTTGTGCGTTTACTGTCATAGCTTATATTATTTAACACAAAATTACAATGTGTTGATAAATTTTCCCACAATAATATTTTATAGAAATTAACAGAACTTCTATATTTATTAACAACATTACAAAACCAAAACATTTAGTATGCCAAATTTAGCAGTAGCCTTTGATTTAGACGGAACTTTTTTGAATAACGACAGAAAGGCTTCACGAGACGATTTTAATACCCTTGTAAAGCTTGGAGAGCAGGGGGTTGTAAGAATAGTAGCAACGGGGAGAAATCTGCTGTCGTTGTCAAGGGTTATCGATATTGATTATCCGGTTGATTATGCAGTATTCTCGTCGGGAGCCGGTATTATTAACTGGAAAACAAAGGAGATTATTTATTCTAAGCATTTGAATATTGATGATACTCACAGAGTAATTGACGAATTGAATAAACTAAACTTAAGTTTTTTAGTAAAAGAGAGTATTCCCGATAGCCATAATATGCATTTTTATTTCTATGATTCAAGTGAGAACGATTTGCTTAACTATATGAGCCACTATTCCGATTACAGCCGACCGCTTAATTTTAATGCTATTCCGAAAAATGCTACCCAAATTATTGCTTTGATAGATAATCAGAAGCATTTGTTTAATGTATTTAAAAACAGGTTACCTGAAATTAAAACTATTTTAACTACATCGCCAATAAATAAAAGCTCAATGTGGCTTGAGTTTTTTAATATTGAGGTTTCAAAGGCAAATGGCATATTATATATTTTGCAACTGCATAATATTGGAGTACAGGATGTTATGACCATAGGTAACGACTACAACGATACCGATATGCTTAGCGAATTTACTAACAGCTATGTGGTAAGCAATGCTCCCCACGAATTGAAGGAAAAGTACAAAATTGTCCCTTCAAATTGTGAAAGTGGCTTTAGCTTTGCGGTTGATGATTTTTGTAAGTTGTATGGGTATTAATGTATCAGTTATTCCAAAAATCCGCTAAAGCCTCTGCCTGACTTAATACCATGTCGGTAGCCATTAATTGCAAATCGGGTGGATAACCGTATTTGCGAAGTAATCTTTTTATTGCTACACGCATTCCTTTTCTAACGCTGTCCTTCACCGTCCAGTCGATGGTGGCATTTTCCTTAACTTTGATTACAAGTTCACGTGCCAATTTAATAAGAACTTCATCGCCCAATAATTCTTTAGCACTTGCATTATCGGCCACGGCATCGTAAAAGGCAAGTTCATCTTTGGATAAGCCCAATTTCTCGCCACGCTTGTCGGCTTCCTTTATTTCTTTAGCCAGTTCAATCATTTCCTGAATTATTTCGGCTGCGGTTATCAGGTTGTTTTGGTAGCGTTTTATAGATGATTCAAGCATTTCCATTAAGGTGCGACTTTGCACAAGGTTGTGCTTTGAACGTATTTTTATTTCGTCATTCAACAGCTTTTTCAATACTTCCAATGCGAGATTTTTGTGCTTCATATCCCGCATTTCTTCCAGAAATTCATCATCTAAAACTGATAACTCAGGTTTTTTAATTCCTGCTGCATCAAATATATCAACAACCTGTTCCGATACTATAGCCTGGTCGATTACTTGTTTAATGGCAGTTTCAATTTCAAAGTCGGTTTTTCCTCCGGAACCTGTTTCAAATTTCACCAATCGGGCTTTTACCGCCTGAAAGAATGCAATCTCATCTTTTGCATCCATAGCCTGGTCGTGAGGCAGGGCTATGGAAAATGCTTTTGATAAGGCAGTCACTTCCCGAATGTACCTGTTCTTTCCATCCTCCAAACTCAACACATGTTCAACGGCAGATAAGATGATTTCCAGTTTTTTCTTTACGTTAGCATCAAAATATTCCTCATAATTAAACTGATGACCATAAAGTACCCTGTCTTCTGCTGCCATTTGTAAGACAATATTCTCCGATTCTGCTTTCTCGGAGAACATTTGCGAAAC
>QKGS01000021.1 GCA_003250355.1 Bacteroidota bacterium
AGCCGGATTCGCTGTAGAGTTTTCTAAAACAGTAAGTACAAGATTGTTATTGTTGCGAGGGATTATTTTAAAATAGTGCTGCGAGTAATCGTTACCCTCCCAACCATCATTAATTGTTACACCTTCTGCCGGAGAGAAGATTGTAAGGTTGTTTGATGGCTTACCATTAATATCCATCTTTATTATATATTCTTCTAAATCAATATACCTAAATTGAAAACAAAAAGGCTTATTTTTTATATAAAAATCTTTAAAACTACTGTATGGTATTGAAATTCTATATTCACCCGGACTATTAATTGAACTTATACCATTTTCAATACGGTATTCAACAATTTTTGAATGTTTAATACTATCTTGAAATAGATAAAGATGATGCTTATTTGCACTTGCATATCTATTAACCTTTATATCAAGATATATTCTCTGTTCATTTTCATCACTTTTTAATAATACATCTTCACATATAAAGTCTAACTCATTATTGTTTAGCATAATAAAATCATTGATAATATCTACAGATCCAACCATAAAACAATATGATGAGGAATTTAATTCCTTATATATTTCATTTGCATCATCCCCACAATATTCTATTCTACTGATTTTGTCTTGTTGACTTATAATATCCCTATACGTAATTTTATGATTAACACACTTAGGTTGATATTTATTATCTAAAAATATATAATCAATTAATCCATTTTCTTTGTAAATAATTCTCTCATTAATATCTTCTACAGTAGTTTCTTGGCTAATTTGATATAGTTCAGAAGAAAAATTTGTACTAATAAAAATAATGTATCCTTCATCACTTTCATACTGTCCATAAATATCGCAGAAATGTAAAAGAAACAAGAGTATAATACACTTTCTCATAATTTTTAATTTACAGGGTTAACAAGACTGACATCAATAGTTGAAGTAACAATATTTTTACCCGGCAGGGTATAAGTAATATTAACCGGGTAGTTGCCTTTGGTAACAGCTATAGGATAGTTGCGTTTCAGTAGCTCTTGCTCGGTATTGCTAATAGTTTGGTATTTAGCCTTTCGGGCTATTTCATCTTTAATATAGTACATATCTTTGGCACAGTATAGTGGCAGGTGTAGGCGTATTACCCCTATATTGTCGGGGTATATTGGTTGTCCGGTCTCTATTTCGGTATCGGTAAGTGTTTTGTCGGTATTATCGTTGCGAATAAATACCGACCCTTCGGGAGCATATCCGTAATCGTTAAAATACTCATCGTACAGTGCTCTCTCGTTTTTTATATTTTGCGTAAGCGGCTGGGTGTTATACATATCGCGGTACGCATTTTTATACCATTCGGTTTTGTTAAGTATAGCTTTTGCTTTTATTAACGATTCTTTGCCGTTATCCCACGGTACCTCAAACTTATCGAAAAACTCATTGGTAACAATATTACCGTTAATATAGTGAACAAACGGAGCCATATATACCCTTGAGCCATACCCATCAATGTTTATCTCTTTTATTTTCTGAGCAAAAGTATTGTAATTACTACACCTAAAGTTGATAGAATAAATACTTTTTTCGCGCAGCAGCTCAACTGTACCTTCGGCACTTAGGGTATTAATATCCATCCCTTTTGTTTGATCGCTTTTTTCGGTTTGGGCTGTTATGTTACGTGCCATATCGATATTTTGGTTAACCGGTATGTTGGTTATTTGCAGTTTATATATCTCGTTGTTTTTAAACTTCATTTCATTGGTACTAAAGTTTACTTCAAACTGTACTTTACTGTTACCTGTTACTTTAGTGTGAGTAAAATTGGTGATTTGCACCTTACCATTGGCATCGGTAAGCTTTATTTTTTGTTCAAACCCTTCGGGCTTATCGGTAGTAAACAGGTACTCATAATTATATTTTACCTGTATATACCCTTTGCTGTATTCGTTGGGGTAGTAATTAAACTGTCGGTCAATAGGGTACGAGTACACCACATGTTCGGGCAATATATGACTGGGTCGTAACCCACTTTTGAATGTAACACTTTTAGATTCAATAACGGGGTTGCCGTTAACCTCGGTTTCGGTAATCCATCTGTTATTAAACCACCGCTGAAAGCCAACAATAGCAATAATTTCCATGTTTTTTTCACTCTCAAGGGGATCGGTTAGTTCAAGGGTAACCAGCTTACCCTCTTTAAGTATTTTAACTGTTCCGGAGTATTTTTGCCCTGTCTCTTTGTTTTTTAGGTAAAACTCATTGAGCGATATTCTGTATATTTGCCCATCGACAGCCATAGGCAAGTTAACAGGTATATTCAAAATAAGCTGTGGCACAGTAAACACATTAACATCGGTTTCGTCGTGCTCAGGGGTAATCTGTTTTATTATGTCAATACCAAGTGGGTTTCCACCTGCCACAATACATTTGTCGCCCATTTCAAAGTCAAAGTCGCACTGACCCGAAATCATACCGCCCATAACGCTGTAACGCCCACCCACAGCACCATACAAGTATAGCGGGTTAGGTCCGGAACCACCCAATAAAGCACCTGCCGATAAGCTGAGTATCTGAAAGTTTTTTACCTTTTTAAATACCTTAGCTGTAAGCCCTATTTCAGCTTCAACAAAAGCCCATACCTGTGCACTGGCATACCATCCGTTGATACCCAGAGTTCCCGAGCGTCCTATACAATAAGCCCCTTCGCCGTAATTTTTAAGTAAAAATTCGGCACCTGCACCTGCAGCAAATCCACCATAAAACGGCGGAAGCCTCGCATAAAACGATTGTTGCACCCCAACACCAAATGCAATACCATTACCCGAATTTATCAATCCCGGTTTACGGGTAAGGCTGTTCATATTACTTAGCGAAAGATTACGGGTAACCTTTGCAGGTGGTGGTGGCAATTCGGGTATGTTATCGCCAATCATAAAATAACCGTTTACCTGCATAAAATTAGCAACCGATATACCGGCTCTATCAGTTGGTGTACCTATATATGTGTACCACTCATCGGGCGAAAAATAAGCTGAAGCCCATACCAACCTGTTGCCCGGGCCTATTCCCTTTACTACCCCTGCTACATTAAGGTAGGTAACCAAATCGGCAGAAAAAACCTTATTAACCTGGTCAAACATAATATTTACCGAAGCCGAACACATACTATTACCTTTATTTTTTGGCATTCTGTTGTTAAGTTCCGATTTATTAGCTACCTCAATTTTACTTTTCGATTTTATTTTTTCCTGTACATTGCTTGCCATATCGCCCCATACACCAGGCGATGTCATAAATGCGGCATCGCCGCGAAACTGAACAAAATTTAAGCCCCAGTTACGGTTAAACTGCATTTCAAGACTAACCAACGAATTGAAAGCATTGGCCGAACCTATTAACCCAAATTTAGTAGAAGCCATAAATCCCATACCTACATTAGGGTCGGGTATGTAGTTGATACCCGAAAGCGATTTGCCCATTTCAGAATTTACCGAAGGGTTGTAACTCTGATTCATACGCTGGTACATACCTCCCCCAAAGCCATAAAAACTAAGTACCGGAGGTACAAATAAACCACTGGTTGGTTGCATTTCCATAAATACATCGGTAAGAAAATAACGGTAGTTGTTAATATTACCAAACAGTGCTATGGCTTTGAATTGGAATTTTTCTATTACTTCAAGCAATATATCGCCCCTGAATCCTTTACCATACACAGGATCGGTGTCAATAAAAAACAGATTACCGGTAATAGAAAAAGGTGTAGAATTATACTTTATACCAATAGCACTCAACTCGGCACGCTGAAATTTCCATTGCATATAATCGCCATAAAGTTTTAAGCCGGCAGTACCACCAAACTGCTCACTAACACCTACAGTAGCATTAAAGCTTAATCCTGTATTACCATTGTTGTTGAACGAGTTAAGGTCAGAAATTGTAAATTCGAAACCTCCTATTTTAGGTGGGGTAATATTTCCGGTAAGAGCCAAAGCACGTACCGAAAAATATGGTTGCTCGCGCGAAAGAGACAACCCCTCAAATTTAATGTCGGGAACAGCAAACTTGCTATCGCCGGTTCCTATGGGAGCATCAATTGAGAGTGTTCCGCTGGCATCAATCTTAGGGTATATCTCCGAACCTTTAAACAATACCTCAACATACGAGTTCTCATTGAGCGAAAGCTTACTCTTTAATACTTCAAATTGGTATGTACCTTCCAAATTTACCTGAAACTCATATTCCGAAGTAACAAAATTCAGTTTTGCGTTGTACCCAAGCAGCGAATTATCACCCAACGGAGGAATATTAATGTCGCCCTCAAACGCAAGTTTTTCAATATTGTTTTTCTGTATACCAAATCCAAACTCATGGAGCGATATATCCCACTTTTTCCTGTCCAAAGTTTCACTAAGCAACAAGTCTTTAGCATACACCAATCCCGAAAAACCGTTCTCATCAACAATAGTATTTTTCATAGCTACCACTATCCTATCCGGTGGAGCTTTAATAGTAATCGTTTTATCAGTATCGTTTAACTGCGAATTGCTCTTTTTCTTAAAAATAGCCGGCAGCGCAATGCTCGATTCGGTAATATATAACCCTTTCCACAATTTGCGCTCCTGTTCAATATCGCCGGTAAAATAATTTTGCGGAAACTGAATCATAGCCGATGTTTCAGTGTCGCTATTATCAATTGTAGCTCCGGCTATATAAAAAATAATATCATTAACATTTCTAATTTTAAAAGCATTGTCGAATTTGAACGATGCAGTAAAATTCTCAAAATCGGTAAATGTACCATCAAATCCGGCTTTTATTACTTTGCCTGTTTCATTGCCGTTATTATCAACCGGAATAATTAATTCGGAAGTAATTAAAAGGTCGAGTTTTGCATTAAAAATATCAACCCCTTCGCAGCCTACTTTACATTTAGTTCCGCTATTAATAATCAATGTCATTTGCTTACCAAACTCAATAGCTACGGGAGCAATAAGTTCTAACGAACCGTCGGAACCTATACCATTTTTCCCTTCAACTGCAATATTACCTTCAAATGCAACTATCTGATTGTTCTCTTTTAATTGAAACACACACGACGCTAACATATATGTCTTATCGGTTTGTGAATCGTAAGTTAATTTTCTGATAATCAATTCATACTCACCCTTTTTTATCCCTATTGGCAGTGGTATAACACCGTTAGTCAACAGGTCGGTTATTGATTCAATGTACGCACCACTTTTTTTAACAACCTCCATGGCTGCCATTGCCTTATTAATACGATCATAGTTTTCGGTTTGCTGTATTTGAACATTGTTCAATATATCGTTGGTATTGTCTTGCGCACCGGCAGTATTGAAATGGAGTATTGCTGCAATAGAACAAAAGAATAATAATCGACGCATAGGTTAAGGTTTAGAATATGGTTGTTATTATTTTATAATCATAATTATTGTTATACCACTCACGTACAGTGTTAAGGGCATTTTCGTAATCGGCTGTATTGAGTGTTTGTGTCATTGCATCAACCTCAAATGGAAAGTCCACAATTACAGGTGCTACAAGCTCCATTACACGATATCCGCAAAGTATTTTTTTATCAACATCGGGGTTTGAGCTAAAGCACTGCTTTTCATTACTCATTATTAATTGAAAACAATAATCAACTGTACTTTTCTGTTTGGTATATATTAACTGAGGAACAATAAATTCAATAAAGTTATTATCGGTTTTCAGTACTTTTACTTCATTAATAATTTGTTCAGTATATATTGGATTACCCATTCGCGACAAAGCTAACGAACAATACCACTTTAGTTCGGGCAATACATTCTGATTATCATTTATTGCTGCAATTGTATTACCACCGGTATTGACAAAACCTGCCAACATTAATAGTTTTTTAAAATGTGGGGTTTTTATATCATTCAACAGGGTTTCAATCTGTTGCTTAGCCTCATTATTAAATGCAGTACTACTATACATTTGCAGTAAATCGAAATTATAACCCGTTACTTCATTTGCTTTTCGCGAACACCCGTTTAGCAATATATTTACAGCTATTTGTTGCTGTTCCGTTTTTTCCGATACACTTTTTTTATAAATTAAATAATAGGCTTTTTTTTGAATAAAAGGGATAGTATCGGTATAGTATTGTTTCAAATCGTTAACAAGATTACTGAACTTGTATTTATTAATAATATCCGCTTCTGTCGATACGTTTGAATTTTCACTTTTACGATATTGGCTTAAATAGTCGTGTATATCGTTTGCAAACACAATTTGTGATACTATTAACAATATAATTGTAGTGCATAAAAATTTAAAAATTCCCTTCATATTTTATTTTTTTATTATCACGTTTTAGGTTAAAATTGAAATTGTAACTGTATGCAAGATTGGCTGAATACTGAGTTGAATTTTTTAATTGAGTAATCCTATTAACCATTGCCAAATTGAGATTAATACTATGAGCTTTTTTAATTGTATATCCGGCAGTTATCCTTACATTAATAATTTTCATATCAGAGTTATCAGCAGTAAACGTATGAGAATAAGTTGTAGATAGTGCTGTTTTTATTTTATCGTAAAAAGCTTTATTTACACTTAAGTTTGAACTTAACATATTCATATCGGCCATTGGTATCTTACTAAGATTATGATTAACCGAAGTTGAAATATTGAGTTTTTGCTTAATAAGACCAAACTGATAGGCTATGTTTGAATTATATATTTTGCTGGCAATAAACTTTTGGTCATCGTGTTGAATATCGGCCGTTTCCTGATAAGCAAAACCAATATTAATACTTTGCATCTGTGATTTAGTGGCTCTCAGCCTATAATTAGCATTTCCCGAAGCCGACAAATTAATCTGTGTAAACGAAAGTGTATCAAGATTTTGAAATTCATTGGTTTGCTCCAATACATCATAAGTATTACGAATATTAACATACGACGACAGATTTGAGAACATCCCTGAAAGTGATAGTTTTTCGGTAACCGATGAGCTTATATTAACAGAAAATATTTGTCGCCGATTAGTTTGTGTATTTTGGTTATTTAGGTTGTTTCTTTGTAATCCGCCATTAAATGCAAAAGTAAGCCATTTCTTAATTGAAGTTGAAAAATCAAAGGTAACATTTTCAAAATCATTATTAGTGTAATAAGTTCCCAAAGTTCTATAATTCGGATCAACCCTTTCGTATGAAACTCCTACCTTACCAATACTTGTTGTTTGTATTAAGCTTCCCCTATAAGCATGAAATGTAAACAGCTCACCCTCGCGAGATACCATAAAATTCTGTATATCGTTCTTATTATGTAGGTAACTTATATCGGTATTAATCAAACTCATACCATACTCGCCTACAAACTCTGTTTTTTCAAAAGGTTTAATTCGGCAATTACCACCCCAGGTAAAATTATCTTCAGGTTTAACAAAAGAGCTGTCGTAAGTAGTATAGTTAACAGAACTAAAATCGTCTTTTGCTTTAAAAAAGTTAACCCCTACGGTAAATCGCTCTTCAATATATTCCAGTTTCATACCTGTGCCAACTTTCATATAAGTTATTTCAGAACCTATCGAATCGGGGTTTACAGCTTGATTTAATCTGCCTGCCATAGCCATTATTTTAAAATTATCGCCTGGAGTGAGTTCTATTCCACCACCTAAAAACTCATGTCCCGCAAGGGTATATGGCGAAAACTCCATCGATGAGTAACCCATATAAGTTTTTATCCATTTATAAGAGGGGACAATAGAAAAATGATTAAAAGGATTAGGCGTTTGATAATCCGACTTATTATTTGTGTATGAAAACGAAACAGGTAAGTCAATAACACCATATAATTTGCTGTTAACATTAGCCGAAATATAATAAGCATACGGCTGTGTTACCTGTACAGTATCGGTACTATGTGTACCTATCTGACTTAACGAAAAACCTCCGTAAGTTGATATTATTGGTGCTTTTATTATTTCTTCAATATCCTGAGTCATAACTATAAAATGAATCATTATCAAATACAGAATACAAATACTACGTAACATACCAAACCGCATTCTTATATTTTAATTTTTATATAATTACTTAATGCTGATTTTGTACCATCGGTATATACTACTTTTATGGCATATTTGTATTCCTTTTCTAAGCTTAATTTATTATCGGTATAATTCTCATCTTTTGTATTGGCATATAAAGTTAAAGGCATATTGTTTACACTTCTGTAAATCAATATTTTCTCAATTTTTTTATCTGTTTTTATACTCCACAATAATTTAACATTGTCAGAATATTCTCGCTTTTTAAGCTTTATTTTTTCTATACTCTCTTTACTTGATTGGTAATAGCCATAATTTGATTTTTCTGATATCAATCCAGCATCGTCAACAGCCACTATATAATAATGATATGTACTACCCGACTCAATCTTTTTATCAATATATGTAGTTCGCTTATCACCATTATATATTACATTATCTAATAAAACATATACTGAATCTTCAGCCGGTTTTCGATATATTATGTGCGATACAACATCGCTGCTGGTACTGTTTAACCAAACTATCTGCGGTAAATTATTTACATCAACAATATCTTTAATTATTGGTCGCACGGGTGGTATAATATCAGGGCGTATAACTTCAATAACATCTGAAAGTGAAGAATGATTCTCTCTCAAATCTACAGCTCTTACTTTATAAAATATTTTCTCAGTAAGAGTATTCAAATTAATTTTCTCAATAAAAAAGGTGTCTGCTATAACATTATTAGTAACCAGTTTAAACTCAAATTTTGGGTCGTTTGCAGAATATACTCTATACCCTTTAATATCATTCTCAGTATTGGCTTTCCATTTCAATGTAACTACCCCCAAACTGTCTATAACTGCCGAAAGCTTAATTGGTGCATCTGGCGGAAAACTATCAATACGTTGAACAAAAGTCCGTATTGCCGATAATTTCTCAGTTCTATCATTATATACCGATATTAAATAATAATTATTGTACCCCGATGTAGTATCAATAAATACTCGTGCCTCAGAGTCAATACCGTTATAAATAACTTCTTTCTTTGTTTTAGGATTATCAGAACGATATATCTTAAATCCGTTTATATATTTATTCATCTCTTGGGGATATTCCCATTTCAATTCTACAAATTTATTGTCAATAACATTATTGCTATATATAATTGGAGCCAAGGTAATTGGTAAGGTACCATTACCAAAAACAGAATCGGAAGGAGGACTCAACATTCCAAAAGCATTTATCCCCCTTATACGATAATAATATACAATATCGTTATTTAAAAGCGAATCAGTAAAATAAACATTACGTACAGTAACCCCCGAATCGGCAACTTGTACCACCGCATTTTCACTTATTCTATTATAGTTCTTACCCCCATCGTCAGACTTCTCAATAATATATGAATTATATAAATGTTTAAGGCTTATAAAATCCCACGACAAACTAACCTCCTTATCATTCCACTCTGCTTTCAATTCAATAGGCTTTGTTAATGGTATATACTCCGATATTCCGGTAAATGAGTATGCTGTATCTACTTTTATTGTATCAGGAGCAGAAATGTATATTTCGTAAAGGTATTTCTCATCTTTATGGGCTGTTACGTCAGAAAAATATAATCCGGCTAGCTCTGCTGCAATTATCGATTGATCAAAAGCAAACATTGCAAACCCAAAACGGTGTATTTGCTCTTTATACTTCTGATATGCTACCATAGGATTTCCATTAACAGGCACATCGGTATATGTACTACCGTATAAACATTCGGCTCCTATTGATACATACTTATTGTCAGAATATTGTTCCCATATTTCAATAGGTGCTGGTTTTATAACTTGCATTGATAGTTGAACTTTCTCTCGCTCTTTCAAAACTTTATTTTTACGTACTAACGTATACCTGTTAATAATATAGCCGTATTGATTGGCCATTTGCCATGATTCATTGTTAACAGGTGCCCATCGCAATAATATAGAATCTGGTGTGGAATGTGTCAATAATTTAATTCCCAATTCTTGTGCATTCAAACAATTATTATTCAATAATAAAATTATACAGGTAAATAATCCTGCTATCTTGTTTTTTGTCGACAAAACGAAATATTTATAGGTTTAATAATTGAGCAATGATAAAAAATTAAATGATATAAACATCTTATGATTTTAAAAATCTTTTTCCATTACCTTTGACCCATGTCGAAATCAATAAAAAACAAAGAGGCAATACTTGCCAAAATGGGAATTGAGAAGCTTAATTCCATGCAAAATGAAGCTGAGCTGGCAATAGAATCGAGCAACGAGGTAATACTACTTTCACCTACCGGTACAGGCAAAACACTCGCTTTCTTGCTTCCACTTATAGGCAAACTCAAAGCTCATTGCAACGAAATTCAAATTGTAATAATTGTACCATCGCGCGAATTGGCCATTCAAATAGAACAGGTAATGCGTGAAATGGGAACCGGATACAAGGTTAATGCCGTATATGGCGGACGTACAGGCTCAAAAGACCGTATTGAAATAAAACACCGCCCTGCCGTACTTATTGGTACTCCCGGAAGAGTGTCTGACCACCTGGTTCGTGAAGCTTTCGACACTTCATATATTAAAACTCTGGTTCTCGACGAGTTCGATAAATCGCTCGAAATAGGTTTTGAAAACGAAATGAAAGAGATTCTAAGACTACTGCCAAATATTGAAAATAAAATACTTACATCGGCCACTCATGGTGTGGAAATACCTGACTTTGTAAAACTTAAAAATCCTATTACCATCGATTATTTGAGTGAAAAAATATCGAAATTATCAATAAAAAAAGTAATATCGCCCGATAAAGATAAACTTGAAACCCTCCTTAAACTAATATCGCATTTAGGTACAAGTAACGGTATAGTATTTTGCAACTTTAAAGATTCTATTCAGCGTGTAAGCGATTTTCTGAAACATCACAACGTTTCGCACGGTACATTTTATGGCGGTATGGAACAAACCGACAGAGAACGTTCGCTAATAAAATTCCGTAATGGTACACACCGTATACTTTTAGCTACCGACCTTGCTGCACGCGGTATTGATGTTCCCGAATTATCGTTCATAATACATTATCATTTACCAAACCGGAGTGAAGAATTTACTCATCGTAACGGACGTACTGCCCGCATGAACAGCAACGGCACTGCTTATGTTATTCAATACGAACAAGAACAATTACCCGAATTTATTGACGATTTACCAATTGAAAAACTAAACCAATTTATTGCCATTGAACCTACCGAATGGACTACCCTGTTTGTATCGGGAGGCAGAAAAGATAAAATTTCGAAAGGCGATATTGCCGGATTATTTCTAAAACAAGGCAACCTTAATAATAGTGAACTTGGGGTTATTGAACTTAAAACCGATTGCGCATTTGTATCGGTAAAAAGTTCAACTATTAATAAACTTATTCCGGTGGTTAATAATGTTAAGCTAAAAACAAAAAAGGTTAGAGTTTCGGTGATTTAGCAGAATTACTTAATCTATAATTCATTAAGCATTAATTTTGACTGTCTTAATATTTCTGCTTTTGTTTCATTTGTAAAACTACTATTTTCTGCTTTTTCTAATTTTGCTTTTACCCTATCAACTTCAATTTGTTGTTTTCAGTTTGTCTTATTAAATCATTTACAAACCGGCTGAAAGCCGGAAAAATTTTTTAAATATCATTAAACTACCACAACACTAAACAGTTACATATACCAAAGCTTTTTATTAATCATTTTTATCAACATTGTTAATTTTTTGCTTATCAAGCTATTACATAAACGTTACTTTATAAGTAATTGATAATGAATAGTTATTAATTCATCACCAATGTTAACAAAGTATATTATCTGTTAATATTTTTTTTCACTATTTATAAAACAAAAATTTGCTTCATATTAGTTTCTTATCCAATATACCGGTTTTTTAAATTATAAAATTATTTAGCACTTATTTTCATAAAAGTAACTAACACTTTTATACTAGGTTTTCAATAATTCTTAATAAACTAAGTTTTGAACAATCATTTTATTAACATCTGTTAATTCTATCACATAAAATATTAATATTTAATATTTTATCTAATTACCATATTGTTAATAAAACCTGTTACAGAACATAATTTTATCGCTTTAGTGTTAATTAACTAAACTTATCAACACTATTAACAGCCTATTATAATCATCATATTTTTTTAAAATTTTTTCCTCTTCTAATATATAAATATAATAATATAAAATCTTGATACTTGATACTTGATACTTGATACTTGATACTTGATACTTGATACTTGATACTTGATACTTGATACTTTAATAATAAAATTAATCTCCCCATTAAATACTATTGTAAATCAATTGTGTATTTTTGCATTTTGAATAAAAAGCAATAAGTGATGGAAGTAAATTTAGCTGAAGGGTATGTAAATGAACCTATTGATTCAAAACTCAATTTGGTATCCGAAATTGAAAAATTAAAGAAAGAAAAAAATGCTATAATATTAGGTCATTATTATCAATTACCCGAAATACAAGATATATCAGATTATGTTGGCGATAGTTTAGGTCTTGCACAACAAGCAGCCAAAACCAATGCCGATATAATTGTATTTGCCGGAGTGCATTTTATGGCCGAAACAGCCAAAACAATATGTCCCGACAAAAAAGTACTCCTCCCCGATTTAAATGCCGGATGTTCACTTGCCGATAGTTGTCCGGCTCCCGATTTTGAAAAATTTCTTAAAAATTATCCCGGGCATACGGTTATATCATATATTAATTGTACTAGCGAAGTAAAAGCATTAAGCGATATAATTTGTACTTCGGGCAATGCTTTACAGTTGGTTAACAGTTTGCCCGCCAATGAAAAAATAGTATTCGGGCCTGACAAAAACCTAGGCGATTATATCAATAAGCAAACAGGCAGAAATATGGTTATTTGGCCCGGCGCCTGTCATGTTCATAAACGTTTTTCAGTTCAGCGAATTGTTAACCTTATGAATGACCACCCCGATGCTAAAGTTATAGCTCATCCCGAATGTGAAAGCGATGTACTTATTTTGGCTCATCATATTGGTAGTACCTCTGCATTGTTAAAATATTCAAAACACGACGATAGTAAAAAATATATAGTTGCAACCGAAACAGGTATTTTGCATCAAATGCAGAAAGAAAACCCCAATAAAACATTTATTCCTGCACCACCCGACGATGCTACTTGCGCTTGTAACGACTGTCAGTATATGAAACTTATAACTTTGCAAAAAGTATATAATTCATTGAAATACGAACAGCCTGAAATAATTGTTGATGCTGACTTAATTGAAAAAGCCAAAAAGCCTATTAATCGTATGTTAGACATTTCAGCTAAGCTTAATTTGTAAATCCGCTATTTTGAATAAGTACAAGCAATTAGCAAATCAAACTATTATATACGGTTTGGGTACTATTGTACCGCGTATGCTCAATTTTCTTTTGCTAACACCTTTTTATACCAATGTTTTTCTTGAGCAAGAAAAGTATGGAACTATTACTGAATTGTATTCTTATACTGCTTTTCTTTTAGTTTTACTAACATATGGAATGGAAACTACATTTTTCCGATTTTCCAATAAATATGGTAACAATAATATATTCAATGTAGTACAGTCTGTTATTACAGTAACTTCTGTGTTGTTTATATCTGCAATATTGTTCACTTATAACTCTATTGCCGGTATTATCGGATATGCCAATAGCAGTTATTTTGTTTTGTTGTTCTGCTTTATTGTTTTTTTCGATGTTATTACTAGTATACCATTTGCTTACTTACGTCAAATAAACAGGCCAATATATTTTTCAATTGTTAAATTAGGTAATGTAGCTATAAACATATTTTTCAATATTTTCTTTTTGGTTATATGTAAAAATGCACAATCACCCGGTTTAGCATCACTTTACAATCCCGAAATTGGTGTTGGATATGCTTTTATAAGCAACCTTATAGCATCGGCATTTGTGTTTTTTGCTTTATTACCAGTTTTTTTAAAGTTTAAATTTGTAATTCGTTTAGGTATTATACGCCATTTGTTATCGTATTCTATGCCATTGGTAATAGTAGGTTTTGCAGGTATGTTCAACGAAGTTGCCGATAAAATATTTCTTAAATATTTAGTTCCTGAACATTTAAATCCATTAAAGCAAGTTGGTATTTACGGAGCTAATTACAAAATGGCTGTTTTAATGACAATATTTATTCAAATGTTTAAATATGCTGCCGAGCCTTTCTTTTTCAAATCGGCTGCTCAAATCGATGCAAAGCATACATACAGCACCGTAATGACATGGTTTGTGGTAGCTTGTTTGTTAATATTCCTTGGTGTAACCATGTACATCGACTTGTTCCAGTATTTTATTGGTAAGCCTTATCGTGTTGGTTTACATATAGTTCCTATAGTTTTATTAGCCAATATGTTTCTTGGTATTTATTATAATTTATCGGTTTGGTATAAAATTAATAATCTTACCCGTTTTGGTGCTATTATTTCTTTAGTTGGTGTTGTTATTACACTTTTTGTTAATGTTGTATTTATACCCATATACGGCTATATTGCATCGGCTTGGGCTACATTAATTTGTTATTTTAGTATGATGTTAATATCATATCAGATGAGTAAAAAGTATTATTTTGTAAAATATAATGCGAAATTATTGAGTTTATATTTTATATCGGCCATTTTGCTTTATCTTGTGAAGCTATATTTGAATTTCGATTCATTAGTTGTTAATAATTTAGTTTCAACTATCTTATTTTTAGTGTTTGTACTAATTATTTATTTAACTAAAAAAAACGACTTAAAAACTATATACCGAAGTTTATTAAAATAATAATATGACAAAAGTTAATATTGTAAATAAGTCTGATAATCCATTACCAAAGTATGAAACCGAACATTCGGCAGGTATGGATTTACGGGCATTTATACAAAGTGATATAATACTGAAACCACTTGAACGAACTTTGGTTTCTACCGGTTTATACATTGAATTGCCACAAGGATACGAAGCTCAAATACGTCCGCGAAGTGGTTTGGCATTTAAGTATGGTTTAACAGTTTTAAATACTCCGGGCACTATCGATGCCGATTATCGCGGTGAGATTAAAGTTATACTGGTAAACCTTAGTAATGAAGATTTTGTTATAAAATCGGGTGAGAGAATTTGCCAAATGGTAATTAATAAATATGAACATACCCAACTTGTTGAAGTAACTGAGTTAAATGATACTGCCAGGGGTGCTGGTGGTTTTGGTTCTACAGGTAAAGGATAAAACATTTATTTTGAAGAATTTATATTATATATTATCAATTTCAGCTTTATTGTTTTTACTCAATTCGTGTGGTTTTACAAAAAAAGCTACATCAAGTAAAAATATTGTATTGGTTAGTGATACTTTATCGGAAGCTAAACGTAACGATTTTACTTATGCTTTTTTTGAAGCTAATAAGTACTACCTGAATGGTAAAACCGATATGGCTTTATCGCTTTATAAAAATTGTTTACAAATTGACCCTACCAGTGCAGCCGTATATTATCAGCTTGCAGGTATTCATATGAAAGCCGAACAGCTTCAGCTTGCCGAAACTTTTATTGATAAAGCATTGTATTACAATAGCGATAATATGTGGTATCATTATTTGGCTGCTAATATTTATGGAAAAAACAATAATGAAGAAAAAGCAGTTAAATCTTTAAATTATCTTATAAATGATAATCCGAAGGTAATGGATTATTATTTGGCACTGGCCGATGTTTATATTCAAAGTAAAAATATAAAAGAAGCAATAAATGTTTATTCAAGAATAGAACAAAAGTTTGGTAGGTCTGAGCTTATTTCTCTCCAAAAAGTTAATATTTATCGTTCCGAAGGTAAGTACAATGAAGCTATTAATGAATTGTACAATTTATATAATAATACCGGACATGATATTGAAATAAAGCGAATTATAGCTGAGGTTTATTTTCAAATAAACGATGTAGATAATTGTATCAGAGTATATAATGAAATACTGAATGAAAAACCTCACGATGGTTTTGCATATATAGGTTTAGCTGAGTGTTATTCTGTAAAAAAGGATATTGAAAAATCAAAAGATTATTTAATTAAAGCTTTTAACGATAAGGAAGTTTCCAGCGAGGTAAAAGTGAATCTTATAGTTAATTTATTCCAATTGAACCAGTCCGATACTATTTATAATCAAACTATTAAAGAATTGATAGTAATTAGTTATAAACAGTTTCCTGAAAATTTTGATATAAAAACACTTTATGCCGATTATTTAATAAAATCGGATAGTATAACCAGAGCAAAGGAGATAATATACGAAATAGTAACTGAACGTAAAAACAATTATGCTATATGGGAACAATTGGTTTTATTAGAAAATCAGGCAAAAAACTGGGATAGTTGCTTAATGGTTTCTAAAGAGGCTTTAAAGTATTTCCCAAATCAGAATTTTCTCTACTTTTTTAAGGGTTTTAGCGAATATAGTATGGAAATGTATACCGATGCTTTAGAAACACTTGAATTCGGCTTTAAAATAACTCGTTCCGATGACCCTATTCGTCCCGATTTTATATCTTTTTTGGCTGAAGTAAATTATAAACTCAATAATAAAGAACAGGCATATAGTTATTACGACAATTATTTAGAAAGTGATAATGATAATTTAATGATGCTTAATAACTATGCTTATTATTTATCGCTCGATAAAAAAGATTTACAAAAAGCTGAGCAAATGTCGTTGAAGACAATTCAAAAAGAACCTAAAAGCTCTACATATCTCGATACATACGCATGGATATTATTTCAAATGCAAAATTACTCTAAAGCACTTGAGTATATTAAAAAAGCTGTTGATAATAACACTGAGAATAGTGAAGTAATAATTGAACATTATGGTGATATATTGTTTTACAATAACGATATTGATAACGCTGTAATTCAATGGGAAAATGCCAAACAAATAGGTAAAGGGAGTGGTAAACTCGATGAAAAAATAAAGTTACGCCAGTATGTTGAATAGGTTTATTATTGTTTTTTTATCATTCATTTTATTTAGTTGCTCCGGTTCAAAATTAGTAACCGGTTCCAAAAAAAATCATATTGAATTTTCTTATAATCTTGTTGTTCACGATGTTAAGGATATGAAAGTAGACGGTAAAATAATTATTGATAATGATTTTACATATTGTCAGGGATATTCTAAAACAATGGGTGTTGAATTGTTTCGTTTAAAATCGACTTATGATTCCATTTTTTTTATCGATAAGTATAACAAAACATATTATACCGGAATAAAGAATGTACAAAATATTAATAATGAAACATTTGCTATTATTTCTAATATCGATATTATATTGAAAAGCTGGTATATATTTTCTAAAAACGATAAGTCGGTACTAGCTTATTCAAAAGATGTGGTTTCTTATAATACATCAAAAATAGATGAAAACAATATTCTCGATATTGACCTTATAAATGGTAAGATATCAATAGTTTACAGTAATGTGAACGAGAAGTATGATTTTCCGGAAACTATTATTTTAACTATTGTTAGAGATAGTAGAATAATGAAAGTTAGTTTTAATATCGATGAATTTTTAAAATATAATAGTATAAATCCCGATTTGCGAATACCCAAAAAATATAAACCATTAGTATAGTGCGTATATATCTGATTATTATATTATTATTTTCATTTTTGTATTCTTATTCTCAGAATAGAGATGATTTGGAAAATAAAAAAAAGTCATTAAATTCTGAGATTAAGTATACCAATGAACTATTGGAAAAAACTGCTACCGATAGAAAGCAAGAGTATAATAAGCTTTTGTTACTTAATTCAACAATACGTAGTAGAAATAACTTAATTAAATCTATTGAAGATGAGATAGTTTATTTAGGTAATGAACAGCAGAAAAATGATCAAATATTATCTGTTTTAAACAGTGATTTAGATAAGTATAAGAAAGAGTATGCAAAAATGGTATATTCGGCATACAAGTTGAAAAGCGATTACGATATATTGATTTATATACTTGCAAGTGAATCAGTTAACACAGCATTTAATAGAATGCGTTATTTGAAAGAGTACTCAAATTCACGTAAGCAATTATTTAATGAAATTGAAAATACTAAGTTGTCAATAAATAATAAATTGCTTGAATTAGAGGAACTTAAACAAGAAAAAGAACATTTGTTTGTTGAAAAGAAATTGGAAAGCCGACAACTTCAGAATGAGAAATTGGAGCAAAATAGTTTAGTATCGAAATTGTTGGAAAAAGAGAAAGAATTAAAGTTGCAACTTAAAGATAAAGAACAAATTGCTAATAAAATACAGAAAGAGATAGAACGGATGATTGCTGAAGAAGCTAAAAAAGCTGTAAACGGCAAAATGGTATTAGCAATGACACCTGAAGAGAAGGAATTAGCCAGTGTTTTTGAAAAGAATAAGAATAAACTGCCATGGCCAACTGAGCGTGGTGTTGTAACTAGTAATTTCGGCGAACAACCCCACCCGGTTCTTAAAGGTGTTATTATTCGCAACGATGGTATTGATATAATGACTAATAAAGATGCAACTGTAAGAGCAGTATATAAAGGTAAAGTAAGCAGGGTATTTGCTATTCCGGGTGCTAACAGAACTGTTATTATAAGGCATGGTAATTATTTATCGGTATACAGTAATTTGAAAGATGTAATTGTAAAACAAGGCGATATTGTTGATACAAAGCAAATTATAGGAGTAGCTCATACCGAAAAAGAGGGCGAACAAAAAACAGTTATTCAGTTCCAAATTTGGAAAGAGAACACTAAAATGGATCCATTGCAATGGTTAGCTGGTTTGAATAATGGATAGTTTTTTACAGGTAAAAAATAAAATAGATAGTTTTATTAATAAGTACTATAAAAGCTTATTAATAAAAGGTATTATTTATACTGTTTCGCTTGTTTTATTATACCTCATTGTTTTTTCCACTATTGAATATTTTGGTTGGTTGTCGACACAAGTACGATTTATAATATTCTGGTTTACAGTTATTTCACTATTATTTGTTTTTAATTATTTTATAGTAATTCCTCTTTTAAGGTTATTTGGAATTGCATCGAAAATAACCGATAAGCACGCAGCATTAATTATACAAAACAATGTTAGCGACATTAACGATGAGTTAGTTAATACTTTAGAATTATATGATAGTTCACTAATTACCGATTCTGAATTAATAAAGGCTAGTTTAAATCAAAAGTCTGAAATACTGCGCACTAAAGATTTTTCGTCGGCAGTTACTTTATACTCTAAAAAGTATTATTATATTTTAGCTTTTTTGTTAATTATTGTTACTTCTTTTTTTATTACACCGGCTATTTATAATCAGGGTGCTAAGCGTATTATAAATTACAATACAACTTTCAATAAGTATGAAAATGTAAAAATTATATTTTTTGATTCATTACAGTGTAAACGCAATTCCGATTATTTATTGAAAATTAAAATTGTTGGTAACGTTAGTATTGAGAATTTATTTTTAAAAATTGGAAATTCCGATTTTTTAATGAAAACTGTCTCTGATTCAATTTTTCAGTATGAAATTAAAAATATTAACAATAATTTTTATTTCTATTTTTATTCTGATGATTTTGTTAGTAATGAATTCTATTTTAACATAATAGATGCTCCTACAATCAAATATTTAACTACTGAGCTTATATACCCCGAATATATAAACAGAAAGAACGATAAATTACGCGATATTTTCGAGTTTTCTGTTCCACAAGGAACTAATATTCAATGGAATATAAAATGTATGTACACCGATTCATTGTTTATATATTTCGATACAAATAGAGTACTATTAAACAAAAATGATAATATTTTTAGTTTTGATACAGTTTTAACTAAATCAGTTTACTATTCTATATCGGCTGGTAATAAATATTTTCATTTCAATATTATTGACAATAAATTTATTGAAGTAATACCCGATGTTTATCCTACAATTATTATTGATAAAGTAGTTGATGAATCAAATTTTTCTATACATCATTTTAAAATATCAGTTACCGACGATTATGGATTTCATAATTTAGTTTTTTATGGTTCACACGATACTATTGCAATACCATTGAATAAAAATATACGTAGTCAGCAATTATATTTTTCATACGATTTTTCACAGCTTAGCGATTCGGTTTACAATTATTATTTTGCTGTTCGCGATAATGATATTATTAATGGATATAAGCAAACAAAGTCTGAATATTCAACTTTCGAAAAACCGGGTTTAAACAAGTTAGTAAAGCAAGATATTGAAGCAACAAAAAATATTTCAGATGCAATAGATAAAGCTATTTCAAAATCGAATGAATTGCAATTAGCGATTGAAAAGCTAAAGCACGATTTACTTAATAAGGAACTGGCAGAGTGGGAGCGAGCTGAAAGAATAGAACAGTTAAAAAATAAGCAAGATGAAATAGATGAGTTACTTAATGAATTAAATAGTTTAAATAATCAAAAGAATACTTTCAATAAAAGCTTTTCTGAAATGGATGAAAGTATAGTTCAAAAGCAGATGCAGTTACAAGAAGCAATGCAAAATTTAATGACCGATGATATTAAAAAACTTTTTGAAGAGCTTAATGAATTAAAGAATAATCTGTCGAATGCAGAGTTGAATGAAATGATGAATAAAATTGATTTGAACTATGAAAATTTGGAAACAGAACTTGATAAAAATCTTGAATTGCTAAATCGTTTAAAAATTGAACAGAATATTGAAAATATTGCTAATAAGTTAGATGAGTTAAGTAAGCAGCAGCATGAATTATCGGAGCAGTTAGATAATAATGAATTGAATAATGATCAATTACAAGATAATTTGAAAAGCAATAAGAACGATTTTGATAATTTGAATGATAATTTTAACAAATTGTTTGATGAAAATAAAGAACTATCGAATCCTTTTAAACTTAATGATTTTAGTAGTGATTTTAATAACATAAATGATAATTACAATAAACAGTTAAATGATTCAGAATCGGGTCAGAATTCTAACAAAAGTAAGTCAGATAATGCTAAACAAAACTCTGAGAAACTTAAAGAATTAGCCGATAAAATGCGTTCGCAAATGAGTAATTCAACGGCACAGCAAGAGGCTGAAAATGCCGATAATTTACGACAGTTACTTGAAAATTTGTTTTATATTTCATTTGAACAAGAACATATACTCGATGAATCAAAAGCAGTGTCATCGCGCGATCCAAAATATATTGATATTCAAAATAACCAAATAAAAATTCATAACGATTTTTCTATAGTTCGCGATTCTTTGAATGAACTTGGAAAGCGTACTTCATATTTGGGCAATCATATATCGGAGCTTACATTTAAAATTGAATCGGGTTTTACCGATTGTAACTTACATTTTGTTGAGCGTCGAAACTCATCATTGTACCAGTCGCAACAAGAGGTATTAATGAATGTAAATGAGCTGTTGTTATTGTTAACCGAATCGCTTAAAAATATGGATAATGCATCGTCGGGTAGTGGCGGAATGGAGCAGCAAAGCAGGCGAAAGCAAAAGCCGAAAAAAGGCGATGGCGAACCATCAATGAGCGATGTTAAAAAGGGTCAGGAATCATTAAAAGGTCAGCTTGAGCAAATGATACAACAAATGAAAGATGGTTCTAAGCCAGGCAAAGAAGGGCAAATGAAGCTTGCGCAAATGCTGGCTCAGCAAGAGATATATCAGCAAATGTTGAATCAAATTATGAACAATGGTTCTGTTGGGAGTAATGCACAAAAACAATTGAAAGAAATACAACACTTAATGGAACAAAATAAGCGTGATATCGTAAATATGAATATCTCTAATTCAACATTATACCGCCAGCAGTTAATTACAACCCGATTACTGGAAGCTGAAAATGCTGAAATGGAGCGCAATAAGGAGGAGAAGAGGGAGTCGAAAGAAGCTTTGAATTATAATTTGTCAGAATCAAATAAATATTTTGATGAATATGATGAAAAGATTAAATTTAAAGAAATTTTCAAGCAAGAATACCTTGAATTAAAAGATTACTATAGAGAACTGTATAATAGTTATATTATAAATGTAAACAGTAATAACGATGAATAAGAATATTGTCATTGCAAGCGAGATTGAAAATATTAGCATAGTTGAGAAACTAGTTGACGAGTTATCAATAGAACTGTCATTACCTGCCGATGCTTATGGTAATATACTTATTGCAGTTATCGAAGCTGTTACCAATGCCATAGTTCACGGTAATAAAAGAGATACTTCAAAAAAAGTAGATATAACACTTACAGTAAATGAGAAAGAGCTGGTATTTAGGATAGAAGATGAAGGACCGGGTTTCGATTTTACTGATGTTCCTGATCCTACACGCCCCGATAAAATTGAAAATCCCGATGGCCGAGGTATATTTCTTATGACACATTTAGCCGATGAAGTTAGCTACGACAAAGGTGGTGCTGTTGTCTTTATAAAATTTAAATTATAAGGTGATACAATTTTTTTTTGAAGATGAAGAAGAGTTCATCTTTCCTTCCAAACAATTTTCTGATTGGCTAATTAAATGTATTAGCGAACATAGTTTCATATGTGGTGATATATCAGTAATTTTGTGCTCCGATAATTACTTATTAGATATTAATAGGCAATATTTGGATCACGATTATTATACTGATATTATTACTTTCAATTACAATGAATCGGAAGTAATTTCGGGCGATCTTTTCATTAGTGTTCCCAGAATTAAAGAAAATGCTGATGAATTTAATATTTCTTTTAGCAAAGAGTTTAAAAGAGTATTGATTCATGGTATTCTTCATTTGGTTGGGTACAACGATAAAACTGATGAAGAGCAAAAAGTAATGCGTGAAAAGGAGGATTATTATTTAAATATAATAGGGGATGTTGAATAACTATGATGTAGTTGTTGTTGGTGCCGGACACGCAGGAAGCGAGGCAGCAGCAGCAGCAGCAAACCTTGGTAGTAAGACGTTACTAATTACCATGGACATGACAAAGATTGGTCAAATGTCATGTAATCCGGCAATAGGTGGAATAGCAAAGGGACAAATAGTAAGAGAGATTGATGCGTTAGGTGGTTATACAGGTATAATTACCGACCGTTCAAGTATACAATTTAGAATGCTGAATCGTTCTAAGGGGCCTGCTATGTGGAGTCCTCGTGCTCAGTGCGACAGAGTAAAATTTTCAATTGAGTGGCGTAAGGAGTTAGAAAAAATTAAGAATCTCGATTTTTTTCAAGATAAGGTTTCAGAATTAATTATAGAGAATGATGCAGTTTGTGGAGTAAAAACAGAAATGGGTTTTACTTTTCATTCAAAAGCTGTGGTTTTGACCAATGGTACTTTTTTGAATGCATTAATACATATAGGTAAAAAGCAACTTGAGGGTGGGCGAATGGCAGAGACTTCCAGCTATGGTATATCGGATCAGTTATTGAAATACAATTTTACTGTATCACGATTAAAAACAGGAACATCGGCACGTATTGATGGTCGCTCTATCGATTTTTCTGAAATGGTTATTCAACATGGCGATGAAGAACCATCGTTCTTTTCTTATCTTCATGCCGATAATGAACCTGTTAAGCAACGACCTTGTCATGTAGCACGAACAAGCGAAGAGGTTCATGAAACTTTACGCAGAGGTTTTCATGAGTCGCCGTTATTTACCGGAGTTATACAAGGTGTAGGACCTCGATATTGTCCAAGTATTGAAGATAAAGTAGTAACCTTTTCATCAAAAGATAGTCATCAGCTTTTTCTTGAACCCGAGGGTTTCGATACAGAGGAATATTATATTAATGGTTTTTCAAGTTCATTACCTTGGGAAGTTCAACTTGAAGCTTTGCGTAAAGTGAAGGGTTTAGAGAATGTAAAAATATTCCGCCCCGGATATGCTATTGAATACGATTATTTTGATCCTACTCAATTGCATCACACACTTGAAACAAAGAAATTAGCCAACTTATATTTTGCAGGACAAATTAATGGTACTACCGGATACGAAGAAGCAGCTGCACAAGGTTTAATAGCCGGCATTAATGCCCATCAGAAAGTTAGTAATGAACCCGATTTTGTACTTGCCCGCGACGAAGCATATATTGGGGTATTAATTGATGATTTGGTTACAAAAGGAGTTGATGAACCTTATAGAATGTTTACTAGCCGTGCTGAATACAGAATATTATTACGACAAGATAACGCTGATATTCGACTAACACCTAGAGCATATAATTTGGGATTAGTAAAAAAAGAGCGATTCCATTTAATGCAGTATAAGCAAGAATCAATTAATAGAGTAATATCTTTTTTTGAAAATGAAAGTATTAAACCTAGTGATATAAACAGTTTTTTAAAATCAATAGGTTCAAGTGAAATCAAACAAGGTGTTAAGCTTATTTCTATTATATCACGTCCCGACATTAATATTTTCGATTTAGTTTCAAATTATAAACCATTGCAAAATTTAGCACATGAGTTTATCCGTTTACGAAAAGATATACTTCAGGGTGCTGAAATTAGTATGAAATATAAAGGGTATTTGGTTCGAGAAAAATCAATTGCCGATAAGATAAAGAAACTTGAGAATGCGATTATTCCTAATAGTATAAACTACGATAAATATTTATCTATATCAACCGAAGCTCGACAAAAATTAAACAAGATTCGTCCTAAAACAATCGGCCAAGCAGCCAGGATACCGGGTATAAACCCATCAGATATTAATGTTTTATTAGTAAGTTTTGGAAGGTAATGTTCCACGTGGAACAGTTATACATATTTATCTAAAGTTTTACTTTAATTGTTCCACGTGGAACAATTTTTAGTTGCAGGTGTTTATTTAAAGTAAAACTTTAATGTTCCACGTGGAACATTTTAATATAATTTATTTAGAATTTGACAAGAAAAATAAAAGTGAAGAATTAATACAATTTTATGGCGATTAGAAACATTGCAATTATTGCACACGTTGACCACGGTAAAACTACTTTGGTTGACAAAATTTTGATGCAGACAAAATTATTTAAAGAGCATGAAATTCCCGGTGAATTGATTCTCGATAATAATGATCTGGAAAGGGAGAGGGGTATTACTATTTTATCGAAGAATGTATCGGTAATATATAACGATACTAAAATTAATATTATTGACACTCCCGGTCACTCCGATTTTGGTGGTGAGGTAGAGAGGGTTCTTAATATGGCCGATGGGGTGCTTTTACTTGTCGATGCTTTTGAAGGGCCTATGCCACAAACTCGATTTGTACTTCAAAAAGCTATACAATTAGGGTTGAAACCTATTGTTGTAATTAATAAGGTTGATAAACCAAACTGTAGACCCGACGAAGTGTACGAAGAGGTGTTTGATTTAATGTTTAGTCTCGATGCTACCGAAGACCAACTTGACTTTCCAACAATATACGGTTCGGCCAAAAATGGTTGGATGAGCGACGATGTAACTAAGCCAACTGAAGATATAATTCCTTTATTAGATGCTATTTTAAAGTATATACCTGAACCAAAAGTTGAACAAGGTTCATTACAAATGCTTATTACTTCGCTCGATTACTCATCGTATGTAGGACGTATAGCTGTAGGTAGAATAAATAGGGGTGAACTTAAAACCGGACAACAGGTATCGCTTTGTAAACGCGACGGTTCTATTAAACGTTCGCGAATAAAAGAGCTGTATATATTTGAAGGTATGGCTAAGGCTAAAACCGATATGGTTAAAGCCGGCGATATATGTGCATTGGTTGGAATAGAAGGTTTTGATATTGGCGATACAGTTGCCGATTTTGAAAACCCCGAACCAATGGATCCTATTAGTATCGATGAACCTACTATGAGTATGTTGTTTACTATTAACAACTCTCCTTTCTTTGGTAAAGATGGTAAGTTTGTAACATCGCGTCATATTTACGACCGTTTGCAAAAGGAGCTTGAAAAGAATTTGGCTTTAAGAGTAGAGTCTACCGATTCGGCCGATTCGTTCAATGTGTTTGGACGTGGTATTCTCCATTTGTCTGTACTTATTGAAACTATGCGTCGCGAGGGTTATGAACTACAGGTAGGACAGCCACAGGTTATAATTAAAGAAATAGGTGGCGAAAAGTGCGAACCGGTAGAACAATTAACAATTGACCTTCCTGAAGATTATTCAGGTAAAGCTATAGAAATGGTAACCCAACGTAAAGGGGAGCTTAAAAATATGGAGCGTAAAGGTGAACGTATACATTTAGAGTTTCATATCCCGTCGCGCGGTCTTATTGGTATGACAAATAATATGCTTACTGCAACTGCCGGTGAGGCTGTAATGAGTCATCGTTTTATAGCTTATGAACCTATGAAAGGAAATATTCCTACACGTTCTAATGGTTCGCTTATAGCTATGGAGGGTGGAACAAGTTTCGCTTACTCTTTAGGAAAATTGCAAGATAGAGGTAAATTCTTTATCGGACCACAGGAAGAGGTATATGAAGGTATGGTTATAGGCGAACACTCGCGCGATAACGACCTTACGGTAAATGTTACTAAAACTAAAAAGCTTACTAATATGCGTTCTTCAGGTGCCGACGATAAAGTTCAACTTGCACCTCCAATTAAGTTTTCGCTCGAAGAAGCTTTAGAATATATTCAAAAAGATGAGTATGTGGAAATAACTCCAAACGCTATCAGATTGAGAAAAATATTCTTAAAAGAGCATGAAAGAAAACGGGTAGCAAAATAATTCTATTATATAAATAAAGAGAAGTGAATTTTCATTTCTCTTTTTTTTATATCTAAATTTGAGTGTTAATTATTTAATGAATGGTGTGTGAAAAAGGTTTTTAAAATAATAGGTTGGTTACTTACAATACCGCTTTTATTAATCACTATTTTGTTTTCATTATCAAAGGTATATGAAAAAAAGATAATACAGTTTGCAGTAAATGAAATTAATAAGAACATTACTATTCCTGTTAGTGTCGATAATATCAGTTTTTCTCTTTTAAAAGATTTTCCTCATGCTACATTAATTTTTAGTAATCTTACTATTGGTAGATACAGCAACGATTCTGCATGCTATATTAAAAACTTATCAATAGGGTCTAATATAATATCGTTATGGAGAAAAGATTATACTATAAGCTATTTTGAAATTGATGATGCTATTATTTCTTATTCGGTATATTCTGATAATGAAACAAATTGGGACTTTATTAAGAGTATCAGTTTTGGTAATAAAACATCTGACAGTAATAATACTGAATTATCACTTAATATTAATAAGGTGAAGTTAAAGAATGTAAAGGTTACATATTCTAATTCTATTAAAAACCAGTTTCTTAATGTTGATTTTCCATTGTTTATTGCCGATGCGAAAATTAAGGGTAACCAATATTATATTTCAACTCGCGGCGGTGTTAATGTAAATAAGTTCAAATGGGGTATAGTTAATTTTGAGCCAACTGATAAAACCAAATTGTTACTTAATATGAGAGTTGCTCACGATACTGTTGTTTTCGATAATAGTACAATAGTATCGAAAAATATTGAGCTTGCTGTTGATGGTGGTATTGTACTTTCAGAAATACCATTTATAGATTTGTCGATTGTAGCAAATTCAATTCAATTGACCGATATAGCAAATTTTATACCTACTGAATATTCAAAGATAGTGAAGGATAAAAAGTACTCAGGATCAGTTACTTTTAATGCATTAATTAAAGGAAATATTTCAAAAAGTGAATCACCCTTAATTAATAGTACTTTTTCATTACAAAATGGTGCTATTGAGTATGGTAAGTATTTAAATTTGAAAAAAGTTTCTTTTTCAGGACAATATACAAATGGTAATAACAGGAATGCCGAGTCGAGTTATTTGCAACTGAAAAATATTGATTTGAGAACCGATACAAGTTATGTGTTAGCCGATTTATCAATAACTAACTTTCTGAAACCTTTGTATAATTTCAATTCCCGATTATTTGTTCATACAAAAGATATTCAATTTATAAATTCCGATAAGTTTTCAGTTACAGCAGGAACTATAAAAGGATCTATTTCTACATCGGCGTATATAAACCACTCTTTTGGTAATGAAATATTGAAATTATTATTAACCAAGAGTAATTCTAATATCGACATAAATAATTTATCTTTTGCATTACCACAAAATAATGCTACAGTGAGTAATATAAATGCAACTATATTTCAGTTGAACCATGTTTTTAAAGTAAATAATATGAGTTGTTTATTTAATAATATTAAAACTAATACTTCAAGTATCAGGTGTCAGAATCTCTATTCATCGTTGTATGATAATAAGAAGATACCTATGAAAATTGATGGCGATATTATTGTCGATAATATTGATTATGAGAATATTAAACCTGTTTTTGCCGGTTCAGAAACTACACAATCATCGGGTACAAGTGAGTTTTTGTATGAAATTAAAACTAATGCAAAATGCAGCAGTTTTACATATAATAAAATGGTTTTTAGAAATATTGAAACATTGTTATATATTGATAATAAGAACATTATAGGTACTAATCTTATATTGAACTCATTTGGCGGAAGCACAAGGGGTGTTTTTAAATATTCAATTCAAAACAAGCAGGCTAAATTTGATTTTGAAACTGTTTCACGTGGAATAGATATTGCACAACTGTTTTGGCAAATGGATAATTTTGGTCAGTCTAACCTTACAAGCGAACATATTAAAGGTGTAGCTGATACCGATTTGTCGGGTTCTTTTGTTGTTAGTGATTCAAAGGTTCAAAACTCATCAATTGATGTTTTGGGAACATTAACTGTACTTAATGGCGAGTTGATTAATTATGCACCGGTTGAACAATTATCGTCATTTACCAATATAAGCGAACTCTCTCACATTAAATTTGAAACTTTATATACTAACTTTCTGGTATCGGACGAAACGGTTAATATTTCAAATACTAACATACGGAGCAATTCTATGGATATGTCAATTTTCGGATATCAGAAATTCAATGGCGATTATCAGTATAATCTGCGTGTTTATTTGTCTGATATTTTGAAAGGTAAAACCAAAAAAATTCAGCAACAACAAACCAAATACGGGATGGTTGAAGACGATGGGTTAGGGCGCACATCATTATTTTTAGTTACAAAATGTGAAAATGGTAATACAAGTACAAAAATTGATAAAGACCAGTTGGGCAAACATTTAAAGGGTGAAATTAAGCAGGAGAAAATAGAATTAAAACATACTTTACATAAGGAGTTTGGTTGGTTTAAAAAAGATACTGCTGAGTTTAGAGAGATGAATAGAAAAGAGGTGAAAAAGGAGAAACCCAAATTTGAAATAGAGTGGGAGGAGTAATTAAGTATGAAATTAAAGTGAGTTCATATACCAAATTAGTTTTTGATGAACGATTAAAATAGTTAAAGTAAAATTATAAATGGAATTACATTTTTTAGGCTACACACCTGAACTTGAAATATATAGAAATAAGAATGGACTTCAATCTTTTAAGGTAGCTCGCGTAATAGCAGAGCACAAGGAAAGGTATATAGTACGAATGACCGACAAAGAATATGAGGCTGAGATACTCGGAAATTTACGCTATACAGCGCAAAATAGAGCCGATTTTCCGGCCGTAGGCGATTGGGTGGCGGTTATGCCTTACGAAGCCGATAAAGTGCTAATACACGCTTTATTTCCTCGCAAATCAGTTTTAGAGAGACAAACGGTAGGAAAAACAGGCGAAAAGCAAATTATAGCCACTAATATCGATTATGCTTTTATAGTTCAATCGGTTGACCGCGATTTTAGCATAAATCGTATTGAGCGTTATCTTACAATATGTTATGCATCTAACATTGAACCAATTATTGTTTTAAATAAAACTGATTTGGTCAATGAATTGGATATAAATAATTTAATACATTCTATTGAAAGTAGAATTTCAAGTGTTTCGATATTTGCGGTAAGCAATGAAAGTGGTAAGGGAATTAACCATTTACAGAAGAGTATAATACCCGGAAAAACATATTGTCTTTTAGGTTCATCGGGTGTGGGTAAGTCAACATTGGTTAATACCCTTTCGGGTAAATATATAGCCGATACCGATTCAATAAGCAGTTATTCTGAACGCGGCAGGCATATTACCAGTCACAGGGAATTGCATATACTCGAAAGCGGAGGTTTGTTGATTGATAATCCGGGAATGCGTGAGGTGGGAATTGCCGATTCGGCAGGTTTAGAAGTTACATTCGACACTATTTTTGAATTGTCGCATAGCTGTAAATACAGCGATTGTACACATATATCTGAAACCGGGTGTGCTGTTTTATCGGCATTGCAAACCGGCGAAATTGATGAATTATTGTATGAAAATTATATAAAAATGGTTCGCGAAAGGGAACATTTTGAATCTACCGTTGCTCAGAAGCGTCAAAAGGATAAAGACCTGAGTAAAGTAATAAAGAATTTTAAGAAGAAAAATTACAAGGAGTAAGTGTCAAATTTATTTTTGTAGGAAAAACCGAAGACCGAATTAAGAACTGGTTTTAATGCCGCTAATTTGCAAATAGGAACGAATAACGGATTAGATTAAAGCCGCTAATTCGCAAATTATAACAAATTAAGGAAAACGGAAACGGGAGACCGGAGACCGAAGACCGGA